>JAZQNM010000038.1:0-238591 GCA_045627305.1 Lachnospiraceae bacterium
AACAAAACCATATGATGCTGAAAAGTTAAAGGCTTATTTACCAGAACTTAGAAGCATGACTTTGCAATCTCCGGAGGTGTTTATGCCAAGAATGAAGGAGATATTTGCAGAATGTGGTGTGGCATTTGTATTATTACCTAACCTTAAAAATTCTGGAGTTAATGGTGCAGTTAAGTGGATAAATGATGAAAGAGTTGTCCTTGCTATGAACAATAGAAGACTAGATGCAGATATTTTTTGGTTTTCACTTTTTCATGAGATTAGTCATGTGTTACAAAGAAAAATAAAGACTGTATTCATCAGTTATGATGAAAAGGAAATGATAGAGTTAAATGAGAAATTGGAAGAAGATGCAGATAACTTTGCGACAAATTATCTTATTCCAGCATCTGAATTCAGAAAATTTGCGCCAAACAAATTCACATCGGACGCTGAAATTGTAGCATTTGCAAAATCAATTGGTGTACATCCGGGAATTGTGGCAGGAAGATTGCAACATGAGGAAATATTACTACCAAATCGATGCTCAAAATTTAAGGAGAAGTATGATATAAAAATTAATCATACAGCATAGATAGTGAATTTGGTATTGAAATTCTGAGAACGAGCAGATATATTAATCATAACAGAACCCAACACGCCTCTCTACGATGCGGACCACGTTAGGTCGATTAATTTGCAATTTATAGCCAGATATACTTCGCGCATATCTGGCTATTTTTATATTGATATTCGGCGGTATTCCGCTGTATAATAAAAGAAGGAAAATTTGTCGTTTTATAGTGAATATATGGAGATTAAAACTATGGAATTTATGACAGTAAAACAGGCAGCAGAAAAGTGGGGATTATCAGAGCGAAGACTCCAAACAATATGCAATGAAGGTATGATAATGAGATTAATACCATGATGAAGTATCTTGATAGAAATGATATATCACAAGCTGATAGAGAAAGAAAAGATGCAGTTATTGCTATCTTTGATGAACTTAAGAAAAAGAAGAAGCATGTGGATACTGTAGATTTGATGGTTCAGATTAACGGTATATTAGGTGAATATATTCTTATCGAGCAGACACCAAAGGATAAAGATTTTGCTAAGCGCTTTGATATAAGCAAGATAGATTTTGATTTGCTACGTAAAGAGTTTGCAAAGGTTCAAAAGAAGAATCTTCTTATTAAGGATTTGGATGAACTCGTTCAAGTTAGTCTTGATGGAATGATGAAGGAGAATCCAAAACGTGTAGATTACTATGAGCGCTATCAGAAGATTATCGAGGAATATAATTCGGAACAGGATTGTGCCAATATTGAAAAGACATTCATGGAACTGATGGATTTGGCAAATTCGATGAATCAGGAAGAGCAGAGATATGTTCGTGAGGGATTCACAAGTGATGAAGAGTTATCCATGTACGATATGCTCTTTAATAATGATATTTCAAGAAATATTTGATGGGCTTGAAGATGGAATGGGTCAGGAAGCGCAAATCCCGATAGGTGATGGTAGAAAACTGTTTATGGTGGTCAATGACCAATATGGCCCGCCCTATACCATTGTGTTTGATGAAGATTATGCGAAACTGGTTCCGTGGGCGCATGTTGAACCGGTCGGGGCAACATGGCCGACGGAGATGACGGACGCTGTGGTTGAGGTGCTTGAATGTGAGAAAGATAATCGTGAGCAACGAAGAAAGAAACGGGAAGAAAGAGAAAAGAATGGCGGCTCGCAAAAATAAGGATTCACGGAAGGGGATAGCCATGCCCTTTCGAAATCGGTAAATGCCCCACCCGAAATAATATGAACAAAGGAAAACGCTTTATGCAATTCAGATTACCGGAAGAGACAGATGAAACAATATTAAAAGAATATATGCAGGAGCATTATGACAATGGTGAGTATGGAATCAGCGCCTCTATGGGGCTGCCGACCATGCCGTATTCCGAGTGGCTTCTGCAGATTCGAATGGGTGCCTCCGAGGGAGATGAAACATGGGGCAGAAACCTTACGCTTCTCTGTTTTGACGAAGCTCAACTTATCGGTTTATTAAGCATTCGGTATGAATTGTCGGAAGAATTGTCTTTGAAGTACGGTGACATCGGCTATGGGGTAAGACCTTCCGAACGGAACAAGGGTTATGCCACAAAAATGCTTCGTCATGCCGTTTCGGTTTGTAAGGACAAGGGTATGAAACAGGTCCGCCTTGGCTGCTATAAGGACAATGCCGCATCTGCGAAGGTTGTCGAAAAATGCGGCGGCGTTCTTGTTTCCGAGGAGGAAGCTTTCGAGCCGGGAAGAATTTGTCAGTACTTCATGATTGAAGTTTGATGTAGCGAATTCCTACCGGAACAATTCGCAATATTGACATTTGCCTTAGCTATGCATATCTCGGCAGTGTTATTCAAAATACGAATGAAAACGAATCTCACGCTTGCTTTCCGGAAACAGATGGCGATATAAATCCAGGAAGTAATCGTCGGTCATGCTGGCAATATAATCGCTTACGATGAATGCCGGATTCTCCGAAGAATAGGGAGCGGGTTCCAGATAATGGGAACGACTCTTCTCTACATAGGCAATATGATGCGTGAATATGGGCGAACTTTCATCGCCCTTTTTCAGATCAGCCAGAAGTCGTCCGAACATTTCCTCGAACATTGGTTTAATCTGCGCGTCGAATTCTTTCTCTGTCTTCTCGTTATGATAGATTATCTTGTAATTTTCCTCTTTTGCAATCCTCAAATCGGCAAATGCCTGCTCGCTCATGGCAATACAGTCGCGTCCGTAGCTGTTCTCGATAATGTCTACGGTCAGATTGTTGATAATGGCAGCATTGTGTGTGCCGATATAGTCGGAAGTGAACTCCTGATCCTCGGGAATGATGCCTGCTATGATAGCGTCCTGACGGTCTTTGCCAAGGTAGGCGATGATGTCGCTGATTCGCATGACGCAGCCCTCCAAAGTGGCAGGCGTTAGGAATTTGCCACCATCCTTTGCACCGTAGCAGCGCGCAAGGTATTCGTCGTACGTTTCAAAACTGCGGTTACCGGTAGGACGGTATTCCTGTTGCTCGAATTCTCCGTTGTGACTGATGATGCCGTCGAGTGTCTGCAAGCTTGCGTTCCTACAGAAAATGTTATCGATGACACGGGCACTCTGCACATTGTGGTTAAAATAACATCCGGTATTGGCGTACAGAAGTTCGCTCAGATAACGCTCTCCGGCATGTCCGAACGGCGTATGTCCGATGTCATGTCCAAGGGAGATGGCTTCGATTAAGTCTGTATTTAACCCGAGAACCGAGCCGATGTTACGGGCGATTCGGGATACTAACTGCACGTGAGAGGCGCGTCTTGTGATATCGTCGTTGTGATAGAAGGAGAACACCTGTGTCTTATCCGCATAGCGGTTATAATAGGGCAGGTGCATAATCTTTTCGATATCGCGAATGTAAGCGGGACGCCACAGATTGGGAATGTCATGATCCCCGTTTCTTCGAACACATGCGGAATCCGACGTGGCGTAAGGATTTGTAATTCCCTTTTGTCGGTCTTCTGTGATTCGGTCAATCAGTTCCGGGCTAAGTGAACGGTAATCTTTTTTCACGGCATTTCCTCCCATTTTCCCTAAAATACTTCTTCTTTTTTAATCATAACGCGTTTACACAGATTTTTCAATTGACAGTGGAGAGAAGAAAAGAATATAATTAACGCGTGAATTGTTTTCGAATAGTGCGAAAACGATAGATTGGAGGACAATATGAAATTTTGTAATCAATGCGGAGCAAAGCTTGACGATGAAATGATGTTCTGTATGTTTTGCGGAGCTAAGCAGCCGAGCATAGAAGCACCTGTAGCTGAGGCAGTCGAGGAAACGGAAGCCGCAGTAACGGAAACGGTTGGCGTGGCAGAGAATGCAATCGCAGAAAGCGTTGCTGAAGTGGAAACTGTTGCGGCAGAAACCGTAGGTGAAGCAGAAACAGTTGCAACCGAGACAGTAGCCGAGGTTGAGGCAGCTGCAACGGAGACTGTGGCAGAAATCGAGAATGCAGCAACCGAGACAGTAGCCGAGGTTGAGGCAGCTGCAACCGAAACTGTGTCAGAAGCTGAAACAGCAGTAGCAGAGAATGTTGCCGGAATGGAAGCAGTAGCTACCGAGGCACCGATAGGGTACATTGAACCGGATACAATTCTTGTTCCGAAGGAGAAGAAGAGCAAGAAGGGTCTGGTTATCGGTATTGTAAGTGCTGTAGTGGCACTTGCTTTGATTGCCGCTGGAATCTTTGTGTTCTTTATGTTAAGGAAAGAGACTATTGATGCCAAAGACCTCGTTAAGGTTATCGGTTACGGCCCGGATGGACACGGTCAGGTTGCAGTTGTTATTGCGGAAAAGGACACAATGAATGACTTGCTGAACCTTGACGATGCCGAAAATCCGTATATGGGGCTGTGGTCTTATCTTTACAACCTTACCGATGAGGATGAGGAAACCTATCCCGAAGGTCTTCGTACATGGATTAAAATGAATGAAAGCACTTATTTCAGCGATGAGGAAGCCTGGAAGAAGGTGAAGAATTCCGATAAGATTGACGAGGCTTGTGATGAACTTTTGAAACTGAAGGTTTCTGTTGACAAGGATGATGTTGACAAGGACGGAACCTGGAGCGTCGGTGATAAGATTAAGATTGTTGTTGAGGGCGACGAAGATGACCTGAAAAAGGCTCATGTTGTTCTGACCAATACGACCTTTGAATACACCTTCCAGGAGGGTGATTTTGCAGAATGTAAGAAGATTAATCCTTTTGAGGGTACGAAACTGGTATGTACCGGTCGTGAAGGAAATCCTACCATTACATTTGACGAAAGTGGAATTCCTGCAGACAGACAGCATATGTTCTATTTCAGCCGTGAATATACGCTTGATACGATTGTGAACGGAACCAAGATTAAGTATACGGCAGAACCGTACGGAGATCTGTCCAAGGGTTATTTGAAGTGGAACAATCACTACTACACAATTGATGAGAAGGATCTCGTTAAGGAGTTTACGGTAGAGGGACTTGAGGCACCGGAGCTCTTGGATCCTTTTGAGGACTTTGCGGTTTACTATAGAGGAATAGCACCCGAACTTCGTGTTAATCTGGATTTCGAAAATGAGTGTTACTATTACGGTCATTATGAAATCGTAGATGAGAAAACTTATTACAATATCGGTGATACGATTGAATATGAATTTGTTGTAAACAATGAGGAAAGTCTTCTTTCCAAGGGTTATAAGGTTGACCCTGATAAGACCAAGTATTCATTTGTGATTCCTGCAACCGCACCTCATATTGTGAATGCCAATGATGATTTCAGTAAATATGATCCGATATCGTTGATTGATGTTGACAGTGAGGCAGAAAAATGCATCGGAACGCAGAATATTCCTGGCGGGATTGGTATCGGCAAGACTGTTGAAGCTATTGAGAAAGCAGTCTACGGAGAAGCAAAAATCGTATTCGGAACCGATGAGGATGGTAATGAAACGAATGTTTTGTGGCAGTTCATTGAGGTTCCGGTAGTTGCAAATGGAAAGACGGAATCCTATTATTACATTTGCAATACAAAGAATGTATATGTTGATGAGGAAGGAAATATTACTGCCAATGCTTATATACATGCTGATGTTTACGGGTCCGATGCAGAAGAGCAGGCAAAGGCTGACTTTGATGCAATCGCTGCAGGAGAAGGTGAAACCTGCAAGGGTATTCGATAAAAGCGAGTGCGACAGAATTTAAGAAATGACAGAAAGAAACGGATGTGCTTCGGTACATCCGTTTTTTATATGGCAGGAAACTGCTTCGCATTTCCTGCCATATAAAAAACTCCGCAAAGGAAACTGTCGCTATGCGACGCGCAGGCGGCTTGTTTTGTTTCGTGAAAATGCTTATAGATTTTCCATTACGCAAGTTGACACAAGGGCAGGGAAAATGTATAATAATGTTTGTATGGGCATGACCCCAAAAACTATATAGAAAGGTTTGGTATTACAGAATGATTAAGAGTAATATTCCTGTTGTTAAACTTGGTATTATTGCTGTAAGCCGTGACTGTTTCCCGATTGCTCTTTCCGAAAAGCGTCGTGCTGCAATCAAGGCTGCTTACAAGGGTGAACTTTATGAGTGCCCTGTTACTGTTGAGAACGAGAAAGATATGTTGAAGGCTGTTGCAGACGTTAAGGCTGCAGAGTGCAACGCTTTGGTTGTATTCCCCGGAAACTTCGGTCCCGAGACTCCTGAGACTTTGATTGCTAAGAACTTCGATGGTCCTTGTATGTTCATATCCGCTGCTGAAGGCGACGGCGACATGATTAACGGCCGTGGTGATGCATACTGCGGTATGCTGAACTGCTCTTACAACCTTGGAATGCGTCATCTGAAGGGATATATTCCGGAGTATCCGGTTGGCACCGCAGATGAAATTGCTAAGATGATTGGTGATTTTGTTCCGGTTGCTCGCGCTATTATCGGTGTTAAGAACCTTAAGATTATTACCTTTGGTCCCAGACCTCAGGATTTCTTCGCTTGTAACGCTCCGATTAAGGGTCTTTACGAGCTTGGTGTAGAGATTGAAGAGAACTCCGAGCTTGATCTCCTTGTTTCCTACAGAGAGCATGCTAACGATCCTCGTATCCCGGCTATCTGCGAAGATATGGCTAAGGAGATGGGTGAAGGCAAATATTATCCTGATCTCAATGCACGTATGGCACAGTTCGAGCTTACTCTTCTTGACTGGGCTGAAAACCATAAGGGTTCCAGACAGTACGTTGCATTTGCCGATAAGTGCTGGCCGGCATTCCCGTCCCAGTTTGGTTTCGAGCCTTGCTACGTAAACAGCCGTCTTGTAAGCCGCGGTATTCCGGTATCCTGTGAGGTTGATATCTACGGTGCCCTTTCCGAGTACATCGGAATGTGCGTATCCGACGATACCGTTACCCTTCTTGATATCAACAACTCCGTTCCGCAGTACATCTACGATGAGGATATCAAGGGCAAGTACAACTATAAGCTTACCGATACCTTCATGGGCTTCCATTGCGGTAACACTCCTGAGTGCAAGATGTGCGCAGACCGTGCCGTTAAGTATCAGTTGATTCAGCATAGAGTTCTTGAGCCTGCAGGTTCCGATCCGGATATCTCCAGAGGTACCCTTGAGGGCGACATCGCAGCAAGCGACATCACCTTCTATCGTCTGCAGTGCAACTCCGACGGTGAGCTTGTTTCCTACATCGCTGAAGGTGAAGTTCTTGACGTAGCTACCCGTTCCTTCGGTGGTATCGGTATCTTCGCTATCCCGGAGATGGGACGTTTCTATCGTCACGTTCTCGTTGAGAAGAGATATCCTCATCACGGCGCAGTTGCTTTCGGACATTACGGAAAGAGCCTCTTCGAAGTATTCAAGTTCCTTGGAATCAAGGATATCGGATACAACCAGCCGAAGTCTCTTCCTTACCCGACCGAGAATCCCTGGGCTTAATTCTTCCTGTTGAGAGGATAAGCTTCAGGCTTAACTGAATCGAATTATCGGGTTTTCTGAAGACATATGAGAGGCGGGTTGATGGTTCGGAAATGGACCATCAACCCGTTTTTGTGTTCAGACAGGATTCGGGTGCAGGGCAACTATGGTTATTATGCGATATTATCAAAGCTGCCCGGTGTGCCTGCAGGTTTCTGTTGATGCCCGCCCTCAGTAACGCCGAAGCGGCAAATGTTGACAGGAAATTGAAAAAATACTGATTCCGTGGTATTCTTGGAGAAAAAGTGGGAACTATCGCTGGGCGAATTCGTGGCGGTTCTCACAGAGTGCAGTGAAGTGTAGGAGGACACAGAATGGGACTTCGTTTTCGTAAAAGTATAAAGATTCTTCCCGGAGTCAAACTGAACCTGGGAACAAAGAGCGCAAGTGTTTCGGTCGGTAAGAAAGGCATGCACTATACAATGAGTACAACAGGAAGGAAGACTGTTTCCGTCGGGCTTCCCGGAACCGGACTTTCTTATGTAAAAACGATAGGAAACGGAAGCATGAACAGTAAGAGTAAGTCTTCCACCGGCTATCGGACGGGCTCAACCAATTCGGGAACATCCTATGGACAGAGCAGCTACGGACAGAGTAATACGCAGAATGTGAAGGAGCAGGAAATCCAGGCAGCCAATGAGGAAGTGGCAAAATATCAGGAGTATGTCGAAAACTTGAAGAGTCTTCACAAGCAGTGCGACACTCCGGTTGACTGGCGTGCAATTGCCGACGGAGATGTGACGGCATACGGTTATGAGAAACTTAAAGAAATCGCCCTTCATGTACTAGGAGGGGATGTTGACGCATATTATGCCGCAGTGGAACGGATGCAACCGTTTGAAGACTTAAGAGATTATGGAACATCCTTTGAGTTTGGTACGGACTCCGGTGATTTTGCAGAGGTGCAGTTTGGCATTGCGGAACAGGAAGTGATGCCGGTCGTTGAGATTACAACTACTCAGACGGGCAAACTTTCCGAGAAGGATCTTTCCAAAACGAAGTATTATGATCTTCTGCAGGATTATGTGTGTTCCACGAGTATCCGTACGGCGAGAGATACATTTGCCCTGCTTCCGGTGAATATTGTGTATGTACATGCGGTTCAGACAAGCATCAACCCGGCGACGGGACTTGAGGATGAGGAAACGGTTGTATCCGTGAAGTTCACAAGAGACTGGTTCGAGAAAGTCGCATTTGACCGTATAGACCCGTCCGAATTTATGACACTCTTTGAATGCCGTATGAAATGTGGTAAGACGACCGGGTTCTCCCCGATTATCCGCCTGACGAGTGAACAGTAGAAGGGTGATTGACGATGCAGATTACTTCGCTTTGCTATATAGAGCAGGACGGCAAATGGCTCATGCTTTATCGCAACAAGAAAAAGAATGATTTGAATCAAGGCTATTACATCGGTATCGGCGGAAAATGTGAACCGAACGAGACAATCGACGAATGTATGCTTCGCGAGATTTATGAAGAAACGGGGCTAAAGGTTACAGAGTACCAAAGCCGCGGGCTGATTCATTTCCGCTCAGATACCTATGAGGATGAGGAAATGTACCTCTATACCGCCACAAAGTTCGAGGGCTCCGTGAATATGAATTGCCCGGAGGGAGAACTGTCATGGGTGCCGAAGACGGAAGTATTGTCGCTTCCGATATGGGAGGGAGACCGATACTTCTTAGAAAAACTTCTTTCCGATGAGACTGATATCGAGATGACCCTTCAATATGAAGGCAGGAAACTGGTCAGCGTTCGGAACAGGAATTTTGAGAGCGTGGAACCGACGCAGAAATAATTGTTATTTAGGGAGACTCCTTGGAGCCTCCTTTTTTATATCATAGGAAATTGCGTTGCATTTCCTATGATATAAAAAACGCTCCGCTAAGGAAGCACACGCCTGTGCAGAAGAAATATGTCGCAAACGACGCACAGGCGGCGCGAGCATATCGCAAGCGATATGCTTTGTTCTATCAATAGGAAATTGCGTTGCATTTCCTATCGCAAGCGTTGAGCTTTGTTATAGGAAAATGCCCTACATTTCCTATGTGGGTTGGTTATATATAAAGCATTCTTTGCGCGGAGTAAAAAATATTTACTTTTACCCCTTGACATTTGTGAACCAATATGGTAATACTATCATAGTGATATCAAAATGATATCATAACGAATACTTCGAGTGCATCGTATTAGGAAGCATTTCGTATAGTAGTATTGGTTCTTCAAAAAGAGAAAGGGGTATATTATGCAAGAGAAATTACTGGTTGGCAAGAAGAACGGAATGGTTTTGTTACTATGTACAATTTTTGTTATGCTGTTGGATCTTGGTGTGGCGGTCTATGGAATTGTGAATGCAATGGATGCTTTGGTGGGAATAGCAGTAGCACTTTTATGTTTTGTGCTTTGGATTCCGCTCCTTGGACTTCGTATTTTGAAACCTCAGGAAGCTTTGGTACTGACTTTGTTCGGTAAATATTACGGTACAATTAAGGGGGCAGGATTCTATGCAGTAAATCCTTTTTGCTCTGCAGTTAATCCTGCTGCAAGAACCGAACTGAATCAGAGTGGTGATGTAAAGAGCACTGCTTCACCGGTTACCGGTCAGACTACAGGTGATATGAACAAACGCCTTTCCATGAAGATTCTTACTTTGAACAATAACCGTCAGAAGATTAACGACCGTCTTGGTACTCCCGTTGAAATCGGTATGGCAGTAACTTGGTGTATTGAGGATACGGCAAAGGCAGTCTTCAATGTTCACAACTATAAAGAGTTCCTGTCCCTTCAGTGTGATACCGCACTTCGTAACATTGTAAGAATCTATCCGTATGATGTGGCTCCGGGCGTTGATACAACCGGTGACGGAATTGCCGACGAAGGAAGCCTTCGTGGTTCCAGCGAGGTTGTGGCGCAGCGTATTCGTGATGAAATTCAGGAGCGTGTCGGTATTGCAGGTCTGAAGATTCTGGAAGCAAGAATTACATACCTTGCGTACGCACCGGAGATTGCCGCGGCAATGCTGCAGCGCCAGCAGGCATCTGCGATTATCGATGCCAGAAAGATGATTGTTGATGGTGCTGTCGGTATGGTTGAGATGGCACTTGAGCGTCTGAACGAAACGAAGATGGTTGAACTTGACGAGGAACGTAAGGCGGCAATGGTTTCTAACCTTCTTGTTGTTCTTTGCGGTAACCATGATGCACAGCCTGTAGTGAATTCAGGCAGTCTGTATTAAGTGTAATGTTAGTCTATGCCGTGGCCGTCAAATGACGGCTGCGGTAATGGTATTTTCCTGATGAAAGGAGCGAACCTATGGGTGAGAAGAAACAGGTCCCCCTTCGACTTTCAGAAAAATTATATGATTCACTCTGTGCCTGGGCAGAGGATGATTTCCGTTCCCTGAACGGACAGATAGAATACCTCCTTTCCGAGTGCGTGCGGCAGCGTAAAAAGAACGGCAAATATGTCGGAGAGGAAATTGATGTTCCGCCGGAGCTTGATATCAAGTAAGGAGACAGATATGGGTGCTTTTTGTGAGACAACATTAAAAATAGAAGAATTAAAGCAGTATCTTCCGCTGATTATTCCGTTGATTGTTTTAGAGTTGGTGCTTCTTGGCTATACTTTGTGGCATATCAATACGCACAGGGAATATAAGAGAGGAACAAGAGCTCTTTGGAATGTGATTGCAATTGTTGGAATGGAATTCATCGGACCGATTCTGTATTTTGTTTTTGGAAAAGCAGACGAATAATTTGAGGGTTGAAATGAAAATTAGGAATAATGTTTTCGATTGGATTTTGGACGGAATCACCGCAGCCATCTGCGTTATCAGTGCGGCAATTTTGGCTGTGCGTTGGAATCGACTTCCCAATCAGGTGCCAAACCATTACAGAATGGACGGGACAGTTGATGGGTATGCCGGTAAAGGTATGTTGATTGTACTGATGGTTGTCATCTGTATTTCGGCGGTTCTTCTGACTGTTCTGCTTCGGTTTCCCAAGTTCTGGAACCTGCCATGTGAAGTTACGGAACAGAACAGTTTTGTGGTATATCGCATCACGAAATACTGGCTTAGCATAATTCGTGTGATTTTGATTATCAGTCTTTCAAGTCTGGTGTTATTCCCGGCCTTTTCAAAGCCGCTTCCGTCCTGGTATACTTGGGCAGAGGTAGGAATTATTACGGTGGTCATTGTGGCAGGTCTTGTTGTGACCAATGTGAAGGCAAAGCAATATCATTAAATAACGAATGCATGCGTTGGAGGAAATATGGACGCACTTAATGTTAATGCGTTACAGAAGTCCTTTGGGACGAAGAAAGTTCTGAAGGGAGTATCATTTGCCGTTCCGGAAAATTGTGTCTTTGGTTTCATTGGATGTAACGGAGCAGGAAAGACAACTACGATGAAGACCGCATTGGGACTTCTAAAGCCGGATGCGGGTGAAATCTATGTCTGCGGGGAAAAGGTAACTTACGGCAACACAAAAACGAACCGTTTTGTCGGATACCTGCCGGATGTGCCGGAGTTCTACGGATATATGACGGCAAAGGAATATCTTAAGCTGTGTGCAGAAATTACAGAAATACCGAAGTTGGAGCAGAAGGCACGGATAGAGGAACTTCTGACACTGGTCGGCTTGCAGAATGAGAAACACAGAATCCACGGCTATTCCCGTGGAATGAAGCAGAGACTCGGAATTGCACAGGCACTTCTCCATAAACCGAAACTTTTAATATGTGATGAGCCAACATCGGCTTTGGATCCGGAGGGACGAAAGGAAATACTGGACATTCTGTCCGCTGCCAAGAGCGAAACGACAGTACTGTTCTCAACGCACATTCTTTCTGATGTAGAGAGAATCTGTGACCGTGTGGCAATGCTTCATGACGGACGGATTGTTCTTCTGGGAACGATGGAGGAATTGCACGAAAGAACAGCGGAGAGCGGATTCCTTTTCGCCATGAAAACAGAGAAGGATAGGGACTGCCTCGCAAAATTGTTCCCGAATCTGATGCCCTATGAATCTAACGGAGAACTCTTCGCACTTTGCATGAAAGATGCTTCGGAAGAGGATTTCCATAAGGTGCTTTCTGCGATTGCTGCTAATAGGATTGCAATCAACAAGGCAGAGCGAATGGAAACCTCCCTGGAAGACCTTTTCCTGACCATAACGCACGGGGAGGAGGCTGCCAAATGAAGACGATAGCATTTGTCCGAAAAGAATTGATGGAAAATGTCAGAAGCAAACGACTTTTGATTATCACAATTCTGAGCGTGCTTATGGCAATTCTTGGACCTGCGACGGCCCTGTTAACGCCCAAAATTCTTGAACTTTTTGCTGAAGATCTGTCAGCAAGCGGGATGACCATTACGAGTACGGATATTACGGTTTTCGATTCCTGGATGCAGTATTTCAAGAATATTCCGATTGTATTAATCGTTTTGACCATCATATGGGCAGGCTCGTTTACCGGAGAGTATCAGAAGCATACGCTGATTCCCTTCGTGACAAAGGGACTGTCCCGCACGGGCATTTATACGGCAAAGATTACTGTCCTGTCACTTATCTGGACGGGCGCATATGGCCTGTATTTCGCAATTTCCGTATACTATAACGGATACTACTGGGGCAACGGTCCTGTGAAATATATGGGGATGGCAATTCTATGCTACTGGTTGTTCGGTTTGTGGATTGTGGCTGCAATCGGATTCTTTTCTGCATTTTGCAGTTCGACGTTTCAGGTTATCCTTGGTGTCGGAGCAATGTATTTTCTGTGCACGCTATTGGGAATCGTTCCGAAGCTTGCCGATAAGCTCCCGACCGCATTATGCGGAGGATTGTCCCTGATGCAGGGGGCATCTGAGCCAACTGACTTCACGGTACCGATTCTTGTGACGGTTATTTTGATTGTATTGCTCACCGGATGCGGAATTGCATTGTTTCAGAAGAAAGAAGTATAAAAAGAAACATAGTTTTGATATAAAAAGGTCTGCCTTAATCGGGCAGACCTTTTAAACTCTTGCGATATATTTTTATCAAGAAGAATGCACACATTGATGCAGAAGCAATTTCTGCAATCGGATAGCTAAGCCATACCAAATCAATGTTTTTCAGAACCAGTCCCATAAACAAAGCAACCGGTAACAGAATTACAAGCTGACGGCATATGGAAACGATCATGCTGTAGGTGCCGTTTCCAAGTGCCTGGAACACGGAAATCGTAATGATGGAAAATGCTGCAACAATAAAGTGCAGGCTGATGAGTCTAAGGCATGGAACTCCGTAGCGGGCAAGCTCGGCGAGGTCTTCGGGCTTACAGAACATGGACAGGAGCGGCTTGGGAATAAGAAGGAATATAACCATTCCGATTGCCATTATACTGCCTGCAATGATATAACTGAGTTTCATTGTCTGAAGAATACGCTTTTTGTGTCTTGCCCCATAGTTGTAGGAGATGATCGGAACCATTCCGTTATTGAGTCCGAACACAGGCATAAATACAAAGCTTTGCAGTTTGAAGTAAATACCGAAGGCGTTTACGGCAACCTGCGAGAAGCCGTTCAGCAGCTTGTTCAGTACAAATGTAACAACTGATGAGATGGCCTGCATAATGATACTCGGTACACCTACGCGGTAGATGGTGCGAATGGTTCTGCCGTCCGGACGGAAGCCTTTGAAGGAAAGGTTGACTTCCTTGTTCTTGGTGATGTTCAGGATAAATGCCAGAATCATTGCGACCCATTGTCCGATTACGGTTGCCAGTGCGGCACCCTTGGCACCCATTGCCGGAAGCCCCAGCTTACCAAATACGAAGATATAGTCGAGACCGATGTTCAAAATAGCACCAGTTGTCTGCGTAATCATTGCATATATCGTCTTACCGGTTGATTGCAGAAGGCGTTCCAAAGTAACCTGCATAAAGATTCCGAGACTGAATAAAGTTACAACACTCAGGTATTCTTTGCCGTACTGGATGATTGCCTTGCACTGTTCCGGATTCTCTGACATTTCCTTGGCGGAAATCTGTACCCGATAGAAGGTTTCGGAGAAGCATAGTCCGAGAATAATAAAAAGGATGGAAGAAAGTGCAGCAAGGAGAATTCCGTGTGTGGCGGCTTTGTTGACATTCTCCGCGTCCTTACGGCCGAGACTGTAGGATAAAAGGGCATTGATGCCGACGCCGGTTCCTGCTGCAATGGCAATCATCAGTGCCTGTGCGGGAAATGCCATCGTAACGGCGGAAAGTGCGTTCTTGTCGTATTTGCCTACGAATATACTGTCGACAATGTTGTACATGGCCTGCATCAGCATGGACAGAACCATTGGTGCAGCCATGGTAACGAGGAGCTTGTTAACAGGCATAACGCCCATCTTGTTTTCTTTTTGTGTATTATCCATAGAAACCTCTGTTTAGCGCCTACTTGTATCCTGATGACCGAATAGCGGCGCTTTTTGTGACTTTGTGAAATGTTTTTGAACGCTAACATAATAATAGTGGCAAATTTTAATGTCAAGTGTTATAATGATTCAGCGAAGACTATTTTTATGATTTTGGAGGGCTTCATGAAGAAATTGATTACCATTTTCCTTATGTGCGTCATGCTGGCGGCTGTTCTGTCCGGCTGTGGCAAGAAGGATAAGGAAGTTACACTCGGACAATATAAGGGTCTTAGTTATAAGAAGGCTGACATCACCGTATCCGATTCTGATTTGGATGCTTTACTGCAGAGCCTGCAGAATAAATTTGTAACATACGAAGTGATGGAAGACCGTTTGGGTACAGCTGTTAAAAAAGGTGACATTGTCAATATCGACTATAGCGGAACACTTGTAGGAGAGACTGTTCCGTTTGAAGGCGGCACTGCTAAGGGAACACATCTGGAGATTGGCTCCAATACATTTATTCCCGGCTTTGAGGATGGACTGGTTGGCATCAAGGTTGGAGAGACAACTACTCTGAAACTGACATTCCCGGAGAACTATTATGCTTCGATGGCAGGAAAGGCAGTTGAGTTTGTAGTTACTGTTAACTCTGTTGAGAAGAAGAATGTTCCTCCGATTACGGACCAGTTGATTTCCGATTATACCAATAAGTCATATACCACAGTAGAATCATATAAGGAATATGCTAAGCGGTTTATGCTGATGCAGCAGGAAGTTCAGCAGGAGGAATCCATTAAGAACGAACTTGTTAAGCAGGTTATCAGCAGTTCCAAATTCGGGAAGCTGGATACCAAACAGATTGACAGTTATTATAACGATATGATTACATACTACAGCGCAGTGGCACAGAGGAATGATATGTCACTTGAACATTATGTTCTTATGGCAGAGAATAAGTCGATGGATGAATTCCGTGCCGAATTGAGAGGTCTGGCAGAGGATACTTTGAAGGAAAGTATTGTTTTGAATGAGATCATTGCGCAAGAGAAGATTACGCTTTCAGAAGAACAGTACAAGACTTATTTACCGGAATATCTGGAAGAGTATGGTTATTCCACACAGGCTGATTTAGAGGCTGCATATGGAGTTCAGAAGATCAGACAGAGTATGCTTTATGATATGGCAATGCAGTATATTTATGATAATGCAACAGCTGTAACAGAATAAAAAGAATATAGAATCAGTCATAAAAACCCCGTAACTGTGGATTGGTTACGGGGTTCTTTTTGTATCATAGGAAATTGCGTCGCATTTCCTATGATACAAAAAACGCTCCGCTAAGGATGCACACTCGCGCACGTATTGTGCTAAGGAGGGATTTATGTTCACTCCTGTGTTTCTTCATACTGACCGGTATAAGGATTTCTGCGGAACAAGAAGCCATAATGTGATGTCGGAATCAGGATTTCTGCAATTACTGTCCCGTCAGCTTTTTTCAGAGAGAGCGTTTCGCCTTCAGACAGATTGAAGATAGCTTTCCGTTCTGCAGCAGGGTCGACTGTGGTGTCATTTCCATAGACGGTGACTTCTGACTTGTCTGCAAGAATGTCTCCTTCAGGAAAATGATATTCGTATTTGCCGTCGCTCAGTATATAACCGGACAGGTCAACATCCCCTCCGGTCGCATTGGTGATGGTAACATAATCTCCGGAGCGGGAACGGAATTCTCTGATGTATAAATCCTCGGCTGCAACCGTCTTTATATGGAGCACTATAGAAACGGTATTGTTTATTACGAGACTTTGCGTAATGGAAAGGCTTTCCGTATCCACGCGGGTACCGTTGACCTCCCAGTAATCAAAAGCAAATCCGTCTGAATACAGGGCGGAAATGGGAACATCAAAATCGGTGAGATAGATTGCGTTAACATTGGTTCCCTCCTTGGCCGTATAGCTTCCGACCTGAAGTCTGGCACCCACGGCACCGTTTACGATGAGGTTGTATTTGTCTCCGGTAAGGTTGAGATTTTTGCGCAGATAGTTTGCAGAGAAATTGGGCCGTTTCTGTGCAAAATTCCGGATTCCCTGCAGATGTTCGGGAAGCTGGTTTTCATTAATCCAGCTGACGTCCTCTCCTTTCAGAGAAGTGAGAAAGTCATAATAATAATGCATTTCATTTTCACGACTGTCCGATATAGCATTGAGTTTATTGACAATGGAGGAAAATGACAACGCTCCTGCGCTGTAGTCGAGCGATTTCCGAATGAAATATTCCTTGCAATCGGCACGTTTCATCAGTGCCGCAAAAAGCGGAGCATATCGCTCGCTTGACGAACTCATTACTGCAGCCAGTGTGTCATAATCATAGGAAACTTCAAGCTGATCGTATAGCCCTAAGGTATAGTCGATATCGTGAAGGACGTAGTGCCACCGACCGTCATAATAGCCGTCTTCATAAGTTTCTCCCGGAGCAGCGAAGTATCGGAAGCAGCGAACATTGTTATTCGGCCAGTCCTTATTGCACAGATAAATGTTATATGCCATATAGGAAAGATAACCATCAACGTCAAGCCACTTACAAAGGTCATTATAGTTATCGTTGTTAGTCAAATCCATCTTGGAAAAATGTTCATAGCTTTCGTTAAACACCTCTGCAAGCGCAGATTTCTCATCGTCGTCTTCGTCTTTCTCCTTGTGGCGTTCGGTCCCGGCAAGAATTATAAATTCCCCTTCCTCGAAGGAATCCGTCGTAGCAGCTTTCTTTGCAGGGGAAGCACCAAGTAAATCCTTGAAGTATTCGTCACAGTAGGAGCCGTGCAGCCAGAAGTAACCATAGTATTGACCGTTAATGTAGGCTACGGCAGGAAATACAGGTTCATAGATGTCAAATCCCGCTTCCTTTGCAAGCATCTGGTTCAGCTCGTCACGGCAGAAACCAAAACGGTAATCGTTACCGCTGGCACGCAGTACGAAACGGTCATAGCGGACAATCTGAGAGCCATCAGGGTCTAACAGATTAAAACAGTTCAGATAGGTTGTTCCTTCCTCGGGAGAGTAGCGCTTTCTTGCAAAGAACTTAAAGGATTTTTGGGAATTCATGCGGTTATAACCGCCGTTGATGCGGATTCCGAGATATTGACCGGTAATTAAATCTCCGGAACGGTTCAGAACCTCCACATAAACCGGTCGCTCGCTGGCAGCGCCTCTTTGCTCGTAATTCATTCCATAGAGAATGCCGGACGGTCCCTGCGTCAGGTCCTCGGGTTCTCCGGAGATGCTGAAAATCATCATATTTTCATAACGCTGATTGATTTCTGAAGAGATGAAATAGCTGTGAACCACTTCGTCAGAGTGCGAACCATCCTCATAGAATGCGATGGCGCGGAGCGGATAGATTTTTTCTCCGAAGGGAGAGACGTACAAGGTGATACCGGCGTTCGGCGCATACTTTGTGGAATTGCGTGTTGGAGTGGAACCGTCTGTGGTGTAATAGATTTCTGCAGGTTCTCTCGTGAAGATGCGAACCACCACGGTATCTGTATAGAAATAATGATTGTGACTCAGCATAACATCAGGCATGCTGTCGGTAAATGTGAATTCGCTATCTGTATAGTCTATTGGAGAAGGATTCTTCGAAAAAGGGTCTTCCGCAACAGTCTCCGCTTTCAGTTCAAGCGGAGGAATAATCTCTTCTCCCAGCTTGCGCTTGCGGGCAGAACGGATTACAACAACAAGGAAGATTACTGCAATGATTGCAGCTATGATAATGAATGGTTTTTTAGACGAATTCTCCATAGATACCTCACAGAAGCGGGTTGATGGATTGTTTGCGATATTTCCGAACGCATAGCATTCAGTACTAATTAATCGGCAGTGAATTCAACGAGAACGGTGTTGCTGACGCCGGGGATACTTTTCAGCTCGTTCAGAAAAGGTGTATCGTTCCCCTTGCATTTGATTTGGACAGTCAATTCAGTCTCATCCTTATAGACGGTCTTATTTTTCAGGCGCCCCTTAAGGGATGTTACGATTCGATCAACCTCTGAAGCAGCATTTTCGTCATAGCGGATGACAAGAAGATAAGCCCCCTTGGCCGTGCGTAAAAGAGTCATCAGAATATAAACAACAGCGATAAATACAGAACCGAGTACTGCAAAAGGAATCATTCCCGCACCGGTTGTGAGGCCAACCACAACGGACCAAAACAGGAATCCGACATCAAGCGGGTCCTTGATTGCGGAACGGAAACGGATGATACTGAGGGCTCCTATGGTACCTAATGAAAGAGCTACACTTGAGCTGATTGTCAGAATAATCATTGCGGTAATCAGTGCAACCAGAACAAGCAAGATGGCAAAGTTCTCACTGTAGCAGGCACCACGATAGAAGAAACGGTATACACAATAGATTAATGCTGCGCAGATGACAGTGTAAGTCAGACAGGCAATAATCTGTGCAGGGGTTGTACTGCTGAGATTTTCAGCCTGCCCCATCAGATTTTGGATTTCGGTTATGTATTCAGACATTTTATTTCTCCTTAAAAGATACTTATTGCAGTACGATGTAGTTTTGTGAAAGCAGGTCACTGCACATAACGAACTTGGAAATGGCAAGCTTTGTACCGTTATTCTGTAACAGCTGCTTCAGATACATCGGAAAAGCGTCATCGTATTTGATTTCCAGGACAACTTCACGATTCGGAAATACAGGGCGTGTGACCAGTCTTTCATCGAACATATCCAATGTGTTCACGCCGGCAGCAATCATTCGGTCAAATGTGACACGCACCATGGAAAGCGGATGCGTAAATGCCTCCCGATAGTATTCGACGATTACTTTCGGAGAGAGCCCCGCGGAATTATGTAAGCCGAGAACCTGGCGGCACAGTGGATTATCATAGCCCGAAAGAACTTGAAAATCTCCCGCCAGAATTGCGTTGTAATCCTCTCTGGTGATACGAAAATCCGATTTACTGATTCGGTCGTCAATCTTCTCTTTGTTCTCGAGGACTATGAAGGAATCATCCTGATTGTAGGAACGGATTCGGAATTTGTTTCGGTGTTCGACGCCGCTGTCCTTCTCATAGTAGGCATCCCGTCTGTTCGTATCCATATAGACACTTCGAATCAGGTAGCCGTCGGGTCCGGGCATATGCTCGTCAGGTGTCAGAACGCCGACGACACGGGAGCGCAGTTCCACATATTGCGGGTAGGAAAGCAGAATCTTTAGCTCGTGCCGCTTCGGACGAGTCAGATAAGGATTTTCAAAAAAGGCCAGTGCCATATGTAGACCTCGACTCATTTCATTCTATGAAAGGCCAACTAAGTATGATAGTTGCAAGATTAACATCTGTGATAGATTATACCTATTCTTGGTTCGGGTGTAAAGCAACTTCATTACATATATAAAAAAGAATCACACTTTTTTCTTATTTTACGCATATTCTCCGCTATGAACACGAAAAATAGAGGCGCATTTTCATTTTCGTTAGGAACATAAGGTCTCCGAGGGTGGAAAAGGGTTGTTTCCTTACAGAAAATGTGTTATGATGCAACATTATAATGCGTATTATTTTTCTAATTAGGAAATCTGTCGCAAAAAGGCACACACGTGGCGCGAGCGAGCATATTTGCTTGTTCTAAGAAAAGAGGTTGTTATTTTGAAAAATATATGTGTGACGCTTCAGTATGACGGAAGCCGTTATGACGGCTGGCAGAAGCAAGGGAACACGGACAATACGATACAGGGGCGCATCGAAGGAATGCTTAGTAAGCTCTTTGAGCAGGAGATAGAGGTTCATGGTTCCGGCAGAACCGACGCAGGTGTTCATGCCATTGGTCAGACGGCGAACTTTTCGGTGAATACGAATTACGGTCCCGGAAAGATTATGGAACTGATGAATCAGTATCTGCCGAAGGATATCGTCGTTACAGACTGTAAAATAGTCGATGCCAGATTCCATGCCAGACTGAATGCGAAGAGGAAGACTTACCGCTATCGAATATGCACCGGATTTTTCAGACCGGTATTCGGCAGACAGTATGTTTTGTGGCATCCGGAAGACCTTGATGTGGATGCGATGAAACAAGCAGCAGAGTGCCTGGTTGGTGAGCATGATTTTCGAAGCTTTTGCGGGAACCGCCATATGAAGAAATCGACGGTTCGCGAGATATATGATGTGTCATTTGCCGAGGAGGTAAGAAAAGAGGGCGAGGCTGAGTTTCCTGAACTCGTGATTTCCTTTACCGGCGAAGGTTTTTTACAGAATATGGTTCGAATCCTTGTGGGTACGCTTTTGGAGATAGGAGAAGGAACACGCCGCCCGGAGGAGATGAAAGAGATATTGGATGCGAAGAATCGTGATGAAGCCGGCGGAATGGCTCCGGCGCACGGACTGACACTTTGGAAAGTGGAATATTGAATAAGGGTTCCCGAATAAAGGGATGAAGAATAAGGAGGCAACTATGAATATTAAGGGGCAGTCATTTTTAACACTGAAGGATTTTACACCGGAACAGATTATTGAGTTTCTTGACCTTGCTGAGGAACTTCGTGATAAAAAGAAGAAGGGCATTCGCGTAAGCGGTTGCGAGGGCAAGAATGTTGCTCTGATTTTCGAAAAGACGAGTACAAGAACCCGCTGCTCTTTTGAAGTTGCAGCACATGATCTTGGTATGGGTACTACATATCTGGATCCGTCCGCTTCCCAGATTGGCAAGAAGGAGAGCATTGCGGATACCGCAAGAGTTCTTGGCCGTATGTTCGACGGTATTGAGTATCGCGGTTACGGGCAGGAAATCGTTGAAACACTTGCGAAGTACTCCGGCGTTCCGGTTTGGAACGGTCTGACGAACGAGTACCATCCGACACAGATGCTTGCCGATATGCTTACGGTTCGCGATAATTTCGGTAAGGTTAAAGGAATCAAGTTTGCTTACTTGGGAGACGCACGTTACAACACCGGTAACTCGCTGATGATTGTATGCAGTAAATTGGGTCTTCATTTTGTATGCTGTGCTCCGAAGAAGTATTGGCCGAATGAAGAACTTCGTAAGGAATGCGAGGTTTATGCCAAGGCTTCCGGCGCAATTCTGGAATTTACCGAGGATGTTATGGAAGGAACTAAGGATGCGGATGTTATCTCAACGGACGTATGGGTTTCCATGGGTGAGCCGGACGAAATCTGGGCAGAGAGAATTCACGACCTGCTTCCTTATCAGGTGAATAAGAAGGTTATGGAAAATGCATCCGATAATGCCATTTTCCTGCACTGTCTGCCGAGCTTCCACGATTTGAACACGGGAATCGGACAGAAAATCAGTGAGAAGTTTGGTCTTTCCGAGATGGAAGTTACTGACGAGGTATTCGAATCCAAATATTCCAAGGTATTTGATGAGGCCGAGAACAGAATGCATACGATTAAGGCTGTAATGTATGCAACGCTTTGCTAGAGGTTTGAGGAACGGATATGTATCAGAATAAGGTTGTATTATGTGGCAGCAGTTCATATGAGAAACTGTTTTATATGAACCCGGACTTTGAGAATCTTCCGCAGGATGTCAAGGACGAGTTGAAGATTATGTGTGTCTTCTTTACGGAAAAGGTTGGAGGACGCCTGATGCTTGAATTTGACGAGGAAGGAAACCTGGAGTTTCAGGTTTCAGCCAATGAGGCAGACGGGTTGTTCGATGAAATCGGAAGTGCACTCGAAATCAAGAAACTCCGTAATGAGCAACGAGATTTTCTCGAATCATTGGAGTTATACTACAAGGTATTCTTCTTAAATGAGGATGTGGAAGGATAACCGGAGGAGATTAGATGAAGAAGGAATTATTACTTGCAATTGATGTTGGAAATACCAATATTACATTTGGCGTTTTTAAAGGGAAGGAACTGATTAAGCATTTCCGTATGACGACGAAGATGCAGCGTACCTCCGATGAGTTCGGTGTTTGGATTACAACGCTTCTTCGCGGCTGTGATTGTGGACCGGAGGAACTGAAGGATGTCATTATCGCTTCCGTTGTACCGGGAATTATGCATTCCCTCAATTCCGGAATAATCAAGTATCTCCACTGTACACCGATTGTTATCGGTGCAGGAACGAAGACCGGCCTTCGCATCAATATGGCCAACCCGAAGGAACTCGGTGCGGACCGTGTCGTTGACTGTGTGGCGGGTTATGAACTGTATGGCGGACCTTTGATGGTTATTGATTTCGGTACAGCGACGACATATGATTTAGTTCTCCCCGGATGTGTATTTGAGTGCGGTATTACGAGCCCGGGCATTCGTATCTCGGCCAATGCGCTGTGGAATGACACGGCAAAGTTGCCGGAGGTTGGAATTGAAAGACCGGAATCCATTCTTGCGAGAGATACCATTACAAGTATGCAGGCAGGTCTTGTGTATGGTTGCATCGGTCAGACCGAATACATCATCCGAAAGGTGAAAGAGGAAGCAGGACTTTCTGAGATGAAGGTTGTTGCGACCGGCGGACTCGGCAGAATTATTTCCGAGGCTACCGATATGATTGATGTATATGATCCGGAGCTTACGCTGAAGGGTCTCCAGATTATTTATAAGAAGCAGCCGAAACGAAAGGAACAGGAATGAGTTTTCGAATCGGAGAGGTAGAGATTACAACCGAACTGGCTTTAGGACCGATGGCAGGTGTTACAGACCTGCCTTTTCGTCTTTTATGTAAGGAGAAGGGTGCAGGACTTCTCTATACGGAGATGATTAGCGCGAAGGGACTAATGTACCATAACCGCAATACTGCAGAAATGACGGAAACACGGGAAGAGGAGCATCCGATCGCAATTCAGTTGTTCGGCTCCGAGCCTGATATTATGGCAGAACAGGCGAAGGCATTGGAGGATTCACAATTCGATTTCTTTGATGTCAATATGGGATGTCCGGTTCCCAAGGTGGTCAATAACGGAGAGGGTTCCGCACTGATGAAGGAACCCCAAAAGGCATATGCAATTATATCCGCTATGGTGAAAGCCCAGAAGAAACCTGTAATTTGCAAAATCCGAAAAGGCTTTGAAGAGGACAACGCCGTTGAGGTCGCAAAGGCATGTGAGGCAGCCGGAGCATCCGCAATTGCCGTTCACGGACGCCTTCGCACGGAATTCTATCGCGGTAATGCTGACTGGGACTGCATTCGAAGAGTAAAGGAAACAGTCAGTATTCCTGTAATCGGAAGCGGTGATGTAAATTGCGCAGAGAAAGCACTGGCGATGAAACGCGAAACCGGTGTCGATTGCATTATGATTGCAAGAGCAGCGTGCGGCAATCCATGGATTTTTGAACAGTGCAAAGCAGCCCTTAATGGAGAAACGGTGCCGGAAAAGCCTACTGCCTCAGTTGTTTCCGAGATGGCGCTTCGGCATGCGGCGATGGCTATCGAACGCTATGGTGAACACCGTGCGATGCCGATTATGCGAAGCCATGTGGCATGGTATTATTCCGGATTTCCAAATTCCGCAGCAATACGCAGAAGAGTGAATGAAATCAGTACATTTGCGGAATTAAGAGAGCTTTTGGATCAATATAAAAGCACAGAAAGCAAAAACCTTTGAAAAAAAATAAGGAAAATGTGAAAATAGTACTTGCATTTTCCTTTTTTATGTTATAGAATAAGGCAAGTTCACGGACAAATGTCCGCGTGAGAAAAACATTCGCAGAAAAAACGGGACGGATAAAGGGCCTGATTTCTGCAGTAAGGAGCCCATTATGGCAGTTGAAGTGAAAGAAAGATTTAAAGTAGGTATTCTCGGTGCTACCGGTATGGTTGGCCAGAGATTTATTTCTTTGTTGGAGAATCATCCGTGGTTTGAGGTTACTATGGTAGCAGCGAGCCCGAGAAGCGCAGGCAAGACCTATGCAGAGGCAGTCGGTGACCGTTGGAAGATGACGACTCCGATGCCGGAGAAGGTTGCGAAGCTTCTTGTTCGTAATGTGAATGAGGTAGAGGCTGTTGCCGCTGAGGTTGATTTCGTATTTTCCGCAGTGGATATGGCAAAGGACGAAATCAAGGCAATTGAGGAAGCTTATGCTAAGACCGAAACGCCCGTTGTAAGTAACAACAGCGTACACCGCTGGACGCCTGATGTTCCGATGGTAGTTCCGGAACTGAACCCCGAGCATTATGAGATTATTAAGTTCCAGAGAGAGCGTCTTGGTACGAAGCACGGTTTCGTAGCCGTTAAGCCGAACTGCTCCATCCAGAGCTATACCCCCATGCTTCATGCTCTTAAGGAGTTTGAGCCTACCGAGGTTGTTGCTACGACCTACCAGGCTATTTCCGGTGCAGGCAAGACCTTCAAGGATTGGCCTGAGATGATTGACAATGTTATTCCTTACATCGGCGGTGAGGAAGAGAAGAGTGAACAGGAGCCTCTCCGTATCTGGGGTCACATTGAGAATGGTCAGATTGTAAAGGCAGAAGGTCCGATTATTACCACGCAGTGCATCCGTGTTCCGGTTACGAACGGACATACCGCTGCCGTATTTGTTAACTTCAAGAATAAGCCCACCAAGGAGCAGATTCTGGAAAAGTGGAAGAACTTCAAGGGTCTTCCGCAGGATATGGAGCTTCCGAGTGCTCCGAAGCAGTTCATTACCTATTTTGAAGAGGACATCCGTCCGCAGTGTGCGCTTGATCGTGACTGTGAGAACGGTATGGGCGTATGCGCAGGCCGTCTTCGTGAGGACAAGCTTTACGATTGGAAGTTCGTAGGACTTTCCCACAACACGAAGCGTGGCGCAGCAGGCGGCGCAATTCTTTCCGCTGAGACGCTGGTAGCACTTGGATATATTACAAAGAAATGAAACGATAATCAATGAGTATAAAAAACGGTCGCATGAAAGCGACCGTTTTTTATATCATAGGAAATTGCGTTGCATTTCCTATGATATAAAAACGCTCCGCAAAGGAAACACACGCTTGTATAAAAGAATCTTGTCGTTATAAGGCGCAAGAAATATGCTTTGTTCTGTGTTATTATCCAACATTATCAGATACTATTAGATTTTTCTCAATAACCAAAGATAGTACTGTGGTCTTGCCTTTACAGTAACCGGCACCTGCAGCTAAAATAGCGGTAAGTAACAAAATAACTCTTACATAATCGGCGATATGGGTAAGTGTCATCTCAAGGAAGGCAAGAAACAGAGAAAATGCAAAGCCTGCAAACATAGCAGTGTTGAATTTGATGCCGAGAGTCTCAGCGTGCTGTTTCTCCGACATAGTCTTCTTAAGAATGTAGTCCGTTAACGGTCCGGCAGTCAATCCGGGCATTTCGGATTTCTTATTCTGCCCAACTAATATGGTGGTAATGCTTTCCGCAAGCAGGCGAATCGCCAAAATGAGAACTAGCGACCCGAGATTGAAGAAAAGCTGTGAGACATTAGGAAATGCCGCCGTCAGAATCATAGTAAAAACTACATAAGCAAGCAAAGCCGCAACGGCAACTTTTATGGAATACATTTTCTTTTTGTTAATCAGTTCAATCAGTTCTGACATGGATTATCTTCCCTCACATTACTTTAAAAAGTGGTTGATTACAGGGTCCACTCAAGTCCTTTCTTCAGGTATTCTCTCCAAAAATCGAAGTTGTGAACACCGGGACCTTCCACATAGGTAACGGGAACATTTTTACTGTCCAGATAAGCCTTGAATTCGCGGTTTGGCTGGATTAAGAAATCCTCAGTTCCGCAGGCCATAAAGAGCTCCGGAAGTTTAGCGCCTTTAGCCTGCAGTTTTTCGATGAGAACAGCAGGATTGGCATCGGTATTCTCAGCATTCTGCATATCGCCGAATACCCAGGAATAGTACTCGTAGTTCGCCATCGGATTCTGGTCCGTAGGTTTCATATATTTCAGTGCGGGAACAATCAGTGCAGAGGATAATGCGATTGCACGACTGAAGGTTTCGGGATAAGCGAGTGCGGTATGCAATGCACCGAAACCGCCCATTGAATAGCCACCGATGAAGGTGTCCTCCGCTTTGTCGGAAAGTGCAAATGTCTTTCTTGTATAATCGACAAACTCCACACCGACATAACTCTGATACTTGCATCCGGTCTGGGGCTGATCGAGATAGAAGTTGTTCTCGCCGCATGGCATAAAGAAGTTCACATTGAATTGATTGGCTAAATCGGTCAGAGGCGCATTGGTGAACCAGTCAGTCTCACATCCGCTGAAGCCGTGAAGAAGATATACATTCTTCGTCGGACGGTTATAGTGTGGATTGCCTTCCGTGCCGAAAGCATTGTCATTACAGAGAACCGCGGTGTAATGTACCGGACGGCTCATGGTTTTTGAGAAGAATACTCCGTTTAAATATGCCATAATTTGTTACCTCATTTTCATAATAGTGTGCCGCAATTTCAGCGGTTGTGATTTCAATTTATGATGCACTTGGAATGGGAAGACCAAGCATATATCTGATTACATCATAGGCTTCGCCCGATTTGACGTTTTTGCCGTTTACAATGATGGTCAGTAAATATCCCGTTTCTTCAGAGATATATTTTGTACTGTCAATTAATTCTGTGCCGTCCAAACGAAAACCGATGCAGATGTCACGTTCGGTATCGTTGGGGTCAGCGTCCTTTTCCGGAACGTAGTGGTATAAAACGAGATCGTCCTCCTGTAGTGAGGAGAGAATATCCGCCGGGAGGTATTCCCGTATATCAGCGATGACACCTCGGCTTGCATAAAGCCCAAGAGCCTCTTCCGTACCAATCATAATATCCAATGTTCCGGCAAAGATATAGGTGGAAATTGCCTGCGCATCGGTTGGAGTATTATTGGAGGATGATAAACTTGTATCCCCATTGATGATAGCCTCTTTCTTCGTATAGCCCATGTCTTCTACGGCTTTTTCAAAATAGTCCTCTACCATTTGGGGATTCAGAACATTGTCCAGAACAACAATATACGCCAGTTCGTTCGGCTTCGGGCGTACCGCGCAATAGATGATATAGCCAATCAGAATTACAACGGCAAGACCGAGCATAATCTTCCAAAAGTAGTAGGTCATGAAAAATGTGCGACGTTCCTTCTTCGTCATCGTCTTCCATTTTTCTTTGGTTGTCAGGTTTTCGGAACGATCTTCGCCGCGCTTATAGATTTCAGCGTCGTCGTCCAGGGTTGTCTTCTTTCCATTAATCTCCATGACACATTCTCTTTCTAAATCTCTTAAATAATCGTTTATTCATCTTCATCTACGCCGTGAATCAACCATTTTCCTATGCTGATGACTTCCTCGCGGGAAATTCCCGGTTTTACATCGGGATGATAAAGAAATTCAACCAAAAGGCTGTCCAGGTCGCTTAACCATTGCGGGCAGTTATAGGCCTGATAAAACAGACTGTTGGAATACATATAGGAATCATTCTGCAGTCCGAGGGATTGCACGATTTCCTCTAAAATTACATGGTTACGATTTTCTTGCCTGGTTTCGGACATGATTCCGATCTCGCATTCATAGATGAGTCCTGAATTAAACCATATCGTCGAATAACCATCGGTTTCATCGCCGTTCACCCTTGGACGGGCATATTCCTGATATTCGTCGTAAGGCAGTACACGGATGATGCAGTTACTGTCCTTGATATTCGTTGTAAAGAAAATTCCCGGAAATCCGTTTATGGAATTGAGATAATCAAACAGTTGCTCCATCAGAGCAATATCTTCATCGGTCGGCACACCGGTCAGGTATACACTGAGAGGGTCGACCCATTTGCGTGTAAATTCTTTGTCCGGACTGTTGTATTCACTGCTGAGACCGACTTCGCAGTAATAATCCAGTACTTCATCTTCTGAATAACCGTATTTTGCGGCATCAATTGCACCTTTACTAGACGGTACCGGCGTAGGAGTCGGGGTGGGCGTAGGTGTCGGCGTAGGTGTTGATGTCGGAGTCGGAGTCGGTTTCAATGTCGGAGTAGGAGTTGCGGTAGCCTTATCCCGCTTGATGCCGACAGAAACAGGAGTAACTTCCCTTCCGCATGCGGTTAACAGAAAAATGAACAGAAAAAATACAGATAATAATTTTTTCGTCTTGTGTGTCACGTTGTTATCCTCAAGAAACATTGTCTTTCTGCCACGAAAAGTATGTCGCTATACATTGCACAGACATTGCTTTTGGAGCGTGGCGATTTATATTAGGGGAGATGCAAAGCAATTCCCTATTGATACAATAAGAATTATTCTACCATATTATCCGTTATAAGGCAACGAAAACCGCGTTTCCTCCCGTGTTCTTGAGATTTTTCTTGTATTTTCCGGAAAATATGATAGAATACGTTTGTAAATCGAACGAAGCATCTTAAGATGCGAATGGAGGAAGCAATATGAAGAAATTCTTATTTGCGGCTCTTCTCATTCTTGTTTCGGCGGCTGTACTTATCGGTTGTAAAAAAGGCGGCACAAAGAAAACAAAGGGTTCGGTGGTTGTTGGAATTACACAGGATTTGGATAGTCTTGACCCACACAAGGCAGTAGCGGCAGGAACTAAAGAAGTATTGTATAACATTTTTGAAGGTTTGGTAAAACCTGACCGGGATGGCAATCTGGTCCCTGCGGTAGCGGAAAGCTACAAGATTTCCGAGGATGGAATGACATATACGTTCGTTTTGAGAAAGGGCGTGAAGTTCCATAACGGAAAGGAAGTTACTGCAGAGGATGTAATATATTCCTTGAAACGTTGTGCGGGCATGCTTGAAACCTCCGATCCGGAGGTGCAGGTGGTGGCCGCACTTTCTGTTATTTCCGACATCACAACCAGGAATGAGAACGGAGTCGATACGATTACCGTTAGTTTAAAAGAACCGAACACCGAGCTGATCGGTTATCTGACCTGCAGTATCATCCCGAAGGATTACACGGAGCAGGCGAAGAAACCTGTAGGAACCGGACCGTTCCGCTTTGTTTCCTACACCCCCATGACAAGTCTTGTTATGGAGAAGAACCAGGATTATTACGGCAATAAGGCTTATCTTGATAAGGTCACATTTGCCATTTCCGAAAGCACCGATGCGGCCTTTTTAAAACTTCAGGCAGAGCAGATAGACATATTCCCTTACCTGACAAGCGACCAGGCGGCACAGCTTAAGGATTCCTTCAACATTGAAGTTGGCGAGATGAGCCTTGTACAGGCTTTGTTCCTGAATAATAAGGTGAAGCCGTTCGACAGTAAGGAAGTCCGTCAGGCGATGTGCCTTGCGGTTGACCGCGATGACATTCTTGCAATTTTGAATGATGGTGCAGGAAAGAAAATCGGAAGCGGTGTGTATGCCGGTTTCGGCGCATACTTCAACGATTCCTGCACGAATACTTACGGGTACAACGTTGAGAAGGCGAAGGAGCTTCTTGCGAAGGCAGGTTACCCGGACGGATTCACATTTACCTGTGTTGTTCCGAGTAATTATTCCTACCATGTGCAGACCGCACAGGTAATTGCTTCCCAGCTGCAGAAGGTCGGCATCACCATGAAGATTCAGATGATTGAGTGGGCAAGTTGGCTTTCCGATGTATACCAGGGCCATAACTTTGAGGCAACCATCATCGGTCTGGATTCGCAGCTTGCACCGAGCGATATTCTGAAGTATTACATAGGTGGTACGAAGAAGAATTTCATCAACTACGAGAGTGAGGAATTCGATAGACTTTACAATGAGGCAATCGCTACTACAGACCAGGCGAAGAAGAAGGAACTGTATGACCGGGCACAGAAATGTCTTGCCGACGATGCAGCATCCGTATTCCTGCAGAGCCCGTCATTGATGGTAGCTGTCAGCAAGAGTCTGACCGGCTACACCTTCTATCCGGTTTATGTGCAGGATATGAGCACGATTCAGATTCCGGAACGATAAAGATGATAGTATGCGTCCTTTTGGGGCGTGATTAAGACAAATGAAAGGAGAGCGCCATGAAAGCAGTCAAAAAGATTTTATCAATGTTAGCTGCCGTTTTGGTGCTCTCATTTTTTACTTTTCTGGCATTTGCCATTCTTCCCGGTGATGCGGCACAGATTAAGCTTGGGACCAATGCGACTCCCGAGCAGGTTGAAGCGCTTCGGGAGGAAATGGGACTGAACGATGCCTTCCTCGTTCGTTATGGGCGATGGATTAAGGGTGCATTTACAGGTGACCTTGGCATGTCGATTCGTTATGACAGACCGGTTTCGGAACTGTTTTTGCAGGGACTTCCGAACACGCTTTTACTGGCGGGGATTTCATTTGTCCTGATTCTTGTTCTTTCCTTCCCGCTTGGGCTTATGTATGCGAGGTATCCGGGAAGCATCGGAGACCGGGTCGGAATCTTTCTGAACCAGACCTTTATGGCGATTCCGGCATTCTTTTTGGGAATCCTGATTTCGGTTGTTTTGGGACTTTCGATGAAACTGTTCATTCCGGGAGCCTTTGTTGCATGGGAGGAGGACCCGGCAGGGTGTATTGCCTACCTGTTCTTTCCGGCTCTGGCGGTGGCACTGCCAAAGGTGGCGATGACGGTTCGTTTCCTTAGAAGTGCACTGCTTTCAGAGAAACGCAAGGAATATGTCAGAACCGCACGAAGCAAGGGACTTGGCGAAGGCGAGATTTTGGTAAAGCATATGCTTCCGAATGCACTGGCTGCGACAGTTACCTTCCTTGGCGTCATCGTTTCCGAGATTGTTGCCGGCTCCATTGTCATTGAGCAGGTGTTCAACATTAACGGGCTCGGAAGGCTGCTTGTCGTATCGGTGCAGAATCGGGATTACAATGTTGTGCAGGCGCTTGTTCTGTACATCGGAATTGTTGTTATTGTATTGAACGGCGTGATTGAAACGCTCGTCACAAAGGATACGGAACAGTAGGAAATTGGTTCCTTGCTGCGAGATTTTAGTGCTTCTTTAGGAGATTGTATGAAGAGATATCGTTCCTTCAATTTTATTGCAGGTGGCATATTCTTGGGTCTGACAGTACTGCTTGTACTGTGGGGCCTGATTCGTACGCCCTATGACCCGACGGAAGTCAACAGCGCAATCAAGAATTCCGCGCCGTCGCTTCGGCACCTGTTCGGAACCGACCAGTTCGGTCGTGACGTCCTGAGTCGTGTGATGGTCGGTGCAAGAACATCCTTCTTCATCGGTGCTACAACGATTCTGATTGGCGGTTTCTTTGGAATTATTATCGGTGCCTTGTGCGGTTATTTCGGTGGAATGTTCGATACGATAGTAATGCGACTGAATGACAGCCTTCTGGCATTTCCGAGCATTCTTCTGGCACTTGTTCTCGTATGTATCTTCGGTACCGGTGAGAAAAATGTCATTCTCGCGCTTGGAATTCTGTTCATCCCGAGCATCGCGCGTGTCGTGCGAAGCGAGATTAAGAAGCAGCTTCCGATGGATTATGTAAGCAATGCAAAGCTTCTCGGAGCAGGCAATTTCCGGATTCTGTTCATTCATATGCTACCGAATATTCGAGCTACGCTGCTAGTTACGATGGCAGTCGGATTCAATAATGCGGTGCTTGCGGAGGCAGGGCTTAGTTATCTCGGGCTTGGCGTACAGCCACCCAATGCAAGCCTTGGCCGCATGCTTTCCGAAGGCCAGAGCTATCTGAAGCTTTCCCCTTGGATGGTACTGTTTCCGGGACTCGCGCTTGTACTGTGCGTTCTCGGTGTGACATTGATCAGCGATGTTTATTCCGGCAATTCCGCCGATACGGAGGACCCGGTTGTGGCAAGAAGAGCAATCCGCACGTTTCTTCATAAGAAGCATCCGGAGGAGGTTGAGGAGAAGCCTTCCGAAGATGAGAATATTCTTTCGGTTGATGATTTGCGCATCGCATTTTCCACGGAAACGGCGGAGCCGAAGGAAGTCGTACACGGTATTTCATTCCGTATGAAGCCCGGGGAGAAGCTTGGAATTGTCGGAGAGTCCGGAAGCGGCAAGAGTGTGACCGCCCTTTCCGTGATGCATCTTCTTCCGGAGAATGCGGCGGCTATCGGCAGCATTTACGTGCATTACAGGGATGAGCAGGGCGCGCATGATGTCGACATGAGTCACTATAACGCAAAGGATATGCAGCGTTACCGCGGTGCGGAGATTGCGATGGTATTTCAGGAGCCGATGTCGTCTTTAAATCCGTCGATGAAGATTGAAAAGCAGATGGCGGAGATGCTTACGCATGGGGAAGACAAATGGGAGAAGGAAGCTCTCAGAAAGCGTATCACGGATGCTCTTTTGGAAGTCGACCTGACCGATACCGAACGAATTCTTTCAAGCTATCCCGATAAGCTTTCCGGCGGACAGCGCCAGCGTATTATGATTGCGATGGCGATGCTCAATAATCCGAAGGTGCTGATCTGTGACGAGCCCACGACAGCACTGGATGCGGAGACGCAGGAACAGATTCTCGGACTGCTTTCCGATTTGCAGAAGAAATACGGCACGGCGATTCTGTTCATCTCGCACGATCTGAGTGTGGTAAGGCGAATCTGTGACCGCGTGCTCGTCTTTTATAACGGAGAAATTGTGGAGGAGGGAGCAACGGAGGACGTCTTTGACACTCCGAAAAAGGACTACACGAAACGCCTTCTTAACGCGTCGAAGGGCGCGGATTTTAAGAATGCCATGAAGGTCTCCCAAACGCCCTCCGGTGATGGAGCGGATGATATAAGCAGTTCGGAAGAGATTGTTAAGGTTTCTCATCTGCATGTATATTTCGGAAAGAAGCGCGGACGCAATCCGCTTGCTTATAAAACAAAGGTGCTTGAGAATTATAATCTATCCGTGAATCGCGGTGAGGTTTACGGCATCGTCGGCAGGAGCGGTTCCGGCAAGTCGACTCTGGCCAAATGCCTGTGCGGTCTTCTGAAACCGGTTGTCGGAACGATTGATTTAAAGGGCAATGTCGGGATGGTATTCCAGGATCCTTACGGAAGCCTGAATCCGTCCAAATCCGTATTGTGGCTTCTGGAGGAGCCGCTTCGCATCCGTAAGGTTCCGAAGGAGGAACGGGTTTCGCGTGCGAAGGAGATGCTTGAGGCAATCGGACTTTCCGAAGAGTATGCGAAGCGTCCGATTACGGAGTTGTCCGGCGGACAGCGGCAGCGTGTCGCAATCGGTATGGCGCTGATGGCGAAGCCGGAGATTCTTGTTTTGGACGAGCCGGTTTCGGCTCTCGATGTAACCGTACAGGAGCAGATTCTGGCACTTCTTGCGGATTTGCACGACCGCTATAAGCTGACATACATTTTCATCACGCATGATATGCAGGTTATGAACCGTTTCGCCACAAAAATCGAAGTGTGGTGAGCTGGGGCGACTGGGTACTAACTCCATATTTGAACCGGGGTCCCAATCATTAGTTTATCTTGAAAAGAAAGAAGGCGTACATTATGGAAAATGAGAACACGGACTGGGGCAAGAGCGTTACCGGTGTCGTGATTAAGGACGGCAAGGTTCTTCTGGCCCGCCATACCTATGGTGGCGGAGCAGGAAAGTTGATTGTTCCGGGCGGATATATGGAGTTCGGCGAGGATCCCAGAGACACTGTAATCCGTGAGTATCTGGAGGAAACCGGTGTAACGGTTGAACCGGGTAATATCATCGGAATCCGTTTCAATACAAAGGACTGGTATGTTGCATTTCGCGCCGAGTACGTTTCCGGTGAGGCACGTTCGGACGGTGACGAGAACAGCGAGGTTCTTTGGATTGACGTGGAGGAGGCGCTGAAACGGGAGGATGTTCCGGATATGACGAAGAAACTGATAGCTGCGGCGCTTTCCGATAAGGAGGGTTTCGCAAAGATTCCGTATGAGAGCAGACATCAGCCGAGCTCCTTCTACGGCTTGGAATAAGAAGCAGAAATATGAATGATACAGGAAGCGGTGCAGCCAAGGAGGGGATTGCACCGCTTCCTTTTCGATGGGCCTTTTTGCGCTGAACCCGAAAAAACGGAAATGTTGCAAGATACGTAAAAAGAGCAATTTTTGCCTTCAAAATTGCAAAAGTGACAGATAATCGGACTGAAAAGGAAAGAAGAGAAGGTGACCTTTCGGAAGGCCCTTATGAATTGAAACACCTTCGCCGGTTGGGTATAATGAATATATAGAATATCCCCCAAAAAAGGTGTCAGTTCGGAGGGGAACGGTCTTGAAATATCGGGAGAAGGGACGGGAGAGATTTGATTAAGATTCTTGAAATACTTGCATTTGTAGTATCGACCGGCGCTTTCGGATATGGAATTCTCTGCCTGTCCCGAAAAGGAACGGCGCAGTATTTTCAGCTTTACGTCTGCGCCGCAGGCTGCTACATGCTTGAAGAGCTATGGGTGATAGTCAATTCTCTTCTGGGAAACGGTGGGCAGGACGGGCTTGTCACGGTTCGTCTGTTAGGTTTCTTCGGTTGCCTCTGCTTTATGCTTTCCGCCGATGCCGGCGAGTCTGACCGGTACGCGGATACGGAGGCTGGGAAAGGAACGAATATCCTCGCTCTTATTGCACCTGCATTGCTGCTCCTTATCTATTCGCTGTATCTTCTATCCCCGCAGAGAAACGCTCCCGTATGGGCGGATGTGATAGGCTTATTAAGTCTTTCCCCTGCGCTTGTTGCATCGTGGTTCAGTCTGAAGCATCTGCTGCTTGTCCGCGCGGGGAACCCGTTTTTAGAGGCCATAAGGAGCATCGATATCCTTTCCCTGATATTCTTCGCGGCCAATTACCTGTATCCGTTGGCGTATCTCTTCTGCCCGAAGGAAGCCATGGGAGTATATGACCTGCTTCTTGCGGGAATCCTTTGGGGCATTCTGACAGCGTGCAGAAAGGGGGCGGTTAAATGCAGGACCTCCAGCTGATGATATTCATCTGTACGGCCGCGCCGCTCTCGATGATGCTTGGCATCTTCAGGGACAGGGCAAGGATACTGCTCGGATTTCTGATTACAGGGCTTTTTATGTGTCTGTTTGCCGGAGAAATCAACGGACTGCTTCGGAACAACACAGGTTTATCCGTGTTTTTTCTTACGGTAAATGTCACGCCGATTATAGAAGAGATACTGAAGGCGCTGCCGATTATTCTGCTGGCGTTTCTGATAAAGCCGGAGCGGCAGCTGCTGATAGAGAGCTCCATTGCGACCGGAGTCGGTTTTGCCACATTTGAGAATATATGTTTTCTGTTTGATTCCACAGCCGGCCTTTCTGCGGGAACGATTATTGCAAGGGGATTCGGAACGGGAATGATGCACGGAATCAGTACGCTTGCGGTCGGGTATTCCATGACATTTGTCAGCAGGAACCGGCGCCTGTCCCATGCGGGAACCGTGGCAGCGCTTTCCGTGGCGATTATCTATCATTCCGTTTATAACATTATGGTGCAGTCGGATTATCCGATACTCGGCATTCTGCTGCCGGTAATAAGCTATATCCCGTTAATCGCGGTAATGAACCGGTATTTCGGCCGGAAGCGTAAGGCGGATACCGAAGAGAAGACGGAACAGTAATAAAATGAGAGCGTAATGAAATAATAAAGGAGGGTACACCATGAAGAAACTGTTTCAAAGAATACTGGCTGTTGTCCTGTCATTGGCAATTTTGATGCCATACTGCACGGTTTCGGGCGCAGCGGCAGCCGACAGTAAGATTACGGCGGAGAATGTTGCGGAATCCGTAACGGAAACGCCGGTTTTGAGGGATTTGAACGAAAAATCGAAGGAGCTGGCGAAGCAGCTTGCCGAGAAGGGAATCAAGAAGGCTATCGGAAAGATTCCGGTTATCGGAGATACGGTCAATTCTCTGGCAGGCCCGTATATTAAAGACCTTCTCGGTATCAAAGAAGGGGAGAGCACGGGCGAGAAGCTGGAGAAAATCAACACGAAGCTGGATGAGCTGATGTCCGCAATCAACGCTTACGGCGAGGCTACTCTTCAGAGAATATATGAGTCGGACTTTAAGGAGTTTAACGACAGACTTACCCGTGTAAAGGGTCATACCGCAGAGTATCTGCGATATATTGAGATATATGAGGAGAGTGGAAAAACACTGACCGACGAGCAGAAGAACGGACTCAAAGAAGCGGAGATTCAAGAGCTTCTTGACGCGAAGATGACGGTCCTTGTTGCAGGTCTTACGGAGATTGACTATTTCGGCTTCTCCAATTACCTCGATGATCTGACCTATCTGGCGAATTATGTAACGGGAAATGCCATTCAGCTGCATCAGCAGGGAGACATTTATACAAAGGCTTTTCGTATATTCTGCGCGGATGCAAAAGAGGCTGACGGATGCGCGCTTGGCGGAGAAGCTGCGATGATAGCTTCCGATTATGTAAATTCCGTCAATGAGATTGTGGATACCGGTATTACAACAGCCGCCATGATACTGATTGCACGATGCAGTATCGGTAACGACCTGAACCGTTATAAACAGTTACAGAGGGATGGCATTGTTACCGGAGACGTCAATCTGAATTCCTTCAGCGAAATAGATGCCACCTTCAAGAAGGGAAAATACGATGACCTGAAGAAGGCATATTATGATATTTTCGGTATAACGGAAGAGGATGTGGCATGCGAGGAGGCAGTAAATCATATTACACTGCAGGTCAGCCCCGGTGTAGTCGGACAATACAACCAGATGATTGAGGACAGATGGTTTGATTACATCGTGAACGTTTCCTTTAATCAGACGGTTCCGGAAGTTGAGTTTATCGAGATGGACGGGGAGATCGGATATTCCGTACTGACAAAATACGGTTTTGATGAGAGAAAAGTCATGTCACTTTCGGAGGACAGTTCCGTTTCACTCTGTAAGGATATTTCCAAAAAAGCGCTGACAGATAAGCGCTCGGCTTTGAATGACGAACAGTTCAACCAGCTGCTTAAGCATATTGAGAAGAGCAAATATTTTAAGTATGAGAAATCTTTTGAAGGCGCGGACGACAAGGATATTTCGCTTCATGACGCGCTGGTTCTCTTTGGGTTCTCATTTGCCGGCATAGACAGCAGCGGCTACGGCTCCTCCGTATATTCCAAGGTCTTCATGACCAACGCAAAATGCGAGGAGGATTATTATAATTCCTATGAGCCCAGTACACATGAAGGATATATCGACGGGTACGTTTACGGAATTGACTATAATACGCTGACCAGAGAGATGAATCAGAAATCGGCAGTAAAAACCTACCAGTATTTCGAAGGCACCTTCTCGGACCACAGTGCGGATAAGCGCAACATATCTTTCCCGCAGTTCACGATGCTGTATTTTACGCAGACGATAGAAATAGACTCCACAAGTGAATTCAAGAATTTTATCACTTCTGTGAAGGACGGTAAGAACTACGCGGGCAAGACGGTCTATCTGAATACCGACGTGGATTTGCGTGAGACCAATTATCTGCTCCTCTGGCCGGATTCTGCAAGGAGCAAGGAGTTTTGCGGCACCTTTGAGGGCAACGGTCACAAGATTAAGAACTTAACCATTTCCGGAGGCGAACACAGACAGGCTCTGTTCCGAACAACCGGCGAGGGCGCGATAATCCGAAACCTGACATTTGATAATGTGAATATATCCAATACAGCAGGAAAATGCGGCTATGCAGCGCTGGTCGGTTACGCAAACGGCAGCCTTCGAATTGACAATGTAACAATCGCGAACGGCAGTATTACGGGATATCAGTATGTAGGCGGTCTTGTCGGCGAGACGAAGGAAGGCAAGAATGTTACCGTAACTCTGAACAAGTGTATCAATAATGTCAATATTACATCGGAGGACACCGATGCGGGCGGCTTCATCGGAAATGCGGCGGCACTGGATATTTTCAGCTGTGAGAATAATGGTACAATTACCGCGAAGAAGGGCGCCGCAGGCGGCATTGTCGGCTATGTCGGAACGAAGGATACGGACCCGATTGCAGACATAGAAAACTGTACGAATAACGGTACCATCATCGGATATGACTGCGCCGGCGGAATATGCGGGCATATTCAGTCCGATAACGAATCGACCTTTATCGTAGAGAACACCAACAGAGGCAATGTTACCGTAACGGCGAAGCGCTCTGCGGGCGGCATCGTTGGCCGTACCTGCACGGGCGGCATCATGAGCGATAACTTTAACTACGGCAATATTGAGAATCTCTCCACAAACGATGACGCGGATGCGGGCGGTATTCTCGGACAGAACGAAGACGATGCCATTACGATGTACAATAACGAGAACAAGGGAAATGTAACCGCCGGAAACCGCGCGGGCGGCATTGTCGGTACACTCGGTGACAAAGACCATGATAAAAAATGCGATCTCGGCTATAATGTGAACAGCGGCAGAATCGTATCGAATAACAAGGACGCGGGTGGAATCGTCGGCGCAGTCGCAACCGATTCCACATCGCACACGATTAAGTTCAATACCAATTCCGGTACGATAGAAGCGAAGAATAACGCCGGCGGTATCGTTGGATGGATGGCCGGCGGAGGCCTGTTCGAAGGCAATACCAGTAAGGCAAAGATTACATCCACAAGTTATGATGCAGGCGGAATTGTGGGCCGGATTGAGGATGATTCCTGCAACTTCAAGAATTCGGACGTCGGTAATCCGCTGGCCGCTTCCGGCACGGTGAGTCCGAGAGCGTATTCCGAGCGCGATTATCTGATTAATGCGAAGAGTGATAAGCAGCACGCCGGCATTATATGCGGATGGGACGGTAAGAGAGGAAAGACGATCAACAGCGACAACCTGACCGGTTCCATCTTCGGAACGGGCAGTCTGACGGTGATTATCATTATGAGTATTCTGCTTATTCTTGCGATAGGCTTGGCAGTTTACTTTGCGAGAAAGAGCTCGGCAGGAAAGCCGAAGAAGGATTCCGAAGAGAGAGATCCTGAGAAGGATGACGAAACGGCAGAGCCGGATGCGGAAGCGGGTGAAACGGCCGACGCGGAAGCGGAAACGAACGCAGACGGCACCATAGAATAAAAGAACCGGAATGCCGGATGACATGGTACGGAATTTGTAAAGAAATGAAAGAAGCGGGCACAGGTCGAAAGCGGCATGTGTCTGCTTCTTTTTGAAGGCTTAGGTTGGATTTTCCGTTGATATATGATAAAATGGCGGTTGATGAAAGAAAAATAAGGAGGCGGCGGATATGCATTTTACGTATTGCCCGTACTGTGGCACGAAGGCGGTCGGGAGAGAAATCGGAGACGAGGGCGTGATTCCTTTCTGTGAGAAGTGCAGCATTCCCTTATGGGATATGTTTACGACAAGTATTATTACTGCGGTAATCAATGAGTATGATGAGATTGCGCTCCTTAGGCAGAATTATGTGTCCGCGACCAAGTATGTATGTGTAGCCGGTATTATGAAGCCCGGTGAGTCGGCAGAGGATACGGTTGTGCGCGAGGTAAAGGAGGAAATCGGTCAGGATGTCGAGAGCCTCGAATTCATTCACAGCTATCCGTATGAGAAGAAAGAAATGCTGATGCTCGGGTACAAAGCCAGGGTTCATAAAAAGGACTTTGTCCTTTCCGGCGAGGTGGACTCTGTGGAGTGGGTGAAACTTTCAGATGCCTTATTGCTGCTTCGCGAGGGGGGGATTGCATGGCAACTGGTAAAGACGATTATAGGAGTCTCCTCTGAAGAATAAGGAACGTAGCGATATGAATGAAACATTGTTTTCAAAATTGAAAACTTTATTGGGTGGGAAGAAAGCAGCAGACCGAAGCTTGAAAGAAAGAATCCCTTATGACCCAAAGACGCAGGAGCCGGTAATTCGCTCCTCAATCTGTACCGGTGAGAAAGTCGCGGGATTCAAGGACCGAAAGACAGGGAAGTTTATAGATGTTATGCTGATTCGAGATGAAGAGGACAAGAAACGGTTTATGGAAATATACGGAATCGATAAGGTAACAACTACATATTAAAAAGAGGAATGAGTATGGAGATAGATATTTTATATTGGATTCAGAATCTGCATTGCGATTGGCTGGATTCCGCAATGGTTAAAGTTTTCAATGATATTGTTGGCTCAAAGGGTGAATTGTGGGTAATACTGGGCATTCTTCTGCTCATTATTCCGAAGACGAGAAAGGCCGGTTTGTGTGTTCTGGCATCTTATATCATTGCATATTATATTGGTGACGGCATTTTGAAGGATATGATTGCCCGAAAGAGACCATGCATGGTTGATGAAACGGTGGAACTTCTGGTAAGCCGCCCGTCCTCCTATTCATGTCCATCTGTTCACAGTATGCTGGCATTTGCTTCGGCAACATCAATATTCTGGTATTATAAGAAGACGGGAATTGCAGCACTTGTTTTTGCAGGATTGGTTGGAATCAGCAGAATGTATTTCTTTGTGCATTTTCCGTCTGATGTTTTATTTGGTGCAGCACTCGGATTTATGATTGGAACCGTGGTTTGTTTCCTTGCAAAAAAGGAAGATGGCAAGAAACTCAAGGCTAGGTAAAAGGAGTATAAAGGTGCCATGAAAGAGGAACGAATTCGATATTATGACGTGCTTCGGGTAGCAAGTTTTTTTGTGATTATGGCTTACCATGCCCTTTGTGAGGCAGCCGGAGCCGGACTTATGGAACAGAGAATTCCGGATTCGTTACCGGTGATTGGCAACGTCAGTCTCGTCATAGCAGCCGTTTCCGTATTCTTTATGCTTTCCGGTGCCGGATTGATGTGCAAGGCTAATCAGGATTTCTCGGTCAAAGCATTCTACCGAAAACGATTCGCTCGTATTATTGTTCCTTTTTGGGTAACGATTGTGGTCGGCTTTATCGCCTTGAGCATTCTTCGCGGAAGAACATTTTGGATGCCTTCAGATGTGCCTTTGTGGCGTTGGAATGCTGTTTGCACTGGCATTGTTTCTTTCCATGTCCCTGACGGAACCGTTCTTTCAGAAGCATTATCCAAGGTGGATAACCAGAGTCGGCAGGTATTCCTATGAGGCATTTCTGGTTCACCATATTATATTGTCATTTTCCGTTATGGTGGCAGCTCCGTGTGTGAAGAACAATGTCCTGTTGGTGCTGTTGTTTGTGGCGCAGGCGGTTGCAATTGCAATCGGTGCCGTAAGCGTTAATCATGTGACGAGATTAGTAATGCGCTTGTGTACGGGGAAGGACGGCAAAAAAGAAAAATAATATGTTGACATTTGCCTCGGTTAATGTTAATATACCAATGCTGTATATGTTACAGCCGAAGAAGAGTATCCGCTCTCACCTTAAGCGATTTAGCGAAAAGGTCATATAATTTTATATTTCCCGCAAGGGGAACATTGATTATGTGAAGTGGATATTCTGTGATATCCGCTTTTTTGTTGCGAAAAGGCGAAAGTTAATGTTATTCCCTTAATAGGAGGTGTTGTACTATTAGCGATTACATGATTAACGAGCAGATCAAGGACAAGGAAGTACGTCTGATCGGTGAACATGGGGAACAGCTTGGCATTATGCCCGGCAAGGATGCTTTCAAGATGGCTCAGGAAGCTAATCTTGATTTGGTAAAGATTGCTCCGAACGCAGAACCGCCGGTGTGCAGAATTATTGATTACAGTAAATTCCGCTACGAACAGGTTCGTAAGGAGAAAGAGAACAAAAAGAAACAGAAGATTACTGAGACCAAGGAGATTCAGTTAACCCCCGGTATTGCCGACAATGATATGAATACGAAAGCCGGTCAGGCTCGTAAGTTTATTGCGAAGGGGAATAAGGTTAAAGTAGAGCTTCGTTTCCGTGGTAGAGAGATGGCTCATCAGCAGGGCGGCATGGATATCATCCTTGCATTCTGTCAGAAGCTTGAGGATGTAGCAGTCGTCGATAAGCCACCCAAGATGGAAGGCCGTAATCTGGTCGTCATCCTGGCGGAAAAGAAATAAAGACAGTATAGAGTTTTAAACTAAGGAGGACATTGTATTATGCCTAAGATGAAATCAAACAGCTCCGCTGCAAAACGTTTTACAAAGACAGGAACCGGTAAGCTTAAGAGAATGAAGGCCGGCAAACAGCACATTCTTACCAAGAAGTCTACCAAGATGAAGAGAAACCTGAGACATGCTACGACGGTTGATCATGCTACTGAGAGAAATATGAAAAAGATCTTACCTTATCTGTAAGATTGTCTGAAGGAGGACTAAAACTATGGCAAGAATTAAAGGCGGTTTGAACGCTAAAAAGAAACATAACAGAGTATTGAAGTTGGCTAAGGGATACCGTGGCGCACGTTCCAAGCAGTACAGAATTGCTAAGCAGTCTGTAATGCGTGCTCTTACCTCCTCTTTTGCTGGTCGTAAGCAGAGAAAGAGAGAGATGCGTACTCTTTGGATTGCTCGTATCAATGCAGGCTGCAGAATGAACGGAATTTCTTACAGCAAGTTTATGTATGGTCTTAAGCTTGCAGATGTTACCATCAACCGTAAGATGCTTTCCGACCTTGCAATTAACGATGCAGAAGGTTTTGCAAAGCTTTGCGAGACCGCAAAGTCTAAGCTCGCTTAATTTCATTCGGGCATATTGGTTTTTTGATGTGACGGATACAATCCGTTAACCGATTCGGTTATGAGCCGGCTGTGAATGCAGCCGGCTTTTTGCGTCCCCGGAGGATGCCGGGCAAAGGGCGCGGGGAGCGGGAAAATGCCGGAAATATCGCGGAAAGTGCAAAATGCCGATTACACTTGCGTTTTTTGACATATTTGTCACAATATTAGTTTATGTAAAATGGGTCTAAGTGTGACGACATTTTCCGATTGGAAAGGTTGTGACAACGACAAGCGGGTTGTCGGCGAACAGATGACAATATGGTTTGGTATTTTCCTTTTATAATAAATATATCAGAGAATTAGGGAGGTTCATCAGGTATATGAAGAAGATAATCAGTTGTATGCTTTGCGTGATTACGCTGCTTTCACTGATTCCGGTGAAGAAAGCACAGGCTGCGGCACCGATTGAAATCACGGAAACGGATTTCTATGTGAAGGCACCGGTCGCATCGAAGACGGCGGAGAAAGCAAGCGGTTCCGCCTACAGGAGACAGCAGTTCCTCGATGTGGTGGTTGTTCCTGATGGTTATTTCCGCTGCCATAGCTGGAACATTGATGTATTCTCAAAAGAGAGAAACCGAATAATAATTAATGAATTTTCAGACTGTCCCGCGTCAAATGATGATTTGCCGTGGGGCAGTCTTTTTTCGTGACAAATGCGAATATCTGTGTTACAATATTTTTGTATGTTTTATGGAGGGTGAAGTAGAATGAAAAATCATGTAAAAGTTGTATTTTGTATTCTTGCAATCGCCCTTTTCGTCGGGATTATCAGCTGGGGCGCCGATAAGCTGAAAAAGCCGGAGAACACCGGGAAGACGACCCCGACGGTGATGGCAACCCCGACAATCGGAACACCGACGCCAATATATACACCGACATTAATTCCGACGGCAACAGCGGCACCGAAACCAACTGCCACAACGTCACCTACCAAGGCACCAACCGAAGCACCGACTGAGGTGCCGACCGAACCGCTCACACCCACTCCGACACCCGATCCGTACCACGATGCGGAAGGAAAGCTGACAGCGGATGGTGCGGTAAAGGTTCTTTCAGGAGTCTCTTTGGACCTTTTGGGGCTTCCGAAGGATATCGGTACATATAAGACCGAGGTGGACGAATGGACATCGATGGTACAGGCTACGGAATGCTATTGTATCAATGTCATTACGAGCGAAGGTTATACGGCTGGAATTTTCTATGTTGCGGTAGACGGCACAAAACTTTACAGCGTGGATGAGGAAGGAAACTTTAACCCGATTAAGATAGAATAAGCCAGGATAAAGGACTTATGAAATGCCTTGTGGCATTTTCCGATAAATGTAAAGAAAGGAGAGCTCTCATGAAAGAGAAAATCGGCAAGATAGCACGTGGAATCATTGAGTACGAACTTCCGAGAATCATTCTGTCCAAAGAGAAGCTGCTCCTTTCTGCAGAGATGTGGAGACGCCAGAGCGGACGTATCGGTATTACGAACAGTACCGGTGTTACGATGAAGGGAATCGTAAGCTCCGATAACAGAGTGATTGAAATTACAACACCGCAGTTTGTCGGTGTAAACAATACCGTGGAGTATGTTATTCACGGAGAATATATTATGAACTGTGACGACATTGCAGGAGAGATCACCTTCGTTACGGATTGCGGTGAGGTATCTCTTCCGTATCGGATTGAAATCAGCGAGCCGTCTCTGATTTCCTCAGAGGGTACGATTGCGGATATGAATCGTTTCGTTTCCCTTGCCAGATATCATTGGGATGAAGCACTCAGATTGTTTAATGACCCGGCGTTTCTTCCTTTTCTGCAGTACCATGAGCCGCATAATGTATTCCTTCTTGAGGTTCTTCGAAGAAGCCATGCGAGCGACCGCGCCATGGAGGAATTCCTCGTTGCCACCGGCAAGAAGATGGGCGTGCAGCTTCAGACCGATGAAACGCATCTGGAGTATAAAATCGATGCGGCGCAGGTTTACGGACGTATTGAATTGACGAAGAGCAACTGGGGCTATGTCAATGCACGGGTTACCTCGTCGGCAGATTTCCTGACAGTGGACCGTGAACAGATTTCCATGGAAAGCTTCCGCGAGAACCGATGCGGAATTACTTTTTCCTTATTGGCGGAGAAGATGGGATACGGTAGCAGTACCGCAACCATTTCCATCGAGGCACAGAATCAGCAGATTGAGATTACGGTTTCCTGTGACCGTCCTGCAGCCAATCCTGAGGCATTGATGGAACGCCATGAAAAGAAGGCGACCTTCGGACAGTTATACGAGAATTATCTTGCCTTCCGTATGAATCATATTTCCACCGGACGGTATATTGCGGAGGCCGAGGGGCTTACGGAGAAGTTAGAAAGCCTGGGTACGGAGCCGAAGGTGGCGCTCAATCTGTACCGCGTTCACCTCGAAAGACTTGCCGGTAAAGAGAGCGCAGCCAATGCAAGACTTCGGGCTATTAATGACGAGCAATGGATGAATGGCGGTACCATTGCGAAAGCGGCATATCTGTATTTGAAGGCGGAAAGAGCATCCTCCAACAAGGGGGATCTGATGGAACAGCTTTATGTGCTCTGCAGTGAGAAAGACGGAAAGTTCGTTCCGGCAATGCTTCTTTTGCAGTTAGACCCCCGCTATTCTAAAAATCCAAGATTGAAGCTGGACGAACTTCGCGGAATGTACGATGACGGGAACCGTTCACCGCTTATGTTTACAGAGGCTGCAGCTGTTCTGAATGCGGAGCCCTCGCTCCTGCATGAACCCGGAATGTTTGAAGTGCAGACAATTGCATTTGCCGTGCATCATGATTTTCTTGAAAGAGAAGCTGCGCTTCAGTTCTCCTATCTTGCGGAGAGACTGAAGGATTACAGGGATATTTTCTATCTTGTGCTGACCGGAATCTATAAGAAATTCCAGCTGAAGGAAGCCCTGTCCTCCCTTTGTCAGATGTTGATTAAGGCGAAGAAAAAGGACCCGGCTTATGCGGTCTGGTATAAAAAGGCGGTTGATGAACAGTTGAGACTGCCTGAGTTATATGAATATTATATGTATACGAAGGGCAATGATATCGAGGAGGTACTCGAACCTGCCGTTCTGACATATTTTGCATATAACAGTAAGCTTCACGATAAGCGTCTTTCCTATCTGTATGCGAATATCGTTACGCACAAGGACAGCAACCGGGAGGCTTACGAGAGCTATAAGAGTAAGATTTTCGAGTATGCGCTGACGCAGATGCGCGCTCAGAAAAATGACACATTTCTGACCATTCTTTACAATGAATGTATGAATGAGGAGTCGCTTCGACAGGAATTCCTGAACGGACTTGAGGGAATTGCATTCCGTCATGAAATCCGTTGCTCGGCCCCGGGTATTCGTTATGTATGTGTTGCGCATCGCGAGATTGAACAGGAGGTAATTGTTCCGTTCGTCGGCGGTATTGCGCAGGTGGATGTCTTTACGGAGCATGCGACGATTGTTCTGATGGACGAGAAGCATAACCGTTATCTCCATGGAATTGTATATGAGGATCATAAGCTTATGCACGCGGAGGATTGTTTCCAGGAGGCTTATCAGTTGAATCCGGGAAGCAATATGCTTCTTCTCGCATTGGCAGAGAAGGCACTGAAGGAGAAGAAGACGGATGCCTACTCCATCGAACTCAGAAAGAAAGCATCGCAGATACCGGGACTTCGACCGACATTTGCCGATGAATTGAACCGTGCACTGCTGCTGCATTTTTATGACAGCCTTGAGGACTCCAGGCGGAATACAATGTTACAGTCCATCAACTGGTCGCAGCTTCAGGAAAAGCAGCGCGGAAAGTTAATCGGGCTTCTGATTTCAAGGAACTCCTACCGTCAGGCATTGGAGCTGATGATGGCTTATGGGTATCGGATTGTGGAGGTTCGTTATCTCGAACAGTTCTGCGCAGAGGTACCGCAGGAACTTGTCAATGAAAATATCCGGTTTATGACCGATGTTATGTATTATGTATTCCTGCAGGGTCGGAGAAATGCCAGAATATTTACCGTTCTTTTGGATAACTTCCAGGGAAAGACGGTAGATATGTTCAATATATGGCAAGAGGCTTCGGACAGGCAGATAGATACCGCTAAGATGGATGAACGTCTTCTCGCACAGATTCTTTTTACGGAAGCCTATATGCCTTATGGCGATGCTATTTTCCGTAAATATTATCCGACTGCGATAAGCAAGCAGCTTGGGAAAGCATATATGACCTATGTTTCATATAAATACCTTCTGTCAGACGCACCGATTTCCGAAGAAACCGTTGGAATTATCAAGAAGGATAGTAACCTTGATGAATTGGACGTATGTATTCTTGCCCTTTTGAAGCTCTATTCCAATGCGGAAGACCTTTCGGTTGAAGAGAAGGATTTTGCGGAGTACTGGCTGACACGAATGGAGTCAAGAGGAAAGGTACTTCCGGAATTCCTGAAGCTTTGCAAGTATTTTGCTCTTCCCGAGAGTCTGGAGGATAAGCGGCTGATAGAATACCGAACCAATCCGAAGCACCGCGTAACCTTACACTATTCTTACCGTGTTGCGGGCAAGAGACAGCAGAGGGATGTCCCGATGCGTGATGTCTGCTATGGCATATTCGTCAAAGAACTGGTACTGTTCTATGGAGAGACGATTGAGTACGTTATCTCCGATGAGTCTGCCGAGGGCAATGTGGTGTCCGAGAAGACAACGTTAGTAGGAACACTTGATAAGAATGCAGAATCTACGAGCCGTTTTGCTCAGATCAATCGCATCATTGCTTCCAAAAAGGAAGGTGACCGTGAAAAGGCGCTGGAGCTTTTGGACCGTTACATCAAGGATGAGTTTGCGATTTCACAGCTGTTCCGTGTTATGAAGGAATAGGATTTGGCTGTATTGAGAGTTTTTTCTCAGTGAGAGAAGCCTGTAGACAGGTAATGAAGGTTGGCATAGAAAGGAGAACTTATTATGCCGGATGGGAAGCCTATAGTAGTTGGATTTGATTTATCTCCTGAAACTACGCAGATTGCGGTAAGCCGGGACGGAGAGGAACCTGAATCTGTCAGTGTGTCCTCTGCAAGCGGACAGTTTTTGATTCCGACCGTTCTTTGCGTAAGAAATGACAGTGGGGACTGGCTTTTCGGAGACGATGCGGTGCGCTGTAAGAACCGTAACGCAGGAGTATTCATTGATGATCTTTTAGGAAAAGCGGAGCGAGGAGAGTGTGTATACATTCGAGATGCGGAATACACGCCTTTAAACCTTATGGAACGGTTCTTCCGTAAGATTATGGCGGTGCTTCGGCAGAAGTATTCTCTCGACAACGTGGAGAAGGTTGTTATCTCCATGCGCGACCCGAGCGATAAGGTTATAGAACTTGTGACCGATGCGATGGAAACGACGGGAATCCGACGCGAAAGCATATGTGTTCGCAGCCATCTGCAGAATTTTATGTTCTATGCGGTGTGCCAGAAGAAGGAACTGTGGGTAAATGATGTAGCTCTTTTCGAATTCAACGAACAGGGGCTTATCTACACGCAGATGTCCACTGCCAAGAAGATTGCTCCCATCAGTGTTACCGCTCAGATTTCGGATCTCAGTAATATGCTGAGTCAGAATATGCTTGAAACGATGCCGGACAACCAGCTTGCGTACTGCTTCCGTACGATAACCGATAAGGTTTTATACCGCCAGATTATTTCCACTATCTATGTTACCGGTAAAGGCTTCGAAGGTAACTGGTCCGATGAGGTTCTGAAATCTCTCTGCTCCGGACGTCGTGTATTTAAAGGTATGAATCTTTACGCGAAGGGCGCAGCATACTATGGTTTATATGAGAATTCCGATGAGATGCGGGATTTCCTGTTCTTAAGTGAGGATATGATTCGTTCCACGATTGCCATCCGAATGTTTAAGGACAATCAGATTGCGGATTACCCGATGGTACGTGCGGGCATGCGCTGGAGTGATGTCAATGCGAAGACGGTCGGTATTCTGGATGACACCGAAGAGGTTTATTTTACGATTTACCACACCGTAAAGAAGGATTCGAAGCATGTGGTAATGAGCTTGAAGAATCTGCACAGCAGAGAGAATAAAACAACGAGAGTTTCCATCGGGATTCGGTGCCTTGACCGCGAGACAGCGGTTATCACCGTAAAGGATTTGGGATTTGGTCAGTTCTTCCCGAACTCTTATCGTGTATGGGAGAAGATTGTGGATATCTGACATTTGTCATATATTAAAGAGAATGTTTTGAAAGGAGGTAGCACGGCTGTATGGGCAAATTAATATTCTGTATCGGTAATAAAGCGAAGGAACCGTATTTCTTCCAGTCCACAGGAACGAAGGTCTATACGATGGAAGAGCTGTGCTATTACCTGTATCATAACATTGAAACGTTGGAAGAAGATCTGGCAGAGCGTCAGCTCGTACCATGGATTCGTGATGAACTCGGAATGGTGGAACGCGCAGATTTCCTGCAGCAGCTTTTAGACCATAATGCCGGAATTAAGGATTTGGTTGTATCAATATTCTGCAGCACCGACTACTATACAGAGGATGAAATTAATCAGCTGATTGGTGAGATCGATGTATACTTTGATATGCTCCCGATTGAGCGGAAGAAGCGTCATGCGGATGCCTTCCTTCGTTACGGCAAGACCCGTGAGGCTATGCTCGAGTACCGCAATCTTTTAGACGACCGTGACTTCAAGATGGTGGATGACGGGGAACAGGCAAAGGCTTATCATAATATGGCAGTGCTTCTTGCGAAGAACGGAATGTTCCGGAACGCTTCCAAGTATTTCTTGATAGCTTATCAAAAGGGGCATATGACAGAGAGTCTGTGTCAGTATCTGTATTCGTTGAAAATCGGTGGTATGGAAGAGGAATTCAACAGCGAGCTTTCCAAGTACTCCGAGGAAACAGAAGCAATGCATATCATAGAGAATCAGTTCTATTTTCTGGAAGAAAACCGCGAGTACTCGCCTGAGTATATCAATGTGCTTCGATTGATGGAACTGAAGGATAAGGAGGAATTCTCTGACGAGGATGGCGGTTTCTGGTGGCTGTTCGAGGAGACGGTTAACCGCCTGAAAAAGGAATATCGGGAAACCTGATATTTGATAAGCGGCAGGACAGGCCGCATTATTAGGAAAGGTTCAGCTGTGGGGGACACAGCCGTTAACGGGATATGGTATTTTCTTCTCTGACTTTTCTGCTGTTTTTCTTCCCTGTAATCGGACTGCTGTATTTCTGGGTCCGAAACGACAGGATGCGAAACGGCATTCTTCTGATTGCCTCTATAGGCTTCTATGCATTCGGCGAGCCCAAATGGGTATTCGTCATGCTTGCAATGGTTCTGGTCAACTATCTGTGTGCTCTGAGTATTTCCACTGCAAAAAACCGTAAGGCGCGTACGATGTTTTTAATTGTCGGGGTTGTCTTCAGCCTTGGCTTTTTGTTCTATTTCAAATACGCGAGCTTCTTTTGTAACGAGGTTCTGCGTCTGGTTCACAGTACTGCCAGTGTTAAGGACATTGTTCTTCCGGTCGGAATCTCTTTTTATACTTTCCAGATTCTTACCTATATCGTGGACGTTTATCGTGAGAAAATCCCCGTGCAGACGAATTTCTTCCGTCTGCTTCTTTATGTGAGTTTCTTTCCGCAGCTGATAGCGGGACCGATTGTGAACTATAAAGATATCAGTGATTCTCTTGCGCACAGAAAGGAAAATGAAAGCGATTATTATGACGGATTCCTTCGATTTATCGTTGGTCTTTCCAAGAAATGTCTGCTTGCCAATACGTGCGGAGAAGTTGTAAGCGAGCTGACGACAGCGGGGAACTCCGTCGCCGGCGCATGGCTTTTGGCAGTGTGTTATTCCCTGCAGCTGTATTTTGATTTCAGCGGTTATTCCGATATGGCAATCGGCCTTGGACGAATGTTCGGATTTTCCTTTAAAGAGAACTTCCTGCATCCCTATACCGCCGACAGCATAACGGATTTCTGGCGGCGCTGGCATGTATCGCTCGGTGCTTTCTTCCGCGAATACGTTTATATCCCGCTTGGCGGCAACCGTGTGGGAAAGCTGAAATGGTGCCGTAACCTGCTGATTGTATGGGCACTGACCGGATTCTGGCATGGAGCGTCCTGGAATTTTGTGGTTTGGGGATTGTATTACGGAGTGCTTTTGATGCTTGAGAAGATTTTCTTCCTGGATATAAAAAAGCATATTCCGAAAGTGTTCAACATAATGATGACGCTCTTTTTGGTCATTATCGGATGGGTGTTCTTCTACTTTGAGAAACTCAGTGACGGGGTGACTCATATTGGGAAAATGTTCGGAGCCGGAAAGATACCGCTTACCGACGCCACCACCGTCTTTCAGTTCAAAAATAAGTTCGGTTTCGTGCTTCTTGCTTTGATTGCCTGCCTTCCGTGGAACGAATGGCTCGGGAAAATGAAACGAAACGGGAAGTTTGCTGCCGTATGGAATGTGGTTTCGCCCGTTGCGGCACTCGGACTTCTGCTTATATCGGTGATGCTTTTGGTCGGACAGAGCTTCAATCCGTTTCTATATTTCAGATTTTAGGGGGAGAGACGAATGTTTAAAACAGTATTTCGATATTTATTTCCTCTGGTCTGTATGGTGGTATTGCTTGGAATCGGATTCTGCTATATCGGTGATGCGGAGCATGAAGCAACCTTTTCGGAAGAGGAAAATCGTATGCTGGCAGCAGAGCCGAACGTTGCCAAGTCCATTGGTAACGGAAGTCTGGACAGCGATACGGAGAATTATCTGCTGGACCATTTTCCATACAGACAGCAGATGATAGCCAAAGCATCAAAGCTGAAGGATACACTCAGTATTTCGAGTTATGAAGATTTTGTTCGTGCGAATCCGACAAGCGAGGACCCGTTAGACAGCGGTGCCAACCAGGAGGATTTGGACGAACTGCTTGCACAGGTACTAAGCAGTACGCCGCGGGTGACCGCAACGCCGAGGCCGACTCCCACGCAGGCTCCCGTAATCGTTGTCCCGGGAGAACCCACACCGGAACCGACTCCGGAAATGACACCTACACCGGCGGAATACCCGCCGATTGAACCGAAACCGGAGCCGAATATTCAGGATTATAAATCGACGCTGTTCACGAAAATGGTACTTGGCGGCAAGACGACGAACATGATCGGTTACAGCAAAAACAGTGTCATTGCACTGACTGCGGTACTGAACAAATACGCCGCACTTCTGCCGGAGGGCGGTAAACTGATGTTCACAATCGTGCCGCAATCTCCTTATGCCAACCAGTATATTCGTTCATCAAAGGACGGAGATATGATGATGGAAAGCATCGAGGTGGTGAACGCTTTCGGTGCAGACAACGTATATGCATTTGATGCTCCGTTGGTGCTGACACCGCATATGCAGGCGGGTGAATACGTATTTTTCCGAACCGATATGCACTGGACACCGCTCGGCGCCTACTACCTGTATCGGGAGATGGTTGCCCGCGCGGGATATGCACCCGGAGATTATGAAAGCGATTATGCGCATGATACGGAGAAGGGATTTCTCGGAACCTTATACCGTGACAATCCTTCCGCCTCTCTGAAGAGCAATGCCGATACACTGGAACTGATTTCTCCGTCCTGTCCGCATGAGCTCAGAAGAGTGGACGGCCCCGACCATTACCGTGTGATTCCGTACCTGAACTATAAGGCCAATGCCGGCGACCGCTATACCATTTATCTCGGCGGACCCGGCGGACCGTGGACTTACGTGGAATGCGACAACGATATGGAGGAAAATGCCCTCGTGATTATGGACTCCTTCGGACTCGTCTTCTTCTCCTTTTTGACGAACAACTACAAGCAGGTGCATTATTATGACCCGCGATACTTTAATAAAAAGACCGTGGGCGGTTCTGTGGCAGATATGATTGAACGATATCAGATTAAGGATATCTATGTTGTGTTGGGTGATTTACATTCCTTCAACGCCGGATTCCTTACGACAGATGCCAATCGTCAGCTGGAATAAAGTGATTTTGCGATTGTCGGAAAAACGGAATTGCAGACTTTCGGATTCTCTGCTTGACAAAGCCGAAAAGGTGGAGTAAAGTAATACCCATAATTGATAGAAAGAGTGTTGAAGAAGAGGAGTACATAAGAATCTCCGAAAGAGATATCGGTCCTAGGCTGAAAGACCGGTTCGGGTAGAGACTTATGGAAGGTAGCTTCGGAGCTGGGAATCTGAAATCATAGTAGGATTCTTCGGGAAGTCCCGTTACAGACGAGTAACTTGATGGAGTTACGTAAGAGGCAGCGAAAGTTGCGAAGTAAGGTGGTACCACGAATAACCCTCGTCCTTATGTGTTGATAATACGTAAGGACGTTTTTTTCGTTATTACGAAAATCAGGAGACGTCACTTTGTAACCATACCTGGTGCAGTGCATGGGATAGAAGGGACCGGATACCGCAAAACGACACACTTACTAATCAAAAAGAATTAGAATGTAATAAATGAAAAGGAGAACAGCTATGAAAGAACTTTCCAAGACCTACGATCCGAAAGACATTGAAGACCGCCTGTACAAGTTCTGGCAGGACAAGAAGTATTTTCATGCAACCGTAAGACCTGATAAGAAGCCTTATACGATTGTAATTCCGCCGCCGAACATCACCGGTCAGTTACATATGGGTCATGCCCTTGACAATACCCTGCAGGATATCCTGATTCGTTTTAAGAGAATGCAGGGATATGAAGCATTGTGGCTTCCCGGAACCGACCATGCATCCATCGCAACGGAAGCAAAAATCGTTGCCGCAATGGCAGAGGAAGGCATCACCAAAGAGGACATCGGCCGTGAGAAATTCCTTGAGCGCGCATGGGAGTGGAAGCGTCAGTACGGCGGCCGTATCGTATCCCAGTTGAAGAAGATGGGCTCCTCCTGTGACTGGGACCGTGAGCGTTTCACCATGGATGAAGGCTGCAACAAGGCCGTTAAGGAAGTATTCGTAAACCTTTATAACAAAGGTCTCATTTACCGTGGAAACCGTATTGTTAACTGGTGCCCGCACTGCTTAACCACGATTTCCGATGCTGAGGTTAACTATGAGGACCAGGCAGGTCATTTCTGGCATTTGCGTTATCCGTACACGGACGGAAGCGGTTACATCGAGATGGCTACAACCCGTCCCGAGACAATGCTCGGTGATACGGCTGTAGCGGTAAATCCGAACGATGAACGTTACAAGGACTGCGTAGGCAAGATGATTACGCTTCCGCTTGTAGGTCGTCAGATTCCGGTTATTGCCGATGAATATGTTGATATGGAATTCGGTACCGGTGTTGTTAAGATTACACCTGCACATGACCCGAACGACTTTGAGGTTGGTCTTCGCCATAATCTGCCGGTAATCAACGTTTTGACTGCCGATGCCAAGATTGTAGACGAGTATCCGAAATATGCCGGTATGGACCGTTATGAGGCTCGTGAGGCCATCGTTAAGGATTTGCAGGAATGCGGTGCCCTTACCGAGATTGAGGATTACAGCCATAACGTAGGTACCTGCTACCGTTGTAATACGACGATTGAGCCGCGTGTATCCATGCAGTGGTTCGTAAAGATGGAACCCCTTGCAGGTCCGGCTATAGATGCCGTAAAGCAGGGTAAGACGAAGTTCGTTCCGGAGCATTTTGACAAGACTTATTATCACTGGCTTGAGAATATCCGCGACTGGTGTATCAGCCGTCAGCTCTGGTGGGGACATCAGATTCCGGCATTTTACTGTGATTGCTGCGGAGAAATGGTTGTTACGAAAGAGAACAGCGCTGTATGTCCGAAGTGCGGTAAGCCGATGCGTCAGGATCCCGATACGCTCGATACCTGGTTCAGCTCCGCTTTGTGGCCTTTCTCCACACTTGGCTGGCCTGAGAAGACCGAAGAACTCAAGTATTTCTATCCGACCAGCACGCTTGTTACCGGTTACGATATCATCTTCTTCTGGGTTATCCGTATGATGTTCTCCGGTATTGAGCATTGCGGTGAGGTTCCGTTTAAGACGGTTCTGATTCACGGACTCGTTCGTGACTCGCAGGGCCGTAAGATGAGTAAATCTCTTGGAAACGGTATCGATCCTTTGGAGGTTATTGATAAATACGGTGCAGACGCTCTTCGTTTCACGCTTGTTACCGGTAATGCACCCGGCAACGATATGCGTTTCTACTGGGAGCGTGTTGAGGCAAGTCGTAACTTTGCTAACAAGGTTTGGAACGCAAGCCGTTTCATCATGATGAATATGGAGCAGATGGGCGCAGACGGTCAGGTTAAGTCCGTAGATATGGCCACCCTTACCGATGCGGACCGCTGGATTCTTTCGAAGTCGAATGACCTTGTAAAGGCAGTTACCGAGAATATGGAGAATTTCGATCTCGGTATCGCGGTTGGTAAGATTTACGATTTCATCTGGGAAGAGTTCTGCGACTGGTACATCGAGATGGTTAAGCCTCGTCTGTACGGTGAGGATATGACCTCGAAGAAGGCTGCTATCTGGACACTTCGTACCGTATTGACCAATTCGCTGAAACTGTTGCATCCTTATATGCCTTTCGTAACCGAGGAAATCTACCGTACTTTGAAGGATACCGAGGGTGATTGCAATGAGGATACTTCGATTATGATTTCCGAATGGCCGGCTTATGATGAGAAGTTCGCATTTGCCAAGGAGGAAGAGGCTGTTGAGCTGATTAAGACCGCAGTTACCGCTATGCGTGGCCTCCGAAATGACATGAACGTTCCGCCGTCAAGAAAGGCTAAGGTTTACGTTGTTTCAAAGGAACAGCATGTTCGTGACATCTTCGAGGGCAGCAAGGTATTCTTCGCAACGCTCGGAAGTGCCAGCGAGGTAATGATTCAGGAGGATAAGGCAGGCATTGACGCCGATGCCGTTTCCGTAGTGATTCCGAACGCAACCGTTTATATGCCATTTGCCGATCTGGTAGACATCGATAAGGAGATTGAACGTCTTACCAAGGAGAAGGCAAGACTCGAGGGCGAGCTGAAGCGTTCCAACGGAATGCTCAGCAATGAGAAGTTCATCTCCAAGGCTCCTGCAGAGAAGATTGCCGAGGAAAAGGACAAGCTTGCCAAATACGAGGCTATGCTTGCACAGGTTGAGGAGAGACTGACACACCTCGCAAAGTAAACAGAAAGCTGAAACAGATATGGCAAGGGCTGTCGCATGTGCATTTTATGCCGGCGTCAGCCCTGCTTTTTGTTATAGGGAACCGCTTCGGAATTTCTATGGAGCCAATGAACGGGAGTGCCAATGTTTACCTGTCGGTAACAAATGCACGGTTTCGATGGAAATTATTCACGCGTTGTTCTATAATATAGGCAGTGGAGCTGAAGACGAAGCAGAGCTCAGGCCTGCGGATGCTGACTTGAAAAGGAGCCGAACCATGAACCGTGAACAGAGAAAACAGAATTTCCTGAAGAGATTCTTCCGTAATGCATTTACTACGGAGGATTTGTTTTATAACAATGAAGTGCAGGCCAACCTTATGGTGGCTATGATGATGGCTTTGCTGATGATACTTTCTTTGGTAAGTATAGTCTTAAATTTCACGGGGGTATTCGATATAGGTGCGGATGGAACCCGAATCATTGTAAGGGGGCTCATTGAGTTATTCATTGGGTACATCTTATGTATAGTAAAGAAAGGTTCCGGACGCTACCTGAAGTATGTTCTGTTTCTGATTCTGCTTCTTCATTGCTTGCGTATATTTTATTATCTTTCCTACAATGTCATTCTTCTTCTTGCAATTCCTATGATTCTGTCGTGCAGGTATTTTTCCGTACATTTTACAGCACAGATTTCGGGGGTGACAGTTATCGGATCGGCACTGACGGAGTTTTTAAGCGCGAAAGGGAATAAGTCCCTTCTTGATCTGAATATGATTCCTGTGCCAAAGGGGACTGTAATAACAGTGGAATCTTCACTGGAGGAAGCCCTTCTTAGAACGGATTACAGTAAAGGGGAATATGTTTTGCAGCGAATGACGAAGGGATATCTGCCGAAAATGTTAATTCTTATCATTATTGCGGCTGCATGCATTCGGATTGCACAACGTGGCAGACAAATGGTACTCGAGCAGGCGGAGGTTGCCGGCAAGAGTGCACGCATGGAATCGGAACTGACGCTGGCGGCTAAGATTCAGGAGCATATGCTTCCGGCAAGTTTCCCGGCTTTTCCGGAACATGATGAGTTTGAAATCTATGCCCAAATGTTCCCGGCCAAGGAGGTCGCCGGGGATTTTTATGATTTTTATATGCTTGATGAAACACATGTGACAGTTGTAATCGGTGACGTATCCGGTAAGGGTGTTCCGGCAGCGCTGTTTATGGCAAATGCAAAGACGCTGATTAAAGATCTTGCTCAGCTGGGATTGTCTCCGGAGGAGATATTTACTCGTGTCAACAGAACCCTTTGTGAGGATAATGCATCAGATTTCTTTATTACAGCATGGATGGGAACCTTGGATTTACAGTCAGGAGCGTTAATCTACGCGAATGCAGGACATAATCTTCCGTGCCTCTGGAACGGGGAGAAAACAGTCATGGTCGAGGCTCCTTCAGGTCTTGTGTTGGGTGCATTCAGTGATTTTGTCTACGAGAAACAGGAGATGACACTGAAGCCGGGTATGAGGTTGTTCCTTTATACGGATGGCGTTACCGAAGCAATGAATCCTGACGGAACAATGTACGGCGAGGAAAGGCTTAAAACTGTTTTGGATAGATTCCACTCCGTAAGATGTGAAGAACTGTTAAAGAAACTTCGTGAAAGCGTTGATTCCTTTTCAGACGAGGCAGAGCAGGCTGATGACATTTCCATGCTTGCATTGGAATATTGTAAGATGTCGCATGAACAGGAAAGTCGGATTTTCCGGGCTGAAGTCGGACAATTACCGGAGATGCTTCATTATCTGGAAGGAGTAATGGACAAAACAGATGTATCTGAGGAGACAAGGAATCAGATTCTTGTTTCCGCAGAGGAGATATTCGTCAATATATGCGATTATGGATATCCTGACCATTCCGGCGAGGTCAGGGTGTGTGCGAATCGAGTGGCAGACGGAATGGAACTGCAGTTTGTGGACTCAGGAATTCCGTTTAATCCACTTTTGCATAAGTCACCCGATACAGAAACTCCGATTGAGGAACGCGCTATGGGCGGTATGGGAATTTTTATGGTGAAGAAGATGATGGATGAGGTAACCTATGCCTATGAGAACAGTAGGAATGTACTTACCATCCGAAAGAGAATCTGATATCGAACAGTTGGAAAGAATCACGGGATTGTAAAATGCTTGATTTTTAAGGGGTGTGTTGGTATCATATAAAGGGTGTTCCTGTGCGGACACCGAGGGAGGCAGATATGATTAATTTTGAAGAAGAAATTGCTAAGTACAGTCCCAGCCTTGAGATAACGCAGGCTGAGGAGGCTGTTTTGAGCCGCGAAATCATTGATGTAGCTGATATTATCGAGAAGATTTTGCAGGATAAGAAGGATTCATAAGCGCAAGCTGTAAGGAGAACGATATGATTTGTCCGAAATGTGGCGCGAATATGACCCTTCGTAAGGGCGTCTGCGCCAAATGTGGTTACGATATTGAAGTCAACCAGAAGACGCGAAAGTATTCCTGCTATTACTATAATCAGGGCCTTGCAAAGGCAAAGGTTAGAGACCTTTCCGGTGCGGTGGATATGTTGAATCGTGCCCTGAAAGTAAGCAAGAAGAATGTAGATGCAAGAAACCTGCTTGGGCTTGTGTATTTTGAAATGGGCGAGGTTGCCCTGGCCATTCGTGAATGGCTCATCAGTAAAAGCTTTCTCGAGGAGAATAACCCGGCCAACAGGTATCTGCAGATGTTGCAGGATAATCCGACTAAGGTTGAAAACTATAATGTTTCTATCAGAAAATACAACGCTGCTCTGGAGGTTGCACTGCAGGGCGGGGATGACCTTGCTTTGATTCAGTTGAAGAAGGCCGTCCAGTTGAACCCGAAGTATGTACGAGCATGGCAGTTGCTTGCGCTTTTGTACATGAAAATAGGTGACAATGACCGTGCAAGACGGTGCCTCAAGAGAACACTTTCCGTGGATATCGCGAATACGACTTCTATCGGTTATCTGAAGGAAATCCGTAAGATTAAGCGTATGGGCCGTCAGTTGCAGGTTACGGTTACGGAGGGCAATGAGATTCCCGACGATGCTGAGGAGTTGCAGGGAACCGTAAAGAGTTCAATTATGCCGAATTTCAAATATGCCGAGGACAGACCCGATTACAGGTCTTTCCTATGCCTTTTGGTCGGACTGTTCGCCGGAATCATGTTCGTATTTTTCCTGGTTATTCCGAGTGTTAAGACAGGAATGAATGAGGAATTCAAAAAGAAACAGATGCAGTACGGTGAAGACCAGTCTGTATACATAGCAGAGTTGTCAGCCCTTGAAAAAGAGAATCAGACACTGCAGTCGAAACTGGAATTGCAGGAGGTTGAGCTCGAATCGTATAAAGAGGATCAGCAGGAACTTGCCAACAGGTCAGGCGGCGTGAATATGTTCCGTATGATTGACTACTATCTGAAGATGAGAGATGCCGGTGATAACTCCAGTATGGACCTTTATATTCTTCAAACCCGTCTTCGTGCGATTTCCTCGCAGGAGTTGGAAAGTACATATGCACAGTCAATCAAAAAGCGCGTTGAAAGCACCTATAAGGATGTCTATAACGTTACTATGACGAGCACAAAGCTTTTTGACGAAGGTAAAACACGTTTCAACAAGGGAGAGTTCGCAGATGCATTGGAATTCTTCCAGTGTTCCTATGAGAAGTCTCAGGACAATGAAGCCAATCTGTACTATTTGGCAAGAAGCTATCATTTGACCGGGGATATCACGCATGCAAAGCAGTATTATACAGAATATACGGAACGTTTTCCGACCGGACCGAACCTAAGCGATGTTAAGGATAGGTTGAATTCACTAGATTAATCAGGGCACTTGGCCCGAAGAATATGTGGGGATAAAATGAAACAAAAGAAACACCGTAAACTAAAGCAGATTCTATGCCGAATCGGGATTGCGCTGGGGGTTACGGTGTTTTTTACTGTTCTTTTTCTGTTCTCCGTATTATGGATTGTGAATTATGGACCGAGTAAGAGAGCACATAAGAAGTTCGTTCTGTCCGTACGTGAGACAAGTGCAATTGGGTTCTTAGCCGATTGGTTTACTTCCGAGGAGGAATTGGCTACAATCATAGCAGAGAACAAGGTGGATGAGATTGATGCGATTACCGACAGTAATCTGATTCATATAACGACGCCGGCACCGGATGAGCAGACCGTTCCAAAAGAGCCCGAGGTTATTATTGAATACCTTCCGAACGGCGAAGAAAAGATGGTTACAAGAGCAAGTGATGGTAATATTTATGACCGTCTTGTTTCTGACGAGGATGGAATCATTATTTGTGAAGTATCCGGTTCTACTTATCGAGGGCACATGATGATTATTCTGGACCCTTCAAGAGTATTTGTCGGTGTGTGCAAGCAGATTGGAAATCCAAACGGAGCGGGGCAGAAAATTTCACAGATTATTGAACGCTATGGAGCCGTGGCAGGAACCAACGCCGGTGGATTTGAAGATCCGAATGGGCAGGGAAGCGGTACAATTCCGCTTGGTTTTGCCTATTCTGAAGGGAAGCGTCTTTATGGAAGCGGTTCTGCTTTATTAATCGGTTTTGACCAGAACAATGTTCTGATTGTAGGAAATATGTCTACGAGTCAGGCAGATGCCTTAGGAATTCGTGATGCGGTTTCCTTTGGCCCTGCCCTGATTGTCAACGGACAGCCCGCCAATATGTCAGGAACTGCAGGCGGATTGAACCCAAGAACTGCTATTGGACAGAGAGCAGACGGGGCCGTGCTTCTTTTAGTTGTAGACGGGCGTCAGGCTAATTCTCTTGGGGCAAGCTATGCCGACCTGGTTGAGATTTTCCTAGACTTCGGGGCGATTAATGCTGCCAATTTGGATGGCGGAAGCTCCAGCTTGATGATATATAAGGGACAGGATGTTTCGAGCCGTTCAAATCTGATTAGCGACCGCTATCTGCCCACTACGATTCTGGTGAGGTAAGCGGGATGAAGAAACGGTGGAGTGTATTTACAATAATTATGTTGTGCTATATCGGCGTGATGCTGATTGCTACGCTGATAGTCGACGATTCGCTCTGGACAAGACTGGAACGCTTTGAGGAAACGGAAAAGGTCAAGGAAGAGGAGCAGAAGCGGAAGATAGAAGAAAAAGCCGAGGAAGCAAGGCTTCTCGCTGAACAAATGAAGCCCACGCCAACCCCTACGCCGGCACCGATTATCAAAGAACGGATTCGAATTGTTAAACCGGCAGAGGATGTGCTGTATGTGAATGGTGAGGCGTATGATGACCAGGTAACCTGGACGGAGGAAGTGGACAAGGAAACCTTTGGAGAACTTCTTTCCATTGAGAAGCAGTATTCCGAGTATGCAGACGTTTTGGCAGAGGCAATTCCCAAACTGGAAAGCTGTCTTCTGGTTGTTGAGAAGGGAACGAGCATCTGTTTTCTGGATTGTGACGGGACGATGGTAACCCCGAACGAGGGGACAACGCTGATTGACGTGGATGGGGAGATGCGAACAATTCGGGAACTGAGATGCCCATATAATAATCGATACAGCGGTTATGAAGAGATGACATCAATAGGATTTGACTTCCTTACGAAGTTCTGCCTGTTCTGTTCCAATGACAAGAGTGCATATGAAATGAAGAACTTCTTCCCGAACAACTCTCAGTATTATAAAGATATCGCTTCCTTGGATAACTCTTGGTTTAACGGACACAGTAAACCGCCGACCTATACTAACCATACGGTCAAGGAATATTACGGATACGGAGATTCTCTTGTGTATATGGATTTGCGAATGGACCAGAGTTTTGTGGCTTCCTACACGGGGCAGAGGTTCGACACGGAAATCGTTCACCCTATCTGGTTTGTAAAGATAGGAGAGGAATGGAAGGTCGCATCTATTGTGTTCTCTGCAGGTGAAACAGAGTAAATGATGAAAAAGCATCAAGTTTATGAGATTTCATAAATTGATGCTTTTCTTTTCACGATTCATTCATATTTTCCTTTTATGCTATAGATAGCAAGGTTTTTCTGCGACGGGCAGAATCGGCGCGAGCACGTCGCAAGTGATATGCTTTGTTATGAGAGAAGAGGAGTAGAAATGAGAAAAGGAAAGATTGTTATTGTCCTGGCTTCGGCAGTTATACTGGTTGGTCTGATTGTATGGGCACTTGTATTTCGAAATGGTACAAGTACGGCAAAGGAAAGTACAGGAAAGTCACGTACAGAGAAAACTGAGAAGACAGAGAAAGATGAGAAAACAGATATTAAGCGCGAAGAAAAGAGGCTATCGGCACCTGTTTCCGTCTCCATAAATGGAGAGAAAACAGATGCAGAGCAGATTGTTCTTACGGACGATGTGATAAGCTTTTCAAGCGATGAAGTGGAACTTAAGGATGAGAAGGTAATCATTAAAAAGAGTGGGATTTATTCAGTCAGCGGCAGCCTCAGTGACGGTCAACTGACAGTGAATTGCGACGGAGAAGTCACACTTGTTCTTGATAATGTTTCCATCAGTAATTCCACGAATGCGGCGATTAAAGTTAAGAGTGCGAAACAGGTGCTCATTTATATGCAGAAAGATTCCGTTAATGAACTGAGTGCCACGGAAGTCAATGTTTTGGAGGATGGCACAAAAGAGGCTTCCGGAGCAGTGATTCAATCCGTTTCGGACCTCATACTGGATGGTCAGGGTACGCTTATCCTAAATGGTAATAACGATGGGATTCGAGCCGGCGACAGCACGGAAGGAATCGGTGACATCGAAGTGCGAGATGGCTATTTGCAGATAACCGTACAGGGAGACGGGATTCAGGCAGGAAATGATCTTACGGTAAATGGAGGCAATATTCAGATTGTCGCAGGAAATAATACAGTAGCGTCTGATGTGGCAAAGAAAGAACAAAACGGTAATAACGGGATGCCGGACGTAGATTTCACTTTGCCGGATGGTTCTGCTTCAGAACTTCCTGATGGTTTCTTGGGAGGCAATCCGCCGGAAGGTTTCTCGGGAGGCAATCCGCCCGGAGGTTTCTCGGGAGGTAATCCTGGAGGATTCTCGCAAGGTGGTGGTCGTGGAGGCTTTCAACAAGATGGAAATGAATTCTCTAGAGGAGACCGGGGACAGAATTCTGATGGCGATATCAGTTCGAAAGGTCTGAAGTGTGAAGGATTGCTTACCATAAACGGTGGAAACATTACCATTTCGTCAACGGATGACGGCATTCATTCCGGATGCGAAATCAGTGTTACCGGTGGAACGATGACAATCGTTTCTGGTGACGATGGAATTCATGCAGATGAAGTACTGACAATAGAAGATGGTACCATTCATATTACCGAGTCCTATGAAGGACTGGAGGCACATGAACTTTATATCCGTGGTGGAATTATAGATATCACTGCATCCGATGACGGTATGAATGCTAACGGCGGAAGCATTAGTTTTGGCGGGTTTGGTTCAGGAACGGGTCGTTCAGAGACAAAGGACGCGGATGAAACGATGCCGGTACTTCAGATTTCCGGTGGGATTATTACGATAGATGCAAATGGAGACGGTTTGGATTCCAACGGAGATTTGACTATCGATGGGGGAGAGATTACGGTTGACGGACCCACAAACAGCGGAAATGGTGCTTTGGATTCCGGAAGTGAGAATGGAGGCAGTCTTGTCTGCAACGGTGGAACGGTTCTTGCAATCGGAGCATCCGGTATGGCAGAGAGCTTTGAAAGCACCTCGAAGCAGTGTTCTTTCATGAAGAATTTCTCTTCTTCGTTCAAGGCAGGGACGGTGATTTCTGTTATTGATGAGTCCGGAACAGCCATATTTATGCATACCTCGACTAAAGCTTTTAACTCAGTAGTATTCTCAAGCCCTGAACTGAAAATAGGGAAGACCTACACGTTAAAGGTCGGTGATACCGAGCAGACCGTTGAGATAACCAATATCACGAATGGAGACAAGGGAACAGGCTTCGGCGGCCCGGGACGCAGATAAATCGGGGTATCATTAGAGAACAATTTGAAGTAAAAAAAGGGCACACCCGTGAATAATGGGATGTGCCCTTGATGATTTAAACGATTAATCTTCTACATCAAAATGCTCTAAAAGATTCTTCTTGGCAGTCGGTTTGCTGTCACCGTGATGAACAAAGCACATTGTGATGAAAGCACAAACCATAAAGAATGCAGAGTATACGAAAAGAGTGCGGTAGCTTACATACTGTAACAGAGCCCCGGAGAGAATAGGAGTAAGTACTTGAGCTGACATAGAGAACGTATAATAGATGCCGGTGAACTGACCGATGTCTCCGGCGTCGCACATGCTGACAACCATCGGAAGCGAGTTTACGTTAATTGCTGCCCAGCCAAATCCTATGATTGCAAAGAAAATAACTGCGGAAACGTGATAGTTGGCATAAAAGAATAGACATACATAGCTGATGAACATTGCCACAACGCCAATCAGAATCACTTTTTTGCGACCTAATTTACCGGAAATAATACCAATCGGAAGATAACTTGCTACGGCCACAACAGAGGCAACCAACAGGCAGTCTGCGTAGTTACTATCCATCTTCCATACTTCAATCGCATATCGGGAGAATGCGGAAGTAACCGCATTGTAAGCGAAATACCAGAATGCTACAGAGAAGAGAATCATTAGAAAACTCTTGCGAACATTTGGAGCCAGACTTCGAATTGCAGCCATAGGACGACCATCTTTGTTTCCGCTCTGTTCGGGGTCTCCGATGGTGACTCCGGCGGCGTCGCACTCCTCCTTCACCTTGACCACAAGTTTGCGTTCGTCAATAAATATGGCAAGAACAACGATACTGAGTATCATAAGGCCTGCAATAGCTGCAAAAAGCGGAACATAGGAAGGCCGATTCTGTGGCTCCCCACCAAGGAATTTAATCAATACAAGCGTTACAATGTAACCGACAGCACCCATCAGATTGATAACCGCATTACCTTGGCTCAGAAGAGGTGTGGGAGTAAGGTCCGGCATCAAGGCTACTGCAGGAGAGCGGTAGAGACTCATGGAAAGCAGCAGGAAGAACAGAACAATCATAAAAAGAGCCAATTTGTCAGGATGGTCGAAAAATGTCAGAAGCATCATAAAAATGACGGACAGAATCGTTCCGATAAATATATAAGGACGACGGCGTCCAAGCTTTGATTGACAGCGATCAGACATTACACCGAATGCGGGCAGAAGGAACACTGCCAGAAGATTATCGGCACCCATAACAACACCGCTGATGGTTTCCTTCAGATTGAAGGTGTATTTCAGAATCAGTGGAATAATGGTGTCATACATCTGCCAGAAAGCAGAAATTGCCATAAAAGCAAAGCCAACAAGGATAGTTCTTTTATAATTCAGTTTCATAACGTCCTCCAAAGTGGTTGATTAACAACAATTACAGTATATCTGATTCTATCAAAAAGGAAAAGGGATTTTTGCAATAAAAAGGGAAGTAGCCATCAAAAAACTCCATTTCTGAAATTCTTTGATGGCCACTCCCCGCGCGTAATATAAAGAGGATAGAAAACTAGCAATTTTATGTGTACCGAAATCCTGTCAGACGGATTCGATACAAGGATTTATACTAAAATACTAATCCACCTGTCAGAATCATAACACACTTTTTATAAATAAGCAATGAAAATATAAAAGTTTTTACAATTTTCTTTTCAGATTGCTGAAGATGCGTCAAAATCGTAGGATTTACATCTGTTTCTTTACAATTGTGTACTCATTACCATATTGGAAGAAAGGACACTCGAAATGATGACCGGCCATAAAATGAGCCATTTCATCTTCGTCGAGGTCTTTGGTGCAGAAATAATCTTCCTCTTCTTCGTCATATTCATAGAACACACAATACTCGCAATTGGAAGGTACCTTAGGCATAGAACAAACTCCTTAATGATTAGTTGGTATCAACGTCTCCCGGAGGTGTTGGGTCTGGGGTAGTAGGCTCATCCTCGGGAGGAATATAAATCGGATGAAGCGGACAGGGAATATCCTGCTCCGGTGTCATAATGTTCGGGGTGTCCCATGTTCCTCCGTGTTCCGCACAAAGGTCGGATTCTTCCTTTATCAAGAAGACGCGATCCTCTGTATGAATACAACCGGGGGCCGCACGGCAACCGCTTTCCGTACAGATGGTAACCTTAACATGGCAGGTACAGTATTCGGTCGGGGCGGTTCCTCTTGCGAAGATTTCGGATTTACTGCAGCTTTCCTCGGGGGTCTGGTCACAGACCCCTTCGACCGCAAGCTTACCGCATTTTGTACATATTGTTGCATATACAATGGAGTTCGGACGCGTAAACTGCTTAGGAGTACACCCTTTTAGATTGTGGACATCCTCCATGATTTTCTGCCACATGGTTCGATAATAAGTTGTATTGGACTGCGGGTTATTGTTGTCGTAACCACTCCAGATGGCTGCGCAGTAGTAAGGGGTAAAGCCTGCAAACCACAGGTCAACATTATCATGTGCCGTACCGGTTTTTCCTGCAACAGGAATCTGCAATTTTTTGAAACGGCAGGCAGTACCTGTACCGCTTGTAGTTGTATCAACCATCGCATTGGTCAGAAGATATGCGGTGGAGGATTTCATAACCTGAACGCTGGGCTTGTCGTTCGTCAGAAGCGGCTTACCGTCATGGCCCAGGACATAGGTGTAATAATGAGGTTCGATATACTGACCTTCATTGGCAATCGCAGAGTAAGCGGCTGTCATTTCCAAAACCGTACAGCCGGTGGTAAGACCGCCGAGTGCGATGGCAACATTATAGTCATTGACTGCAGCCTTTCTATCAGCTGCAATACTCTTGAAGCCAAGCTTTTGCAGATAGTCAACAGCAATGCTCGGTCCGACCTTTTCCAAGCAGCGGCAGGCAACGATGTTCAGGGATTGGGAGATTCCAAGACGGATGGGCTGAAGACCGCGATAGTAACCGGAATACCAGTTATCAACGACGCTCTTGCCACCCGGATATACATAATAGGAATCGTCAAATGTGGTTGCCAGAGTCATTCCTGCGGCATCAAGTGCGGGGAGGAAGGATGCAAGAACCTTGAAAGTGGAACCCGCCTGACGGTTTGCATGAGTGGAACGGTCGAGAATCAAGTCACCAACTTTTTCTCCTCGTCCACCATACTGCGCCAGAACCTCACCGGTTCGATAATCCATTATTACCATTGCACACTGAGGAGACAGTGTGATTACACGGTTCTTCTCCTGTACATTGAAATCAACGCCGGGATAGGTCGTGCGGAATTCGTCCTCTTTGGCTTTAATGAAGGCATCAATCTTCGCCTCAAGGTCGTCTTTATCAAGAGTACAGGAACTGATACCTGTCTTCTTACCGTTTTTGTGATAATAGATGCCTGCTTTGTCGGAGTAATCGGCGTAGAAGTTTACAAGATCCTTATACTGATAATTCTTGGAGACGCCGTTTGTTCCGACAACGGACATAACATATTTCTCATTCAGGGAATAGTAGGAACCTTTGCCGAGAGCCGGATAATTGGACTCATCCAGAAAATACGAATCCATAATTGCCTGAATTCCCTGATCCTGCGTGGTGTATATTTGAAGGCCACCGGTGAAAATCAAATCCTTGGCTTCCGCAGCGGTATAGCCCTTTGTCTGTAAATCTGCAGTAAGCTGAAGAATCAGTTCATCAACGAAATAGGAACGGTAGGTTGTACCGGAATCGATGGTAATCTGGTTTTGCTCCTGAATTCTTTCGTAGACATCATCGGAATCAGCGAGAGCAGTTTTATACTCTTCCTCGGTACAGAAACCGTTTTCATAAAGATTCTTCAGACAGTCTGCCCTACGCTGTGCATTTTTCTCCTGGTCCTTAAGCGGATTCGCGAGAGTGGGTGACCATGCAATCGGGGCAAGTACGGCAGCCTCGGAAATGGTAAGCTCTGAAGCTGATTTGCCGAAATATACCTGTGCTGCCTTTTCAATACCATAGGCACCGTTTCCAAGGTTAATGGTATTCAGATAGTATTCAAGAATGGTATCCTTGGAAAGACGGGTTTCAAGTTGAACGGCAAGGTACTGCTCCTGAACCTTTCGGAGTACCTTGTCAATAGGACTTTTTTCTTTACCGCCGGAGAAAACCTGGTTTTTAAGAAGCTGTTGTGTGATGGTACTTGCACCATAATCAAGGCTCTGCTCTTTTAAAACGGAATAAGCGGCACGGAATATGCCTCGCACGTCGATACCAGAGTGTTCGTAGAAACGTTCATCCTCCATTGCAACGAAACAGTTGCGGACGGAAAGAGGAATATCGTTGATATCGGCTTTCACACGGTTTGCACCTGCTCCGGAAAGTTCCAACTCCATCTTATCGCCGTTGGAGTAGTATAGGAAGGAGGAGTATTTCTCGAAGTCTTTATTGGAGTCAAATACGCCTTCGATGTCGGGCGACTTGGATATGATTCCCAGATATCCGCCGTAAGCCGAGTAGCAACCCACGATAATACATACCGCAAGTAATACAACGAATACCCGAAGCAGAAATACAGAAATCAGCGAACGAATCTTTCGGGGAACCGACCTTGCTTCCTTCTGCATTTTGATTACATTGTAATGACTGAAATTCAACATAAAAAAGACCACCTGAATTCTTTACTGTATTCGAGCCGAGTCAGCCCGCGAAAGGAAATCCCACATCTAGAATGATACCACAAAGGCAAATGCATTGTAAACCTTTGAAAACCTTACATTTTGTTAAGTTTTTATGAAAAATTTAAGAATTCTGTAATATCTTCGGGGACTCATTCGGGGAATCGCTTAATATATAGGAAACAGGATCGCCTGCAGTGCAGACGGCCTTCCCTGCGGTTGCGTCATTAACCTCTGCCAGAAACTGATTCAATCCGTCGTTGGGAAGTATCACTGTGAGCGTAACGGTATCAGCATATACCGTATTCAGAACCGGATAGTTTCCTTTTCCGGTAAGAAACAGAAGCTTTCCGATGCCGTTATAATCCGTGACAATCTCTACGGGAATACCGGTTTGTTTCTTTGCAGACTTACAGTTTTGCAGTCCCGCCAGAGTGGCTTCCCGGTAGGCACGGACGAGTCCTCCCGTTCCAAGAAGTATCCCGCCGAAGTAGCGTGTTACGACTACTGCAACATTGCGGATGCCGGAAGCAAGAAGTGCGTCTAACATCGGCCGGCCTGCAGTATGCGGAGGCTCTCCGTCATCACTGCACCGCGTAATCTCTGCATTATCACCAAGTACAAATGCGGAACAGTTGTGTCGGGCATCCCAGTACTGTTTCTTCATCCTGTCGATGAATTCCTGCGCTTCCGATTCGGTTGTGACGGGCATAACGGTAGCAATAAAACGGGAGCGTTTCTCAACGATTTCTCCCTGCCCGCCTTCTTTCAGAAATAACACCGGATTACTTGGCATTTGCTTATCCTTTCTGCTTGCCGTCCGAACTGACGGACGGTGGAATGTGGGTTGTAATGTGTATGGAAATGTGCTATATTTATTATGTATTGGTATGCTTTTTGGCTAATGAAACCGATTTGTTTCGGCATCATAGACAAATCCTGCCGCAGCAAGCTTTTCACAGAGTTCTTCCTTGTCAATATCCTCCGAATCACACAGGTCCGAAAGGCTTTCGTAGAAGTCACGAAGCTTTGTATTGATTACGGAAACCAGAACGGAAGGATCGGAAGGAAGGTACATGTCATTTTCTCCTTGTATGCTGTAATTTGGTAGGAATCACCGTAGAGAATATATCACATTTTCCTGAAAAAGACAATGTTAAGCACTGTATCAGGTGCAAGTAAGGTTGATTATGGATTTATTTGAGTATATGCATGAGAATGCCACGCAGACCAAAGCACCGCTGGCATCACGAATGAGACCGACAACGCTAGATGAGGTTGTCGGACAATCGCATATTATCGGAAAGGATAAACTGTTATACCGAGCCATTGTTGCGGACCAGCTTCGTTCCGTAATCTTCTACGGACCGCCCGGAACCGGAAAGACAACACTTGCCAAAGTGATTGCCAATACCACAAAGGGTGAATTCCGCCAGATTAACGCCACATCAGCCGGAAAGAAGGATATGGAGGATGTCATTGAGGAGGCAAAACAGCTTCTCGGAATGGGCGGACGCCGTACCATTCTGTTCATCGATGAGATTCACCGTTTCAACAAGACACAGCAGGATTACCTGCTGCCGTTTGTGGAGGATGGAACGGTTATTCTGGTCGGGGCGACAACGGAGAATCCTTATTTTGAAGTGAACGGGGCTTTGATTTCCCGATCCATTATATTTGAATTGAAGCCTTTGCAGAAGGAGGATATCGTCGGACTTCTGAAAAGGGCAATGAGTGATTGTGAAAAGGGGCTTGGGCTTTATAATGCCGAGATAAGCGATGAGGCGGTTGAGTTTATCGCTGATGTTGCGAACGGTGATGCCCGAAAGGCCTTGAATGCATTGGAACTTGGAGTTTTGACGACGGCTCCGGGAACGGATGGCGTGACGAGAATCGACCTTGCGGTTGCGCAGGAATGTATTCAGAAAAGAGCTATTCGATATGACAAAACCGGTGATAATCATTACGACACGATTTCGGCATTTATCAAAAGTATGCGCGGGTCGGATCCCGATGCAGCAGTATATTATCTTGCCAGAATGCTTTATGCGGGTGAAGATGTGAAGTTTGTGGCAAGAAGGATTTTGATATGTGCAGCCGAGGATGTAGGTAATGCGGATCCGCAGGCATTGCAGGTCGCTGTCAGTGCAGCGCTTGCCGTTGAACGAATCGGTATGCCCGAGTCACAGATTATCCTTTCGCAGGCCGCAGCCTATGTGGCTTGCGCTCCTAAGAGCAATGCTGCAGTCGAGGCCATCGGAAAGGCAATGGATATCGTACAGCATGAGAAGACGCCAGCCATTCCGCCGCATCTTCAGGACGCACACTACGGAAGTGCCGGAAAGCTCGGAAGAGGTGTGGGCTATGAATATGCGCACCTGTTCCCGAATCACTTCAGTAAGCAGCAGTATCTGCCGGATGAATATGTCGGGATGACATTTTATGAGCCGGGTGATTTAGGATATGAAAAACAGATTAAGGAATGGCTCGCAAAGCTTCGAAACAGTGACGAGGAGTAGCTATTATCAGGAAGAGCCGATAGCATTTGACGGGAGGAAAGAATTATGCTGAATGCGAAGTTCACAAAAGTAATTGCGATACTGATTGTTGTGCTGGAAGTAACAGCAATTGTACTGACATTTGTCGGAGCAATCATGGGAGGAGAGACAGGAAAAGGGCTGCTTTTCACCGGTATGTTCTGCTTTGTTGCAATAGCAGTACTGGGATATGTAATGATTACCTTTTATAACCATGTACATAAGGATGACCCGGTTGCCGCAGAAACCGTTTTGGATTCTGCAGAACCCGTTAATCATACAGAAGAAGTTTTGAATGAAGGAGACACAACGAAATGAGTTCATTGCTGGAAAAATGGCGTGATGAGGCCTACAAGAAGGACATGAATACGAAGGAAGGTCAGCTTTACTGGGCAGCTTACTTCGCAGCAGAAAAGGAAGTATACGAGCAGCTTCTTAAGAATCCCACTGAGGAAGTAAAGGGAACCGTAAAGGAACTGGCAGAGCGCTATGATATGAGTGTTAAGTTTTTCACAGGCTTTTTGGATGGTATCAATGACAGCCTTGTAAAGCCCAATCCGATAGAAGAGATGACCGAGGATACCGAAGTCAGCCTTCTCTTTGATTCCGAAAAGCTTTATTACAATATGTGCGAGGCAAGAGCAGACTGGCTCTACACGCTTCCGGAATGGGACAACATTATTCCTGAGGCAAGAAGAAAGGAACTCTTTCTTTCCCAGAGAAAATCCCACACGGTTGTTAAGGCCGAGAAGATTGGAAGAAACGATCCATGCCCTTGCGGAAGCGGCAAGAAGTACAAGAATTGCTGTATGAGAAAAGATCAGCAGGCTTGATTGTGCATTTGTGATGTTTGTGTAATACAGGAGTAGGAAAATGGTTGATGGCAGATACGGGAAAGCCTCTGTGCGCCGCCGTTCAGGGACGCGAAGGGCAATCCGTCAGAAACAATTGATTGGTACCGCAATCGCTTTGGTTATCTGTATCCTTGTGGGTGCTTTGTGCTATAAAAGAACGGTTGGTGATAATGTTACCGAGTATGAACCAAAGGAGAACACGCCGACCCCTACGGAGTCACCGGTACAGATTGTAGGAAGTGCGGAGGTTGGACCATTTGGACTGTATCTGAACCGTTATTCGGAAGGTCTTTCAGAAGATGATATGTGGATGGAAGACTTCGAGGATAACCGTGAACGGAAGGTAGTCAAGGGAATTTATGTGACGGCAGATGTGATTAACCGTAATTTCGACGGTTTGTTGGATCTTCTTGATACTACCGAACTGAATGCGGTAGTATTGGACATCAAAAACGATGACGGCTTTATTATTGTAAAGAATGATTCGCAGATGCTCAACAGTATGACGAACGGTAACATTTTATACAGTCATTTTACCGATGTTCTGAATACTTTAAAGGAACACAACATCTATCTGATTGCCCGTGTGGTATGCTTCCGAGATATCAGAAGTGTCAGAAGTAATGAGAGCTATGGCGTTCATATGAAGGACGGAACTCTCATGAAGGACAGCAGTGGTTATACTTGGATGAATCCGAATAATCAGGAGGTTTGGGAGTACCTTACTGAGGTCGGAAGGGTATGCGCAAAACTTGGTTTTGACGAGGTCAATTTCGACTATTGCCGATTCTCCACGGATGCCAAGGTTAAGGATGCCGATTACGGAATGGAACTGACTACGGAGAACAAAGAGGCCTGTATAACCGGTTTCGTGAAATATGCGTGTGAAAATCTGAAACCGCTTGGCGTATTTGTCTCGGTTGATGTATTCGGTGTTGTTTTGAGCAGTACGGTTGACGCTGCTGCGGTTGGACAGAACTACGCTGAGATGTCCAGTTATCTTGATTTTATATGCCCGATGGTTTATCCGTCTCACTACAGCAGAGGTTATTACAATCTGCCGGTACCGGATGCCGACCCCTACGGTTTGATTTACAATGCAATGCTTGACTCAAAAAGAGTACTCGCTGTCAATGTCGCCAAAGGACGTTGTGCCGATGTGCGACCGTGGCTGCAGGCATTTACCGCCAGCTGGGTTACAGGACATATAAATTATGGTGGAGAAGAGATTCGGGCACAGATTAATGCGACCTACGATGCAGGATACAACGGAGGATGGGAACTCTGGAACGCAGCGGGAGCCTACAGCAAGGAAGGATTGCTCGAAGAATAGTAAGTAAGCATATTTGGGGGGGAGCTATGCAAAAAAGAAAATGTGTGATGAAGAAACTATGCGCGATACTTTTGGTCGGGACACTTCTGTGTGCTTGCGAAAAGACATCTGTTGATTCGACCAATACCGCTAAGAAGAGGGATGGAAAAGGGAATCCTACGCCGACAACGGAGGTTGAACCGACGCCGACAGCTGAACCGACGCCGACTGTAGCTTCAACCCCGACAGCAGGACCGAAGCCTACCCAATCGCCGATTCCGACACCGGATCCATTCGAATTGTATGATTTCTATTATGATACACCAAATCAGGCTTTGATGGCATTTGCCAGATATTTGGATGAGAAGGTTAAGAAGGCAGACAATGCCGGTGAGGAACTCACTCTTCGTTATGGAATCATCTATCTGAACAGCGATGATACGCCGGAACTCTGGTGGGCAGAGAATAATTCACATGCAGATTCGGTTTGCATATGTATGTATGATGGTAAGAATGTTGTCGAATTGGGATATTATGGTGAATTCGGTACTGCTAAGTATAACCCTCGTTGCGGAATGATTGTTTCCGAATATGCCGGAATGGGAACTGCAGAAACGGCAATATATGGATTGGATGAACTGAAAGCCATTAAGTTGTCGGAATTCATCTCTATTGATATGGTAATTGAGGACAACTGGACAACGAAGTACTCTGTTCGCGGATATGATTGCGATGAACAAACCTTCCTTGATCAGCTGGCAATCTGGGAACTGGATACATATCAGAAGATTGATTATACGGATGGGTTAACGGTTGTTGATGAAGCAGGATATGTAGTGAACACAACCTACACGAAGATGTATGATGCATTCTTGAAATCCTGTAAGGAGGAACCGTATCAGTATGGTGTTCCGGATGATATTCTTGAGATGCTTACCGGTGAGTGGAAAATTCAGGGAATAGAAGTAGATGGTTATATTGCGGACGCCAAATCGATAGGATACGAGTGCTTCTGGATTCTGGAGCCAAACGGAGAAGCAGAGTATTCGGAGTATTCGCCGAACACAGATGTCAGAATGGGAAGGATGGAATACTATCCGAACACCGACATTTACGCTGACAGTGATGCTCTATGGCGTGTTGTCATTCGTGATTGGAATAAATCGATCCCCGGATATGAACATTATCTGACAATTTTAAATGATGGAACGCTTTATGACTATTATGTAAACTTTGAGGAATTGTATGCGGCATGCCGTTGGTATGTAAAGCAAAATTAATATTGGGTACACAAAGAGGGAACCGAATGAAATCGGTTCCCTCTTTTTTATCAAACGGATTCAACTATATAGTATTTTTATCCAAGTACCACAACAACACTATGTACGCCGCCTGCATGAACAGGAATGATGTTTCCGAAAACTGTCTGACCGTCAACGGTAAGTGATTTCACACCCTTGCATACATGATTCGGGTTCTTTACGGTGATTTCATAAGTGGCTCCACGGAACTGTCTGGTCGCATTGAAACCATCCCATTCTGCAGGAATAGACGGATCAATCTTCAAACCATCGAAGTCTGGCATAATACCGAGGATGTACTGGGAGATGGCAACCATGTTCCATGCAGCGGTACCGGTGAGCCAAGAGTTCTTACCCTGACCAAAATGATTTCCGGTACGACCGATATCGGAACCCGCGTCCTTACCGCCGATCATCTGCCCGTAAACGTAAGGCTCGGTCTTATGAATGTCGGAAGTATCCTCCGTAAAGGCAGGAGCAATTTCACTGTAGTATTTGAATGCCTGGTCACCCTTTCCGGCATGTGCTGCGGCACAGATAATCCATGCATTGTTATGCGTGAAGATTCCGGCATTCTCCTTGTAACCGCCCGGATAGGTGGAAATCTCACCATACTGGATGTAATACTTGGAGAAGCAAGGATTATTCAGCACGAGACCGAACTCGGTGTTCAGACGTTCATCAATTGCAGCAAGTGTCTTGTCGGTTGCATCCTGATCAATATCGGACATAATTGCAAATCCCTGCGGCTCAATGAAAATCTGACCTTCCTCGCATTCCTTGCTGCCCATCTTCTCGCCGTTCGCATCGTAAGCACGAAGGAACCAGTTGCCGTCCCAGGCACTTGCCATGATGTTCTTCTTCATATCGTCAATAGCCTTCTGTGCAGCCTTGGCTTCATCGGCTTTGCCGAGATGATTCAGAATTGCAACATAGTTCGGACCGGTATAGGTAAAGAGGGTTGCAACCATTACAGACTCTGCAGTCTTGGAATAACCGCCCTCTGCCTGAAACTTAGGATTGGTATAGGTCTGGAAGCTTTCGCCCGGAGTGTCAGAGAAACAGGAAAGATTGATACAGTCGTTCCAGTCGGCACGCATTGCAAGCGGAAGCCCGTGAGGACCAAGGTTGTTGACAATGTGGTAGAAGGAAACCTTCAGATGTTCAAGCATCGTCTGTGCCTTGCTCATATCGTTATCATAGGGAACCGTTTCATCGAGGATGGACCAGTCACCGGTCTCCTTGATGTAAGCGGATACGGAGAGAATCAGCCACAACGGATCATCGGAGAAATCGCCACCGATATCGGCATTGCCCTTCTTGGTAAGAGGCTGGTACTGATGATAGCAACCACCATCCGGGAACTGTGTGGAAGCGATATCAATGATACGTTCCTTTGCTCTGTCAGGAATCTGATGAACGAAACCGAGAATATCCTGGTTGGAATCACGGAAGCCCATACCGCGGCCGATACCGGATTCGAAATAGGAAGCGGAACGGGACAGGTTAAAGGTAACCATACACTGATACTGATTCCAGATGTTAACCATACGGTCAACCTTGTCTTCAGGAGTCGTGACATTCAGGATACCAAGAAGTTTATCCCAGGCATCTCGGAGTTCTGCAAGACCTGCAGCAACCTTTTCAGGAGTGTTGTACTGCTCCATCATAGCAAGAGCCCTCACCTTATTGATGGTCTTTCCGTCAGCCTCGAATTTCTCATTCTGCGGCATCTCAACATAACCGAGGATGAAGACGAGAGTCTTCGTCTCACCGGGAGCAAGGGTAATCTTCTTATAATGGGAAGCAATCGGAGCCCAACCATCTGCAAAGGAATTGGTTGCCTTGCCGTCGAGAACTGCCTGCGGATCACCGAAACCATTGTACATGCCGATGAAAGCATCACGGTCGGTATCATAGCCGTCGATGTCCTCATTTACCGAATAAAATGCGAAGTGGTTACGACGGTCTCTGTATTCGGTCTTATGGTAAATAGCAGAGCCGCATACCTCGACACGACCGGTGGAGAAGTTACGCTGGAAGTTGTTACTGTCATCCTGCGCATCCCACAGACACCATTCTGCAAAGGAGAAGAGAGAGAAGTTTTTCTCTGTCTTGCCTTCGTTGGTAAGAACAACCTGCTGAACCTCACCGTCGTAATTCTGAGGAACGAAGAAGGTAACTTCGGCCTTCAAATCATTCTTCTTACCGGTAATAATCGTGTAACCCATACCATGACGGCATTCATAGCTGTCAAGGGCAGTTTTAACAGGTGACCATCCGGGGTTCCAAACGGTACCGTTATCATTAATGTAGAAATAACGACCACCCATATCGATCGGTACATTGTTGTAACGATAACGGGTGATACGACGGAGACGAGCATCCTTATAGAAGGAATAGCCGCCTGCGGTATTGGAAATCAAAGAGAAGAAGCCCTGTGTTCCAAGATAGTTTATCCAAGGATACGGGGTTTTCGGAGAAGTGATGACATATTCACGCTTTGCGTCATCGAAAAAACCAAATTTCATTATGTGCCTCCTTAATGGTGCCATCTGCCCGAACTTGCCCCGGGCGGACGCGCGTATGGGCATATTATAAATGAAAAGATGGTATTTGGCAACGAAAGAAACGAATCACTATGGGAAAATACAAGAAAAACTAAAGAAATGCGAAAAAATACGCAAAAAAGCCTGTTTATTCTGTTGACAAAAGGAAACAAGTGAGCTAATATCTCTATTTGGTAAGAATAAAGTGACATAAGATTTTACATTTTCCGTCGATTTTTTCACAACATTCATTATTTTTCTTTTTTAGTAAAACTAGATGACAAAATGATAAAATTGTGATAGTATTAAGTCAGTGAAGGACAGTGGAAGTCCAAAACACACATAACATAGTTGGTTCATTACTTCTCTGAAGTAATTTCTCCCCCCACACAAACTGCGATTCAGAAATGGATCGCAGTTACTTTTTTATAACATAGAAAATTCAGAAAAGAAATCTGTCGCACAAACTGCCGGCGGAATTCCTTAAGGAATAATACACCCGAGTGATTCAAAAATGAAAGAGGGCTTGCGGTACATCGCCATCGCAGGCCCTCTTTCATTTTATACGGTTTCATTGATTTATCTCGTAAAGTCTTTCATGAACAGCCAGGCCTGTTCGCAGGTATGCTCGCGGCACTCATGGCCCTGGTTGTCGATGCTTGCAAGAACCGTTCTGCAGACACCGTCTTCACTGTCGAAGTACTGCAGGGTAAGAACAGCATCGCGGCTTTCATCGCGAAGCTTCACAATGCGGTCTCCGTTAACGCCCCAGATTTTGTTCTCCCAGTTGTCCTGCTTTTCAAAGGAAACATCGTAAGGCTTCTTAACCTTATTTACATCGAACAGGTAAGCGATACGGTCGGTACATTTCTGCGCCTGGAAGGGAAGCTCCGGAAGCGGAGTAATCTCACCGCCTGCATAGAATACAGGGACCGGAACGGAGCGGTTGATTTCGCAGGGAGCGGGATGACCGAAGGAATTGGTTCCGACCTCGAAGGTGGCATCCATCGGTGCCAGAGCAGCGAATACATTCGGGTATTCCTGGAAGCAGTCCCATGACTTGCAGCCACCCATGGAGAAACCGCTTGCGTAGATACGCTTCTCATCTATGTTGTATTTTTCTTTCAGTTTTCCAATCATCTCAACCATCTCGGAAGCGGTACTGTCAAGATGATTCTCAATTGCAATCAAAAGGAAGTTGTGCTTGTGAGCAACCTCCCACCAGCCGGAAACCTGTGTGATGTAGAAGGTGGAATCACCGCCGCCGTGGAAGGCGAACATCATCGGCGCCGGACCGTTGTCGAAAAGATGCTTATTATAATATGCGACATAGCCAACCTTGTGCTCGGTAGTATCCTTATCGTCACCGCTGTTGTCTTTTGAAGTGTTTACAACGACATAGCCAGGCTCCTCGACAACACCGATTTCGTTGTAATCGGTTTCGATATTGAGTGTGCCGCACCAGCGTTTGAATTTCCAGACAAATGTGTCGTAATCCTCTTTCAAATCAGCGGAATCCTCAACCTTTATATACTCGCAGCCGTCAAATGCCTTGTTGATTTCGGCAGAATTTCCGATGGAGACAACCGGAATATCCTTTCGCTCCACATTGGGAGTAACGGAAAGGTTAGAAAGAATGCAGGCTGCGGGAGTAATCTCACCGGGGCCCCAAAGGTATTCGCCCTGAATCGTCTTCAGGTAGTTTCTTGCGATGAAATCGGCGGATTTACCAAAGCCGTAAAGGAAGGCACGGAAGATTGCACCGCGGATAAAGTTATCGCCCCACTCGCCGGTGAAACGGTTCTTCATCGTAACGATACCGTCACGGAAATACTGGTGGATCTTCGTCTCTGCAATCAGAGAAGCGTAGATATCGGGCGAAGCTGTCTCCCAGCTTCCGCTTGTCGGATAAACGAAGACAACACTGCTTCCGTTAATTCTTGCGACATCCGCAAGGCCACTCATCTCTGCCCAGTTAACTGCCTCATCTATGCTCTGCTCGTATTCCTCGAATACAACAAGATACGGTGCTTTAAACCCGTAATTCACTACGTCAACAAGACCGGTTGCGGTCGGAACATAGGTTTTCACTTTGAACAATTCGTATGTGTGTGCCCAAATCTTTCCGGTTTCCCGAACAAGTACTTCAGGCATTTCTTTCATTCCCATATTTTTAACCCCTTTCAATAAATTAGCATCTAAAACGCTACAGACAAGTATACTATGGAGGGGTATTTCCGTCAATAGAAAGTGGAATCGTTACTTGCATTCCGACAGAAGATAGAATAGAATCGGAATAAAGAGAAGGAACTCAGATTCCGCCACTGACAATACTACGGTCAGCATCGGATAAGACGATAATCAAAAGGGGACAAATACGATGAAATATCCAAGATTTCTTTCTAAGAATGGTGCTGTCGGTTTTGCTGCACCAAGCTTCGGCTGTAATGTGGAGCCGTATAAAACGAAGATGGAATGTGCGATTTCACAGTTTATGGACTGGGGACATCCGGTTATGGTGGGACCAAACTGCTTTTTAGGAGAGGGAGTCGGTATTTCCAATTCTCCGGCCTTGTGTGCGAAGGAACTGACAGATCTTTACTGTAGCCGTGAGAATGCGGTGCTTCTTTCGGTTGGCGGTGGAGAACTGATGAATGAAACAATTGAGAAGGTGGACTGGAAGCGTATTGAAAAGGCTGAACCGAAGTGGTTTATGGGATATTCGGACAACACCAATTTCAGTTACCTTTTAACAACGAAATATGATACAGCCTCTGTATACGGACCGAATGCGGCATCCTTCGGAATTGAGCCGCTTCACGAATCCCTTACGGATGCCTACCGCTTTTTGTGCGGGGAAAGCCTGGAGTTTACGAATTATGAAGGCTTCCAAAAGGATGATGAGAGTTTAACAACTGTAGAGAATCCGCGTGCTCCGTTTAATACATTGCATCCGTTTGACCCTGTATTCTTTGATGCAGATGGTAATCGTAGTGAGGAGTTTCATGTAACCGGTCGTCTGCTTGGCGGTTGCATGGATGTGCTGGCAAATCTTCGCGGGACGAAATATGATTGTACGAGAGATTTCGCAAGACGGTATCAGGAGGACGGCATACTGTGGTTTTTGGAAGCATGTGAGTTAAATCCGATGTCTGTGCGAAGAACATTATGGGCGATGAAGGAATCCGGATGGTTTCGACATGTGAAGGGCTTCTTAATTGGAAGACCCATGTTTATGGATATGGAAACTTGCGGATTGAATCAGATGGATGCTGTTGTATCTGCTTTGTCAGAACTGCATGTTCCGATTGCTTACGGACTGGATTTTGGGCATTTGCCACCGTCTATGCCGATTGTATGCGGTGCGATTGCGGAAGCGGACGGAGAAGGAAAGAACTTCCGTATTCAATATACATTCCGATAAATGGAAAGGACTTATGGTATGAACGGTTTTCTGCCAATTAACAGAGAAGATATGAAGGAACGCGGATGGGATGAGGTGGACTTTGCCTATGTCATCGGTGACGCCTATGTGGACCATTCCTCATTTGGCCCGGCAATCATTTCAAGAGTGCTGGAATCACGCGGTTATCGTGTCGGCATCATCGCCCAGCCGGACTGGAAGGAGGAGGCCTCTGTTCAGATTTTGGGTAGGCCCAAACTCGGCTTTTTGGTCAGTGCGGGCAATATGGATTCCATGGTCAACCATTATACGGTTTCGAAGAAGCACAGGGGTACCGATGCCTATACGCCCGGTGGCGTAACGGGGAAACGGCCGGACCGCGCGACGATTGTGTACTGCAATCTGATTCGAAAGGTTTATAAGGATATTCCGATTGTTGTTGGCGGAATCGAGGCAAGCCTTCGCAGAATGGCTCACTACGATTACTGGTCGGATACGCTGAAGCGCTCGATTCTTTTGGACTCCCAGGCAGATATTATTTCGTATGGCATGGGAGAACACAGCATTGTGGAAATCGCAGACGCGTTGGCAAGCGGACTGGCAACGAAGGACATTACCTTTATAGACGGAACTGTGTACAAAACAAGAACGCCGGAGGATGTTTACGACGCACTGACATTGCCGTCCTATGAGGAGATGAAGGCAGACAAGATTGTCTATGCGAAGAGCTTTGCCGAGCAGTACCAAAATACGGACCCGTTCACGGCAAAGCGTATGGTGGAGCCTTACGGTGACGGCTGGTATGTTGTGCAGAATCCGCCTGCGAAGCCGCTTACCGGGCAGGAAATGGATGATGTGTATGCTTTGCCGTATCAGAATAATTATCATCCGTCCTACGAGAAGGATGGTGGAGTGCCCGCCATAAAGGAAATTAAGTTCAGCCTGACGAGTAACCGCGGTTGCTTCGGCGGGTGCAATTTCTGTGCACTGACCTTTCATCAGGGGCGGATTGTTCAGACAAGAAGCCGTGAATCACTTGTTTCGGAAGCAACGGCAATGACAAAGGACAAGGACTTTAAGGGATATATTCACGATGTCGGCGGACCGAGCGCAGATTTTCGTCATCCATCCTGTGATAAGCAGCTTACAAAGGGTGTGTGCACAAATCGCCAGTGCCTGTTCCCGAAACCGTGCCCGAATCTGAAGGCGGACCATCAGGATTATGTTGCACTGCTTCGTGAACTTCGCAGTATTCCAAAGGTGAAGAAGGTCTTCGTGCGTTCCGGTATCCGCTTTGATTATGTGATGGCGGATCAGGATGACACCTTCCTAAATGAATTATGCAAATACCATATCAGCGGGCAGCTACGCGTAGCTCCTGAGCATGTTTCGGATAAGGTGCTTAACCTGATGGGTAAGCCGAAACACGCAGTTTATCAGGACTTTATAGACAAATTCGACCGTATCAATCAGAAACTTGGGAAGGATCAGTATGCACTTCCCTATCTGATGAGTTCCCACCCGGGCTGCACATTAAAGGAAGCCGTTGAGGTAGCGGAGTACTGTCGTGATATCGGGTACACGCCGGAGCAGGTTCAGGATTTCTATCCGACTCCGTCCACAATGTCAACGGCCATGTATTATACCGGTGTGAATCCTCTTACGATGGAGGAGGTCTATGTTCCGAAGAATCCACATGAAAAGGCTATGCAGCGGGCACTTTTACAATATAAGAATCCTGCAAACTATGAGCTCGTTAAGGAAGCTCTGATTCTGGCCGGGCGTAAGGACCTGATCGGAACTGACAAGAATTGTCTGATTTACCCAAGGAGTGACTACGCAAAGGGCAGGACCAATACCGCACAGAAGCCGATTGCCGAAAAGGTCGGTGCATATGGTAAGGTCGCCGGCAGAAAACCTGCTGCCGGAAAGAATGCTTCGGCGCAGAAATCTGTCGCAGACAGGCGAAAGACTACCACGGGCAAGGAAAATGGTATGGGCAGAAAGTCTTCAGGCAATAAGAGGCGTGGCAATGGAAAGAGATAATCGGTGTTTTCTGTGTCCAAGACGGTGCGGAGCCATGCGTTCGGAGGGAAAGCCGGGTGTTTGCGGTTGCTCCGATGAGATTAAGGTTGCCCGTGCGGCACTTCATATGTGGGAGGAACCCTGTATCAGCGGAACGAGAGGCTCCGGCGCGGTGTTCTTCTCCGGGTGTCCCCTTCACTGTATTTTCTGCCAAAACCGTGCAATATCGGACGGGATTGCAGGAAAGGTAATTACAAAAGAAAGGCTGAGTCGTATTTTCCTTGAATTGCAGGATAAAGGTGCAGCCAATATCAATCTTGTGACAGCGGGACAGTATTCGAAGCAAGTTAACGAGGCGGTATGTGATGCCCGAAAGGATGGCTTACTTCTGCCGGTTATCGTGAATTCGGGCGGATATGAGTCCGAAGAGGCACTGGAACTTCTGGGGGAGGTTGCAGATGTGTGGCTTCCGGATCTGAAGTATATGAATTCCGAAACTGCGGAGAAATTTTCGCATGCAGGGAATTATCCGGAAGTGGCAAAGAAAGCAATCGATTATATGTTATCGAAGTCGGAGGAGGTGTCATTTGACGCCGATGGCTACATCAAAAAAGGTGTGATTGTAAGGCATCTCGTGTTGCCGGGTCATGTGCAGGAGTCAATGGATATTGTTGAATATCTGTATCGGACCTATGGGGACAGCATATACTTAAGCATTATGAACCAGTACACCCCGCCAGCTGAGCCGCTTCCGTATCGGGAACTGAATCGCAGACTGACAAGTTATGAGTATGATAAAGTGGTGGATTTTGCACTGTCCTTAGGCGTGAAAAATGCCTATATTCAAGAACGCGGAACTGCTAAGGAAAGCTTTATTCCCGCATTTGACTATGAGGGCGTGTGAACTTTTTGTGAAAATGGGAAATAGCGCCGTAAACATAGGAAAATGTGCACCCGTAAGGGTTGAATTTGTTGCCTTGCCGTGTTACAATTACAAATGCATTTTGGGGCATTTCCCGTTAGAAATCCCTATCGATTGAAGGAGACTATGTTATGAGTATTGAAAGCAGACTTGCAGCGAAGAAGAGAGCACAAGAGGCAAGAAAAAAGGCAACACTTAAGAAATTGGCACCCGTGATTGTGATTGCTGTGATTGCCGTTATTGTAGGCGCTGTGTTTGGAATAAAGGCTATTATTAAGTACAATAAGAACCATGTGGATTTTACCAAGTATCTGAATGAGGACGGTACTATTCGCGGATATGCGGCAAAGGATTGCGTTAAGAATCTTCCTGATTTGAGCACAATTCCTGTAGACCATGCCTCCGCACCGACGGAAGAGGAAATTCGTTCCATGAAGGTTGAGGTAACCGAGTATTTGCTTTCCCTTGCAGGGGAGACAGTTGCAGAGGACGCAACCGACGATGAGACTCTTGCGAAATTGACGGATGAACTTGTTGCCAATAACGGTGTAGGACTGATGTCTTCTGAGTATGAGTACACTGTTGCCGGATTGGAAGCATACCTTACGAAATATCTTACCGACAATGCAGCATCACAGGTACAGAGTGACGTTTACAGCTACGTTATCAACCGTGCTACCGTAGAGAAACTTCCGAAGAAGTATATCCGTTTCCTCGGAAAGAAGGGACTCCGTTTTCTGACAAGACAGGACTATCTCTCTCAGGGATATACCGATGCAGATATTGACCAGTCAATTCTTGATACCTATGGCACCGAGACCGCTTTCCGTGATTATCTCGAGGGAGAGGCAGAGAGTGATGTTAAGACAACTATGATTATGCTTGCCGTATACGATGAACTTGGTTTGAATATTACCATGGATGATTTCAAGAAGGCAAAGCGTGAAGAGGATTATCCGACCCTTTCCGATGAAGAATTCGAAAAGACCTGGAAGAGTATTGAAGAAGCATATCCGATGTCCTATCTGTTTATGCAGTACAAGTGTCAGGTAGCTTTGGAAGAACTCGCAAAGAAGAATGCAGCCAATTATAAGGGTGAGGAACAGTAATACGCAGATTCTTTCAATGAAATGAATTGGAGAGAGCAATTGCGAAGCGGTTGCTCTCTTTGTATCATAGGAAATTGCGTCGCATTTCCTATGATACAAAAAACGCTCAGCTAAGGATGCGCGCTCGGCGCGTAGAGTTTCGCAAGCGAAACTCTTTGATTTATCATTGGGAAACAGCATTGCTGTTTTCCCCAAATAGGAGGATTTTTATGCCGACCTGCTATACACATAAGAAGATGGGAATTATGGTCTACAAAGCACTTCCCAAAGATACTTGCAGACTGATTCAGAAATATCTGCCGTATTATCTGATTGGACTGCATGGACCGGACATTCTGTTTTTTAATCCGGGAATCGGGGAGAACAGTCCTGCGTCCTACGGTCGTAAGCTTCATCATGAGAGTTTTGAAGAATTTTACCGGAATGCCTGCGAGGTTATTCAAAATTCGGAGGATGACCGTCAGCTTGTATATTTTTATGGATATCTGTGTCATCTGTTCTCAGACTATCGGATTCACGGTGCTCTGCCGGAACTTGACAGAGAGATTGGCGTTACGCATGCCAAGATGGAAACCGAGCTTGACCGTTGTCTGATGAAGGCGGATGGCTTGAATCCCGTAAACTATCCGGTCATGGCGCATATGGCAATCAGCCCTGAAATTGCACATTATATTGCACCGTTCTACCTTGGAGTTTCCGAGGAGCAGATTCTCAGGAGCCTTCTTTGTATGAAGGCATCGTTTACATTTTCCAGAAGCAGTAACCGTTATTATCGTAAAATGGTTAGCGATATTGTCGCATTTGCCGGTTACGAGGAGAAGATTCCGAACCTGATTATGTGCCCGGATGAGAGTCAGATGTGTCTGGCTGCCATGCCGAAACTGAAGGAACTTTTTGCGGAGGCCGTGGTTGAGGCAGTAGATGCAATAGAAAATGTCACAAAATTGATTTATTCTGCGGATAATATGCCGTATTATATTGCATTTCGCCTTGATGGGCAAAATCAGACTTGACGAAAAATGCTTTCTCTTGTATTCTGAAGATGGAAAGGTGCCAAAGCATCTTTTTATGAATGAATTAAATGGGATAATTTATTTGGGGTATGTTGATTTTGCAGGATACCAATCCTGCAGATTTGAGGAGATGGTTGTATGATTATTACAGTAACAATGAATCCCGCCGTAGATAAGACCGGCGAATTGGATGACTTCGTTCTCGGTGGTGTTAACAGACTGAAGAATGTAGTCATTGATGCCGGAGGCAAGGGTATTAATGTATCGAAAACTTTAAGAGTTTTGAACAAACCGAACATGGCATGCGGATTTATCGGAGGTGCAAACGGTGAAACAATCCGTACATCTCTGCAGAAGATGATGATTATGTCCGACTTTGTTACCGTGTCCGGAGGAAGTACGAGAAGCAACCTGAAGGTTAAATCAATCTTCGGTATGACCGAGTTTGATGAACCGGGTCCGTGCATTACTCCCGAAGAGTTGCAGATGCTTATTGATAAGTTGAAGAAACATGCCAAGGCCGGTACAATGTTCGTTTTGAGCGGAAGTCTGCCCGAGGGTGTTCCGACCGATATCTACAAGACTTTGACCGATATGCTGCATAGCTGTGGTTGTAAGGTATTTTTGGATACGAATGGCGAGGCACTTCGACTTGGCTTGGAGGCACAACCGGAATACATTAAGCCGAACCTTGCTGAGCTTCGTGATCTTTATGATTTCCATGATGAATTCGAGAGTAATGAAGCTTTGGTAGCATGGGCTAAGGAAAAGGCTAACGATCTCCTTTCCAAGGGACCTCGTATGGTTGCCGTTTCTCTTGGTGCAAGTGGCGGTGTATTCACCGACGGTATCGAAACAATTTATGCACCTGCGAAGAAGGTTGATGTGATTTCACCTGTCGGAGCCGGTGATTCCATGACCGCAGCAATCGCATATTGCCTTGATTCCAATATGCATTTCCATGATGTAATCCGTTATGCAATTGCCGTTTCCTGTGGTGCATGTACAACAGAAGGAACCAAGCCGCCGAGCAAGGAAATCATTGTTCAGCTGCTTCGTTCATAAGAGAGTTATGAAGAAAGAGAACAAACGTAAAAAATTAATCGTTGTTGTTCTCGCTGTGATATTGGGGTTAGGATTTATTGGACTTCTTACCTTTGCGATATATGATGCTATCGCAAGTAAGAAGTCCATTGTACGCTTAGGCGATTATTCCGCCCTAACCTATACGGCTACGGACCGTGACACAGCGGGAACACAGGTGGTGGATTTGATTGTCGGCAGAACCCGCTTCGGTGGTGTAGTGGAGAAGGATTCAGAGACTCTATATCAAAGTTCTATGTCGAATTATCAAAAGGATGCAGACTACCTTGAGATGAGCATTGAACGATATGTGGAGATTTTCTTTGGGTCGGAGCTTTCGGATTTTCAGAAAACCGTGAAGAAAGAGTCCCTCCAGGTCGCAAAGGAGGAAGCGGTGCTCAATGCGATTGCAGACAAGGAGAAGATTATTCTATCAGATGCAGACTATGAGAAATTACTTACTTCCTATATGGAATCTGTAGGCTATACGGACCGGGATAAATTTCTCGCAGAGTATTCCGAGAGCAGTTTGCGGGAGAGAATGCGCCTGGATATAACGGTAGATTATCTGCTCGGACGAGCAAGTGGACCCGCACTCAATGATTAACTTCCGGGGTGGTAACAACTAATGGGAAAGAAATACGGAGTCAGTTGTAAACAATTAGATAATGAAGGCAGAGGAATCGTTGTTTTTAACGGAAGCACTTTTTCTGTGCCTTTTTTGATGGACGGCGAAAAAGGAATGATTTCCCTTTTATATGGCAGAAATCAGACTTGGGCACGCCTTGAAGAAGTCACAAAGGAATCCGCGGACAGAGTGGTGCCTGCATGCCCTTATTTTATGCAGTGTGGCGGGTGTGACCTGATGCATATGAATTATCAGAAGCAGCTTGCCATCAAGAAAATGCATGTGCTGAATGTTCTATCAAAACGCATTGCGGAGGACCATCCGGAGATGGAGGATATCGTAGCCTCAGAGCATCCGCTCGGCTACCGAAATAAAATTCATAATACTTACGGAAAGAATAACGGGAAGGTTGTCAGCGGGCTTTATATGGAGAATACGCATAAGCTTATGGCTTTGCCGGAAGGCTGTCCGATAGAGAATGCAGCGGCTAAAGAAGTATTGAAAACAATTCGCGATTTTGCCAATGCAAAGCATATTCATACTTATGACGAAGACAGGAAGAACGGAGTGCTGCGCCATGTTTTGATTCGTGTAGCATCCAATGGGGATATGATGGTGGTTCCCGTAATCGGTGAGAGCATATTTCCCGAGAAACACCTTCTTGCCGAGACGCTTGTGAAGAAGCATCCGAATGTAAAAACGGTTGTTTTGAACTATAACAGTGCTGCCACAACGATGGTCCTGGGGAAACGCGAGGAGATACTGTACGGACCGGGATACCTGTCTGAAACCTTGTGTGGTTGCGAGTTTCGTATTTCCCCGAAATCATTTTTCCAGGTTAATAAGGAACAGACTGAGAAACTGTATAAGAAGGCTATGGAATTTGCCGCAATTCAGCCTGGCGAGAGCGTCGTAGATGCCTATTGCGGAACCGGTACAATCGGTATTCTTGCTGCGAAGATGCAGGAAAATGCGACCGTTACCGGTGTTGAACTGAACGCCGATGCCGTGCGGGATGCCAAAAGCAATGCCGAGCGAAATCACGTCGAAAATGTGGAATGGGTATGTGCCGATGCCGGAGAGTATTTGAAGGGTGCAGTAGCCCGTAAAGAGAAAGTGGATGTTCTGTTTATGGATCCGCCGAGAAGTGGCAGCAGCCCGCAGTTTCTAAAGGCGGTTCGCGGTATGGCGCCAAAGCGTATTGTTTACATCTCCTGTAACCCGGATACCCTTGCAAGAGACATAGAGACACTGGGGCGCTCCTATCGGCTGACGAGGGTATGCCCGGTGGATATGTTCAGTCAGAGCCACCATGTGGAGACTGTTTGTTTGTTGATTAACCAAAATGCAAAGGTGAAACATCCTATCAATGTAGGTATTGATGCAGAAGTACTATAAACTCAAGGCAGTGGAGTAAGGATTTCTAATAAAACGGTTGACAGTAAAATATATAGGGTGTATGATTACTCATAAATTTTTGAAAGGAGTTTTCTCATGAATAGATTTGCAGTCGAATGTTCATATACTGAAATTCATGCTATGCACATTATTAACGTGTATGGTCTTAATTGTGTATGTGAATGTTTGAAACGCTAAGATGAGAAAATGGTTCAATAATTAGTTTACAGTATATGATGACCACTTATCTTTGCAGATAGGTGGTCTATTTAATTATAACGGAGGAAGAAAGGGATAATGAATCTTATAGTACTTATAGGAAGCGGTGCGGTTGGTAAGATGACCGTAGGTCAGGAGTTAATGAAGATAACGGATTACAGACTGTTTCATAATCATCATATGATAGAGCCTGTAATAGAGATATTTGGTAAGTTTGATGGAGCAGTAGTGAAAAAACTTCGCGAGGATATCTTCGATGCCTTTATAAAAACTGATTACAGTGGATTGATTTTTACATATATGTGGGCATTTGATATGCAGTCAGACTGGGAGTATATAAGGTCAGTTTCGGATAAATTTGAGGCAAGCGGTGGTAATGTTTACTATGTTGAACTTGTGGCGGACAGGGCTGTCAGAATTGAAAGAAATAAAACAGAAAACCGTCTGAAGAATAAGGCATCTAAGCGAGACATTGCAGTATCTGAAGACCGTATGCTTCGTGAAGAGACAAAATACAGACTGGTAAGTAATGAAGGGGAGATTCCTTTTGAAAATTATATTAAGATTGATAATACGAATCTTGAGCCTTCAGAGGTTGCGCTTATGATAAAGGAAAGATTTAATCTTAAAGGAATCGGCATAACTGAGATGATGAACAGGGTGAAACTTGAAGAAGTAAGAGAAGATGAAATAGAGCAGCTACATAATATGCAGATTCAGAGCTTTATGCCTTTGTATGAAAAATATCATGACGAAGGTTCGCCGGCAATTGAGCCTTTAGAAAGAGTAAAAGGCAGGGCTGCTCAGAAAAATAGGAAGTATTATTTTATCGTTAAGGATGGAGCAAGGGTTGGCGCCATCAATATAGGCAGAAAGCCATCGGATCCGGAAGAATCATGCTTATACATCAGTCCTATTTTTGTTCTGCCCAAATATCAGAATCAGGGAATTGGATATGTGGCTATTCAAAAGGCCTTTGCTTTATACCAAGATACCAAGGTATGGAAACTTGATACAATTTTGCAGGAACAGGGGAATTGCCACCTGTATGAGAAATGTGGCTTTGTCCGAGTCGGCGAAGAGCATATTATAAACGATAAGCTGACATTGATAGATTACGTGAAAAGATAGATTTACAAGGTATGAAAATTGTGACTATGACCATATAAGTGCTGCTTAAATTTGAACTTGAGAGAAGATTATGATTGAAACAACAAGATTATTTCTTCGTCAAACTAGAAGATGATTTCGGAGAAAAAGGTCGAAGATTAATATCAAATTATATGGTATGTAATAGCATGAATCCTGAATGAAATCCGCTTGGCAGGTATCTTTTATAAGAAGCAAGAAAAATAATACTAAAAGAATAATAAATCTTTATACTAAAGGTTGTTTTGTCATTCATTTTGTGCAATAATAAATTAATCGTATTATTTCCGCGGGGGATAAAGAATACAAATGGACAAGAAAACCGGGCTCTATCGTGTAGTGGTTATTCTGGCCGGGGTGCTGATTGCAGCGCCGGTGTTCTTTTTGCGGGCTTATTTTCTTGTTGCACTTTGCAATTTTCTGGGAATTATTCTGATTTTTATGGCAGAAAGACGCGCCTCCTCTTATAAGCAGGTGTGGGTTTCCGTTGCGGTGTTCTTCGCCGCTGTTGTTGTCAGATTTCTTCTGGTATTCGGTGTGGATTTTCTGAGTATGCTGGTTGGTGTGGCATACATCCTGTTGACTACGCTTCTTCTCGGACCTGCTTTATTCCTTGATTACTTTCTTGTCGTAAAGAAACAGTACAAGCTTGGAGTAGTGGCTTTCCCGGTTATCTTCACTGCCAATCTGGCTGCATGTGTTGCACTTCATTTTGGAAATGTAAGCAATTTTGTGGCATTTGCCCAGATACTCCCCATTTTTAATCTGAATTTGAGATGGGCAGGCGAATTTGGTCTGACATTTATTACCATGCTTGTGATTTCTATGGCTCTTAAGGGTAGTATTTCAGAGAATAAGAAAGAACGGGTGATTGTTTATGCGGTTTCGGCAGGCATTATTGCAGCATTGTGTGTCTGTGGTATTGTTCTGAAAACGCAGAAGAGAGAACCGGATTTTTCAATCCGTGTAGCGGTATCAACCTGCGAGAAGAGGCCGACTGTTGATAATCCGGAGAAGCTTTCGAAGGAGGAAAGACTTTCGATGTTCCGGGATGCACTGGAATATGCCAAGCAGAATAATGCCGAATTGCTTGTGTTGAATGAAGAGTATTACATTTTGTATCCGGAGGATATGGACTGGAGCCTTAAGGGGATTGAGAAGACGATTTCGGAATACGGAATTCCCGTGTTACTTCCTTTATGGGAATGTAATGAAGAAGAGCTTGATGTAAACTATGTATGTTTTTATGATGAGAACGGACAAGTACTGTACACTTATACAAAGCATACACTCGTTCCTTATATCGAACAGGGTGAAGTAAAGGAAGGCAAAACGGCACCGACATCCTTTCGGTATTCCTTCCGTGGTAAGGAAGTGACGATTTCTGCGGTTATCTGTATGGATATCAATAATTCCCTGTTCTTGAAGAAGGTTCCTGAGGAGACAGAACTGCTTATTGTTCCTTCCTGGGATTGGGATATGGTCAATTCGGAACAGCGCAGAACCTATGCACGTTCCATTCAATTGAATACGACTATTCTGAAGAATTCTTTTCAGGGATATTCCTACGCATCGGGACCGTGGGGTATTTATGGTGAGGTACTCGACTTTAGGGATCAATATCAGAAGGTCGAGATTATGGATGTTCCGATTTGGAAGAAATAATCGAATATAGTGGAGGACAGTAGTAATGAGATTTCGCGGGACAACGGTTTCGAAGCAGGATATCAGGGATAATCTGTGGCTGAAGTATCTGTGCACGACTGAGAAAAGCAGAGTGAATCCGGAGCGTGTGGAGTCCTATGAGCATATGCAATCCAATCCTGTTCTGTCGTATGTCGGAAGAACGCTGGATATTGCAGAGAAAGAGTTTGAAGAATATGAAAAGGCATCCGGGAAGGAAAGCAGGGAGCTTTCGAGGGATGCCTATTTTGTTACGGAAACGCTGAAGTGGGCAGAGGTAGCTAAGTGTGGAAGTGAAGCGAGAAGGAAGAATTGGAAGAAGAAACATCTGTCCTTACAGGTTCATAATGAGGCGTCAGCTGCCATCTACAGAGAAGAAGCTACGGATACGAAAATCAATAAGCAGATTATTTATACATTGATTTATACACATGGCTTGATTGGACAGGGGCTTCGCGGTGAAGTGGAATTGACGGAGAATCGTCTGCTGACTGAACTGATCATGAAGAAACTATTGACGGCAGAGGAACTGAAACGGATTCTTTTCGTACTGAATAAGGCTGTGATTGCAGCTGTATCGGAGGATTTGTGGGAGAAACTACAGGATGAAGTGATTCGGGTCATTGACTGTATCTGTGAAGACCGCCTAAAGAATGAGGATGCGTTGACCAGAATTAAGCTGATGCTTCCTGCCACCTACGGCAAGTCGGATGATTTTACGTCCGAGGAGAAGAAAGTTTTTGAGAATCTTCTTGTCAATCGTTATCTCTGGTATCCGGAGGTTGCACTGGATTCTTTTTCCAGAGAAGAGGTTGCCTTTATCTTCTCGATGATTGCACGAAGAATCGGCCAAGGCAAATGCCGTCACATCTCCTTCTATCCGCTTGCGGTTGGTCTTTATTACGATTATGAAGGTCGAAAGAAGGTCAATGTATACAAAAAGCGTATTATCGAATTCTGCCTGAAAGAAATGATGGAAGGTGTTCCGGACCGACATTCCGAGGCACATGTGCGGTTTGATTTTACCGTGGTGGACGATACAATGTATGTGGATGTCGTGTTTACCCCGGTTTGTGAAAAGCTGATTGCATTCTGTGTGGAGGCAGAACGCTCCGGTTTTATGGATTATCAGAAAAATATCACAACGATATTCGATTTGTTCGGCTTCCGCAGAGATATTTTCGACCGATTGAACAATGAGGAAAAATATCTCGAAACCATGAATGCAACCGAACAGAGTCGCAAGTCCGAGCTCCTCGATTACGTTGTCGGGCAGACGATTGTTGATGTCGGTTCCGGCGGTGGTGTCTTACTCGATAAACTGGAGAAGAAATTCCCTGACAAGGATATTATCGGAACAGATATTTCCGCCAATGTCATAGAGGCATTGCAGAACAAAATCGAGACGGAAGGACACGGGTACTGCGTCTGCAGACAGAACTTTGTCGATGCACCGTTTGAGAAGAATGTGGATTGTATTATATTTTCCTCGATTCTGCATGAGGTGTATTCCTACACGGAGTATGAGGGCGAGCAGTTTAATAAGGAGGCTGTCAGAGTGGCATTAAGAAATGCCGTGGATTCGCTTCGTAAGGGCGGTCGAATTCTGATTCGTGACGGTGTGAAAACTAACAGCAATCGCAGGTGCCGCATATTCCTGAAGGATGCCTCCGGAAGGCAGTTTTTGCAGAATTACAGGAAGGATTTTCGTGGGCTTAAGGAGCTGCGTGATGCGGAAGGAATACTAACAGAGGACAATGTCAGTTATGACGGCGAAGGTGTTCTGACGGCAGATATCAACTTTATTCGTGAATTCTTATATACCTATACATGGGGTGAGGAATCCTATGCACTTGAGGTCAATGAACAGTTCGGGTATTTTACGCTGAAGGAGTTTGAGGACTGCTTTCAGGAATTAGGGATGAAGATTGTCCATATTGAGGAATATCTGGAGCCGGGCTACAAAGCACACTTGTGCGACAAGGTTGAACTGTTAGATGATTTCAAATGGGAGGATATTCCGAGTAATTGTATTGTGATTGCGGAGAAATAAGGTTTTGAGCCGCAGAAGGAGGATAATATGCTTACATACAGATTAAACGGGCAGTGGTCTATGGGGATTGTCGGCAGAAAGGAACAGTACGAGGCTACGGTTCCCGGAAGTGTTTACAGTGATTTATTGGCAAACGGTGCAATGGAGAATCCGTATTACCGCGATAATGAGCTTCCTGCGCTTGCCCTTATGGAGAATGATTTTACATATGAGCGGGAATTCACACTGGACGAGGATATGCTCTCCGAGGAGGAAATCCTTTTGCATTTTGAAGGACTGGATACATTGGCGGATGTATACCTGAATGGGGAATGGGTGGCAGCAGCGGACAATATGCATAGAGTGTGGGATTTTCCCGTAAAGAAGTATATAAAAGGGGAAAATATCATTCGCATCGTGTTCCATTCGCCCACGAAATTCATTCGCGAGAAGCAGGCAGAGGACCCGATTCCGGGAACGGGAGATGCCATGTATGGCTTCCCTTACCTGCGTAAGGCCCACTGCATGTTCGGTTGGGACTGGGGCCCGAGACTTCCCGATGCCGGAATATGGCGGAATGTAAGCGTCATCGGGTACCACAACGCAAGGATTGATGGTGTTTATGTGCGTCAGAAGCATCAGGACGGGCAGGTAAAACTCAGTTTCGATATTGCGGTGGATGCTTTACATGAGGAACAAATCCGTCATATCGGGGGAGAATATTGCCTGAATGTATATGCAGTTGTAACCGTTACAACACCGAACGGAGAGCATCTGGTAGTTTCCAGGGAAGCCGTTTCTAACGGCATTACGGTTTCCAATCCGCAGCTATGGTGGCCGAACGGTTTTGGAGAGCAGCCGTTATATACGGTAACAGTTGATTTATATGACAACGATTCGGATGAGAAGTTGGATTCCTGGAGCAAGAGAATCGGACTTCGCACGATGACCATCAGCCGTGAGAAGGACGAATGGGGCGAGTCATTCTGTCACGAGGTGAACGGCGTAAAGATTTTCGCTATGGGAGCAGATTACATCCCTGAGGATAATGTGCTTCCGAGAATGAACCGTGAGCGTACCCGTCATCTTTTGGAACAGGCGAAGCTTGCCAATTACAATTGCGTCCGCGTATGGGGCGGCGGATTCTATCCGGACGAGTACTTCTACGATGCATGTGACGAGCTTGGGCTGATGGTATGGCAGGATTTTATGTTCGCCTGCTCCGTGTATAATCTGACTGAGGAGTTTGAGGCCAATATCACAGCAGAATTTATAGACAACATCAAAAGAATCCGTAATCACGCAAGCCTCGGTTTGTGGTGCGGAAACAATGAGATGGAAATGTTCGTGCTGCAAGGCTACGGCTGGGTAAATAAGCCTAGCCAGAAGAGCGATTATATCAAAATGTACGAGTACATCCTCCCCAAAGTGCTGAAGGAATATGATCCGGACACATTCTATTGGCCGGCAAGCCCTTCCTCAGGTGGAGGTTTCGATGACCCGAATGCGGAGAATCGTGGGGACGTGCACTACTGGGATGTATGGCATGGCAGCAGACCGATTACCGAATATCGCAAGTTCTATTTTCGTTATGTTTCGGAATTCGGATTCCAGTCATTCCCCGGGCTTAAGACCTGTGAGAGTTTTACCCTGCCGGAGGACCGCAACGTGTTCTCCTATGTGATGGAGAAGCATCAGAGAAATGCTGCGGCAAATGGCAAGATTATGAACTATATGGAGCAGACATTCCTGTATCCGACGAAGTTCGAGACGGTGCTGTATGCGTCACAGTTGATGCAGGCTGAGGCAATCCGCTACGGCGTGGAACATTTTCGTCGGAATCGCGGACGCTGCATGGGTGCCGTTGTATGGCAGTTAAATGACTGTTGGCCGGTTGCAAGCTGGTCTTCAATTGATTACTACGGACGATGGAAAGCACTGCATTACTGCGAGAAACGGTTCTTTGCTCCTTTGATGATTTCCTGTGCGGAGGAGGGCATTCTGACGCAGGACACCAATCCGAATGCACAGCCTTACGAGGTAATTAAGTCCATAACCCTGAATGTTGCCAATGAGACAAGAGAGGACAGAGCAGTTACGGTAAGGTGGGAGCTTCGGGACGAGTATGCGGAAGTAATTCGAAGCGGTTGCTATCAGGATACGGTCCCGGCACTTTCGTCCAAATGGTTTGTCCGTGAGGATATGTCGGATGCAGACCTTTATCACAATTATGTCAGCTATTCCTGTGAGACGGAAGGCGAAGTCGTATCCTCGGGAACGGTTTTATTCACTGCACCGAAGCAGTTCCATTTTCCGAATCCGAATCTGAGAGCAAGAGTAGAGGGAACGGAGATTGTAGTGCAGGCAGATGCCTATGCACGTGGAGTTGAGATTTTGAACGAGGATGAAACAATGCTTCTTTCCGACAATTATTTTGATATGAATGCCGGTGAGAAACGGGTCACGATACTGAGTGGTAATCCGATTGGACTGAAGCTTAGGAGCGTTTATGACATCAGATAATTCGGGGGTTTCGCAAACATTCAGGAGGTTATTATGAACGAAAAGTATGTACTCGGTTCGGAAGAAAATCGGGGATTTCTCAAAAACATGACAAAAGAACTGCTGGAGTTCGGACGGCGCTTTCCTGCCAATGACGGAACCTCATTCTATCTTGGCGATGACGGCACGCCGCTTCGCCATCGTGACCGCGAGACATGGATTACATGCCGTATGGCACATGTGTATTCCATAGGTCATATTCTCGGCTTTGCGGATTGCGGAGAGCTTGCAGATGCAGCACTTAGAGGCATTGGGTCACTTAAGGATAAGGAAAATGGCGGATGGTATGCAGGTATCAGAGCGAACGGCGAGCATACGTCGGGAAAGCAGTGCTATGCACATGCATTTGTCCTTCTTGCCGCATCGTCAGCGCTTCTTGCTAAGCGGGAAGGGGCAGACGAACTGCTTCAGGAAGCAATTGAATGTTTTGACCGATATTTCTGGGATGAAGAGTATGGTCTGACATTTGACACTTGGAATACCGAGTTTACGGAGCTGGATGACTACCGCGGTTTGAATGCCAATATGCATACCGTGGAGGCTTTTCTGGCTGTTTCGGATGCAACGGGAGACCCGACATATCGGGAACGCGCAGGCCGTATCATCAATTATGTCGTTTCCTGGGCGGAAGAGAATTCCTTCCGCATTCCTGAGCACTACACGAATGAGTGGAAGCCGGACCTCAATTGTAACATTGACAGAAAGGATGACCAGTTCAAGCCGTATGGTGCGACACCCGGACACGGTATTGAGTGGGCACGACTGATTGCACAGTGGGCGTCCATTACCTATCCGAACGGTGGTGCCACCTTCATGAGCTATCTGGATATTGCTCAGAATCTGTATCGTCGTGCGATCACCGATGCATGGAACTGTGACGGCGCTCCTGGAATTGTATATACAACCGACTGGGAAGGGAAGCCTGTTGTGCATGATCGTATGCATTGGACGCTTGCAGAGGCAATCAATACCTCGGCGGTCTTATATGAGATTACGAAGAAGCAGGAATATGCCGAGGATTATTCGAAATTCGCCGTTTATATGGATAACTGTTTACATGACCATGAGAACGGCTCCTGGTATCATCAGCTTGATAAAAACAATAAGCCGGTGGATACGGTGTGGCCGGGTAAACCGGACCTTTATCACGCCTTTCAGGCCACCCTGATTCCGTATATGCCCGCCGATACATCCATTGCTGCGGCTGCCCGCAACAGCATACCGATTGATGTTGTGGCACTCGGTGAGCTTTTGGTGGATTTCACGGAAAATGGAACATCCCTTGCAGGCAATCCGTTCTATGAGGCCAATCCCGGAGGCGCACCATGCAATGTGCTTTCCATGCTGAGTAGGCTTGGCAGAAGTACGGCATTCATCGGAATGGTAGGAAATGATTCTTTTGGAGAATTCCTGATTGATGTGGTCAGAGAGCAGGAAATCATTACCGATAATCTGAAAAAGACGGACGAGGCGGGAACAACACTTGCATTTGTCCATACCGCTTCGGACGGCGAACGCAGTTTTTCATTCTATCGGAATCCGGGGGCAGATATGATGCTCCGTGAGGAGGATATCGATTTCAGACTTCTGAACAGAGCAAGAATATTCCATTTTGGTACGCTCTCCATGACTGCACCCGGAATAGAGGAGACAACGAAGAAGGCGGTTCAGTTCGCAAGAGAGCAGGAGAAACTTGTCAGCTTTGACCCGAACATCAGACTTCCCTTGTGGGATAACGCAGCACATGCACGGGAAATGATGCGCTACGGAATCAGTATGTGTGACATTCTGAAGATATCGGATGATGAAGTGAAGTTCCTGACCGGTGCAAGCGATGTTCTGGCAGGAGCAGAGCAGATATGGCTTGAATACGGACTTCGTATGATGTGTGTCACGATGGGTAAGGGTGGCAGCATTGTATTTTATGATGATTTGAAGGTATCCTGCCCGGCATATCTGACTAAGGATACAATAGAAACGACCGGAGCCGGGGACACCTTTATGGGGTGCATTCTGGATGCGGTTTTAGCGCATGGAATAGATGGTTTCGATGAGGCATCGTTAAAGGCGATGCTGCAGTCCGCCAATGCGGCGGCTTCCGTGATTACAACCCGTCGCGGAGCTCTTCGTGTAATGCCGACAAGAGAGGAAATTTTGCAGGTGCTGTCGTTTCATGAGATGTGAGTTTACTTGACATTTTCCGAGACACAGATATAATGGAGACGATTAAGAAAGTCATACCGTAAATGGTATGATTTTCCGCTTTAGGGGGGATTTTATGAGAAAAATACTTGCATTTCTATTAATCACGGCAATCGCGATAGGCACGATTGGGTGTGGAGGGAAAGAACCGGGAGGAGAACAATCCGGAAAGAAACGAACGGCGAAAGTGACGCCTTCGCCGACAAGCGTTTCTACACCTTCGCCGACTCCGACCGCTACACCGACTCCGACACCACAGATACAGAAGCATGACCCGATTGATGCGGCGAAACTGTATTCTGCAACAGCTGTGGAGAATCTTTATGAAATAGAGATTACGGGTGCGGACAATTACTCTCTTTCATCCTGTCAGATGTGTGACAACTATCTGCTTTTACGTGGCTTTGACTTTGTCGGAACAGACGGGTATCAGAATGCGGTTTTTCTGCTTAATTTGGAGAATCCGGAAGAAGTCTATAAAAAATATGAAGGGAACTATTACGGAGAATATTTCCTTTTACGGGAAGGAAAGGTTCTTGAGGTTTTTAACGGGGAATGGTTTCGCATATATGATAAAACATTTTCCTTACTGGATGAGTGGAATTACCCTTGTGGGAATTATCTTGGCACCGGAGAAGATGGAACGATATGGTTTTTTAAGGATGAGTGCCTGCAGGGCTATACGGAGAATGGTTTTGAATATGTCTTCTATGTAGAAGGTGCCGAAAGCGGCTGGTATTATCTTGGAGAGGCAGAGGGCGAGCTTTACTTCCACCTTTTCGACGAGTTCTATTCGTCGCTTTTTGTGAAATTGAATCAGAAGACGCATTTGGTGCAAATGATTGAAGATATTCCGAGAAGTCCTTCCGTCAATCGACTTCTTATGACTTATGAACATCCGGAGCGGTGGTATGTGGCCAGAATTGATGCACCGAATGATATTACGTGTTTCGGGAAAATGCAAAGCAATGAGGCTTTGATGGGCTCCGATGAGAACATATTGATTTCCACACAGTTCAATTATGAAGAGGAAACCGGAATCATGTATACCATTACAAGGGTATATGATTTGGAAACCGGGGCAATCTGCCATAGTATTTGTTCCGATTGCATTTCATCGGTAATGCTTCTTTCTCCGAGCACCTATGATAACGGGTATATCCTGTTTACGGCGGAGGAGCAGAACAAGGATACAGACCAGCATCAAAAACTGTATCTGTACGATGTGCGTCATATTGAGGCGGATGAAAAGGAACCGGATTATTATCAGTTCAGTGCTTCCGAATCGGATTATGACAATCCTATTGTAGAGGAAATCGAGGAGAAATATCCTTTCAAAATTTATACTGCCGAATTCGGACTTTCCGAGTTTACGAGCGGATACAGTCTTGTGCCATGTGAGGACACTGAAGAACTTGACCGATTTCTGGAGGAACTGCTGTGGTGCCTTTCCAGGTACCCGGACGGCTTTTTTGAGGAAGTCTTGGGGAATGAGAAGAAAGGTATCCACATATTTCTTTGCGGTGAGTTCGTCGTGACGAGTCCGGAGTCTCTTCCGAACCCGGCTGCGTGTGTAAACTCGAGTGGGAAATATATCAATATGGTGTTTGATACGGAATATCTGGACTGGATTCAAAGTAATCTGCTTCATGAAACCACGCATATGATGGAGGTAAGGTTGAATGAGTATGCAACCGAGCATGACTTGTCTTTTGGCAACTATTGGGAGAGCGTGCTAAATACTTCCGAGTATTCCTATTTCAATTCCTATGTAGACCTGCCAGATGGGGAGGAATATTTCGCCGGAACGGCTGATGGGGGATGCCCCGATGCATGGTATATTGATGCATATGCAAAAAGCGATTGCCTTGAGGACCGTGCAAGGATTATGGAATACATATTTCAGGATGGTTATGCCTTCTACTATGAAGACTACCCGCACATTATGCGGAAGGCACAGTTTATGTGTGCATTCATAAGGGAAGCGTTCCCGTCTGTGAAGAGTCTTTCAGAACCTGTTTTTTGGGAGGCACGGACCGGAATAGTTGACCTTTACGAGGAATTCCCGGATTGTGTTAACGGAGCGGATTATTAGAAAGGGAACTGTCATGAAACATACAATTGAGGTGTGCGGAAAGAAATTACAGTATGCGGTAATCGGGAACGGAAAGCGTGCATTTGTCATGATTCCCGGGATGTCTTTAAAAAGTACTCTCATTTCGGAAGCTTCCGTGGCAGCAGCCTACAAGGCTTTGACAGAGGCATATACCATTTATCTTTTTGATGTCCGATTTGATATAGAAGAAGGGTATTGTTTGGAGGATTATGCCGAAGAAATAGCAGAAGCACTGCAGGCACTCTCCGTTAAGAAAGCAACCGTCTTCGGCTATTCCATGGGAGGAATGGCAGCACAGCTTTTGACAATCAGACATCCGGAACTGGTGCAACGGTTGATTCTTGTTTCAACAATGTGTCACACTACCCCAACTGCACAGGCGGTTATCGGTTATTGGCACGAACTGGCGAAGGCCGGTGAAACAAAGGCTTTGGCGGAAAATATCACAGACCATGTCTATTCCGAGACTACGCTTGCAAAATACCGGAGGGCTATTCTTGCGATGAACCGGAACATCAGTGCGGAGGAGATGAAGAGGGCATCCTGCCTGACGAAGGCTTTGGTAAGCTTTGACTGCCGGGATGGATTACGGAATATTTCATGTCCCGTTCTGGTTGTTGGAAGTGAGAATGACCGTGTACTGGGTGTGGAAGGACCTCTGGAAATTGCAGAGGCATTGCAATGTGAGCGTCATCTGTATCCCGGCAACTACGGGCATGCCGTATGCGATGAGGCAACGGATTTTGTGGACAGAATCACGAAATTCTGTATGAAATATAAAGACTGATTACAGGCGGCAGGGCGAAGAAACGGCTCTGCCGCCTATTGACTTTTTGCTCTGTTAATGGTAAAGTGTATTTACTATTTGCGGTGAGGTGGAAACATGAAGAATCAGTACGATGAGGATGCACGCTTTGTGATTACTTATGTGCAGAAGATGGCTCTTGCACAGAAGCTTTATATTATGGTGGACCAGGAAACCGGAGTGAATTATATTATGCTTCGAAATGAGAATGGAGTTTCTTCGATAACGCCGCTTCTTAAGGAAGACGGAACGATAACCGTTACGCCACAGGTAATGAAATGAAAGAGATGAGATTTTCAGATTGAAATAGGTGATAAAACAATTGCGGATATCACCTATTTTCTTGCAAAAAGACAGTTGGTATGGTACATTTATAGATAGTGTTTTTCATACAGAAAAATGTGTGTAAATATGTTGATTCAGGGAGAAAAAGAATGCTTCACAGAATGACGGAAGAGGAAATTGCAATTCGAAAAATCAGCGGACTGCGAATGATTTCTGTCTATGAGTTTACGGGTGCCACGCGCCAGATTGATGATGGCAGGAAGAATATGATACCTGCGGACCAGACGTGCCCGGCAGGATGTATGGCGGTTACGGTTTTTTACGGTGAGAATGACCAGATGACACTGTCTGAGATGGACCCGTATTTCGAAGAACTCGTAGGCCGTCTTTTTTACCTTTATTCCGAAAGCCCGAATAAGGCTGATGTTATGATGGATTCGCCAACCAGAAAGTTGTTCGAAACAGGACGGTTTTCTGAGGAGGAATCCTTTCAGAAGGTATATGCTTCGCAGACAGGAACGCATATTCCACGGATTTCCTTTGAATCGGCTATGTCGAAAATGTTTATGCCGGTGGTTTCGTATCTATGTACTGAAATCAACGGATTTATCGAGCATGATGAGAAGATTGATGAGTGCCTGTATGGTTGGCACGGAAACGGAATGTTGTTGGGAATGGTCGGTAACAAGCAGAAGGAGCATCCTGTACGCGTGCTATATTCCGAAGGACAGGAGTATACCATTTCCGTTGGGGACTTCCCGAAACAGGGAGAGAATCTCCGAGTAGATATTATGCTCAAGAATGCACAGATAGATATCGCATTTGTCGGAGAGAAAACCGATATAGTTGGCAGTTTTATTTACAACTTCGATATCGATGGGCTTAAGGTTGAGGCCAATGTGTTTTGGGAGAAGAAGCAGGTATGCTATGATACACAGAAATATCAGTCCACGAAGACGGTTGATAATCTGACCCCACAGGAAAGGCGGCTTCTGCCGGAAGGTTTGACACCGACGGTGATCTATCATTTGCCTTGGAATATTATGTATGTCGGAACGGTTAATACCAAAGAAACCGGCGATATTGTCAAGACGGATTTCTGTGGAACATATCTGTTCCCGGGGGCACTTTATTCCGAGACCTTCTATTGGACCAGAGTTATGAATAAGTCCAGTAAGGTTGTTTTAAAGATGAATTCTGCACAGATGCGGAGACTTCTGATGAAAAATGGCACTTTGCAGACGCATTTCGCAGATGGTATTTCCGGTGCCAGCGGTCAATACCAAACTAAGCTTGCGGGAAAGTATTTTCTTTCCGACATCAGCGAAGAAGTAAAGCAGAATTGATATAACGAGGGAGATAAAGAAATGGGATTTTTTAACAGGACAGTTGGAAAGTCAGAGAACAATGACGCGGATGTGCTTTGCAGAAAAATAGAGATGGCAGAGAGGGCAGATTCTGCAAAATTGGTTGCAATGGTTAAGGATTATGAAAACAATCCCGATAAGCTGCTTATTAAACCGCTGAATCTGTTCCTTGATGTATTGGAAATGATTCTGGCGAACAGAGTAGAACCTGTTATTGATGTATTGCGGTATGGCGAATGGGTTTATCCTTATGTTTTTGTTTATGATGAGGCTACCCCGGATTTTGCGAATCTGAAGAATATGTATTTGGATATGTTCGATGTTAAGGGAATTATTGCAAAACGGGTATTCGAACCGAAACTGTACAGCCTGTTTCGCGATAAGTCGAATTTCATCCGCTGGGCTTCCGTGATTCCCATGAAGAACGCATTTTTGAAAAAAGGGAAAAGCATTGTAGAATTTGCGATGAAAACCAGAGCCTACTTCCCGGATGAGGATTCCTTTACGGTGAATCTGATGTATGTAACGGATAAGTATCTGACCGGAGAAGCGGATGAGAAGATTTTTGAGGAAAGTCTGAGTGAGCGTCGCCGCATGGCCGGAATATATGAGGTAAGTGAGGAACGCATCCTTTCCGCTGAGCAGAAGATTGCCGATGTACAGAGAGCTGCCGGAGCAATGAAGGACAGCTTGGAATTAGTGGAAAAACGCGCGCAGACTTTGAACGAGATTTCCGAGAATACGGTGAAGAGTGCCGAGGAATACTGTCAGAGCTCGCTGACCCGTATGCAGTCAAGAATCAGAAACCTTTCGGATGAGATGGAGAAGGCGCATCATGATTTCATGGAAATTCAGCGACAGTCCATTTTGGAGGATAAGGAGGAACTTGTCAACAGTTTATTCACCGATTCTAAGGTGGAGATGAACGAACTGAAGAAGAATATCAGCCAGATGATTCTTTCTGCCAAGATGGAACTTCGTCGCACCAGCCGTGAGTCGGATGACATTATGAATAAAGTGCAGGCTTACATTCAGAACGACGAGCGACTTCAGAAGACGTTGGCCAATGCACAGGACAGTAAGGTACTGAATGACCGTATCGATAAACTGATGGTAATGAACGATTCCACAATGGATTATGTTGCAGAACAGATGGAGAATTCCCAGAAGGAAGCAATGGCGGAACCGAAGAAAGCACCTAAGAATACCGGTAAGCAGGCCGAGACCGCAACGGTTGTAACCATGCAGAATGTTGTGGCTACCGAAACCGATGCTCCGGTTAATACGCAGAATGTATTCGTGGAAAGCGAAGAGATTGCTCCGGCTACTTATCTTTTAGATGAGTCAGTTCCTTTCCAGGAGCGTTTTACGGAAGCAATGAAGCGGAAGGCCCTTATGGAAAGCAAGGGCGAGCACTTTCATGTAATGTTTGACGATGTTCTTTGCGCGGTTATGGAGAATGCAAATCCCTATCTGATTGGTCCTTCCGGTTGCGGTAAGACCTTCATGATTCATCAGATTCAGGAAATCTTGAATCTTGAGAGCATTGATATCGGTTATATCAATGAGGAATATGATATTCTTGGATTCCAAACCGCTAACGGCGGATACAGCAGACCCAATTTCTATCGTTGCTATAAGTACGGAAAGATTGCATTCTGCGATGAGTTGGATAATGGTAACAGCCGTGCTACGGTTAAACTGAATTCTTTCCTTTCCAATAACAAGGATGCATGTTATAGCTTCCCGAACGGTGAGAATGTTAAGCGTCATCCCAATTTCCGAATTGTTGCGGCAGGAAATACAACCGGTAATGGTGCCGACGAGAACTACAATTCCCGTGAGAAGATTGAGGAAAGTGTTCAGCAGAGATTCACGCCAATCTTCGTCAATTATGATTATGCCGTAGAGAAGACAATTCTGGCTCCTTATCCGGCTTGGTTTGAGTTCGTAGTAGCGTTCCGTAATGCGACCAATGCATGGAGCAAATTCAGTCATTCCGGAGCACCCGGAATCATTACAACGCGTGATACCGCAAGAATCCGAAAGTATCTGGACAACAAGAGCTTCACGCCCTCTAAGATTATTGAGTATGAGTTCGTCCAGACGAAAGAAACAGAATACCTTGCTTTTTTGGCAAAGGAAATGAATAAGTATGATACATCCAATAAGGATTGTAAGAAACTGATCGCTTTCTTTAACGAACGTGTGGAACAGATTCGTGCAGGCAAAGACGGATACCGTGCAATGTAGTGTTTAGTTTAGTTTGATACCGGGTGTGGTATTTGCCCGAATTCATTAAATGAGGTATGAAAATGGCGCTTGCAGACCATTCTGAATACAGGTACAGTCAATTGAAGATTCGGCCCCACGGAAAGAAGGGCGTCGTTTACAGTATGTTTTTCGAATCTATGGGTGATTTGGAATCGTTCCTGACATCTAATCCGCCGATTAATACGAAAAGCTTCTATAATCAGATGAGTGAGATGGCCGATGAGAAGTTTGCCGGACCTTCGTTACAGCAATCCATTGCATTTTGCATCGGAGGTTACGATGAAGGATACGAAATGTTTATGAAACTGAGTAATCAGTTGGAGGCAATTAACCGACAGACCTTTCATCAGAGAAAGACCATCACTTCGTTTGTTGGGGGACGTCCAAATGTTCCCGCCTATATTGCCGGTGCACCGAAAACGATGTATCGTATGGAACGAATAGCGGAGAAGAAACTTGTTCGCGTATTTATGAATATTTCCTATAGCAAGAGTACGACGGAGGAACAGATTAGAAATCGTGGCATCCTTACATTAAACTTGATTCGTGTTCTGGAACAGAATGATTATCTGGTGGATTTCCGTGTCTTTGAAGGATGCTATGAATACGATGAGTATTTCGTGTGTGAAACCGTTTTGAAGAAACCCGGACATAAGTTGGATGCGGTTCGATGTTATTATCCGATGTGCGGTAAGAGTTTTCTTAGAAGAATCATGTCACGCATCAAAGAGTCGATGCCATTTGAATATAGTTGGGGCATGACTTACGGCAAAGTTGCGGATGAGAGATTGAGTAAGCAACTGATGGATATGGGTGATGATTCCATTTATATCGGGACACCCCAGAGTATGGGAATCAACGGTGAAGATATTTACAAAGATGCAGATGCCTTTCTTCAGAGAATAGGGTTGAAAGATAAGATTAAAGTACCGATGTATCAGGAAGTTGTGGAAAAGCAGAAAGAACAGCAACAGAAACAGGAGATAAAGTATGGACGAGAAGAATGAAATGATGTATATGCGGGTTGTGGCGGATAATCCGACACTTGATTTGAGCACAGAGGATTTCCCGGCCATTGAGCGAAGCATAAAAGAACTGGATGTCAATAATGTGAACAGCATTACGCAGTACGGTGTTGATATTCAGAAGAAGATGTCTGAACTTTCTCAGGTGATGATTGACAATCTTAATAATTCCAGTGTTGACCAGGTGGACGATGTGTTGAAGCAGACCATTTCCTATCTGTGTGACATCGATACGGATGACGATGATGACAAGAAGATTCTGTTCTGGAAGAAGAAAAACTCTTCAGTTGCCATTCGAAAGAAGTATGACATTGCTTCGAAAAATGTTGACGAGATTGCTTCTACACTCGAGGCTCACCAGACCAGACTTCTCCGTGACTGTGCTCTTCTGGATCAGGTATATAACATGAACCGTGAGTATTATCATCAGGTCGGCGCTAAGATTGCGGCACTGAAACTGAAGGTGGAAGAGATTCGTGCCCAAATTGCGGGTTCGATGACAGAAAATGCTTTTGATGAATCCTGGTTGAACAACATTGTGGAGCGTTTGGAAAGAAAGACTGCCGAGCTCGAACTGTCACGTACCATTGCCCTGCAGCAGGCTCCCCAGATTCGTATGCTGCAATCCAACTTCGCAGTTATGGCGGACAAATTGCAATCCACTCTTTATAACACAATTCCCTTGTGGAAGAACCAGATTGTTCTGGCACTTGGCGCAGAACACGCACGTCAGGCAGTTCAGACGGATAGGACGATTGCCGATATGACAAACAGTCTGCTGATTCGCAACGCAGAAAACCTCAAAATGGTTACTGCGGAAACACAGCGTGCAAGCGGTACCGCAACGGTTGATATGAGCACGCTTGCCGAAACGAACCGTATCCTGATTGAAAGCCTTGATGAGGTCGTTCGTATACAGAGCGAGAATCGGTCCAGGCGTGAGGAAGTAGAGAAGGAACTTTCCAGAATTGACAGTGAGATGAAATATGGTCTCCTTTTGGAGAAGAGAGACTAACGGATGTCCCAAAAACACAGTATCGGAAGGGGTTGTAATGCAACCCCTTCTTTTTTTACGGATAATCTGTCATTTTTCGAGATACAAATGTGGAAAAGAAAGGATTACTCGGATAAATATTACAGAATTATTAAATCTTTTCTATTGGACGTATATCCCTTGCAGATGCTATTTTTATCTCCTATAATGAAATTGTGAGAGGTTGCTTGTTATGACAGGTAAAGTCTCACAAGTCGTGAGATAGAGGAGGATTCGATAAGGATGAAAAAAGTTGGAATCTTTTTAGCCGCACTTGTTTTATGTATTGTTGCCGGCGGCGTAACCGGTAGAGTGATTGCGAAGAAGAACGGCGGAAAGACACTGGTAGATAAAGTAAAAGAGTCTGTTGATGAGAAGTATATTTTGGAAACGGAAACTGTCGAGGAACTCTTACAGCCCGCCGGTGATCTTGTTGCACAGAGATATTACTACAAGGATGTTGATACCTTTGAGAACTATAAGGAATTTCTCGGAAAGAAGGTTCCGCTTACTACGGATAAGAGTATTTTTTCTTACAAGGGTGTCATCAGTGCAGGAATTGTTTTGAGTAAGGTTACTGTTGAGGTTGATAATTTAAAGAAGACCATTACATTGACTTTGCCACCGGTTCTGATTTTGTCTAATGAGATTGAATCGGAAGGATTTACCGTATATGAATTGAAGAACTCTGTTTTTACGGAAACAAAGTTGGAGGATTATGCAGATTTGATGGGACAGCTCAAGTCGAAGAAGGCGGAGCAACTGATGAATGATGAAGAATTCATCAATACGACGCGTGAGGAAGCAAAGAAGGTTATTGTCAGCTTCTTAAAGGCTGCTGACAGCACCGGTGAGTATGAGGTTATATTCCGATAGAAAGGAATGTTATGAAAAGGAAGAAATATATTCTTCTGGCACTATTGGCCCTGCTGATGCTAAATGCCTGCGGAGTGAAGAATCAACAATTGAGTTTGGAACCGACGGTGACTACGACAGGCAATCCTTCGGATGAAGGCGGGACTGAGATGATCGGGAATGTGTTCTTTCGCAGGATTGAAGAGAAAAAAGGAAAAGTTAAGAATCGTCAGCTTCAATGTGTAGACGGAGAAGTATTGTATGCATATGTAGAAACCGTTATTCTGAACGGAGAGGAATATCCGAAGGAGGTTCTTGTAAAGGACCGAGATGAGAATGTGGTCTATCATTTTTACACCGAACAAAATGGAGATATTATATTCCTCTATGAAGAGTATGGTGGACAAAAACAGTTAGCAGGAGTCAGAGGAAGTTACTACTGCCCGTGGATATATGACCGTGTGAAAAATTCTATGCCCTCCGAGGATGTTGTTCGAGAAGTGTTGGAAAAGGTGCAACTTTACGGAACGGATATCAGCGAGGCGTGGGTTTGCCATTACCCCAGCTTTGAGATAGTAAGTCTTGGTGATGTTTATATGACGGTTTATAATGGTAATTCCGTGCCCGGGACATGGATTAATTCGGAGGCTATGCTGGCAATCGAAGGACTGGCATTTTCCTTTTCACGGATTACAATGAATAAGGAAATAGATTATCAGGTTGGGGATTACTATTATCGAATTCGAGAGGAAGAAAACGGAAGAATATTATACGATTTTGAAGGTAATGAGTTGGCAGTTTTGTATTCCGGTTCCGCTCGATTTGATAAAGACCAGTGGATTGTAAGTGACGAATACGGAGAGTCGACTATCGGTGGAGAAGAAGTATCCATAGTATTTGAGGGACTAAAAGATCCGAGAGATTCGTCGGTGCTTTCGGGAACGATGATACGTTATCCTTTCGTAGATTTTTCAGAGATTCTTACGACCCTATATGATAAGTCTGTCGGACTTTCTGTCTTTGACGCGGAGTTCTTGCTTAAGGACGGTATTCTGTCATTTTCCTGGAGAATTGATGAAAATCAGATTGTGGATGTGGGAAATCACTTCCGCATCATAGGGGACAATGTGACAGGTGAGGCTTTAGGGAATCCATATTATTCGGACAACCGGGGGATGGAAATAGAGATTTCCCAGGATGCTAGTCCGGAAGGGGTTGTAGAGAGTCGATATCGGTTTGAAAATCTTTCTTTCCTATCAGATGATAGGGATTCCGTTTTGGGAATGCGTATTGTTTCCGAGTTGGGTGGAATTGATGCAACTTATGCGGGTATTTTTAAGGAATTTCCTACAGAACTGACACATGATCTAATTGAAGAAGATGGAAAGCTAATAAGTGAAATATACCGTTCAGGAACACAGGAGATTGTTCGAATCAATTACTGTTACTATACAAAGGACAGGTATGAAAGTCTTGGGATATCCTGCGTTGAATATTTGTATATCAAAGGAATTCCATATAGGAAAGCGATTCATTTTGTGAGTCGGACGAATGAAACGGTTGAGATACTATATGATGAGGAAGGTAATTTCTCCTTCCGCCTGAATGGATACGCAGTTCATAGTGATTGGGATAACAGATGATAATAAGAGTGACACGTTTGTGCCACTCTTTTTGTATCATAGGAAATTGCGTTGCATTTCCTCGATGTAAGAAAAGTTTCGCAAGGAGGCACATGCGGTTTTTCTTTCAGTTAAGGTTTTATTCCTGGTTGCTCTTTACATTTTCCGTAAAATGATTTACTATATTATCCAAATGGGTTTTTCTAAGAATAACCACTAATAAAGGAGTATGATTATGGAACTTTCACCTCTTCAGAAAGCAAGATATGAGTATTCTCCGAACCTTCCCGGAATGCTCAGAAACGGTATTGAAAATATCCGTGTTAAAGAAGGCGAAGCAACCAAGAGTGTAGCAGATCAGGCTAAGATTAAGGCTCTGTTCCCGAACACCTATGGTAAGAAAGAGATTACATTTGTAAAGGGTAAGAATACTGCTGCAGTTAAGAAGCAGGTTGTCGGTGTTATCCTTTCCGGTGGACAGGCACCCGGCGGACACAACGTTGTTTGCGGTCTCTATGATGCATTGAAGGCTGCCAACAAGAACAATGTTCTTCTTGGATTCCTTGGCGGTCCGAGCGGACTTGTTGAGGATAAGTTTATTAAGTTTACCGATAAGTTTATCGATGCTTACAGAAACACCGGTGGTTTTGATATTATCGGTTCCGGTCGTACCAAGCTCGAAACTGAAGAGCAGTTCGAGAAGGTTACCGAAGTTGCTAAGAAGCATAAGATGAACGCTGTCGTTATTATCGGTGGCGATGATTCCAATACCAATGCAGCAGTACTTGCTGAGTACATGGCTGCAAAGAAGACCGGCGTACAGGTTATCGGTTGCCCGAAGACCATCGACGGTGACCTCAAGAATGAGGACATTGAGGCTTCCTTCGGTTTCGATACCGCTACGAAGACCTACAGTGAGTTGATCGGTAACATTGAGAGAGATGCTAACTCCGCTAAGAAGTATTGGCATTTCATTAAGGTTATGGGTCGTTCTGCTTCTCACGTTGCACTTGAGTGCGCACTTGAGACACAGCCGAACATCTGCCTTATCGGTGAGGAAGTTGCAGCTAAGAAGATGTCTCTTGCAGATATTACCAATCAGATTGCAGATTCCGTTGAGAAGCGTGCAGCTAACGGCGAGAATTTTGGTGTAGCTATTATTCCCGAAGGTATCGTTGAATTTGTTCCTGAGTTCGGTAAGTTGATTGCAGAAATCAATGAGCTCCTTGCAGGCGAGAATACCAAGAAGTTCAACGCTCTTGCTAACTGGGATGAGAAGGTTAAGTTCATTAAGAAGGGACTTACCAAAGAGTCCTACAATGTATTTGCACTTCTTCCTGTTGGCATTCAGCAGCAGCTCTTCCTTGAGAGAGATCCTCACGGTAACGTACAGGTTTCCCTCATCGAGTCTGAGAAGTTGTTCGCAGAACTTGTTAAGAACGAACTGGATAAGAGAAAGAAAGCAGGCACATACGTTGGTAAGTTCGGTACCCAGCATCACTTCTTCGGTTATGAAGGCCGTTGCGCATTCCCGAGCAACTTCGATGCTGACTACTGCTACTCCCTTGGTTACAATGCGTTCATGCTGATTCAGTATGGTTATACCGGTTACCTTTCCAAGGTTTCCAACATTTCCAAGCCGGCTAAGGAATGGGTTGCAGGCGGTATGCCGATTACCAAGATGATGAACATCGAGAGACGTAACGGTGCTGATAAGCCCGTTATCAGAAAGGCTCTCGTAGAACTTAAGGGTGCTCCTTTCAAGTATTTCGAGAAGCACAGAAAAGAATGGGCTGAGAAGACCTGCTTTACCTATCCGGGTGCTATTCAGTACTACGGACCGGCTGAGGTTTGTGATATTACCACCAAGACGCTTGCTCTTGAGAAGGCTCCCAAGGCTACAAAATAATCAGATGGTATGATTGAAAGGGCTGTGATTTCACAGCCCTTTTTATATCATAAGGAAATTGCGTTGTATTTTCTATGATATAAAAACGCCCCGCTAAGGATGCACACACCTGCACAGAGGAAATATGTCACAAACGACGCACAGGTGAATCGAGCATATTGCAAGCGATATTCTTTGTTCTATAAAAGGAGAAAAAGATATGGGTTCGGCTAAAAAGCACGACAAACGGGATCAAATACATAAGCAGCAGGCTAATCAACAGCGCCAGAAAAATCAATCGCGTCAGAAAAACCAAGTACAGGCAAAGTCATCCTGGAATTATGGGACTTCTAAAATACAGGATCGCGAAAGGTATTATAAGGACACGGAGGGGTTATATACAGAAAGAGAAATAGTAGGCGCTAATATGAATAAAGTAGCTGCCATCAGTCACGGATTGTTTGAGCTGTTTTTTTGGGCATTTCGCAGTTATTGCCTGGGGGACAATGGCGAGACGACAGAGGTACTGGAAATAGTACTTGTGATCCTAGCTTTGCCTGCATTATTTGCTTTGCTTATTCTGGGTTTGGAAGTGTGGTGCTTTTTTGCATATAGAAGAAGAGTAAAACTCGAGCAGAAAGGGAAGCGTATTGTTGGGCATATAGTGGGATTTGCAAGTAATTCATATCCAAATCAGTACCTAATTGCTACATATGAATGGAAAGGACGAAGAAGGTATTGGACTTCACCGTTCTATAACCTTTCTCTGACAGACTATTTCGGAACAGGAGAGCAATGTATCCTTCGAAAGAAGGGATTTCGTCTCTGTATTGACCGAAACCAATCTAGTGGTGTGAAAGAGATTCAAAATGGATATATTCCGTGGAACCCGGAAGATGATATGAATGAGGAAGATTCCATAATGTATGCTCATAAGAATGTTGCCGATACTGATAAATCGGGTAAAGCGTTTGGGGATGAAGCAGGGTACGAGTATAGCGTGGAATCATCTGTGCCCGAAAAGCGTAAGAGAAATGGAGGAAGCAAGGTGGAATATATGAATATGAAACCTGATAGGGCACATCGTTTTTTGAGAACAGGCATTGGAATGATTCTTTTAGGAATAATCGGAATGTGGGTGCTCCATGAGAATGAAGGGGCAAGGGCGTTTTTTGGTTCATGTGTAGTTCTTGGACCAATCCTTGCTCTGTGCTCTTTATTTGGGGAAATTCCATGGATGCGGATGAAACGAAACTATCTGCGAAGCCTTCCGCCAAAGGCAGAAGAAGGGGAGAAGAGAAAAAGAAAGTAATGTAACGTTTGCAGTTTTCTTGCAAATGGTTTCGGAAAATGCTATAATTCTTCTGTTAATTTGATTCATACGGAGGTAATCTATGGATTCTTTATATGTTGTAATGCCTGCCTACAATGAAGAGGCTAATATAGAAAGCGTTGTGCGCCAGTGGTACCCTGTTCTTGCCGGCAAGGCCGAGAACTCAAGACTGGTAATCGCGGACAGCGGCAGCAGTGATAAGACACACGAGGTGCTGACCAATCTGCAGAAGGAATTCCCACAGTTGGAGATTCTTCCCGATACGAACCGTTATCACGGCCCAAAGGTTATCGCACTCTATGATTTGGCAATTAAGCGCGGAATTGATTACGTATTCCAGACCGACTCCGACGGGCAGACGAACCCCGATGAGTTCGACAATTTCTGGCAGAAGCGTGAGCAGTTCGACGGCATCTTCGGTAATCGTACTGTTCGTGGTGACGGCAAGAGTCGGGCATTTGTCGAGAAAGTCGTATGCTTCTTACTTCGCCTGTATTTCGGTGTGAAGGTTCCGGATGCGAATGCACCGTTCCGTTTGATGAAGTGCGATGTTGTGAAGAAATATCTTTACAAAATGCAGGATGATTACAATCTTCCGAATATTATGATGACGACGTTCTACACCTATTACGGTGAAACGAGAGAATTTATCCCGATTTCCTTCAAGCCGCGTACGGCGGGAACGAACTCCATCAATCTGAAGAAGATTTTCAAAATCGGCTGGAAGGCACTTGGGGATTTCCGTCATTTCAAGAAAGAGATGAAGAAGGATAAGAAAGCTGCAAAGAAGAATTGAGATATCAATTGAGGAAAATGTGAGGAGAAGGCTATGATTGAAGTGGCAGAGTTTTTTAGGGAGAACATATGGAAGGACGGGGAGTACACATATGATGCGGCATATGGGTTTACACCGAATATTCATGCTTATTTGCATAAAGATTCGGAGCTTCGCCCGTGTATGATAGTTGTCCCGGGTGGCGGATACTGTATGGTTGTCGGAAGTGAGGGTGAGATTGTTGCCCGTGACTTCTTTGAGATGGGAATGAATGTGTTCGTTCTGACTTATACGACTGATATTACGATGTCCGTTCCGCTTAAGAAGCAGCCTATGAGCGACCTGTCAAGGGCTATCCGCTACGTTCGCGCCAACAGTGAGCGTTTTCATATTGATGCAGGGAAGGTTGCCATCAGTGGTTTCTCCGCAGGCGGTCATGTATGTGCCAGCATCGCGACACATTATCAGGATATTGAGGATCCGGATGCGAAACTGAATGCAATCAGCAACCGCCCCGATACAGTTATTGTAGGCTATCCGGTGATTACATCCGGTGAATTTACTCACATTTATTCGATTCAGGCTCTCCTTGGTTACGAACCGACGAAAGAGGAACTGGATTATTATTCCTGCGAGAAACAGGTACATCCTGAGATGCCACCCTGCTTTATCTGGCAGACCGTCGAGGACAATCTCGTTCCTGTTGAGAACAGTATGATGTTCGCAGAGAGTTGTCGTAAGGCTGGTGTTCCGTATGCTTACTATGCTTTCCCGCGCGGACCGCATGGCCTTTCCGTGCCGTTTCAGAAGATGGGACAGATCGGACTCGGTGAACCCTACACAATGGAGCAGGTGAACAATGCCGTACAAGCTGTGAAAGAGCACAAGGGTATTAATGTTTCCGATAAGCGACGCACGGAACTGATGATGCAGTTCTTCGGCAACCCAGAGGGTGAGAAGAAGGAAGAGGAAGCACCGAAGCAGCCTCCGATGATGGATATTCCTTCCTTTGACGATGTTGCCATGTGGCAGAGCCTTGCAAAGGTATGGCTGAAATATCTTAATATTCTTTGATTTTGCATTTGAAAGGGAGTAGTCCAAATGGGTCAGTATTATCTGATAAAAGAAAGACTTGAGCCATGTACGAAGGAGTTCATTCACGGACGAGGCAAAAAGTCCAAGTATGTTGCGAATGTAACATGGGAGGAATTTGAACAGGATGCGAACCTTTTTGATATGGGAATTGATATCGAACTGCAAAAGGGGCGTGTTCCCGTCACAATGATTGAGGTGAACTATGATTCTCTGACAGGCTCTTTTTATATTCCCAGTCGTGTGAACTGTGATGCCGAACCGCATTCCTTTTCCTTTGCTGTTGACGAGAGAGGTATTGTATTTATTAATGACGACGGCATGGCACAAATGTTGATTGACAGGATTCTTCAGACGAAGCACTGGAAAATGCCATCGCTCGAGCGGTTCATTTATGATTTTCTGGAACAGATTGTCATCGGAGACCTTTTGGAACTCGAAAAATATGAGACTGAAATGGAGAAGATGGAAGACCGAATTATCAAAAATGACCTTGACGGCATTATGGAACGACTTGTTGATATCCGCAGTGAACTGATTGATTTGAAAGCACATTATGAGCAGCTGATTGATGTTTCACAGGAATTGGAAGAGAATGAGAATCATTTCTTTGATACAAAGAATCTGCGTTTCTTCCGCCTTTTTACCGAACGTGCAGAGCGTCTCCTGAATATTGTTACATCCCTGAAGGAACATTCTATGCAGGTGCGGGATTTGTACCATTACCAAATGGAAGTAAATCGAAACAATCATATGGAAATGCTGACGATTTTGTCTGCTATCTTTATGCCGCTTACATTAATTACCAGTTGGTTTGGAATGAACTTTGTACATATGCCCGAGTTGGCAAAACCATGGGCCTACCCGGTACTAATAGGGGTTTGTGTTACCATTGTTCTTGTGAACATTTTTATTTTGAAACGCAAAAAGTGGATATAAAGACAATATTGCACAAAAATTCATTTGAATTTTTGTGCTTTCTTGTCTTTACAGGTTTTTAGTGAAATGCTAAAATAGTCAGTACGAAATGAGCGCAAATGGGAGCGCCGTTTTCGTAGATATCTCGGAGAGGGGTAACGATATATTCTCATTTAGGAGGAATTTAGTATGTCACAGCAGGCAATCGGCAATTTCATTGCACAGTGCAGAGAAAACATCAAGATTACTCGCGGCGCATTGGGTGAGCGCTTGGGAGTGTCGAACAAGAAGGTAACCGGATGGGAGGAAGGCAAGGCATTACCCGGAGCAGAGATTTATGAACCGTTATGTCGTGTTTTGGGCGTAGAAGTATCTGAAATGCTTTGCGGAAAGAAATTGAAGGAAGCAGAGAAGCTTGAACGAGGTGAGAAATCCGCTTCCGCAATTCTTGCGGTACGTTCCATGTTGAACGTATACAAATTCCTGGCATATGCTATGATTGTAATTGGTGCAGTTCTTGCAGCATTGCTTCCAGGATATGTTGTAAAGCCCGGGCAGAAAGTGTTTGTTATCGTTGCTGGCGTTGTTGTTGCAGCATTTGGTATTACCCTGCTTGTTCTTTTGAATAAGGCGATTGCAAGACTTGAGAAGGCATAATTCGTTTTTTCTTACATTTTATTCTGATTTTTTGCGCCTGTCCAATGGACAGGCGTTTTTTTAGCCAAAATCAGATACACTTTTAATTCCCGTTTGCATCTTCTCGAAATAAAATGTATACTATTATTGTGTGAGCATGTCGCGAGCAACATTTTTTGGCAGGAAGGCGAATGCTTTTCAGATGACGAAGTTCTACGGCGATTGTAATACGGTGATTATGTTTGATGAGAAGAACAAGACATTTGCCGTATGTCCGAAGAAGGATATGCCCGATGGAAATCCTGACATCATTGAGATTTCACAATGCATTGAGAATTATCGCAATATGAATACAGACCCCATTGCGCAATCGATACAGGCTATGCAAAAGGCTGCGGCTCCGGTACAGCCGGTAACTCCTGCCATTCAGTCTGCAGAACAGACAACTGCACCGGTCTGGTATTGCAGCTACTGTGGAACGAAGAATGAAGGCACAGGCCATTTCTGCTGTGCATGCGGAGCAAAAAAAGAATAGTATATTTCGTGGATATTGACAGATACGTCAACGAATACGAAGAGATTTATTGGAGGTATTATTTATGGCTAACAAATATGCAGGAACACAGACTGAGAAGAATCTTCAGGCAGCATTTGCCGGAGAATCTCAGGCAAGAAACAAGTACACTTATTTCTCATCTGTAGCGAAGAAGGAAGGTTATGAGCAGATTTCCGCTATCTTCCAGAAGACCGCTGACAATGAGAAGGAACATGCAAAGATGTGGTTCAAAGAGCTTTGCGGAATCGGTAACACGGCAGAGAATCTTACCGCTGCCGCAGATGGAGAAAACTTTGAATGGACTGATATGTACGAAGGCTTTGCAAAAACAGCCGAAGAGGAAGGTTTCCCGGTACTTGCCGAGAAATTCCGTATGGTTGCAGCAATTGAGAAAGAGCATGAGGAACGTTACAGAGCACTGCTTAAGAACATCGAGACCGCTCAGGTATTTGAGAAGTCCGAAGTTAAGGTTTGGGAGTGCAGAAACTGCGGTCATATCGTAGTTGGTACGAAGGCTCCGGAAATCTGTCCGGTATGTGCTCATCCGCAGGCATATTTCGAAGTTCGTGAGAAGAATTATTAATGCACAGCCAATGTGTTTGCAACGGGGAATGTCTTCGGACATTCCCCGTTTTTCCCTTTCGGGAAATGTTACGATTTTCCCGAAAGGAATAAACAGCCCCGAAATGATTTTTAATATTTCTGATTTTCATTTGGAGAAAAATGATATAATATGGTTTTATAAGATTGAATAAACTTTGAAGGATTTGGGCAGGACTTACTTTATGGATAAAGAATGTAAGATGATTGCCATCGATTTGGATGGTACACTTCTGACAGATGATAAACGAATCACGGAGTATGGCAAACAGACGATATGCGACGCTATGGAGGCGGGGAATATCGTATGTGTTTCCACAGGACGTGCTTGGCCCGGGGCAAGAAAATTCGCCCATGAACTCGAGGTTACTGCCCCGGTTGTAACGAGTAACGGTGCTATGATTGTGGACCCTGTATCGGAAGAGGTTTTGTATGATCTGAAGTTGTCCTTTGAGGACGCGAAGCAGATTTATGAACTGGGACTTCAGGTGGGGGTAACACAGATTGTATGGTCTGGCTGTCAGCTTCACGGAAGCAGAATGGATGATTATCTTAAGGACTACAGCAAACGCTTCGGATTTATGGAACCGATTGTGATAGACTCCATAGAACAGCTTCGGGAGAAGGGAGTGTCGAAGATTCTGTGGTATTTTCCCGAGCCTGAAGCAGATGGATATCTCGAGAAGGTTCCGAAGGAACTTCGAGAGCATCTGAACATTGTAACTTCCACACCGTTCTTTTTGGAGTTCTTCCATAAGGAGGTTTCGAAAGCGGCAGCAGTCGGGATGGTTGCAAATCGGTATGGAATCGACTGGTCGCAGATAATGGCGATTGGAGATGCAGGAAATGACCTGCCAATGATTCGGATGGCGGGGATAGGTGTGGCTATGGGAAATGCCACGGATGACGTTAAGAAAGAGGCGGATGAAGTTACGGCCGATAACGAGCATGACGGCGTGGCACAGGTTATTCGGAAGTATTTTAGAATATGAGCCTTTGGTATATAAATAACAGACGTAAGTTGGCAGTTGAAAGGGAAATATATGAAGAAGTTTTTTGGACAGCTTGATAAAAAGACACTGATTATTCTGATTTCCATGGCAGTAATCATTCTGGGACTCTTAGTTTGGCTTATTGTTGCATTGATAAAGGGGAATCGATTGCAGAATGAACTGGATAAGAAGAACGAGACAGAGATGGAGGTTTCTCCGATTCCGACTATTGCGGGAAATCCGACAGAACCGACAGTTACTTCCAAAGCGACACCGAGTCCGACACCGGATGCAGATACCACTCCTTCCGTTTCTGTTACATCGGAACCGACGGCAACGCCTACGGTATCCGTCGCACCGACACCGACCGAGACGCCGATTAAAGACGGCTACGGACTGATTTATTCCACGAACAATTCCTGGGTGGATGGTAGTGTGAACATGGTGGGGCTGGATTTCGCAATTCAGAATGCGACGAAAACAGCGGTTGATGGCTGGACGCTTGTGATTACGATTGACGGACTCAGCACGGTGAGTGGATGGAACGGTACATTTTCCGTAAAAGGGGATACGCTTACGATAAAGGATGCCGGATATAACGGTACGATTGCCGCAGGAACGTCCGTTACATGCGGATGTAACCTAGGAATAAAAGGAGAATTAAAGATTACAAAGGCTACGCTGAATGGCAAGGAATGTCAGATTCGAAAGGGAACTGTAGATAAGAATGCACAGAACGGAAACCAGGGCGGCCAAGGTCAAGGACAAGACGGTCAAGGCGGACAGGAAAGTGCTGACATTACCAAACTTCTGACTCGTTCGGCCGATGCGGTACAGGGGGATGATTGGCTTCATACCGATGGTAAGAGAATCTATGACAAGGATGGAAAGCAGGTTTGGTTGACCGGCTTGAACTGGTTTGGCTACAATACCGGTACGAATACATTTGACGGACTTTGGAACAGTCAGCTGGAACCTACCGTTAAAGCTATTGCGGACCATGGTTTTAACCTGATTCGTGTTCCGATAAGTGCAGAACTGATTCTTAACTGGAAGAACGGAGAATATCCGAAGGCTAACTATAATAACGCCTACAATACTGTTTTGAACAGCATGAACAGTCTGCAGATTTGGGATTATTTTCTTGTACTGGCCGAGACGAACGGCATTAAGGTTATTCCGGACATTCACAGTGCAGAAACCAATGCTTCCGGCCATAATGTCAACCTCTGGTACACGGACAGAATCAGTGTCAATCAGTACTATGAGGCGCTTACCTGGATGGCAGAACGCTATAAGAACAATGACACGATTATAGGCTTTGATTTGAAGAATGAGCCGCACGGTAAGCCATACGAGGCGAGTGGTGCAGCAATCTGGAACGATACCAAGGCTGCCAATAACTGGAAGTATGTTGCGGAGACTGCGGCGGCGAAGATACTTGCCATCAATCCGAATGTGCTGATTCTGGTGGAAGGTATTGAGATATTCCCGATGGATCTTTCTACCAATGCGGATTTCCATTCGACTGATGAAAAGGACTATTATTTCAACTGGTGGGGAGGTAATCTGCGAGGCGTTGCCGAGTATCCGATAAATCTCGGAAAATATCAGGACAAGCTTCTATATTCCCCTCATGACTATGGTCCGACGGTATATCAGCAGCCGTGGTTCAAGGGTGAGTATAACTTCGATACTTTGATGAAGGATTGCTGGCATGATAACTGGTTTTATATCTATGAGGAGGATATCGCACCGCTTCTGATTGGTGAGTGGGGCGGCTTTATGACCGAGCCGAACATCACCTGGATGACTTATATGCGGGAACTCATAGGAAAATACCATCTCAATCACACCTTCTGGTGCCTGAATGCCAACTCCGGAGATACCGGCGGTCTTCTTCTGGATGATTTCAAAACATGGGATGACGAAAAATATAATTTCGTAAAAGAAGTGCTTTGGCAGCAGAATGGTAAGTTCGTCGGCCTTGACCATAAGATTAAGCTTGGTGAGAACGGAATTAGCCTCGGAACCGCAAAAGGAGCAGATTGGTAGAAGTACTCATTATTTGGAGAAACTTCGCAAACAGAACATTTAATAAGTAATCCCCATATGCATTGAATGGCATATGGGGATTGTTTTATGTTACTGTTTTGTCTTCTTCTGGTTCTTCAGGTATTCTCTTTGTGCACGAACCCTTGCGCAGAATTCTTTATCCGTTAAATAGTGAATAGGAAATCCGAGAGCACACAGGATAAAGAAAGCACCAAAATACCATTCATCACATTTTACCATTAGTATGATTCCGACAACAAGCAGAATCAAAGTGACAAAACCAATGATGGGGATAACAACTCGATAATCGTCGGTCGAATAATGAAATCCCACCGATTTCCCGCGGAAATATTCCTTTCTACCATCCGGTTCCGGGGAATCTATCCACGAGCCGGCATCATTTCTTACAGTTTTCGTAACTTCTTTATGAAAGGGATTGTCACTGCTGTCATCAACGATAATGTTATCATTATTGTTCGGGGCTTCCATAACATCAGCATTCTTATCAGAAATCGGTTCACTCATATTCTTCCCTCCAATACTTGAGTCCGAACTTCGTTCAGATGGGCTCTGCGTAGGCACTAAGGAATCCTCCCGCAAGCGGGTCCCTCCTTAGCACAAGAAGTGGAGCATACGGGGATCGAACCCGTGGCCTCCAGATTGCGAACCTGGCGCTCTCCCAGCTGAGCTAATACCCCGAGTAATAATCGTATTTTACTGCAAAAATGATTATAAACCTATTTAGGGAAAAGGTCAATCGGGAAAAGGAATGGCAAGGATTTTACTTGCAGGGTTGACAAGGTTTTTGCTATGTAATAAACTGTAGTAAAGGGTTTACATTAACCTTATTAATGATTATTTGGAGGAAGAAAATTTATGGGAAAGTTTGTTGTTAAACAGGTAGCTACCGGTTTTAAGTTTGATTTGAAGGCTGGCAATGGTGAAGTAATTGCCACATCTGAAGTTTATTCTAGCGAGAAGGCTTGCAAGAACGGTGTTGAGAGCGTAAGAAAGAATGCTACTGCTGCCAATATCGAAGATCAGACCGTAGAAGGTTTTGAGAAGGCTAAGAACCCGAAGTTTGAAGTATATGCCGATAAGAAGGGTGAGTTCCGTTTCCGTCTTAAAGCAACGAATGGTGAGATTATTGCAACAAGCGAAGGCTATAAGGCTAAGGCAAGTTGTATGAACGGAATCGCAAGCGTACAGAAGAATGCTCCTGACGCAGAGGTTGTTGAAGGTTAAAAATAAGTGAATATATGATTCAGCCTCGCGCCGATTAAGGTGGTCGGCGCGAGGCTGTCTGATTTGTGGAGAGATTTTATGATAGCAGAGAAAATCAGCCTTGTTGAGGCGGAGATTAAAAAGGTTATTTCAGGTAAAGACGAGATCATTCATCAGGTATTGACCACCATGCTGGCAGGTGGTCATATTCTTCTGGAGGATGTTCCCGGTGTAGGTAAGACTACTCTGGCAGTTGCTCTTTCGAAAGCAATGAGCCTTGATTATAAAAGAACACAGTTTACGCCGGATATTATGCCGTCGGATGTTGTTGGATTCTGTATGTTTGATAAGGATTCCAAGGAAAAGGTATTCGTTCCCGGTAACATCCTGTGCAATCTGTATCTGGCAGACGAGATTAACCGTACCTCCTCAAAGACGCAGTCAGCGCTTTTGGAGGCAATGGAGGAAGGTAATATTACGGTTGAAGGAATAACGAGAGAACTTCCCGACCCGTTTATCGTAATTGCCACAGAGAATCCGATTGGTGCTGCCGGTACGCAGATGCTTCCGGATTCTCAGCTCGACCGTTTTATGGTGCGTCTTAGCATCGGTTATCCGGATGCCAATGCAGAGATTGCCATGATGAAGGCCAGAAACGGAGCCAATCCGCTTGAACTTGTGCAAAGCGTCCTGTCTAAAGAGGAGTTGATGGAATGCCGTCAGGTTGTATCTCAGGTGTTCGTTCACGATATGATATACGATTATGTTGCGAGACTGGTTAATGAAACGCGAAATCATCCGCTTCTTTCACTTGGCGTGAGCCCGAGAGGATCACTCGCATTGGTTGCCATGGCGAAGGCACATGCTGTTCTTGCAGGACGAAACTATGTTTTAGCGGAGGATGTGGCGGAGGTATTTATATGTACCATTGCGCATCGTCTGATTCTTACGCCTGTAGCACGTTCCCAAAAAGGAAATGCAGAATTCATTGCAAAGGGTATTCTGGCATCGGTTCAGGCACCTTTGCTTATGACAGTTACTATGTAGGTTCTGCCGGGGGGCTCTGATGAGTAAACGATTTATCGGCTATTTGCTGTTTTTATTTATATATTTCTATCTGGCTATGATTTTCTGTAATTATGGCTGTTATTTAATTCTTTATCTGCTCTTTGCACTACCGTTCTTTGCACTGGCGTATATCCTGCTTCTTCGCAGAAAGCTTCTTTTCAGCTGGGGGCGTATGGAAAGCGCTGTGGCCAGAGGGGAAAATGCGACAATTAGTGTTGCACTCCGCAATGATTCGTTCTTGCCGACAGGAGAGGTGCTTCTGAACATTACGGTAACCGATGAATTGATGGGAACGGTAATAGAAGAGAAAAAATCATTTGCACTGGCGGGGCATCAGTTGAGGACAGTATCCTTTCAGCTTTGCCTGAGCCATGCGGGAATTGTAAAGGTATCGGTTGATTCCGTCCGGGTGTATGAACCACTGGGGCTTTTTCGTTATACGATTCAATCAGAGATTGAGCCGGCGACATATACGGTAATGCCGGAAATAGTGGAACTTCCGAGCTCGTTATGGCGTCACAATCCCTATGCATATATCGGCGAGGAAGAATATTCCAAGGAACGTCCGGGAGATGATCCGTCAGAAATGTTCGGTACAAGAGAATATCGTCCCGGTGATAAGCAGAACAGGATTCATTGGAATCTGACCGCGAAGCAGGACGAGCTGATTGTAAAGGAACTCGGACTACCGGTGGATTATTCCACATTGGTTCTTTTGGATATGCATAAAACGAAGGACGAGACAGTTCTCAATGGCCTTTTTGACACGGCGTTCTCTGTTTCCAAAGCACTGGCAGCGGAGGATCATCCGCATACGCTTGCATGGCTGGATGCAGAGAATAATTGCGCACTCAGTGAGAGAATTATGAAACCTGACCAGGTCAGACCGTTGGCATCGGTTGTTTTTAGGGCCGGTCTTTCAGAGAAGGACCAGTCTGTTGTGTCAGCATTTCTGACGGAGCATGACAGAGACCGATATAAGAATATATATTACATTTCCACTGATGTGGGAGAGAATGTAGAGAGTGTTCTTCAGATATCCCGAGTGGACGCATATGTTACCTGTGTCTGTGTGAGCACCGAAGGTGAGGATGCAGATAATGGTGAATGGCGTATATATTATGTCAGACCGGATCACGTGGCAGAGGACCTTGCCGGAAAGCGAGGCAACCAATGAAGAATATTGAACGCCGCCTGACACATATAGCACTTATATTGCTTTTTAATCTGATATCCGTTTGGATGGTAAATTCTTTTTATGAAACGGACCTACTGCCGTCAATTGTATGGGTATTGATACTTACTTCCGTTCTCGCTGTCATGTGCTGTGAAAGCGACAGGTATCGCAAAACATTGTCCGTGACATATCTGGCTATCATTCTTCTTTTGGTAGTTATTACAATACAGGATGTCATTTCCGGAATCTGTTGGATTCAGGATGATTCCCTGACTCGAATTATCGATTATTACGGTTGGGAGATTAGTCTCTCCGAAAATGGTGATTACGATTCGCTCTTCCTTACATTCAGCCTGTTTTATGCGTTGCTCAGTTTCCTTTTAGGTGTTGCATTTGCCGCGAACAAGATTTATTTCCTGTGGGTTTTGATTGCACTGTTCCCTTGCTATATTGGCTTTGTAGCCAGTGCTTTTCCGGAACCCATTACCATGCTTGCAATGGCACTCTGTATTATCGGTTTGATATTCATTAGGAAAATGGAAATGATCGAGGGTATCGCCTCCTCCATCGGCGAATGGATTCTTGTAGGCGTGCTCGCACTGGTTCTTGTGGTATTTCCCCTTGTCATCACGGAGGATCGTTTTGACGAGAGTGTAACTTACGGTTCTGTTCGGCAAAGCGTTCGAGAGTTTCATTCGGGGGTAGAAGATTGGTTCATTAGGAATATCATTGATCCTTACGGAATAACCGGAGCCGGTAATAATGGAAAGGGCAGCGGTATTATTTCGCATAGCGGCCCAAAATATACCGGTAAGACAGAATTGGTGGTGACGCTGCCGTCAGATAGCCCAACAACTTATCTGCGTGGTTATGTTGGCGATTCCTACCAGGACGGTATGTGGGTTGTTGGGAATGAGGGACTGATTGCAGACCAGGAGTTTTTTGGTATTAGGAATTCACAAATCAACAGTAGTCGTAATTCATATGATCTGCTGATGAAACTGATTCTGTCGGAGGGGGATGTATCTGCGAAGAATGAATCCAGATTCCCTTTGAAGATGGCAGAAATGTATGTGGAGACTAAATTGCATTCGGAGAATATATATGCTCCGTACTGTGGTGTATCCAACAGCCATAATTTTAATTGCTTTGACGGCACATGGACGAGTCAGATGGTTCCGTCGGAATATAGTTACGAGTATATTTATAACACATCCGGACAGCCCAACTGCTATGCCTTTTCAAGCGGAGAAGCTCTTGGCAGAGTTGATTTGGATTTTTCCTCTGAAAAGGTATTGGAGTTACTTCGTTATGCAGAGAATTATAAGGAGTTTGCGAAGAAACGTTATATGGATGTACCGGATGATTTCCGCGAGGTTTTGGCTTCTGAGATTCTGTCATCGGGAAACCTCCATGATAAGATTACCCATGTTCAGAACTATATGCGTAAGAATTTCTCTTATACGCTGAGTCCGCCGAGAGCAGGAAAGAACGAAGATCCAATTATGTATTTCCTTACGAAGAGCAAGAAGGGGTTCTGCCAGTACTATGCATCTGTCGGTGTAATGATGTTTCGTATGATGGGAGTCCCTGCACGATATGTGGAAGGGTATATTGTTTCAAGAGAGTCCATTAAAAAGGCTGATGTATTGGATGATATGCCTACGTACTATGTGTGGGAGAATAACGAATACAAATTGGTGGACTTTCAATACGTTACGGTTGATGTTCCCGATAACTGTGCGCATGCATGGGTTGAAATCTGGATTGACGGTTATGGATGGTACCCGGTAGAAGTTACTACGGGATTTGGCGATGACATACAGATTACGGAGCCGACCAAAAAGGTAGAACCTACGCCTACGCAGAGTGTATCACCAAGGGCAACGCCGACGCCTACGGTATCCGGCAGTAAAACGCCTACTCCCGTACAAAAGGATAAAGCAACGCCGACGCCAGTGGCTAAAAAAACACAGGTATCTGAAAAGAAACATATGAATATCGGTGTATTCGTGATTCCGGCGGCTATACTGTTAGCAGTCGGGGCGTTAGTCGTATGGTACTATAGAAAGCGTAAACTGCGCCGGGATGCGATTCATCAGAGTAATCTGAATGCCGCCACGCTGGCTCTTTATAAGGAAATCGTCAAAGTGTTCCGTGTAATGGGAATCAAACAAAACGATAAGGAAAATGATGATGAATTCCATACACGTTTGATACAGATATATCCTAATCCGGAGAATGAAATAGTAATTGATGAAGTTATTCGTATTACGAAGAAAGCAGTATTCTCGCAGGAAACCATTACACAGGATGAGTACGGGGCAGTACGACATTATTATATTGAACTGAGAAAGAAATGTCTGAACTCCTGTAGATTACCGAAGAAATGGTATTATGTATTCTTTAGGGGAATATAGCTTTTTATTCATCTGAGATTCAGGAATATGATTGAAAAGACGAAAGAGTCATTTCGTGTAAAAGAGATGCCGTAAAGAACGCCGCATTATTGTGACAGCCTTTGCGGCTTCTCTTTTTTAGGAAACATTTTGCCATCTATGTCGTTTCTCTTTCTCTCTGCACTTGGTTTCGGATGTTTATTGCAGGCGAAACAGGAAGTATCGAAGGAGTGTAAATGTATGGAAATGATGATTTAGAATCGGATTTTGAACCCGTCATGGGGTATGTCGCGGTAAATGACCGAAAAAATAAGTTGACTTCTTGCAATTAGGTGTGTTATATTAGGAAAGCTATGGAAGAGGTCTTTTTTTTATGCCTAAAATTAAAACGGAGGTGGTAAGTCGTGCGAGTAAAAATTACATTGGCATGTACAGAATGCAAACAGCGTAATTACAACACAACAAAAGAAAAGAAAAACCATCCGGATAGGATGGAGACCAAAAAGTATTGCAGATTCTGCAAACAGCACACTCTTCATAAAGAGACTAAGTAATTAACCGAAAGAAAGGAAGAAAAGTTATGAGTGATAAGGCAAATGCACCCAAGAAGAGTTTCTTCAAAGGTATGAAGGCTGAGTTTAAGAAGATTAACTGGCCTTCTAAGTCGGTTGTTGCAAAGGAATCAGGTGTTGTTTTTGTTATTACCGTAATTCTCAGTGCAGTTATTTTTGCAGTTGACTGGGTAATCCAGTTTGGACTTGAGAAGTTTCTTAACTTATAGGAAAAGGTGATAATATGGCAGAAGCACAATGGTACGTTGTTCATACCTATTCAGGGTACGAGAACAAAGTAAAAGTAGATCTTGAAAAAACGATTGAAAATCGTAAACTTCAGGACGTTATTATGGAGGTATCCGTTCCGCTTATCGATTCCATCGAGGTTAAAAACGGTGTCCGTAAGAAGGTTCAGAAGAAAATGCTTCCCGGCTATGTACTTGTTCGTATGATTATGAACGATGATTCATGGTACGTGGTAAGAAACACCCGTGGTGTTACGGGCTTTGTAGGTCCCGGGTCCAAACCCGTTCCGCTTACTGAGCTTGAAGTAGCTAACATGGGTATCAATCGCGAGAACGAAGAGTTCGAGTTTGTCGAGGGTGAAACCGTTACTGTTATCAACGGTGCATGGATGAACACCCAGGGCGTCATCAAGGCTATCAATCAGGCTAAGCAGACTCTCACCATTACTGTTGAGATGTTCGGCCGTGAAACACCGGTTGAGATTGCTTTTGAAGATGTCAAAGTAGAACATTTTTAAGCTTGTTCGTAAAGGCAGCGAACAAGAACTACCAACATAACGTTGGTAAGTGGGAGGAAATCTTCCGATAACACCACATTTTTAGGAGGTATGCTATTATGGCAAAGAAAGTTACAGGTTACATCAAATTACAGATTCCGGCTGCAAAGGCTACTCCGGCTCCTCCGGTAGGTCCCGCTCTTGGTCAGCATGGTGTTAACATTGTACAGTTCACCAAGGAATTCAATGCAAGAACCGCAGGACAGGAAGGAATGATTATTCCTGTTGTTATTACCGTTTATCAGGATAAGAGCTTCAGCTTCATTACGAAGACTCCTCCGGCAGCCGTTCTTTTGAAGAAGGCTTGCAAGATCGATAAGGCTTCCGGCGCTCCGAACAAGACCAAGGTCGCTACGATTAAGAGATCTGAAGTTGCTAAGATTGCTGAACTTAAGATGCCTGATTTGAATGCTGCTAACATTGAGGCTGCAACTAGCATGATTGCAGGAACTGCACGTAGTATGGGTATCACCGTAGTTGATGACTAAGAATTAAGTGGGAGGGATAATCTCCCGACAATACCACTAGGAGGTTTGAATTATGAAACATGGAAAGAAATATACGGACGCTGCAAAGCTGATTGACAGAAGCGTACAGTACGATTCTGCAGAAGCTATTGCTCTTGTTAAAAAGTCCGCTACCGCTAAATTTGATGAAACCATTGAAGCACATATTCGTCTTGGTGTAGATGGACGTCATGCTGATCAGCAGGTTCGTGGTGCTGTAGTTCTCCCGAACGGAACCGGTAAAACCATTCGTGTATTGGTATTTGCCAAGGGCGCAAAGGTTGACGAAGCATTGGCAGCAGGTGCTGATTACGCAGGCGGCGAGGAGCTCGTTCCGAAGATCCAGAAGGATGGCTGGTTTGAGTTCGACGTTGTTGTTGCTACACCGGATATGATGGGCGTTGTTGGTAAGCTCGGTCGTGTACTTGGTCCTAAGGGTCTCATGCCGAACCCGAAGGCTGGTACCGTTACAATGGATGTTACCAAGGCTGTTAAGGATATTAAAGCAGGTAAGATTGAGTACCGTCTTGACAAGACGAACATCATTCATTGCCCTGTAGGTAAGGCTTCCTTTACCGAAGAGCAACTCGCAGAGAACTTCGAAACTCTGATGGGCGCAATTGTAAAGGCTAAACCCGCTGCTGCAAAGGGGCAGTATCTTAGAAGCGTAACGCTTACTTCTACGATGGGCCCGGGCGTAAAGCTCAACACAGCTAAGTTCCAGTAAACAATTGTCAGACTAATTTCATAGCATAAATAAAGGTCACCGAATTTTCGGTGACCTTTTTTTATATCATAGGAAATGCGTTGCATTTCCTATGATATAATAAACGCTCCGCTAAGGAAGCACACGCCTGTGCAGAGGAAACATGTCGTAAACGACGCACAGGCGGCGCGAGCATATCGCAAGCGATATGCTTTGTTCTAAATCATAGGAAATGCGTTGCATTTCCTATGATATAATAAACGCTCCGCTAAGGAAGCACACGCCTGTGCAGAGGAAACATGTCGCAAACGACGCACAGGCGGCGCGAGCATATCACGGACAATAAATGTTCTGCACATTATAATAAAAGCCCGAAGCTAGTGCTCGGGCTTTAGAAGTTTATGTGATTGGTACAATACTATGGTTGAATTCTTGTGGGGAAAGCAGGATCAATCTTTCCCAACAGTTTCTTGTTGGTTAGTTGGGAAAGAGGAGCAGGATTGGAACGCGTGTAGCAGAAGAATATGAAAGCAACAAGAGCAGCCTTTTCGTCTTCTGCAAGAATTTGGGCATTCCTAAACAAACTGTTGCCTCCTGTTTCGTTCTCAATGGATGCAACCTGCCAGTTTCCGTAATAAACCGGAAGTGTTCGGCTGTCTGCAAGAGCTATCGGGTAGAGCTTATAGGGAAGACTCTGATAACGCAATTCATAAATGTCGTATTTGCTGAATAATCCGCCCTCATGAACCTGATAACACATTCCGGAGAAGGTGTTGCTTGTCTGGATTTCAAAAGCAGAGATTAAATCCGTTGTGGCACGGCTGGAATTGTTGAAAAGGATAATCTCCTTACCACCAAAACTGATTGACCAAGTGATGGTGTTGGATTTATTGCTCATTTTAATGCTACCGACAAGCCTGCCGTTACGATTAATGGACATCTCACCGGAAACGGTATCGTCTTTTACTTTTACTATGTCGAGTATCATAACGAACCTCCACACTTTAGTAACAAAATTATACACGAAGAAATCGAAAAAAGTAAACCTTTTGTTAAGAATAATTGAAAAACTAATGTATTTTCTTATCTGTCTTTTTGCTTCATAAAGGTAAATGTCATATTTTGTTGCAGAAAAATGCAAAAATTACATATTCATTTTCCGAAGGTAACAATAAGGATGGAAAGAAAATGTGAAAAATAAGTTGACATTACAATATGTTTATGGTATTTTATTAAGCGACTGCCGAAGACAGTAGGTGCCGAAAGGCGTAAGTGATGATGAATCCGCCAACCGAGGATATGTCAGCATTGAGTATAGATTTCATTGTGCTGCTTTTCCACTTCGGAAAGGGAGCATTTTTTTATATATGAAATGCCTCAAGAGTCGACGGACAGTTGAATATTTAAAGGAGGTAATTCAGATGGCAAAGGTTGAATTAAAGAAACCGATTTTGGACGAGATCGCTAAGTATGTTGCTGATTCCAAGGCTATTGTTTTGGTTGATTATCGTGGCTTGACGGTTGAACAGGATACCAAGCTTCGTAAGTCTTTGAGAGAAGGCGGTGTTGTATACAAGGTATACAAGAACACCTACCTCAAGAAGGTATTTGCCGGAACAGTTTACGAAGAGCTTTCTAAGCATCTTGATGGACCTACCGCAGTAGCTTTCGGTCTCGAGGATGCTACCGCTCCTGCTAAGCTTCTTTCCGAAGGAATGAAGACAGCAGAACAGCTTGAGTTCAAGGGCGGCGTTGTTGATGGCGCTTACTACGATGCAGAAGGTTGCAAGGTTGTTGCAAACATCCCTTCCAGAGAAGTTCTTATTTCCAGACTTCTTGGAAGTTTGCAGTCTCCTATTGCAAATCTTGCACGTGTTATCAAGCAGATTGCAGAGAAGAACGGCGAGGTCGCTTAATCTTTCTGCGTGTTTCGTATGACAGTGTCATACAATTGGGCCGGATTTCGGCATAATATTTTACATTATTAATGGAGGATTTTATCATGACTAATCAGGAATTTATTGATGCTATCAAGTCCCTTACCGTTCTTGAGCTGAACGATCTTGTTAAGGCTTGTGAGGAAGAATTTGGTGTTAGCGCAGCAGCTGGTGTTGCTGTAGTAGCAGCTCCCGGTGCTGGTGCAGCTGCAGCTGAGGAAGAGAAGACTGAGTTCAACGTAGAGTTGACCGAAGTTGGTGAGAACAAGGTTAAGGTTATTAAGGTTGTTCGTGAAATCACCGGTCTTGGCCTCAAGGAAGCTAAGGACCTTGTAGACGGCGCTCCTAAGATGATTAAGGAAGGCGCTTCCAAGGAAGAGGCTGAGGACATCAAGGCTAAGGTTGAAGCTGAAGGTGCTAAGGTTACCCTTAAGTAATATCGCTTCCCTCCCGTTATAAGTTCACGTAAACTGTTATACAGGAATGGTGCAAAATCAAAAAAGCGCATTTCATGTTTTTTACGTGGTCCTCGGGGTGCATTTACAATGACATTTAAAGGTCAGCAGATTTGGTTCTGCTGACCTTTTTTTGTCCCCTACCGATGGTGGAATTATGTTTCAGCCGAGCAGGAGAAAAATATGAGAACTATAATAAGTATGGATTAAAGGTTCGTGTGAAAGTAGGAGATATAGTATATGAAGCTGCAGGCGGTGATGGTTTTTCTGGACATATAGCGGTTATTCATAGCATACAGACCAATTATATTTATGGCGAAGGCAGAGTAGAAAGCTGGATTAATGTGATTGAGGCAATTGATAAGGGCGTATGCTATGGGCTTTTGGATGATAAACGTTGTGATGACAAGGGGGTTACCATTCTTCGTGTATCAAATCTTTCTTCCGATGGATGGAATAAGGTCATAAAATTTCTTGAGGCACAAATGGGAAAATCCTATTCTTTAGTGGTTGGTCGAAGGAATTCTTCGATATCGTCTAAATCATGGTATTGTTCCGAATTGGCATGGGCGGCATTTAAATATGCGGGGTATGAAATAGAGCGCTCTGAAACATTGCAACAACCGGGAGTTACGCCTAAGGATATTTATAAGAACTCAAAACTTGTAAAGGTATCGTACAAATGATATAATTCTAAGGAACTTGTATCTTAAGTGAGTACTTATCGTGAATAAAGGGAAGGAGAAGGTTAATATGAAGAGAAAGTTTACGCTGTTATCGTTTGGTGTGGCAGGGATTTGCCTCTTATTGGAAGGCGTGTTGTTTTTTCTGGGTTTACGTTTCCCAGTTGGCTGCCCTAATTTACGCTGGCTGGCATGGACATTACAGATTTTATTTGCTGTAGGAATGATAGCAGGATTTGTATCATTGCTGATAAAAAAGAAGTAAAGAACGTTAAAAAATCATTGGTTATGTTTTTAGGAAGAGACTTTCATCAGTTGAGGGTCTCTTTTTCTTTGGAAAAAACTTGAATTTGGTGAGGTGTATTCTATGGCACGACTGATATTACATGCCCGATATTTTTCTCCGTCTGCATCCAAACGGGGAAGTAAGCTTTCTTATCTGATGAAGTACTACGGAACCAGGGAAGGCGTTGAGAAACTGAATGAGGAAGCCTGGGGGAAGGAACCACAGACAGAAGAACAGAAGGTAACTCTTGAAAAACTTCTGAAGGATTATCCCGAACTGAAGGATACCCATGAATGGGAGGATTATCAGAATAATCCGACAAGGGGTAATGCAGATGAGGTTATGAAGCGTGGAATCGAGTATTCCATGAATCAGAGCAATCCGGACAGTTATCTTCGGTATATTGCAGAAAGACCGAGAGTGGAGAAGATAACCGACCACGGATTGTTCTCCCAGACGGATGACCCGATCGACTTGGAGGAAACGGCAAAGGCTGTGGCAAATCATACCGGTAATGTATGGACGATGGTATTTTCCTTGAGAAGACCGGATGCGGAACGCCTTGTCTTTAACAATGCAGAAAGTTGGCGAACACTCTGCAGGGCAAAGGCGATGGATATCGCGCATGGGATGAAGATTAAGTATGAGGATTTTCATTGGTATGCTGCCTTCCATAACGAGGGCAACCATCCGCATATCCATATGGTGGCGTACAGTACCGGAGAAGATGGGTATCTGACGCAGTACGGTATCGATGACATCAAGGTTTCCTTTGCAAAGGTAATCTTCAAGCTTGACCTGGAGCAGATATATAAGCAGGAAACGCAGTACCGAAACGACCTCAGACAAATGGCAAAGGAATATATGGAGCAGATTAAGCAGCTGCCGGGCGAAGCAGGGAACATAAAAGAACTGATTCCCATCCTGATACAAATAAAGAAGGCACTTCCGAAGAAAGGAAAACTGCTTTACGGTTATATGTCAAAGGAGGTGAAGAACCTTGTAGATGAGGCAGTCAATAGACTGGAGAGAAATCCGAAGATAGCGGAGCTGTACGACTTTTGGTATCGGCAACGGTGTGAAATCATTGCAACCTATACGACGAATTTTCCGGAGAAGGAACCATTGGCGGAGAATCGGACCTTTCGGGATATCAAGAATGCAATCATTAAGGTGGCAAGCGAATGGCAGTTGACAGAGGAACAGACCCGAGAACTTCGTGACATGGTAGTAGATAATGGTATTGATGAGGAATCACTGGAGGAATTGATACAGAGAATTGAAAAGGAATATGCAGACACAGGAGCGTCTGGGGAGGCGAACGAACCAATACAGGGGAATATTGCCGGTTTGAATTGGCTACTGAATCGTATTGCAAAGGTATTTGAAGATAAGAAACCGGCCAATGAGAACGGGCAAAGTATGGATAAGAAGGTGTATGTCCGGTAGGAGGAAAGGAAACGGGAGTTGGGAATGAAATAATATGCGACAGAACCAATCAAAAATGCGAAAAACGCTGTTACTCTACGAGTAACAGTTAATGTGGGTACCTTGACAGGTCCCCACATTAAAAAACTTTACCTAAACAGGAAATGTGATGAACATTTCGGAAGGCTTTTGCGTAATGATTGGAGGAATGCATATGGGACAGATAGCAGAAGTTATCAAATATGAAGGTGACAAAACTACATTTATATGGAAACATCCATGCGAAGATTTTAACAGTCTGACACAACTTATTGTGCATGAATCTCAGGAGGCCATATTCTTTATGAATGGTCAGGCATTGGATTTATTCGGCGCCGGCCGTTATACTCTTGAAACACAAAATATTCCTAAAATTGGGAAAGTGCTTAATCGGACAACAGGAGATCAGACCCCATTTCACTGCGAAGTGTATTTCATCAATAAGACGGAACAGATGTCGATTAAATGGGGAACAGACAGTAAGGTTACTTACATGGAGCCAACATATGGATTCCCTATTTCTATCGGCGCATCCGGAGAAATGTCACTTCGGGCAGAAGACAGCCGTAAATTGCTTCTGAAACTGGTAGGAACGGAGAATTTTCTTGGTCAGCAGAAATTGGTGTCGCTCTTCCGTGCATTCCTTATGACTCGTGTCAAAACCTATATAGCGCAGTATATGAAGAACAATGCAGTCAGTGTATTTGAGATTGATGAACACCTGACGGCATTTTCCGAAGCATTGCGTATGCAACTCACACCGGATTTTGCTGATTACGGAATTGCCCTGGAACGATTTTTCGTTACACAGGTTGTAAAACCGGATGGTGACAGGCAATATGAAAGATTTAAAGAACTGCATTTTCGTCAGTATGCTGATATTGCCGAGGCAAAACTCCGTCAGCAGACCGACTTAATCTATGCACAGACCGAAGCACAAAAGGTCGTGATTGATTCTCAGGCACAGGCAACAAAGCGTGCACAGGAAGGATATACCTACGCGCAGGAACGTGGCTTTGATGTTGCTGAAAGGGTAGCACAGAATGAAGCCGTAGGACAGTTCACCAATATGGGCGTAGGTCTCGGTACTATGGCAGGAGTCGGCGGTGTAGTCGGGGGTGTAGTCGGTAATGCGGTAAACGGTGCCATGAACGCAGTTGTGGAAACGCCTGCTCCTTCGGGCATGCAAACTCCAACAGATGATATGGCTGCTTTCAAGACAAAGGTTGAAAAACTTACTATTATGAAAGAATCCGGACTTATTACAGACGAAGAATTTAAGACTATGAAGGCACAGCTGTTAGCCGGCATTATGTGAAGGAGGTTTATGCGATGAATAAGAGAATTAAATATTATGCTATTATTTGGGCAATACTTCTTGCCGTATTTAATGTTATCTGTTTTGCTACGCCCAACGAACTGGCAGGAATGACAAAGTTCGATGGGACATTTTGGACAGGATATATATTCATAACGATTGCCTTTCTTGGCCAGCTTGTCTGTTCCTTCATCGCCCTGAATACTGACAGTAAAACCAAGCTTTTCTACAACATTCCAATCATCCGAGTAAGCTATACCGGCTTGGTTTTAACGCTTATTTTCGGTGCACTTTGTATGGCAATCCCGAACCTGCCGAAGTGGGTGGGAATCATTGTATGCCTGTTTGTTCTTGCATTTACAGCCATCGCCGTCATTAAGGCAAAGGCGGCATCCGATGTGGTAGAGAACATTGACAAAAAGGTAAACGCACAGACCTTGTTTGTGAAATCCCTTACAGTTGATGCAGAAAGTCTGCTCGCTCGTGCCGCAACACCCGAAGCAAAAGCCGCCTGCAAAAAAGTGTATGAAGCAGTTCGTTATTCCGACCCGATGTCAACCGATGCTCTTTCAGGTGTTGAAAGTCAGATTACGCTGAAATTCAATGAGTTTTCAAGCGCAGTAAACTCCGGTGCAGATAATATCGATTCTCCTGCGGATGAACTTGTTGTGCTGATTGGCGATAGAAATAAGAAATGCAAGGAGATGAAATGATCATGGACAAAAGTAACATTGCTGTTGATATCAGCAAAGAATCAAATTATTCCTCTGTATTTCAGTTTGATAAGCAACCGCCAGAGTTTATCGAATTAATTGAATTTTACTTATACAGGGTTGCAATTAGTAATGATTCCCCACTATCCTATAAAATTGATGTATCTATATCTGATGAGCAAAAGGACTCATTGTATTCAAATTTGCTCTCTAAGATAGGTATTTCTGAAGCGGATTTTTTGTTTAGTTCATTCCTGCGGAATATAATCAAAGATATCCGAGCAATGAAATTGAGTGATACAACACTTGAAAGCGATAGAATAAAAGGATTTTTCCATCAAAGTAATCCAGGAAAAGGGAAACCAAATCAACACAAGTTGGATGCTATGCTCAAACACATACGTAACTCGTTTGCACATGGACGGGTAGGACGTATAGGAGAGTACATTATTTTAGAGGATAAAGCAAATGAATTAACAGCACGTTTGATTATTACGATAGACGCACTCTACAAATGGAAAAAGGAAATTCTATCATACTTAAATCGTAATCTCACTAAGGAGGATACACGATAATGTCAATCTTCAAATGTAAAATGTGCGGAGGCACAATCGAATTTAATCATGGGGATACCGTAGGCATATGCGACAGCTGCGGCACCAAACAGACCTTACCTCGTCTTGATGACGACAAAAAGGCAAATCTTTACGACAGAGCCAACCATTTCCGTCAGAATAATGATTTCGACAAGGCAATGGGCATCTACGAACAAATTCTGAACGAGGACAGCACCGACGCCGAAGCGTACTGGTCACTCGTTCTCTGCCGTTACGGTATCGAGTACGTGGAAGATCCCACCTCACACAAGCGTATCCCCACCGTCAACCGTGCGCAGTTTACCTCTATTTTTGACGACGAAGACTACAAATCCGCCCTGCAGTATGCCGACGCCTATCAAAAATCAATATACGAAGAAGAAGCGAATGCCATCAACGAGATACAAAAAGGCATCCTTGCAATATCGCAAAAAGAAGAGCCGTTCGACGTGTTCATCTGCTACAAGGAGACCGACAATAACGGACGCCGCACGCAGGATTCCGTGCTTGCCAACGATCTGTACCACCAGCTGACGCAAGAGGGCTTCAAGGTTTTCTTCGCCCGCATCACCCTCGAAGACAAGCTCGGCACGGCATACGAACCCTATATATTTGCCGCACTGAACTCCTCCAAAGTGATGGTCGTTCTCGGCACAAAGCCGGAGTATTTCAACGCCGTATGGGTAAAGAACGAATGGAGCAGATACCTTGCGCTCATCAGAAACGGCGCAAAGAAAATGCTCATCCCCGCCTATCGTGATATGGACCCGTATGACCTTCCCGAAGAATTTTCTCACCTGCAGGCACAGGATATGTCCAAACTCGGCTTTATGCAGGATTTGATTCGTGGTATTAAGAAAATTATTGAAGCCGATGCACCGAAACAGACGGTAAAAGAAACGGTCATTGTCGGTGCCAATAATACCGCAACCGCACCGCTCCTTGAAAGAGTCTTCCTCTTCCTTGAGGACGGCAAGTGGCAGGATGCGAACATTTACTGCGAAAAGGTGCTGGATATCGACCCGAAAAATGCCGAAGCTTATCTCGGCAAACTGATGGCGGAATTGCAGGTAACGAACCGTAAAAAATTAGCCGATTGCGCCGAGCCGTTTGTTGATAGAGATAATTTTGCAAAGGTTATCCGCTTCGGTGATGAAGCACTTGAAAAGGAAATGCACGGGTATATCACGCACATCAATGAGCGGAACGAAAATGCGCGGCTTACAAAAATATACGAGAATGCACAATGGACAATGCAGAATGTACGATCGGAAGAAGCATATAAGAAAGCGGCGGAAACATTCAAGAGCATTTCGGGTTTTAAGGATGCGGATGCCCTTGCCGAGCAGTGCCTTGATAAAGCGGAAATATGCCGCAAGATCGAAATCTATGCTTCTGCAAGAAAACAAATGAACGGCGAAAAAGTTGCACCTTACGAGGAAGCTATAAAGACCTTCCAAACCATTTCCGGATGGAAAGACGTTGACGAACAGATTTACGCCTGTCAAAAGAAAATAGAAGAAATCAAGGCAAAAGAAGAAGCAGACCGTCTGGAAGCGGCACGTAAAGCCGAAGAACGCCGTATTGCCAGAGAAAAAGCAGCAAAGAAACGTAAAAAGATTATTGCCATTACAACACCTATTGTGTGTGCTTGCATTGCGTTTTTAATTGTGCTTACAACGGTTATTATACCGAAACAAAAGCTGAATAAAGCAATGAGTATGCTTGATTCCGGCAATTACGATTCCGCTTATGCTTTGCTCAAAGAAATCGGCAACAGCAAAGCAATAGCATCCAGTAAATATGACAGAGCAATAAGCCTCATTGATTCCGGCGATTATGAGCCTGCTTATATGCTTTTGAATGGGCTTTCGTATAAAGACAGCGAGGATAAAATAAATAGCATAATGCCCCAATACAATCAAATTCTGTTATCAAAGGCGACTGTTGGTGACACGGTTTTATTTGGCGCATACGAGCAAGATAATGATACATCAAATGGCAAAGAATATATTGAGTGGCAGGTACTTGCAAAAGAGGATAATAAAATTCTTGTAATCAGCAAATATGCCCTTGATTGTCAGAAGTATAACACATCACACATCGGTGTGACATGGGAGAGCAGTTCTCTTAGGAAATGGCTGAACGGTACATTCTTTAATGCGGCTTTCATCGCAGAAGAACAGGCACAAATTCAAAATACAACTGTATCAGCTGATAAAAATCCTAACTCCAAATATAATCCCGGTAACTCTACCAATGACAAAGTGTTCTTGCTCAGCATCACAGAAGCAGAAAAGTATTTCCCAACCGATGAATCACGCAAGTGCGCCCCGACCGCTTTCGCAAAGGCACAAGGTGCATATATAAGCGATAAAACAGCAAGTGGCGAAGCCACGTGCTGGTGGCTCCGGTCGCCCGGCTATAAGCGGTATTACGCCGCTGTTGTCAACCATGTCGGCTCGGTCTATTGCACTGGTAGCGATGTCAACTGTGATAGTGACTGTGTTCGCCCCGCTTTGTGGATCAATCTTGACTCTTAACTCTTCGAATCGGAAATCATCCAATGCGAGCGTTGCACACGCAGTGTGTCGCGAGCTAATCTGCGGCGATAACCGCAATCTACTAACCGCCGTAAGGCGGTCGCACGATTTTTGAAAAACGGCAGGTACAGGATATGGAACGAAAACAGAGCGAATTAACCGTAATTACAAAAGCAAAAAACCTGTGTTCCTATGTAATGAACGTTACGCAGAAATCGCCGAAGCATTTCCGCTACACTTTTGTAAACAAATTACAGAACCTTGCGCTCAGCGTAATAGAAAATCTGTTCCGTGCAAACGACGTGTATGTTTCAAAGCAGGATATTCCGGCTCAAAAGGAGCGTTTCGGTTTTCAACGAGCCGCTATAACGGATCTGAAACTGCTCGGATATATGGCAATGCTTTCTATGGAATAGGGATGTATTCTTCCTAAGTAATACGAGCAAATTGCAAGACAAGTGACAGATTGTCAAAATCTGCCCGGTGCGTGGATGAATAGTGACAGAAGACGATTACAGCCGTGATCAGGCTATAGTCCGGGGATTCGATTGAATGGGCTGTGCTGGTGGTGGCTCCGGTCGCCCGGCAATAATCAGAATAACGCCGCTAATGTCAACAATGACGGCTCGGTCAATTACAATGGTAACAATGTCAACAATAGTAATGACTGTGTTCGCCCCGCATTACTCCCATTATGGCCCGTAGATGACCGTATGGTTCTGCCCGTTGGGCAAACCGCCGTGAGATTCGGAAATACTATACCCTCGTTCCCTATGATGTCGAACAGTGGCGGAAAGGGGAACATCGCCCCGAATATCCCGGATTTGTTCTCGGAACCTATAAGCACGGAAAGAAATTGACCGCATGGGTGGATGCCAGCGATTCCCATGCCATGATGATAGCATCCCCAGGAGGTGGAAAGACGGCGTACTTCCTGTACCCGAATATCGAGTATGCCATGGCATGCGGCTGCTCATTTGTCACTCTTGATTGCAAAGGTGTTTGAGGATAAGAGACCGATTGATGAGAACGGGAACCGGCTTGACAAGAAGATGTTATGTGCGGCAAGAGGAGAAGAAAAGGGAAATTGGAATGAAATAATATGCGACAGAACCAAATCAAAAACGCAAAAGCGCTGTTACTCTATGAGTAACAGTTAATGTGGCTACCTTGACAGGTACCCACATTAAAAAACTTATTGAAGAGAAAAGAGGAGGACTACAAATGAGATGCATAGCATTATATGAGAAAGGTAATTCGGGGAAAAGTACCACAATCATAAAGCTTATCAATATTCTTGTTTCTGGTGGGGCAAGTGAATATGAATGCGATAAGATTGCCGGTGAAAAAGTTTCAGTAATACGGTTGGGAGGGAAAAAGATAGGGATTACTTCAAGAGGAGATGATAAATCTGTATTGAAAGATGATTTTTCTTTGTTGGGAGAATGTGATTTGTATGTTTGTGCATCCAGAACTAAAGGACAAACCAAAGAATATCTTACGGAAAAGTTTGGAGATGAAATCATATGGCAAAGAAAATGGCGAGTAACGGAACCTGAGAGTTATACAAAAAGTAAATATGATGAAATAAATGATTTTCAGGCACAGTTTCTTTCAGATTTAATAAAAATGTTATAGGTGACGCAAATGAAGAAATGCAAACAGATCATTACTATTTTACTTGTTGTTAGTTTATTGGTGGCATGCGGAAAAACAACAGATAATCAGAACACCCCAAACAGTATTACGAATAACAATACTGTTGCTGTAACAGATGTTGTTGAAAAGAAACCGCTTTTATCTGATATGCATTTCTTTCTGAATGATGATGGCAGCATCAATGAAAATCATTTGCGTATGATTACATCTGATATTGCATCGGACGAATTAAGCGATAACATGAATAAGGGGTACGCATATCACGTTTATGAGATATCCGCTGTTGAAAAAGGTTTTCCGGTAAAATTTTACTTAACCTTATGGGATATAAGTGACGGTAAGTCTACTTATGATATCAGTGTTGTCGTTAGTGCCATATCTGACACTCAAGTATACAACGCAACAATTGGCAGTGCGATTTTTTATATAGCAAAAATTGTACATATGGATTTGGCTGCGGGATATTCGGATTATACTGATATACATAAAACGATGGACGTGATTGATGCCTGTGTATCAAAAGGAGGGAAGGGGAGTATTGATAAACTTGATGTCTGGAAGGAAGCAAAATATCATTTTAACAATGATGGTTCCTTCGCTATAAATATATCCATGAACACAGTGGTTGAAGCAACTCAAACTCCCTCACAAATAAAAACATCGTTACCGACCAGTACACCAAGCCCGACAATAATACCAACTATTGCGCTTAATCCTACTACAATGCCTACTCAGGCACCGGAGCCGACAGCAACACCTACAGTTACACCCACCCCTAACAATGTGACATCGAATTCAGATGCTGAAAAGATTGTTTTGTGCCTACAGAGGGCGCAAGGTGTTTCGGATTATTATCAGTTTTCTGAAGGGACATCCTTTTCTGTGCAATATAAGCACACGACCACATTTAACGGATTATATTTGGTAGTATCTGTAAGATCGCCAGATGGTTTTGGCGATATGCATTATGGGGCAAGTGAGTTGTGGGGTGAGCGTACTGGAAATCTTTCATTGACTGAAAAGTATGGTAAAGCAAAAGGCGGAAGTGAATGCTATTATTCGCCTTTTGTTGGAGAAGTTCAAGAAAATGGGAAAATTGTTTGGGAGTATCGCGGAATGTACGGAGAAGATTGTTTTCAAGAATTAGTAAATCAATCCAGTACTTTGCAAGCATTAATCTCTTATGAGGAAACTACATATACGCCAACATTGGCACCAACACCAACGCCAACACCAAGTCCGACGCCGACGATGACGCCAACGCCAAGTCCGGTACCTACATCAACTCCTACACCTACACCACTGCCACCATCATATCTCGACAAAGTAGTGGGGACTTGGACTTCGATTAATTGGTCAATAAACTCAATGGAAGAGCAAAGGATCTATGATGATTCTGGATGTACCCTGTACATAGGTGAGCAGGGGGATGCTGTGATTACAACACCAGAGCGTAGTTTCTTTTTTACAGTTGACCCATATGCAGAATATAGAGATAATGGTGGAGGCGATTTTTATATTGCTTATGATATATATGTTGATGGGGTGAAATATAGTACATGGTATTACCCGGCAGAGGGATGGCTTGAATATGACAACTCACATAGAGTATACGGAGATGTTGTTTCGGTTAATGTTCGTGTGAAATATGATGATAGTTGTTATTTTTATGGTGTGTTTGAACGATAATCATAAAATGCAATAGACGCAAATAAAAAGATCACGGAGTTTTGAGCGAAAAGGAGGAGACAATGGCACTGATTAAATGTCCGGAATGCAGAACTGAAATATCATCTTTTGCAAGAAGTTGTCCCAAATGTGGATTACCCAATTGCTGATTTTATTGAATTAATTAAGGAAGAAGCAGTTCCAGAGAGAAACATCTCAGATGACAATTTAACATCATCTTTTGAAGATGAGATAACTAAAGCAACCTTGATAAAATGTCCTAAGTGCGGAAAATCGATGTATGATGTCTGTAGCCAATGCGGATATCCAGTCAAAGACACTTCGTCATTGGCAACTTGGACAAAATCCGAAAACATATCGAGTTCCGTTGAAAAACAGGAAAATATACAAAGGGAAGAGCCCATACAAGATTTACAAGAAGCACAGGCAACTCCATTGCTAAGAAATGAATTCAAAATGAATTGGAAAAAAGTGACTATTTCTTTCGTAGCGCTATGCTTGATATGTGCATTGGTGTGGTACACTTTTTTGCTGACAAATGAAGACAAAGCAAAGAGAAGTGAAGATAAGTCAGGGATAGCTCAAACTTCTGCAACCCCGACCCCTATGCGTAAGGTAATGACAGCAGAACAATTGGACAAGGATTTTTTGAAAATTAAAATGTCTTTGGGGCCTGATTCAGTTGAGATGAATACCCTTTTGATAAGATCAATGAAAGATGCCAAGATTGTCTATTATCCCATAAAAGACGCTATTGATGCTGGATTGATTGACAGAACGAAAGTGGACGAGTCAGTAAACATTGATTATTCGTACGTTGCTGTAGTATCCGGATATGCAATGATGCTTCCTGACACTCCTAATTTGGTAAATTACTATGATCAGGCAGTTGTTTCGATTTTGTCTTATGATGAAAATGGGAATTATCTTGGAAATAAATCTACGTTATGCAATGATGTAAATACTTGTTTTATAGTACTTATACAAGAACAGTTCTAATTGTTGACTTTCGCCTTTTGAAAGAAGTTCTTTGGAAGGTCACCTTCGTGTGGCCTCTTTTCAATGAAAGGAGCACAATGAATCCATTTATCTATATCTGCGCTGGCTTATTGCTGGCGCTTTTCATTTGCACAAAACTGGTCGGAGGGAAAAGCCTCGACCGTATCAAGACCCTACTGTCGGACATGGGCAGCATGGTTCTGCCCGCTGGGCAAACCGCCGTGAGATTCGGAAATATTATACACTTGTTCCCTATGAGGTGGAACAGTGGCGTAAGGGGGAACATCTGCCGGAGTATCCCGGTTTTGTCCTTGGAACCTATAAGCACGGCAAGAAACTGACCGCCTGGATTGATGCCAGCGATTCCCATGCCATGATGATAGCATCCCCAGGAGGTGGAAAGACGGCGTACTTCCTGTACCCGAATATCGAGTATGCTATGGCATAGAAATCTCTAAATTCAGCGGAAGTTTTAATTGATAATACATGGATGATATCGTATAATCACCATGCTGTGTTTCTGAAGGGAGAAATACTTTGGGATATGAATTTCATGAGGTACGGAGCTAATAACTCTGGGGGCATTAAGCACAGTTGTTTCTTTTTTATGTCGATTGCTTTGAGATTGTCAATAAGTATACTAAGGGCTATCAGATTGTTTAGAAAATTGGAAGTTAATCGATTAACGCTACAAGCCGAACCTCACGACCTGGCGGTCGTTCGGTCACGGGCTGGCGCCCTATCATCTGCCATAATTGTGTCCTTGTGTGAGCAAGCTCCCACCTGACCCTTTTATGCCATCTGACACGGCTTGTAGCTGACGTGAAAATTCGGATTTTCCTTTCGAGTGCAGTACGAATCTAAGTTTTTTTGTTTGACAAATTAAAAATGTATGACATACTATGTCATATACCGGGTGTTAAGGAAAGAGAAAAATGCAGGAATTTTATTTTGCAAACTACAGATTGTTAATAGATGACAGACTTGCTGAAGGTGCGGAAAGATTATTCGGTGGGAATTTCACCGAACCGATGCCGTATACGGATACGTTCACGTTGCGTTTAGGCGCAGATGACGAATTTGACGGTGTTTACGGGAACGTAAAAAGGGAACCGGTGGTGTATGAGAACAGAAATTACTGTATTCGAAGGGCATACGGTGGCTGGGTGTTTGAAGTGTTCGAAAAACCGACATACGGATTGACTCTTTTGATATGTTCCGATGACTACAGTGAGATGACCGCATTTACGCGCAGCAGACCATTTTATAATTGGATTGAGAATAAAGAGGATGTACAGAGATTCCCTTTTTATTTAGGCTTCAAAACGGCCTGTGAGACTGCAATGATTTTCCGTAAAGGGATTACTGTTCATGCTTCACTGATTGAAAAGAACGGGCTTGGGATTCTTTTTACCGGGCCTTCAGGTATGGGTAAATCAACACAGGCAATACTTTGGCAGAAGGTTCTTGACGCTGATTTTATCATAGGAGACAGACCGGTGCTGAGGCTTATTGACGGAGCATGGTTCGGGAACGGTATGCCTTGGGACGGTAAGGACAGAATTTTACGGCAGAAAAGCGTACGTCTTGTAGCGATTGTTTCGCTTGAACAGGGTGATGAGAATGAGATAACATGCATGAATCGGAAGGATGCGATGCAGGTGTTATTAATGCAGGCGGCATTACCGATGTGGGACAGAAAAGCTACAGATGCGGTTATTGGATTATTGGGCGACCTTTCCGGAAAAATTCCCTTCTACCATTTGAAAAACCGGGCCGACAGGGAATGTGCGGAAATGACTTATAAGGCGATTTTTGGAGGCGAAAAATGAACACTTCAGGGTTTCGGGACTTTATGAAACAACTTATGGATAATGCCTTGCTTAATGATATACCGGTGAGTGGATCTTTCGAACTGACTCCTTTGTGCAACCTTGATTGCAGGATGTGTTACGTCCATTTACAGGAGGCTTCCGTAGGAAAGAGAATGCTGGATGGCCGGAAATGGATGGATATTATGAAACAGGCTATCTCGAAAGGAATGATTTTCGCAGTACTTACCGGAGGCGAAGCCATGACACATCCCGATTTCTGGGATATTTATTCGTTTTTGAATAAGGAAGGTGTTCGCGTCAGGGTAAAGACAAACGGAGTCCTTCTGGATGAGGAAAATATCCGGAGATTCTCGGAATGTCCTCCTACGTGTATTGATGTTTCTCTTTATGGGTGCAATCCTGAATCCTATAAAGCAGTAACAGGACATGATGTTTTTGCCAAGGTGGTCAACAATATAAGGAATGCGGTTGAGGCGGGGTTATCGGTCAAGCTTATGGTGACTCCGAACAGGTATATGTATCCGTGGATTGATGAGATACTTGAGTTTGCAGCGGGGTTTCAGCTTCCGGTTACGGTAAACAGCGTACTTTTTGAAGCAAGAGAAGGCATTGCGCGCAGCAAAGATGATTACGGATTGTCGCAGTCGGAGTATGTTTATGTTGCAAAAAAGCGAAAGATGATGTTTAATAATAATATAACGGATGAGGATATGGAGCAGATTGCCGATGAATCGGTAATTCATGAGATTAAGGGTCTTCCGTGCGCTGCGGCGAGAAGAACGTTTTCCGTGAACTGGGAAGGAGTAATGCTGCCGTGTCTTGCATTCCCGAAGGAGCTTATCAGTGAAGATATGAAAGCCTTGGGATTCGATGAGGCATTCGGTCGGATGAATAGGGCAGTAAAGGAATTCGGAAGTCCGGATGAATGCAGGGAATGCAGTCACAGAATGAAATGTCATTACTGTCCGCCGAAACATGGAGCATATGCATTAACACATTCGTGTGATTCGGCGTTCTGCGATACGTGGAAGAAGATGCTTGATATATAACCGGCAGGGCTTATTCATGTTTTGGACAGACTGTGAACAGTTGCTTTGTATTCGGTAAAAAAGTATTACATTAACAATGTATTACATAAATAACATCTATTTATTCACAAAAATGTAAGGAGTAAAAAAATGAAAGAGACAAATTCTGAGAAGAAAATATATGAGGAGCCCACTGTGACGGCGGTTGAGTTTGATTTTAATGACACTGTGGTAACTGCTTTTTCAAGACAATGTGACGCTGAAAATTCATATGAAGAAATCTATCCGGTATGTTTTGATTAATAAATGCCTGTAGCGGGATAAATGCACAGAGTTGAGTGTTTGTGTTGCGTGTGCATGAATTCCGTGCATTTGTACGTTAAAGCATGATGCAAAACTGTCACGTGCGCTTGTTTCATTATTGCAAGGTCAGTCGTTGCTAATGTTTACAGGCTGAGAATTCTTGTTTGATTTTGGAGTTTTAGATTATGAAATTGAAAAACGGCTTTGTTTTAAGAAAAATGCCGGGCATGAATCTGGTTCTTCCTGCAGGTGAGAACATAAAGACGTATAAAGGTGCGCTGATGCTGAATGACACGGCAGCATTTATTTATGAACTTCTTCAGGAAGGACTTGACTCCACGGTTATTCGCGAGCGTATGCTTGATGAGTATGACGTAACACCTGAAAAAGCGGAAGAAGGAATTAAAAAGACCTTCGCGCTTCTTGTGGAAGGCGGAGTTGCCGAGGAGTAAGCAGGGATATCCATTAATGGGCCTTCTGTTATTTTGACAGTTCCGGATAATATTTCGGAGAAAGAATTAATCAAAATCGGTTCCAGACACAACATGGTACCGATTCTTTTTTTATACCCTGCATTTGTTCTAAAACGCAGGAACAGTAACACGGGAAGGAGAAGCTGAGGGATTGGTCATGACAACGATAAGTTACAATGAAAGTGAGTGGCATAAACTCATTTCTTCGGATAGTGACTCAAAAGCAAAAAGTGACTCAAAAGCAAAAATCCCGGTCTGGTTCAGGGTAAAAGGCAACAGCATGTACCCGTTCATCCGAAACGGAAAGGACAGTGTGCTGCTGTATCCGGTTGAAAAAGAAGAATTAATGATAGGGGATATTGTTCTTATCCCTTTGCCGGGGAGAAAGGGAGAGTATTGCCTGCACCGTCTGTACAAAATTGATGGTAACCGGGTTCAGACCTTTGGCGACGGAAATACACGTCCTGATGGCTGGACAGAGAAGTCTGACATTATAGGAAAAGCTGTCCTGATTCGCAGGGGCAAAAGGGAGATTCACTGTGATGATCCCAAATGGAAGAAGCGATTTGAGCGATGGACTTCACTGCGGAAAATAAGGGGAGTGCTGCTTTTGCCTGCAAGAACGGGCAGAAAAGCAAAAAGCGTGGTAAGAAGGTTTTCAGAAGGAATCACGTGTTTATTTGGTAAGAACGGACGATGAGAATACGGTTCAAGTAGGGGGAAAGCCTTGCAGAAAATATATGAATCAGAGTACTGCGACGTCAGTTATCCGGAAGAAAAAAACTCGTTTTTGTTGAATGGAAAAAATACTGTGAACCAGATACGTATCCCAGACCGTTGCCGCCTGCTTTGCAAGTGATTCGGGAGCATAAATGTGATTATGTTGCAGATAAAAAGTTATGAGTTTTGCAGAGAATCTGAAGTTGATTAGAAAAGAGAAAGGCATCACACAGGAGGATTTGACTGGAAGGCAGGCAATGGTAAAAGAAAGGTTTTTCTATTTATAAGTATTTATGTTGAAGGGTGCGGAGTTGTTCGCATCCTTCTTTTTACGTTTCGTTTTCGGTGCAGTTATGGATATACACCTAAATACACGCGAAAATCGCAGATAAAGGATATACACTTATATACACGCATATACACTTACGTTTTTGCAGGGGGCGATGCATAATCAAGGAGAAAGAAGGAGAGAATAATGTCAAAAGAAAATCCGTTTGTATTGTCCTTCGGGAAGATTCCGACGCATTATCCGGGAAACTGAAATTCATGCTTCTACGGTTTGCTGAGTTCGCCAATGAGAAGAGGAAAGAGGAGCTTTACACGCATGAATTGTCGTGAATGAAATTGGAAAACTTGTTGATGACTTGTTGATGAAGCAGGAATGATTACGACGAAAAGTTAACCGGATTGCATCAAAAATGTTAAATATGATTGCACATAGATTTCAGTTGAACATTCATTAAGAATATACATACCAAAACAACACGGATAGGAGTATATTATAATCAAGAAGTAGGAGCTTTTTTGTACAAAATAAATAGGAAAGTATGCTGCATTTTTTAATCCGAGGAAAAGGGCATTGCTCGAATGTTCCCTGCTTTTGGGAATCGGCTTTGGCATGCTGGAAAATGCATATGTCATCGCTTTATATTCCGACACCATCGTGCTTTCGGACTTTGTCGGACGCGCCTTCGGTTCCGGGATGATGCATGGCGTCTGCACCTTTGCGGTCGGACATGGTATGACATTCATACACAAGAAGAAAAAAGGTCATTATCTTCTGGCTGTATTAATCATGATTTCTGCGGTAACATATCATTTCGTATATAATAATCTGATTCTGTCACCCTATAAGTATATCGGATTTGCCATGCCGATTCTCGCATTTATCCCGCTCGTTCTTCTAATCAAGAAGAATACGACGGACAGTGAATTACCGGTTCGGGAGGACCCGTGAGTGCCGGCTTTTGTGAGGGAAAGTATGAATAACATTGCAATTGCGCAGGAAACATTAAAGATTATCAAAGAAAAGTGTTATCAGGTGGATGGTGAAACGATTCTTCTCCCTGATATGAATTTCGATGAGGTTAAAGTCTATTCTCCGGAACGTGGTGAGCAACTTTTGAAAGGGAAGATGGAATACTCAGAGAAAGACTGTGTCGTTACCATTACGACGGAGGATTCCTATGAGGCTGCGGCGAGATATTCGGACGCAATGGTAATGAATTTCGCTAATGCACATAAACCGGGCGGTGGGTTTCTCTTTGGCGCTACAGCACAGGAGGAGGCTCTTTGCAGATGTTCCACACTCTACACCTCTATTTCCGACGAAGCAGCCAAAGAAATGTATCGGTATAACAATAAGCATATGACTAAGGTCGAATCAGATTATATGCTGTATTCGAAGGTGTGTGTGTTCCGGGATAACAAGGGAACTCTTTTGAAGAAACCATATGTCACAGGTGTTATTACTGTGCCTGCACCCAACAGAATCGGTGCGGCAATGTTCGCATCCGATAGGGAGATTGCTGACGCCATGCTTCGTAGAATCCGAATTATGGCGGCGGTTGCCTATGAGAACGGCTGCAGAAATCTCATACTTGGTGCATGGGGGTGCGGAGCCTTTCATAATGATCCGGGTAAGGTTGCATCGTATTTTAAACAGGTACTGATGGAAGAGGGTTATGGCAGGATGTTTGATGAGGTGTGTTTTGCCATATATGGCAGGGAGGACGGAAAGAATATAACGGCTTTTCGAAAGTGTTTTGCGTGAATACAATAATATCTGTTGCCGGCGGTACTTTTTCGGTTCGCCGGCATTGTATTTTCTAATATCTCTGTATTGAATATCTTATATAGTTTTCAATCGAGAACCAAGGTTGCAGTATTGTGAAAAATGTGTAAAATTTTATTTTTCTGCGAAAAAACGCCATACTTCGTGTGTTATAGAAACAGAGGGAGGTGAAACACATGAGTATCAAGGACCGGACAAATGCTCCGACTGCGCAGGGAGCCAAGCCATCCTTTGAACAGGTATATCATCAGTATTTGAAGCCTGTCTATACAGTTGCATATTCCATCCTGAATCATAAAGAGGATGCTGAAGATATCGCTCATGAAGTGTTTCTGTCATATCTTCGACTGGAGGATAGCAGGCAGATTGATAATCTGAAGGCGTATCTGCTTCAGATGTCACACAATAAGGCCTTGAATTATCTGCGAAAGAAGAACCGTGAGGAATTGACGGAGGACATCGAAACGATCAGTGACTCCCTTATGGAATTGAGCGAAGAAAGCCCCCTTTCGGACCGTGTGGAAGCCGAAATCCTGAAATTACCTTTGGAGGAACGAAGTATATTCCTGATGCATACAAGCGGTGGAATGAAATTTGCCGATATTGCGAATGCCATGGAAATGTCTCTTCCGGCTGTGTTCCGAAGATATCAGAAAGCGATAAAGGATTTGCGAAGGGCTTTGGAAGGAGAACAATGATATGGATAAGAGAATTTCGAAGAAGGAAATTGTTAATATAGCTTCTCAGATTTCTATGGAACCGTCGGAGGAATTTATTGCGGAGATGAGAAGTGAATATGAGAATAATCCGACCGTGATAACGGACGGAAGGATTGAGAGACCGATGTGGATGAAAACGTGCATTGTCGGGCTGGCGGTTGTTGTATTGGCATTAATAACCGTAGGAACGGTGTGGACGCTTAAGAAAGATGGAAATAAGGCATATGCGGACACCTATTCGTTTGAAGAGTATCATTATGATGCGAATGCCGCAGGGATGTCTGCCCAGTTTGCCGACAATCAAGCCAAATCCAATGAGATGTTCAATAATTTTATCAATAATAATTCCATCGACACGGAGTCATCTACATTCAATTCATATGTGGTAAATTATGCAATTGACAGTATCAGTGCAGCAGGTTATCCGGTATACTATGGTGGTCGCTATATCAATGTGGATGGGAAATTGATTGTTCTGATTAAGGAAACTTATTATAAGAAAAATTTCCGCAAATGTGACTGGTATGACGAACTGGTATGGATGCTTGGCAGTGAAGACTTTTCCTGCCGCCCGGTGAAGTACAGTTATGCGGAACTGCTGACCGGAATGGATGAGCTGGTGGATGGGGAGCTTGCGGAGAAACTGAAAGAAGCTGGAATCCGTTCCGCAGGAGACGATATTACCTGTGAGATTGTCTGGTACGGCCTGAATGAATATGATAACTGTATCGAGATTGGAATTCGCAGAGAGGAAGATGCAGAAAGAATCAAAGCGGTATTACCGGGCGATATGTTTCGGATGGTTGTTGTCGGAGATGAGGAGGTGCTTTTGTATTGAAGAAGATGGTTTTTATGCTGCTATGTGTGTGCATTTTCCTGATTTTCACTGCATGCGGTGACAGAGTGTATGAGGATACTTCGAAAGGGGCATCACAGGATATAACACCAACTGAGAAAATTGTTGTTTTGGAGGAATATCTTTCTCCGACGTTTATCAGTACTGATGCGCATGGAGATGCCTACATTGCTTCGACATATTTTCCGAATGATTATAAGGGCTACCGTTATCCTATCTTGCCACAGATGAGTACCTGGCCATATGGTAATCATGCTGACATGGTTATGGCATGTCAGATACCGGATGATATCTTAAGAAAAATGACTACGGAGGAACTTCTGGAAACCGTTTTGCAGTATCCGCTTGCGTCGGATGTCTATGCGTGGAACAGTATTCGTGAAGGTTTGGAAGTTGTTATGAGTCATTTTAATGGAATGCAGGAACTTGCCAAACGTAAGGATAAATCCTCCGTAATGTATCGGTTTCTAAGAGAACATCCGGGTTATTCTTCCAAGATGTGCACCGATTTTTTCTTTATGGATGAATTCGGGTTGACGGATATTATGACTGAAGAAGAAATCAATTATCTGATTTTTGGAAGCTATTGCTACTTTGTAAATGAATGAGTAGTGGAAGGTTCTTTCGTTATCGAAACTTATCGTACAATACCGGGCAAAGTATTTTTCTTGACGCCGATAGTATTTTCGAATAAAATAAGTATTCGGAAATAGAGAAATACGTTAAGTATTTCCAAGGAAACGGTGGGGTCGTATGGATAGTTACGATATAGAGGTATATATTTTCTGCGCATTGTTAGGGTATTGGATTGGCGGGATTAATCCTGCATTTGTGATTTCCAAACTGAAAGGTTTTGATATCCGCTCAAGAGGTTCCGGCAATGCGGGTGCATCGAATGCGGCGGTTCTGATGGGAAGAAGAATCGGACTTGCCTGCGGGATTTTTGATATTCTGAAGGCATTTGCCGCAGTTGAAATCTGTATGAGATTATTCTGGTATTATGATGGTGTCGGTCTGATTGCCGGAGTGTGCTGTATTCTTGGGCATATATTCCCTTTGCAGCTTTGCTTTAAGGGCGGCAAGGGACTTGCTGCACTTGGCGGTGTGGCGATGGCCTATAATATCAAACTGTTTTTGCTGCTGTTGATGATTGAACTGGTTATCGTTCTCGTTGTGGATTATATTGTGGCGGTTCCGATTACCGGTTCGATAATCTTTTCGGTTATTTTGAGCGTTAACGGTGGGGTTCTGTATGGACTTCTCTTCCTTCCGGTTGTTTTGGCTATTATATGGAAACACAGGGAGAACTTGCAACGAATCCGTTACGGTATTGAGGCACGATTCAGTTTTCTGTGGAATAAGGAGAATGACCGTCTTCGAGTCGAGAATAACTGGAATAAGCTGACAGACGCACAGAAGAGAACGATGAAGGAAGTATATAAATAATATTGTATTTGCCTGCGGAGAATATGAAGTATATTAAGAAGTCTTTCGTGATGTTTTTGGCGACAAGGAGCTTGCGTGGAGCTCGGAACGTTATGAGGACGGAGTACTGAAAGTCAGGATTTCCTTTGCTGATGAAAGAATTGGATATGCGTTCGTCGTAAAGGGAACGATTATCACTGAAGAAGCCTACAAAGATGAGAAGCTTTGGCCTCAGCCCTACGGCAATCGGAGGCATCTTAAGCCACTTTGGTGTATCCTCCACACCGTGTACGACTGCGGGAGATTTCATTGCTGCCGTTGAAAGCACACAGGGCAAGAAGAATCAGGGATATGTTCTGACTTTCTGGAATGAGAACTATATTGATTCTGCGCACACGGTATTTCTGTCGACTAATGACCACGACAACGTGATTAAGGTATACAATGATAATACCTCGGTTTCAGTGCCGTGCGACTATTACAACATCAGAGAACTGTTCACTTCGACTTACTACCCATCCAGTGACACGGTTCCTGCAGAGAGATTTATATACGGATATATAATTAATTAATTGGAATGCAGGGATGCAACTGCAATTTAGGTAGTAGTGTCGTAATACAATTCTCGGGAAAATCTGATTATTCTGCATAAATATGTTTTTAAAGCCTCGTAATCATAACCCTTTGTGGCTATGGTTACGAGGATTTTTCGTTATTGAATCGAAAATGTGTATTTATTCGTAAATAAGTGCATTTTTCTTGACATGGATTCCAATCGGGAAGTATTATATATTTTAGTGCAGTTTTGTCTGCTTTATGAGTGACTTCCTGTGAGACGAAATTGCAACTGGATACTAAGAAATGTGAGGGTGAAAAATGAAGAAAATAGTTTTGTTATGTGCTGTTCTGGTGCTTGTGTGCGCGGCAAGCTTCAGCACTGCAAAGGCAGGAACAGCCGGTTCCGACAACGGATTCACATGGAATGAAGACGGTGTACTGATTTCCTATACCGGAACAGATACCGAAATCACGATACCGTCTAACATTACGGCCATTGCGGATAAAGTGTTTCAAAGCAATAATACGATTACTAAGGTAACAATTCCGAGTAATGTTAAGGTGATTGGGGAATATGCATTTGCAGGATGTCAATCTTTGAAAACGGTTATATGTTCGAGTGAGACAATAGGAACATATGCTTTCAATTACTGTCAGAATCTTATATCCGTTTCTTTGGATTCCAATGTGAAGAAGATTGAGTATGGTGCATTCTCATCAGATAAAGCATTAAAGTCCATAGTGATTCCGGACAGTGTTACGGATATGGGGGATTATGTATTTACCAGTTGTGAAAGTCTGGAAACAGTTATCTTATCAAAGAATCTGAAGTCTTTCGGCGGTAATAACTTTAGATACTGCTATTCCCTTCTCAGTGCGCCTATTGCAGGATGTCAGACGGAAATCCCTGAGTACGCGTTTAGCGGTTGCAGCAGTTTAAAATCCGTGGTGATTCCAGATTCGGTGAGCATAATCGGAAATTCGGCATTTTCCAGTTTACTACAACTGGAAAGTGTATATATTGGTGCGGGCGTGACGGAAATCGGAGACTATGCATTCAATAATTGTAGTAGTCTGTCTTCAGTAACCTTTGCCGAAGGAGCTGAATGTACACTTGGAAATGCAAGCTTTGCGTATTGTTATGCGTTAACCTCGCTTACGATACCGGGAAGAGTGAAGAGCATAGGAATGGAATGCTTCTGGTATTCACCCATAAGTTCTTTGGTGATTGAGGACGGTGTCGAAACAATTGGATCTCAGGCTTTTTGTAATAATAAGGCACTCACCAGTCTGACGCTTCCGAAATCAATAAAAAACTTGGAATACTGTGCGTTTGGATACTGTGATAATCTGGAAACCGTAATTTTAGAGGAAGGTTTATCCGGACTGGGTGACCAGTGCTTCACTAATTGTGTTTCTTTGAAAGAAATCTATATTCCGGGCAGCGTTGGGACCATAGGAAATTGTGCATTTTCCTCTTGTACGGCATTAAAAAAAGTTGTTGTCGGAGAAGGCGTGACAGAGATAGAATATGGGGCATTTTCCAATTGTGACAGTCTTGAAACAGTTACATTACCAAGCACGCTTGCGGATTTTTCTCTTTCTATTATTGATTCTTCTCCTGTTAAGGCCATTTATGTTTCTAAGGGAACGGGAACCTGCCGAGGAACTTCAGACGGTCAGGTACTTATATTGGGGAATACATTAGAGTGGATGGCGAATACCGATATCCCGATTCCTGCCGATGTCGATACTATTAGTGGAAATATTTATTTCAACGACGAGAATCTTGTTAATTTTGTGCTGCCTTCCAATATCAGGTATATAGAGAATGGAGCTTTTTCAAATTGTAGTAATCTAGAAACCATCATTTTGCCGGAAGGATTATTGGGAATCGGAGATGCTGCATTTTATGGTTGTACGAAACTGAATCATGTTTTTATTCCGGAACATGTGGAAAGCATCGGAATAGGCGTGTTTGAAAATTGTTCGGAACTCAATGATTTTTCGGTAGCCACTACTAACCATTGTTACAGTTTTGAGGGGCAGGCTTTGGTGGAACTAGCTACCGGAAGATTACTATGGGGAGATATTGCAACATTTATCCCTTCCAATGTTATTTTAATTGAGAACAGTGCATTTAGCGCATGCGATACACATACCATTTTATCCTTTCCGGATGGACTGCGCACAGTCAATGGATTTGCTTTTTTTAATTGTCCTCTTCTTGAAAGGATTATTCTTCCGGATAGTGTTACAACTATTCAAAAAAATGCGTTTTATGCGTGTGGAGCACTTGTTGCAATTACGATTCCAAGCGGAGTAACAACACTGGAACGGAATGTAATATATGGTTGCAATAGACTCTCGTACGTTACAATTCCAAAGGGAGTTACAAGTATCGATATATCCTTCAGTGTCGATTCAGGTAAACCCATTTTGATAGTATATAAAGATTCTTTTGCGGAACAGTTCGCAAAGAATTATAAGTATACATATTACTACGTATATGAAGGCAACGCATTAAAATTTACCGATTATGCACTTTCGGTAACGGATGATTTTAATTTGTATATTTACACTGATGAGCCATATTTCTCTTCTCGGGTTTCTACTAGTGTCAATGCACTTCTGACTTATCCGGATGGCAGAACGGAATATGCTAAAGTGGATACGGGCAAGGCACATGAGCGTATGGTAAAGGGAGAGGGACTCTATTATCCTTATGTCATTTCATTTGCCGCAAAGGAAATCAATGATGAAGTAACCATACAGATGGTGCAGGGCAATACCAATATTCCGATTAGTGAGCCATTCACTTTCTCTGTTAAGAAATATTGCGAGGATTTGTGTGCTTTGGATACCACAACCGATGATATGAAGGATTTTGTAAAGGCAATTCTTACTTATGGAACCTATGCACAGTTGTATTTTGATTATCGCACAGATGACCTTGCGTTGCCGACTTCAGAGTGTAATTTAAGTAACATTGATACCGTGAAAGCTGCACTTTCGGAATATGCAGACAGACCGGTTATTAGTGGTACGATGTCGGAAGGCATCTCCTTCTATGGTTCGTCGCTGGTTCTGAGTTCATCACTGATTTATCGTATGTATTATCTTACGGAAGATGCATGGATGATTCGAAACTACAATCTGCAGAAGGCGGGTGAAGGCATCTATTACTCAGATGTTGACACGCTTTCCATAGCAGAGTTTGGAAAGAATCGTAATGCCGGAGTCGCAGGTGCATCCATCAGTTATAACCCGCTGTCCTACATTAAGCGTGCCTTGGATGGTGATTATTCGGACAGCCTTAAAGATCTGTGCATAGCCCTGTATGATTATTATCAGGCAGGACAGGCTTATCTTGCAGTGAAGTAGATTGATATTTTCAGAAAGAAGCCTTTATTATAATGGTTTACATGGATGGAGTGATGTGGATATATTGAAGGGATATGGCGAGTATATTCTTGAAGCTGATGCGAAGGGAAATAATAAGCCGTTACTCATCACTACGGATGTCCGTGACGCAACTCTGAAGTCTGCAGGGATTTCCATAATGGTGGAAGATGTCAAAGACGGCTGTTATAAGATTAAGTTTTCAAAGGCACAGTAAATGATTAGAAAACAATTATCAACTAATTAGGATTAATCTAAGAAACCCTCGTAATCGTGAATGATTGCGAGGGTTTTTTCTATCATAGGAAATTGCGTCGCATTTCCTATGATAGAAAAATCGCTCCGCTAAGGATGCGCACTCGCACGCTTATTGTGCTAAGGGGGGACCCGGTTTACCGGGGGGATTCCTTAGTGCCTACGCAGAGCCCACCGAGCGCAGTTCGGACACTAATGGCTCTGCTGCTTTGTAAACAGTTACTTCGTAACACGCGCTCGGCGCAAAGAGTTTCGCAAGCGAAACTCTTTGTTTACTATCGTATAAGTACTAATTATCGTTATATTGAACTACTGAAAGACTATCCGAATTCTCTTTCATCAATTGATATGATATTTGGACAGAATGTAGGGAGACGGTACATAGTCCCCTACAATTTCGGCGGCTTTTTGGACAAGTTCATTGTAGGTGGCGTAAGGTACTGTCTGCAATACCGATTTATTTGGATTGATAAAATATTTTGTTTCCGGATCGTAACTGACGTAGTCGTAGATATTTCGTACATACTCACCGTTTTTATTCAGAAAGATGGTTTCAGGCTGACGCATTCCGTCGGCTTTGGTCTCCAAAATGTTGAGGAGATAACTGTCAAGAGCCGGGTAGTATTTTATGTCCCTGATTGTACACGGCAGATTGAAATAGGATGTACGGGTCGACAGCGAAGGAAGGTCATATATAACTAAAGAGGAATCCCTTAAACTCATAAATAGATACTTTCCATCCGGGGTCAGGCAGAAGGTGGATACAGTGTCTTTATCAAATGGAAGGCTATTCACCGCTGTCGAGTTGCCGAATTCATAGAGCTCGATACAATCCGATTTATATACGACAACCTTCCCGCCTGCAGTGGCATCAAGGTCTGGAATTTTAAGACCAAGTTCGTTCGGAAAAGTGATCTGTATGGATTCCTTCATGGTTTCCAAGGAAATAACGTAAAAACGTGTTACCATCGTCGAACTCTCACCCGTTGTTTCTTTCGATGTGGACGAAAAAATCAGGCAGGTGCCATCATTTGAAAGGGTAGGGTTGAAGCAGTTTTCGGGGAAAGGCGCCGTGCTTAGCAGGTTACCATTAATGCCGTATTTTCGTATTTCGGTTCCATAGGTAACAAATTCACTGTTGGAATTTCCGACGAAGGTTGCATATCTCTGACCATCTGCAATCTTCTCGCACAGAGACTGACCGGTTATGTTGTCATATATCACGTGAGCGGCAACGACCGAGTCGCCCTCTTGGTTGTTAATGTCTGTTTTTACAACGTAACGATAATTGTCCGAATATGCATAAAGGTAATTGCTCTCAACGGGCAGGGCTAAAGCAATATCCGTAGAGCATTGGTTGGATGTTATCTTGTAATGTGCAACATAGTTCTCATTTGCGTAAATCATAAACAAATCCGAGCCGTTGAAAAGGAATCCCGTCACGTTGCCTGCAGGCGGATATTTGAAATAGCTATAGGTAACATCGTATATGTTGTCCGGCATCGTGGAAACATATCCCCAAAGTTCTCCGTTTTTCATGGAAATGATTCGTGTATACCCGGTTGTTGTCTTGGAAAGGAACGAGCCGGCAACAGCGTTATCAAATCGGATAATATCCAATTGTGTTCCATCGGTACCGATACGGTAAGTTACTCCTTTTCCATCTACGAGAAGTTCAGGATTTCCGAAATCAATATAGGTGACGGTGGATAAATAATCGGCTGGATATAGGTTCTTCCATAACGGAGCGCAGGTTGACCAATCATATGCATACAGAACGGAATTGGATTTGCCGGTTTCATCGTTCTCGGTAACAAGTACGCAGATGGAGTCATTCGTCGCAACGGCATCCCAGAACTGAGCGAAATGTCCGATTTCTTTCTGGAGGAGCACTTCCTGTTTCAGTGCATCGATTATGTACATTGTATACACGGAGGCCTGGCTGTCACGTGCAATAACAGAAAGGAGGGAACCGTCGAGATTGCTTTCTAAGCATAATACAGAACGGTAGCTTCCTTCGAACAAAGGAATTTCGTAAAGAAGCGGATACCCCTGCTCGTTTGCATAGGCACGGAAGGTGAAGGCACAGAGGTTCAAGTTCTCTTCAATCGTGTATAAAACATTCTGATCGGTGCCGAGGACAAAATGCAAAAGAGATTCTTTCGAAATGAGAGAGGTCTGATTGGAGGCAACGTTCAAAATATAGGTGGATAATTTTTCAGAATGGAAAATCAAGGTTTCCTCACTGAGCCAAAGCACATCTGCTTCTTCGTCACACCCATCTGTTTCGGCTATTTTCTCAGCTGTTTCTACATCATATACACAAAGTTTTTTGGAAGAGGTTACTACCGCAAGCTTTTTGGAATCCGGGGAGAGAAACATGGAGTTCGGAGTGGAACCCACCTCAAAGGTGTTATTTGGCATGAAATAGGTATTGGTATCATAGAAACCTAAAATATCGGACAAAGCCCTTTCGGTTTCAGAAGTGTAAGGATAGTCATCATCCTGAAGTGTTTTCGGCATTGCTTGCAAAAGACCGTACAGAGCATCCAGACGTCGGCAATCTCCCATCAGTTTTGTGGCGGTATCGGACATGGTTTTAGCATGCAGCAGACGCTCGGCATAAATCTGTTCGGTAATGAGTTCGTCCTTTTGGACAAGCGCATCCTTCTGCTCAGAGATGACTTGATAATCCGCTTCCAGTTTCTCCTGATTCTCAAGAAGCGTTTTATCCTGGCGCTCCAATGTTGCGTTTTTATCGGCAATATCCTTCTTCTGGTGACTAATTCGCAGAGCCAGTCCCATACATACGAGACCCCATGCAAAACAAACGGATGCAGCCAAACCGACAAATGTGAGGATTTTTCTGTTTTTCTGTTCTTTGTGACGTTGCTTTAAATCGTCGTAATTCAGACCGAACATCTGCGCCGAAAGACGAAGGACAGCATCGTCGATGGCCTTCTTTACGGCTTTCGGAGAATCACCCCTTGTATCGGCGGCAAGTGGCTCTATTTCTATCCGTTCTTCACGGGTATTGCCCTCTGCATCATATACAATCTTTGTATCGTAACACAGACTCTCAGGAAAAGATTCGGACGGTTCCCCGTCTGCGAGGACAACGAGAATTTTCTCTCGGCTGTGATACTTTAAAAAGATTTCGATTTCTTTTGCACACCATTTGGATTCCGGATATCTCGGGGTACATATCGTAATGAGATAATCGGAATTGCGCAGCGCTTCTTCGATGGGCTCACCAAGATTGGTTGACAACGGGAGCTCATCCTGATCGCGGAATACACGTTCGATTTTCGTCTTTCCGAATTTTACTTTGTTCTGCAGTGCTTTCGGAAGTTTGAAATTCTCCAGCTTCTTCTGGATAGCCTTTGCTACGTTCATATCCACTTCGCTGTGGCGATAGCTGATGAATGCATCATATTTCATATTTTCCAGTCCCATTGTACTCTCCTTTTTGTTATTCGGTTATCTCCTCGTAGGTGAGAGGGAAGATATCTTTTGCAATAATATAAATATCATGATAATCGTCGAAACGGCAGGCTATATAGTCGTCCGGATTTCCAAGCATATAGTTTTCGGAATCCCAGGCAGTGTAGATTTTTACGATTTTACGAATCGGCTTGGCAAGAATCTTGGAACCGCCCGAGGAGTAGCATGTTTTTACGTACGACGTCAACTGTACGATTTCTCCCGTTCGCACCGAATGGAGCGTCGGGAAATACTCTGTTTTCAGGTCATACGATTCATCGACGGTTCGATAGCTTTTTTCGAATTTGTCTTTCTTGATGGGGTAGACCTCTCCTTTTAAGCCAATCATAATGTAATAGTCATCGGCCGCCACCAAATCCACGTCTCCTTCGAGCGTTCGAATGGAGAAGCGTTCTCCTATCTCAAGAAAATCACACGGAGAAACGTAACCGAGCTTCATCTGTTTTTTTACGTAGGCCTTCATTTCGGAAGTGTCAATCTCGTATTCCGAAGCTTTCAAAACAACGGAATTGTCGAAATAGGAATTCACACGCTGTACAAGGTAGTCGCGTATCGCTACATTCGGGTAGTCTCTTTCGAAAGAGGCTTTACTGATAAAGCCGCCGGCCTTGCCGCTATGACCGCCGCCGGAACCGATTCCGCTTGTGATATATGTGGCAAATTCATTGGCATGAACGTCTTTGGAGCAACTTCGAAAGGAAAGCTTGTAGCCACCGGAAACCTCGTTAAATGTGACACATAAATCGAACTTATCCACCTGCAAAGCAAGATCACTAATGAATCCGAGAATATTCGGATCACACGGAGCCGCTTCGATTACACCACAGGAAGAAGTCTCAATGTAGGTATAATTCACAAGGGCATTCCCGGCTATCACCATTTCGTTAAGCGATATGTTGGAATTACAGAACCTTGAGATAAGATTTTTGGAAAAAGGAAGCATATCGTGCATATCACGATCTAACGGGTGATAGATTTCCGTAAAGTTTCCGGTATCTGTCATGAGCCCATAATAGAGGGCGGTTGCAAGCAGGCTGTCGCTGCTTACGTCATAGCCTTCGTCCGTCATCATTTTCCATACAAGGGTGGAGCAACTGCCTAATGTCGAACGTACTTCCGAAAGAGAAACCGAAGGAGTGCCGTGATGATGGTCGATGACGGCTATGTGCTCGGCCTGTGCAGTCGTAACATTTCCCTGCCCATATTGGCAGTCAACCGTAAGCAGAAGTTCGTCCTCGTCAATGGTATATGTAGGGCAGTATACAACAGGAATGCCCAACTCTACTAGCATCAGAAGAAGATTGGATTTGGTTATTTGAAAACGTCCGCTGTAAAGAAATCTGACATCGCATCCGAGAGAACGGAAATACTTAACAAGCCCCCATCCTGAAGCAAGCGCATCGGGGTCAGGGTTATCGTGACACTGGACGGTTATTTTTCTGTATTGTGAAAGCTCAGACAGTTTCATTGTTATCCTCCCATAAACACATCGATATTTGTGCAAAGCCATAAGACGCTCAACACTTCTATTCTACTCCATTTCTTATGGAAAGTAAAATGATAATTGCCTCAGCAGAATATGAATGCATACTTTTGCTAAAAATGCAATATGACGCATAATATTACAGTCTCGCGGCAAAATACATAAATTATTATTCCTTTTATGTATGACAATATAGCGGACAAGGGTTCCATGGAATCTTGATTACCGAGTGATTATTGCAATATGGCAGGTTAGTATGGTAATTGACAGCCTTTCGGATACAGAAGTCAACTACTGGGTGCGAATTGCTTATTCAATAAGAAGGTGCTATAATACATCAGATATAGTTTCGATATATTGGGAGACCAGCTATGAAGAAAATCGCATTTGTCGGCTTAACAAATCTTGACTTTGTATATTATGTGGACAGAATGCCGGAGGAAAATGCTAAATGCCGAACAACACAGTACGAGAGATATATCGGCGGACCTGCGGCTAATGCGGCAATCACCTATGCACTTTTAGGTGGTGATGCGACACTGATTACGGCCTTCGGTACCTCTTTCGAGAGCAGATTGATGGAAGAGGAGATTCAATCATATGGTGTGAAGTGTGTTAATCTTGCACCGGATGGGTCGAAACCCGGTGTTTCTGCCATATGTATCAGCGAGAACGGAAACCGTACGATTATCAGTGGGCAGTCGGAATATTCCGTCGGTGTGGAAAGTCCTGTATGGGGAGCAGTTACGGAGGACTTTCTGAAACAGTTTGACGGGGCACTTTTTGATTGCAACCAGACCGACATTTCGCTTCCAGTTTTACAAAAAATGCAGTGTGAGATTGTTTTGGATGCAGGCAGTTTCAAGGAACACACAGAAGCCTTTTTGAAGAGGGCTTCGGTTGTCATAGCTTCCGAGAGATTTCACGATACAAAGGGAAGGAATCTCTTTGCCATGCAGTATGAGAACATAAAGCATCGGGCAATAACACGCGGGGAGAGAGCAATTCTTTCGGATACAGGAGAAATTCCCGTACCGAAGGTTATGTGTGTGGACAGTCTGGCAGCAGGAGATATCTTCCATGGGGCCTTCTGCTATGCCTATTTTGAAAAGAAATATAATTTTGAGGAATCCTTAAAAGAGGCATCCCTTATTGCTGCGAAAAGTGTTCGGTTCAGAGGACCGAGAGCGTGGAACGATAGCATATAGAGCGGAGGAAGCATACTATGCGATACAGACAGATTCACCTTGATTTTCATACATCTCCTGCCATCAGTGATGTCGGGACTTCCTTTGATGCAGAGGAGTTCGTGCAGACGCTTAAGAAGGCACATGTGAACTCCATCAACATTTTCGCCAAATGCCATCACGGGATGTGCTACTACCCGACTAAGGTCGGCAGGATGCATCCCGCACTGCAGTTTGACCTGATGGGACAGATGATTACGGTACTTCATAAAAATGATATCCGTTGCCCTCTATACTTCCCAATCGGGTGGGAGGAGGATGCCGCCGAACATACTGAGTGGCTTGAGATGGGAAAGGACGGAATTCCCGGACACAAGAAACCCGGAGATGCCTCCTATTACAGCTGGCGCAAGCTGTGCCTGAACAATCCGGAGTACAAGGTATATATTAAGAAACAATTGACGGAACTTGTTGAGAACTATGAGGTTGACGGGTTCTGGTTTGATATTATCTTTCAGCAGAAATGTATCTGCCGGGAATGCACGAAGGAAATGCTTTCGATGGGTTGGGATCCCGGCAGCGAGAAGGATGTTCTTAGGCACGACGACTATGTGCTCGAGAAGTTTCAGAAGGAAATGAATGCCTTTGTGGACAGCTTCCATAAGAACATACCGACATTCTATAATTCCTCATGGATTCCGAACAGTGGAGCAGACGAACTTGCGATTGAACATCGTTCCAAACTGCAGGACCATATGGAGATAGAGTCACTGCCGTCGGGTGAGTGGGGGTATAACCATTTTCCGTATTTTGTGAATTATCATAACCGTCATAATGACGATGTCATCGGTATGAACGGCAAATTCCACCTTTCCTGGGGTGACCACGGCAGTTTGAAAAATCGTGAGGCACTCGAGTATGAGTGCTTTCGTATGATTGCTAACGGTGCGGCATGCTCGGTAGGAGACCAGCTGCATCCAAGAGGCCGGATGAATCTGCCGGCGTATGCGCGAATCGGTGAAGTGTATGCCGAGGTGGAACAGATGGAGCCTTACCTTGAGAACAGCGCGAAGGTCGCAGACATCGGTGTGTTTGTTTCCACGGATTTTTATACGCGGGAGACAGCAAGCGATGAGGGTGTTATGCGAATGCTGATGGAACTGCATATACCTTTTGATTTTATTCCGGTTACCGAGGATATTGGCAGGTATCCGCTTGTGATTCTGCCGGACCATGTTCCGATGGATGAAGCATTTGTAGCGAAGTTGAAAACATATTTGGAAAATGGCGGGAAGGTGCTCGCGACCTATAGAAGTGCAGATGAGTCCTTCGGTGTGAAATACCTTGAGGACAATCCGTATGAGCCGGCTTATATGGTAATTCCTCCGAAGAATGCAGTCGGTGTGAACCGTGGAGACATTGAGAATGCGTGCCTTGAAAGCATAATTCCGGGGATAGAGCCGCTTGAATACGTGTGTTACCGTCGCGGAGCACGTGTATCGTCGGAACTTCCAGTCGTTTCTTATATCGGAGACCCATACTATAACAGGACGGCGGAGTGCTTCTCGTCGCATAGGCATTTTCCGTTTGATAAGGTGTCGGAGTATCCTGCGATTCTTCTTGGGGAACAGGTTGGATACTGTGCATTTCCGTTGTTCTCGGATTATATGGAGAACGGAAATCGGGTTTATCGGGACGTGGCTACGTATCTGATTCATGAGTTGTTAAAGGAACCCTCCGTCAGAATCGGTAATGCGCCGACATGCCTTGAGGTGACGGCTCGGACACAGCCTGGACGATTTCTGGTACATGGTATCAGTTACATCCCGGAACGACGTACGCGAACGATTGATATTGTAGATACGAAACTTCCATTAGATGGTGTTGCCATTTCGGTTAAAGGCACTTACCGTAAGGCTCGCGCAGTCCGAACCGGTAAGGATTTGCCGGTATCCTGTCGGGATGGTTACAGCACGGTGACGGTATCGATAGACGGATATGAGTGTGTGGCATTTGAAAAGTGACGCAGCAGAACAGAAAGTGGTTTTTTCGGTAAATGCCATAAGAAATAGGAGATAATATGCGTAATTTTATTATTCACGGAGATATCATATATTCTGAGTCGGTTACAAAACTTGTATGCAGGAAAAATGCCTATGCTGTCTGCGAGAATGGTTTGTGCGCCGGCGTATATGACAGAATTCCTGCGAAGTTTGCCGGGTATAAAGTAATTGACTACACGGGGCGGCTTGTGCTTCCGGGGATGGTTGACTTGCATCTTCATGCACCCCAGTATGCATATAGGGGGCTCGGAATGGATCTTGAGCTTCTGGAATGGCTTCAAACCTATGCCTTTTTTGAAGAAGCCAAATACAGCGATTTGAAGTATGCGAAGAAGGCGTATGGTGTATTTGTCCGTGCAATGAAGAAAAGCGCAACGACGCGGGCAGTTATCTTTGCTACGGCACATAAGGACGCGACGATTCTTCTGATGGATATGCTTGACAAGACCGGCATCGGCGCATATGTCGGTAAGGTCAATATGGACACCGATGCACCGGACAACCTTCGCGAGAAGGATGCGAAAACATCGGCGGAGGATACTGAGTCCTGGCTGGACATGGTGACAGGACATTACGAGAACTGCCGTCCGATTGTGACGCCACGGTTTCTGCCAAGCTGCTCGCATGAACTGATGGAGAGACTACAGGGCATTGTGGAGGAGAGAAAGCTTCCTGTGCAGTCGCATCTTTCCGAAAATCCGGAGGAGGTTGAACTGGTCGGAAGGCTTTATCCGGAGGCGGCCTTTTACGGCGACGGATACGACCGCTATCATATGTTCGGCGGTGATGTGAAAACAATTATGGCACATTGCGTATACAGTACGGAGGAGGAGATTAAGCTTCTTCGTGACAGGGGCGTTTTCGTGGCACACTGTCCTTCCTCCAATATGAATATTGCGTCCGGAATTGCTCCGATTCGGCGGTATCTGACGGAAGGAATGAAGGTAGGACTCGGAAGCGATGTTGCAGGTGGGGAGACCGAATCCATGTTTCGTGCCATCCGTTCCGCAATTCAGGTGTCGAAACTCTATTATCGACTGGTTGACCGAAATGCCGCACCGATAACGCTTGACGAGGCATTTGCCATGGCAACGATATGTGGCGGTGAATTCTTCGGTATGGTTGGTAGTTTCCTTCCGGGTTATGAGTTCGATGCAGTTGTGATTGATGACAGGGAACTGTACCGTAGCACAAAGCTTACGCTGCATGACCGGCTGGAACGGGCTGTGTATGAGGAGGCGGACACATATTTTCTGTGTGCGAAGTATGTGGCGGGACGAAAGGTTTTTTAAGAAACCATATCCTGCATTTGTAATTTAATGGTTGCAAGTTGCGTGCGAATATGATATTTTATAGTATTTTGTGGTATATAATTAAGGAAAGAGTTTTTGGTTGAAAGAAGAATTTAGGAGAAAAACATGCGAAAGACGAAGATTATCTGTACAATAGGTCCCGCAAGTGAGAATGAGGAAACCTTGACGAAGATGTGCCTTGCCGGAATGAATGTGGCAAGATTGAATTTCTCTCACGGCAGTCACGACGAACACCAGAATAAAATCAATCTGATTAAGGCGGTCCGTTCGAAGCTGAACTATCCGCTTGCGATTATGTTGGATACGAAGGGACCGGAGTATCGTATCAAGACATTTGAGAATCATAAGGTTAGCTTGAAGGATGGTGATACCTTTACATTTACCGTTGACGATGTTGTCGGCAATGAGGAACATGTATCCGTAAGTTATAAAAATCTGATTTCGGAAATCAATGTCGGAGACCGCATCCTTGTGAATAATGGCCTGCTGATTTTTGAGGTAACAGAGTTAAAGAAGACCGAGGCGGTTTGCAAGGTCATAGTCGGGGGAGAGATGTCCGACCGCAAGAGCATGAACTTCCCGAACCATGTCATGAAGGGACCGTATCTGAGCGACGCGGACAAGGAAGACCTTCTGTTTGGTATTAAGAATGACGTTGATTTTGTTGCGGCATCTTTCGTATCCAATAAGAATGACATTCAGTCCATTCGTGATTTCTTAAATGAAAATGGCGGACAGGACATTGATATCATTGCGAAAATTGAGAACCGTGCGGGTGTTGATAACATAGACGAAATCTGCGATATTGCCGACGGCATTATGGTTGCCAGAGGTGACCTTGGTGTTGAGATTCCTTTTGTTGAGGTTCCTGCAATTCAGAAGTATCTGATTAAGACATGCAGGCTTCGCGGTAAGCGTGTTATCACCGCAACCGAGATGTTAGAGTCAATGATTCACAATCCGAGACCGACCCGTGCGGAAATTTCCGATGTGGCCAATGCCGTATACGACGGCTCCTCTGCCATCATGCTTTCCGGAGAATCCGCATCCGGCAAATACCCGGTTGACGCTGTGCGTAATATGGCTGAGATTGCAGAATATACCGAGAAGAATATAGATTACGAGAAGCGCTTCCGTAATGCTGAATATATTATAAAGAACAATGTGGATGCAATTTCCCATGCGACCTGCGCAATGGCTATCGACACAAAGTCAAAGGGAATTGTTATCAGCTCCCTTTCCGGTATTACCGTTCGTATGGTAAGCCGTTTCCGTTGCCCTGTTGATATCATAGGCATGACAACCTCTGAAAAGGCGTGGAGAAAGCTGAATCTGAGCTGGGGCGTAACACCGGTTCTCAGTGAGGAATTTAATTCCGTTGATGTTATGTTCTATCATGCAATGCGTGCGGCAAAGTCCGTATTCAGTTTGGAGAAAGGTGATAATGTTGTGCTTACCGGCGGACAGACAAGCGGGACCTCCGGTAATACCAACACAATTCGTCTTGAAACGGTGTAATTGAACAGATTTCATATATAAAAAAAGTGCGTGTGAATCACACGCACTTTTTTATTATTTATATTGTTCCTTCTCCGAATACATTATATTACGGAAGCATTTCGGCACTACCGAAGTATTCGTTCCATTTTGCTTCTCTTTCTTCCATGATGGCCTTACCACCTTCAGAAAGGTAATCGGACATTGCAGAATCCCAAACAGCATCGAAATCGCCTTCCTTAGCTACAACAGCCTTATCGAAGAGCTGGTCTCTCAAAGAGGAGAGTGTATCACCAACACCTGCTTCTGCCTCGATGGTACCAACGTTAACGTTCTTCGGAGCAATACCATCTTTCTTGGAAGCTTCATCGGCCTTGATAACAAGCTCAGGGTCAATTCCTGCATAACCGTATGCGAGGGAAAGAGTTGCTGTTTCCTGACTGCCAAACCATGTACCATTACAGGTAATGGTGTAGTCAATGTTCTTACCGGAGTTCTGGATTGCATTGCCGGTAGCAGCAAGAATCTCAATAGCGCCGGAATCAAGTACCTTATGGGTTACGCCCTCATCACCTGCCTGAAGGTATCTGATTACTTCAGGAGAACTGATGAAATCAAGGTACAGAAGAGAAGCGAGAGGCTCGTCATTGGTGCTCGGGAAGAAAATCTTTCTGTCGCCTGCGGAGCTGTAAAGGTACTTCGCATATTTGCCGTCTGCATTCTCAAAGCAGTCTACGGGAATGTAGTTTGCGTCGTTGCCGACAATTCTCTTAAGAGAGCTGATCAGGCTGTCATCACCGTTACGGAACGGCTGATCCCAGTTAACCATGATAGCACCAACATAGCCGGCTTTAATCATGTCATCACCGGTGGTGTCGCCGGAACCGTACAGTGCGAAGTCATCCCAAAGGAGTCCCATATTGTACCATTTGTTAAGAAGTCTAATTGCTTCTTTGGTACCGTTCTGGGTTACCATTCTGTCATCAAAACCGTTTACATAGAATTCCTTATCGGTCATCTTAGGATCAAGGAAGGATGCAATCAGGTTGTTTGCGGTCCAGCCTACATCATAGGTTACCTGATAAGGAATCATCTTATCTGCATTTTCTCCAAGGAGAGTAGAAGCGTTATCACGGAAAGCGATAAGCATATTCTCAAACTCGGCTCTTGTGGTAGGTGCCTTGAGGTTGAGCTTCTTGAGCCAATCTTCTCTTACGAAGGTAACGATTCTCTGATTCTCAACACGCTTGCCTTCCAATGCCCAAACGGTACCGGACTTGGGATCTTTATCCCAAAGCATATTCGTGTCACCGAGCCAGCTCCAAAGGTTGGTTAAATCACTCTTATAAGCTTCAATATACTGGTTAAGGTCAATAACACCACCCATCTGTGCATAGGTAAGAACAGTAGGATAACTGTAGGTTACGCAGATGTCAGGAGCGTCGCCTGCAGCAAGAAGGTTGTTGATTTCGTCGGTCTCAGTCCATCTGGGAACCTTTTTGAAGGTTACTTCAACATTATGCTTTTCAAGCATACCCTTCTTGATGTAATCAGTGTACATGTTGTTCTCGGGATCGGAACCGCCGTCATTACCACGGTCATAGATTTCAACTGTAATCTTTCTGGTGGTTGCGAACTTTCCGTCTTTGAATTCCGCAACATCCTCCTTAGTAATCGGTGTGGGTGTAAACTCCGGATTCAAGGGGTTGTCTTTCTTTTCGTCTTTACCGCATGCAGCGAGGGAAAGAACCATAACGCATGCAAGGATAAGACACAGAGCTTTTTTGAACATCTTTTTAGTCCTCCATGTTTTTTGTGTATAAAATATCGGGCTTCCCCGTATATTTTCATTCTTTGACTGCTCCAAGTGTTACACCGTGGATGAAGTAGCGCTGTAACCACGGGTATACGAGCAGAATCGGGATGGTCGAGAACATAACAACCGCGCATTTCAGTGATGTAGACATACCGGGATCGATACTTTGATTCTCCATGGTTGCAATCTCGATTTTGTTGATGTTGTTCATGATGTTGTAGAGCAGAAGCTGCAACGGGTAGTACTTCGCATTCTTTATATAAAGAAGAGCATCAGAGTAACCGTTCCAACGTCCTACTGCATAGAACAGGGCAAGGGTTGCATAAACCGGCTTTGACAGCGGCAAGTAGATTCGAAGAAGAATCTTGGTAAAGCTGGCACCGTCGATTTCAGCGGATTCTCTGAGGGAATCCGGGATTCCGTAGAAGAAACTACGGAGGATAATCATATTGAATACACTCAGGCAGCTCGGCACAATCAGAACAAGCGGGCTGTCAAGCAACTTCAGGTCTTTCATCAGAAGGTAGTTCGGAATGGTTCCGGCGTTGAAGAACATTGTAATCGTGATGAAGATGTTGATGACTTTTCTTCCCTTCAGCTTGTCAAAAATCAGCGGATATGCACACAGCGTAGTGATGGTCAGCGAAACAATGGTGCAGATAATCGTAAGGATTACCGTGAAGAAAAAGGAACGAACATATTTGGCATCTTTAAAAACATTTACATAGGAACTCACTGTAAAATCTTTGGGAATCAGGTATACCTCATTCTTAATGAGTGGGTCGGTACCGCTCAAGGACTTTGCCAAAAGGTTTACCATCGGAATCAGGCAGGCCATACTGATTAATACGCAGATAAAGACGAAAATCCAGTCTACGATTTTGGTTTTAAGTGATTTAACTCTCATATTTCTCTCCCTTCTACCAGATTCCGCGGTCGCCCAACTTACGCGAGATAAAGTTGGCAGTTAGCAGGAAGAATACACCGACAACCGATTGGAACAGACCGACGGCTGTTGTGAGTGAGAACTGCAATCCCTTGATACCGACACGGTATACATAAGTGGAGAGAACATCTGCGACATTCATAACCAGATTGTTCTGGAAGGCAAAAGGTCTGTCGAATCCGCTGCCGAGAATGTTTCCTAGGTTCATAATCAGCAGAACAACGATGGTGGGACGGATGCCGGGAAGGGTAACGTGCCACATTTTCCGGAAACGACCGGCACCATCCACGGAAGCTGCTTCGTAAAGCTCGGGGTTGATACCGGCAATGGCGGCAAGATATACGATAGAACCCCATCCGAAGTTCTGCCATACACCGAAAAAGATATAGGTGATAATCCAGTTTTTCTCTGTATTTAAGAACGGTACGGCTTCACCGCCACACTTTGTTATCAACATATTGATGAGACCCTGCGGGTTATTGGGAGTCAGCAGCTGCAGCGCAATGCTGTAGATGATAACCCAGGAAAGGAAATGCGGCATATAGGCAATCGTCTGAACGGTTTTCTTGAAACGCTTGAAGCAGAGCTCATTTACAATCAAGGCAAAGATAATCGGTGCGGGAAATCCAATCACAAGGTCCAATAAATTCAATACAAGCGTATTACGCAGTGCATGACGGAAGGAATTGCTGGCAAATGCCTTTTGAAAATATTCGAGACCATGATTCTTGGCCCAAGGCATATCCCAGACATCTTGAATGATACTGTACTTTTTAAATGCAATTTGAACGTAAACCATCGGGCGATACTTGAATATGATGAGATACGTAATCGGGATCAGTAACATGGCATACAACTGCCAGTACCGTCGCATGTAAGTAATGAATTTGCTACGCTTTGTATTCATAAAAACCCAAGAACTTTCTGCTGCCCGCTTTTAGCGGGGCAGCCTGATTTGCAGAGGATATTGTTCGGATGGCCCGCAAATCAGGCGGGCTGATAGGAGGATCCGTTTCTTACCCCTTTTGCTTTCATAGTCTAACATCTATTTTTGGCAAAAAATACACAAAAACAATCGAAAACTTTGCATTTTCCGACTTAATGATGTATAATAATTGCTAAAAGGGAAACAATAACAGAGGTGTTTATTATGAAAAATGACTATCAGTGCCCTTATAACATTTTACCTGAGAATGTTACCTGTGAATATAAATGCGCACGTATGGATTTACCCAAAACGATTACGCTTCATTATCATGACGGCTATGAGCTACTGATGTTTTTGAACGGTGATGTTGGAATGTTTGTGGGTTCGATTGAGAAGAAACTGGTTCGGGGAGATCTTGTGATTGTGCCGCCGTATGCAGTGCACGGGCTAAATCTCGAAGGTGTGCCGGAGGATGTCATTTCACATTATGAAAGAGTTGTACTGAATATCAGACCCAATTTTCTCAAAACAATCAGCGATGAGAACACTGATTTATTCCGTGTTTTAAAGGAACTGTCCTCGGAGGAATACAGCATTGTTCATATTGACAGCGATGCACTGAATGGCTTTCTTGATATGCTGGACAGAATTGGCAAGACACTTCAGGACAGGCAGTTTGGTCACAGTCTGATGAGCAAGATTGCACTGACGGAGTTTATTGTGGAATTGACTCGCTATTCACATCACAGCATACCGACGGAATTTAAGAACACTATGCCGCGTGCAGTGACAGAGGTAATCCGCTATGTGGATGAGAATTTAACGAGTGAACTGACCGTTGAATTGATTGCGGAGAAACTTCACCATAATACCGACTATATTGGGAGATTGTTTAAGAAGGCAACCGGCGGAGCACTCAAGTATTATATCAACGCTAAGAAGATGTCACTTGCACAGCAGTATCTGAGTGAGGGATATCCCCCGTCGGATGTTTGCTATATGGTCGGTTTCGAGAATTATACGAGCTTTTCCAGACGATTTCGTGCTCAGGTTGGTATGCCCCCGAAGAAGTACCAACAAAGGGAATAAGATGACTGATACGAATGAAGGGGTGTACGAATGCGAATACATATGACGGGTGGCGCAAACCGGCCCACTCGGAAATATGCTTGGTGGAAGTATATCCGTCATATTTTTGAACTTTTTGGAACAAAGAAAATGGGCGCTTTCTAAGAAGCGAAAATCTATTGACAGTGCTTATTAAAAAACGATAAAATATACGAAACATACGAAAGCAGCGAGAGGTTTTCGCCTGTTGCGGTTTATCGTTTTGTGCTGCACAATGTGCGTAATATCGGGGCAGCAGTATGATACGCCAGCGTTTCGCTTTGACGAACTATAATGCGCTGACGGTTACGAAAAGGAGGACAGTAGCATGAAATGTAACAAATGTGGTGCGGATCTGGCTAATGATATGAAATATTGCCCGTACTGCGGGGCAATAGTGAGGAAGAACAGTTCGGGCAGAAAGTTTTCCGATGACACCAATGAGATGACATTGGGACTTTTGAAACTGTTGAGTACAGCTTTGGGGGCGAGTGTCCTTCTGAATATGAAACTGCTTAATGCAGACGACGTGGCAAAGGATGTAGAGGACATCATTGAGGATGCTGTTCGCACGAAGGATTTATTTGAAGAACAGGCTACAGATTCCATTAAGGAAGCAGAGAAGATATGCAATGATATGGGGGCAACTGTAGAAAAGGCAGTTTCCTCATTTTCCGAGAATCTGGAGAGTGCATTCTCCGATCTTGGAAAGACCTTGGAGGAAGTAGCCGGTCGATTCGGTGAGGCTTTGGAGTCGGCTGCATCGAAGACAGAGGAGAAAGCGGAAGAACCCGAGGAACCCGTGAAAAATGTAGAGATTGTCTTTGAGGATGAGGAAGAAACTCCTGCTGAAGAGACTGCCCCCGAGACTGAAGAAATGGTTGATGAGGTAACTGAAGAAGTTACAGAAGAAACTGTTGAAACAGAAGAAGCAGTTGAAGAAGCAATCGATGAGATAAATGGTATTTCCATTGATTTTAATGATGCTGTTGATGATGTATCCGATGCGGTTGACACTTGGAAAGAGGAAATTGAAGAAACTGTTGAAGAGGTAACGGAAGAGGCTGTCGAAGAGGTTGAAAAAGCGATACCTGCCTTTGATGAATATGAGGCAACACCGTCTCCACTTAACATTTTCTTTGAAGAGGAAACCGAAGAAGAGACTGACATTGCAGAGGATGTAGCAGAAGAAATCAGCGATATTACGGAGAATATAGAAGAAGCAATAGACAATATTGAAGAAGCAGTTGATATTGCTGAAGACGAAATTGAAGAAACGGTTGAAGAAATAGAAGATGCCGCTACTGAACAGGAAGAAGATTTCCTGTTTAAGAATCTTTTTGATGAAATACCCGCTCCGATTGAGGAAACGATATCGGCTGAGGAATCCGTACCGCCGACCGGGACGAAATCCTATGAAGAGCTTTTGAATGATCTTACCGAAGAATCTCTTGGAGAGACTGAGGACGACATCAGGGAGTTGGCTTTCCTTGACGGAATGACCGAAAACGCAGATTCCTTTGAGATGAAAAGCGACGAAGACATCTTTTCGGTACCCGTTGAAGAAGCGGAAGATGAGAAACCGTGGGGCGCTACGGAGTTCGAAACAAAGATTGCAGAAGATGACCGGGAAGAACCTGCTATCAGTGAAACGGAACCCGAAGAAACGGATGATTCCGATGTGGATATTCCCGAGGAGTCTTTCGATGAAGGACCGGCAGCGTTTGATATGCCGCTCCCCGAGGACATTGCCCTTGAAACGGCAGATTCCTTCGCAGAATCGATTGACGAACCCGAGGCAGCCGATGTGGCATTGAATCTCTTTGATGAGGAACCGGTAGCCGAACAGGAGGAAGAGGATTCCAGATGGGCATTTACCGGTCTGAAGAATCTCTTTACCGATGAACCGTTGACAGGTGATCTTGATGCTTGGGAACAGAAGAGAGAGACTGCAGAAGCCGATGAGCCTGAGCAGGTCGAAGAACCTCTGGGAAGTCCGTCATTGTTCTTCCCCGAGGATGACTGTGAGGATGAGCCTGATGAGGTTGATATCCCGATAGAGTTCTAAAACAGAAACGATTTTTAACATCTTTTTAAGTTATGGGGGCGGAACCGACAGTTCCGTCCCCTTTTCGTATCCTCAGTGTTTGAGCGCACTTTCATAAGGAGCGAAAATGTAATAAATTTGTAATAACTTCGTGATTTTTTTGTAATATTATTCTGTTAAGATTATGAATATGAGGGCGGAGTATCGCCTCGAGGGATTGTAATAAAGGAGTGTGTGTTATGAAGAAAATGATTGCGACGTTGATGTGTGTGGTATTTGCCACTACTGCAGTTGCCTGCGGTACGAAGAATAACCCCAAAGTTGCGAATGGGGAAAGTACTGTAACGGTGAATAAAGTATCGGAGATGCCGACAGAGAAACCGACAGAGAAACCGGAACCGACCAAACAGCCGACAGCTACACCTGAGCCGACACCGATTGTGTTAAGCCAAGAGGAAATCGAGCAGAAGTCTACAGAACTTGTGCGGAAGATTCTCAAGGATATGCCGGGATGGGATTTGGCGGACGATCAGACAGAATACGACATATATAATAGCAAAATCCGTTTTTATATTTACAGCAGCGAAGACATCACGGTTTGTTATCCGCTTGAAGTGAAATATTCGGAAGAGAAGATTCTTGGCGCAGTATTGGAGTATTCCATTCTGTATGATGCCGAAGGAAAATGTTTCTGGCAGAATGAGTCGGAACCGATAAGAGAGAACCAAAAACTGGTATACACGGTAGTCGAGCCGGGACTTTCGGTTCCGGTTGATTTCGTTACATTTTCCGTGGAGGATACGGATGTCGGAGAACTAGTCGGAGCAGATGCGGTTTCCTTTGAAGAAGCTTTGAAAGGAGAACCTTTTGAGAAGGAAGTTGCGGTATTTTCCAATGATAATTATACGCTATTTTACGGTCAGAAATATATGGTTGCGGATGATCTGAAGACACTTACGTCAACAGTCCGGATTCAGACTGCCGAAGGATTTGATGTTACGAAAGAGCTCGGAAATCAGCACAGTCTGGAGAGTTTGGGAAGTGGTGTTACGCGGGAGACGGTTTCGATGGCAGGAACGGATTTGAAACAGCCTTACTTATACTGTGTGTATCGTGACAGCGAGCAGAATATACTGTTTACAACGAGTAATCAGATTTCCTTCGATGAACATCTGTATGAGGAAGGTATGATGGAAATTGTCGGAGCCGATGAGAAGGCGATTCTGTCTCTGCATTATAGCGAAACAGCAATTCCTGCCTGCCAGGCTATCGGATTATTGGAATTGAAAGATGCGCAGGGACAGTCTGTTGTAAAGTATGATTATGATTCTTTAAAAGTGATCTCGACGAAAGGAACAATTGACTGCAAGGCGGTATTTAATGAATTGAATAAGAATGCGACAGATTATCCGGACCGTACCTATAACTGGAATTGGAAACTGTCCTCAGGACAGAATTTGGAGTGCCAGTTTAGAGAATACATTCGTGACGGAGCTTATTCTGCAAGCAGTGAGGTACCTTACTATGAGTGGGGACTGGAGGCTTCCTTCAAACTGGACGGTGTGGAGTTCTACCATGAGAACGAACTGTTGACTCCGTGCTGAGGTGAGAAGGCTTGCCTGAATTTCAATAAGATGTAGGAAGGGCGGTGATAAATGTTTTCGCATTTTTACAGCCCTTTTTTGTATCGTGGGAAATTGCGTCGCATTTCTCGTGATACAAAAAACGCTCCGCTAAGGATGTGCACTCGCGCACTTATTGTGCTAAGGGGGGGACCCGGTTTACCGGGGGGATTCCCTAGTGCCTACGCAGAGCCCGCCGAACGCAGTTCGGACTCTAATGGCTCTGCTACTTTGTAAACAGTTACTTTGTAACACGCGCTCGGCGCGTAGAGTTTCGCAAGCGAAACTCTTTGTTACTTTACGAGAGAATCGTGGAAAATGAGATACTTTTCAAAAAAACTGCACAAAAAAAGACCCCAACGGGTCAAAAAATGGTGAAACTATTTGAAAATGCGCGATTGACAAACCACAGGACTTGTGCTACTATAAAGAATGCACTATTGTGGTGTGATATGCCTAACAAGAAGATTATATCATAAGCTGAAAAGAAATGCAACCGCTTTTCGACACCTTGTATTTGAGGTTGATTTCGGCACACAATGTGGTATTTTCCTTTAGGAAAGCATTCGCGTCCATGGTTGCGTAAAAAAGATTCAAGGGGTGAAAACGTCAATGGATAAAAACAGAATTTGTCCTGTACAGGTTGGCAAAGGCGTACGAATGAGTTATTCGAGACAGAAAGAAATCCTCGAAATGCCTAACCTTATTGAAGTTCAGAAGGATTCCTATAACTGGTTCCTGAAGAAGGGTCTTCATGAGGTATTTGAGGATATTTCTCCTATCGAGGATTACAGTGGCCATCTGAGCCTCGAATTCGTAGATTACCAGCTTTGCGAAGACGAAGTAAAGTACACGATTGATGAGTGTAAGGAAAGAGATGCTACCTATGCTGCACCGATGAAGGTGAAGGTGCGTCTTCATAACACCGAGACGGATGAGATTAACGAGCATACGATCTTTATGGGTGATTTCCCGCTCATGACCGAGACAGGTACTTTCGTGATTAACGGTGCTGAACGAGTTATCGTCAGCCAGCTCGTGCGTTCTCCGGGCATCTACTATGCAATTACCAGAGATAAAGTAGGTAAGAAGCTCTATGCATGTACGGTTATTCCGAACCGTGGTGCATGGCTTGAATATGAAACTGATTCCAATGACGTTTTTTATGTCCGTGTAGATAGAAACCGTAAGGTTCCGGTTTCCGTTTTGGTTCGAGCTCTCGGAGTAGGCTCCAATGAGGAAATCCGTGAATTGTTCGGTGAAGAGAAGAAGATGGAAGCAAGTTTCCAGAAGGATACTACCGATGATTACAAGAGCGGTCTTCTGGAACTGTATAAGAAGCTGCGTCCGGGTGAACCCCCGTCACTTGAGAATGCAGAGTCTTTGGTTCACGGTATGTTCTTTGACCCGAGAAGATATGACCTGGCACGTGTAGGACGTTATAAGTTCAACAAGAAGCTTATGCTGAAGAACCGTATTGCAGGCCATAAGTTTGCTGAGGATGTTATCGACACCGCTACCGGTGAGGTAATTGCAGAGGCAGGAACTGTTGCTGATGAAGAACTTGCTATGAAGATTCAGAACCTTGCAATTCCATATGTATGGATGCAGGGCGAAGAGCAGAATGTCAAGGTTCTTTCCAATATGATGGTTGACCTTGCATGCTATGCTCCCGAAGCTAAGAAGAAGCTTGATATTGACGAGCTTGTTTACTATCCGGTACTGAAAGAGATTCTTGATAACAATACCGATCCCGATGCTATTTGCGAAGAGATTCATAAGAATATTCTGGAACTTATTCCGAAGCATATTACGAGAGAAGATATTTTCGCATCCATCAGTTACAATATGCACCTTGAGCATGGAATCGGCAACGAAGATGATATCGACCACTTGGGCAACCGTCGTATTCGTGCCGTTGGTGAGCTCCTTCAGAACCAGTATCGTATCGGTATGTCCAGAATGGAGAGAGTTGTTCGTGAGCGTATGACCACGCAGGATCCGGACAGCATCACTCCTCAGTCATTGATTAACATTAAGCCCGTAACTGCAGCAGTTAAGGAGTTCTTCGGAAGTTCCCAGCTGTCACAGTTTATGGATCAGCATAACCCTCTTGGTGAGTTGACTCACAAGAGACGTCTTTCCGCATTGGGACCCGGCGGTCTTTCCAGAGACCGTGCAGGCTTCGAAGTTCGAGACGTACACTATACACACTATGGTCGTATGTGCCCGATTGAGACCCCTGAAGGTCCTAACATCGGTTTGATTAACTCTCTTGCAAGCTATGCAAGAATTAATGAATATGGTTTCGTTGAGGCTCCTTATCGTAAGGTTAACCACGATGATGCCGAGAACCCCGTTGTTACCGACGAGGTTATGTATCTTACCGCTGATGAAGAAGACCGCTATGTAGTAGCACAGGCAAATGAGCCGCTTGATAAAGACGGTCACTTCGTAAACAATAATGTTTCCGGTCGTTATCGTACTGAAACATCCTTGTTCGAAAAGCGTAAGATTGATTTGATGGACGTATCTCCTAAGATGGTATTTTCCGTAGCTACGGCCATGATTCCTTTCCTTCAGAATGATGACGCAAACCGTGCTCTCATGGGTTCCAACATGCAGCGTCAGGCAGTTCCGCTTCTGTTTACCGATTCCCCTGTTGTAGGTACCGGTATGGAGCAGAAGGTTGCCGTTGACTCCGGTGTTTGTGTACTTGCTAAGAGCAATGGTGTTGTTGAGCGTTCCGAAGCAAATCGCATCATCATCCGCAATGAGAATGGTGAGAGAGAGGAATACAAGCTTCAGAAATTCTCTCGTAGTAACCAGGGCACCAGCATTAACCAGAGACCTATCGTTAAGAAGGGTGAGACGGTTAAGGCAGGACAGGTTATCGCTGATGGTCCTTCCACCTCAGGCGGTGAGCTTGCACTTGGTAAGAACCCGCTGATCGGTTTCATGACCTGGGAAGGTTACAACTACGAGGATGCTGTTCTTCTTAGTGAAAGACTTGTTCGTGACGATGTTTATACATCTATCCATATTGAAGAGTACGAGGCAGAAGCCCGTGACACCAAGCTTGGACCGGAGGAAATCACCCGTGATGTTCCCGGTGTCGGCGATGATGCGTTGAAGGATCTCGATGAGAGAGGTATCATTCGTATCGGTGCAGAGGTTCGTGCCGGAGATATTCTTGCCGGTCGTGTTACCCCGAAGGGTGAGACCGAACTTACCGCAGAGGAGCGTTTGCTCCATGCAATCTTCGGTGAGAAGGCAAGAGAGGTTCGTGATACTTCCCTTCGTGTTCCGCACGGAGAGTTTGGTATCATCGTTGATGCAAGAGTATTTACCCGTGAGAACGGCGATGAGCTTCCTCCCGGGGTAAATGAGAGCGTTCGTGTTTATATTGCACAGAAGAGAAAGATTCAGGTCGGCGATAAGATGGCTGGTCGTCATGGTAACAAGGGTGTTGTTTCCCGTGTATTGCCGGTAGAGGATATGCCGTTCCTTCCGAACGGACGTCCGCTTGATATCGTTTTGAATCCTCTTGGTGTTCCTTCCCGAATGAATATCGGTCAGGTCCTTGAGATTCACCTTAGTCTTGCTTCTTCAATCCTCGGATTCAAGGTATCCACTCCTGTATTCGATGGTGCTAACGAGGTTGATATTCAGCAGACATTCGAACTTGCATGTGACTATGTCAACATGGAAATCGAAGATTTCAAGAAGAAATACAATGACATTCTTCATCCTGAGGTTATGGAGTATCTGATGACACACCTTGAGAATCGTGAAGAATGGAAGGGTGTTCCGATTAAGCCCGATGGCAAGGTACAGCTCCGTGACGGACGTACCGGTGAGCCTTTTGACGGTGAAGTTACCGTAGGTTTCATGCATTACCTGAAATTGCATCACTTGGTTGACGATAAGATTCATGCACGTTCAACCGGCCCTTACTCCCTTGTTACGCAGCAGCCTCTCGGTGGTAAAGCACAGTTTGGTGGACAGCGTTTCGGTGAGATGGAGGTTTGGGCACTGGAAGCATACGGCGCATCTCATATTCTTCAGGAAATTCTTACCGTTAAGTCCGATGATGTTACAGGACGTGTTAAGACGTATGAAGCAATCATCAAGGGCGAGAATATTTCCGAATGCGGTATTCCTGAGTCCTTCAAGGTATTGCTTAAGGAATTGCAGTCCCTTGCACTTGATGTAACCGTTCTTGATGAGAACGGCAAAGAGGTTGTTATGACTGAGGAGATTGATACCGCAGACCACAGCCTCAAGAGCCTGATTGAAGGCGACAATGTTCCTCGAAACACAGATGATTTTGGGGACGGATATCTGGAGGTTACTCCTGACAGCGCTACCGAAAGCTTCAGCTACGGAAGCGGTGATGACTTGTCCGACAGCGAGGAAGGTTTCTAAACCGAATCGATATTTCATCTGTGAACGAATATTAGGAAGGAGCAATCAACAACATGATGCCAAATGATTTCGATAATGAGGAAGTAAAAGAAATTACATATGACGCCATTCAGATTGGCCTTGCATCACCCGAGAAGATTAAAGAGTGGGCTCGTGCAGGACGTAAGGGTGACGTTACGGATTATGAAGTTAAAAAGCCCGAGACTATCAACTACAGAACCTTGAAGCCTGAACGTGACGGCTTATTCTGTGAGAAGATTTTCGGACCCACCAAGGACTGGGAATGTCATTGCGGTAAATACAAGAAGATTCGTTATAAGGGTTTTGTATGTGACCGTTGTGGTGTTGAGGTTACGAAGGCCAGCGTTCGTCGTGAACGTATGGGTTATATCGAGCTTGCTGCACCTGTTTCCCACATCTGGTATTTCAAGGGAATTCCGAGCCGTATGGGACTTCTCCTTGACCTTTCTCCGAGAGTACTCGAGAAAGTATTATATTTTGCAAGTTATATTGTTCTTGATGCAGGTTCCACTAACCTTACCGTTAAGCAGATTCTCAGCGACCAGGAATACCGTAATGCGGTTGACGAATGGGGCGAGGATGCTTTCCGTGTAGGTATGGGTGCCGAGGCAGTTATGGAGCTTTTGCAGGCTATCGACCTTGAGAAGGAATCTCAGGAGTTAAAGGCAGAGCTTCTTGAGAGCAATGGACAGAAGCGTGCACGTATTGTTAAGCGTCTGGAAGTTGTGGAAGCATTCCGTGAATCCGGTAATCGTCCTGAATGGATGATTCTTACCTGTATTCCGGTTATTCCTCCGGATCTTCGTCCTATGGTACAGCTTGACGGCGGACGTTTTGCTACATCCGATTTGAATGACCTTTATCGTAGAATTATCAACCGTAACAACCGTTTGAAGAGACTCCTTGAACTGGGCGCTGCAGACATTATCGTTCGTAACGAGAAGCGTATGCTTCAGGAAGCAGTTGATGCTTTGAATGATAACGGACGTCGTGGCAGACCGGTTACCGGTCCCGGAAACCGTGCCCTCAAGTCCCTGTCTGATATGCTTAAGGGTAAGCAGGGTCGTTTCCGTCAGAACCTTCTTGGTAAGCGAGTTGACTATTCCGGTCGTTCCGTTATTGTCGTTGGTCCTGAATTAAAGATTTATCAGTGCGGTCTCCCGAAGGAGATGGCAATTGAATTGTTCAAGCCTTTTGTAATGAAGGAGCTTGCTGCAAGAGGCATCGCACAGAACATCAAGTCCGCTAAGAAGATGGTTGAACGTCTTCAGGATTGCGTATGGGATGTTTTGGAGGATGTTATTCGTGAGCATCCTGTAATGCTGAACCGTGCACCTACATTGCACCGTCTTGGTATTCAGGCATTTGAACCGATTCTTGTAGAAGGTAAAGCTATTAAACTTCATCCGCTCGTATGTACTGCATTCAACGCAGACTTCGATGGTGACCAGATGGCTGTGCATTTGCCTTTGTCCGTAGAGGCTCAGGCAGAGTGCCGATTCCTTCTCCTTTCTCCGAACAACCTTCTGAAGCCGTCCGATGGTGGTCCGGTTGCCGTTCCTTCACAGGATATGGTTCTCGGTATTTACTATCTGACAATGGAGAAGCCGGGTGACAAGGGTGAGGGTATGTTCTTCAAGAGCGAGAACGAAGCTATCCTTGCATATGAGAACGGATACATTACCCTTCAGGCACGCATCAAGGTTCGTCGTGAAGGTGTTGACGAAGATGGCAAGCCTGTATATCGTACCATTGAATCCACTCTTGGCCGTTTCATTTTCAATGAAATCATCAGTCAGGACCTTGGATATGTTGACCGTACCGAGCCTGAGAACTTCCTGAAGCTTGAGGTAGACTTCCTCGTTAAGAAGAAGGAATTGAAACAGATTCTCGAACGTTGCATCAACACACATGGTGCTATCAAGACTGCAGAGACTCTTGATGCTATCAAGGCTCTCGGTTATAAGTATTCTACAAGAGCAGCTATGACGGTATCCATTGCCGACATGACCGTTCCTGCAGAGAAGAAAGAAATCATTGCTGCTGCAGAAGCTACAGTTGAGGAAATCACCGATGCTTACCGTGCAGGTTTGATGACCGATAACGAGCGTTATCGTGCAGTTATCAACACCTGGAAGGAAGCCGATGACGAACTTACCAAGAAGCTTCTCGGTGGTCTGGACAAATACAACAACATTAAGATGATGGCTGACTCCGGTGCGCGTGGTTCCGATAAGCAGATTAAACAGCTTGCCGGTATGCGTGGTTTGATGGCAGATACATCAGGTAAGACCATTGAGTTGCCTATTAAGGCTAACTTCCGTGAAGGTCTTGACGTACTCGAGTACTTCATCTCCGCACACGGTGCTCGTAAGGGTCTTTCCGATACCGCTCTTCGTACCGCTGACTCCGGTTACCTGACCCGTCGTCTTGTAGATGTTTCTCAGGATTTGATTATTCGTGAGGTTGACTGTGCAGAAGGTCGTGATGAGATTCCGGGTATGGAAATCACCGCTTTCATGGACGGCAAGGAAGAAATCGAAAGCCTGAAGGATCGTATCACAGGCAGAACCGCAGCAGAGGATTATTATGATGACAACGGCGACCTGATTGTTCGTAAGAATCATATGATTACTCCTAAGCGTGCAGCAAGAATTATGGCTACGAAGTCCTTCACCTATTATGATGAAGAGAAGCAGAAGATGAAGCCGAGACCCGATGCAAAGGTTAAGATTCGTACCGTACTTACCTGTAAGTCCCATCTTGGTGTATGTTCCAAGTGTTATGGTGCTAACATGGCTACCGGCGAGGCAGTTCAGGTTGGTGAAGCAATCGGTATCATCGCAGCACAGTCTATCGGTGAGCCCGGTACACAGCTTACCATGAGAACCTTCCATACCGGCGGTGTTGCAGGTGATGATATTACACAGGGTCTTCCTCGAGTAGAAGAATTGTTCGAGGCAAGAAAGCCGAAGGGTCTTGCAATTATTTCCGAGTTCGCAGGTCGCGCTACTATTAGCGATACCAAGAAGAAGAGAGAAGTAATCGTAACGAACTCTGAGACAGGTGAGACCAGAAACTATTTGATTCCTTATGGTTCTGTTCTGAAGATTACTGACGGACAGATGCTTGAAGCAGGTGATTCACTTACCGTTGGTTCCGTAAATCCTCACGATCTCCTTAAGATTAAGGGTGTACGTGATGTACAGGATTATATGACCAAGGAAGTTCAGAGAGTATATCGTCTGCAGGGTGTTGAAATCAACGACAAGCATATTGAAGTTATCGTACGTCAGATGCTCAAGAAGGTTCGTGTTGAGGAGAAGGGTGATTCCGAATTCCTTCCGGGAACCAGTGTTGACGCACTTGATTTTGAAGATGTTAACGAGCAGCTCATTAAAGAAGGTAAGCGTCCGGCAGAAGGAAAGCAGGTTATGCTTGGTATTACCAAAGCATCCCTTGCTACCAACTCCTTCCTGTCAGCTGCATCCTTCCAGGAAACCACCAAGGTTCTTACCGATGCCGCTATTAAGGGTCGTATCGATCCGCTTATCGGTCTCAAGGAGAACGTTATCCTTGGTAAGCTGATTCCTGCAGGAACCGGTATGAAGAAGTATCGTAACATTCGTCTTGACACGGATAACGAGATTCTTGATAATGTTGAAGGTTTCGAAGATGAGTTTAGAGCTCCTTTCACAGAAGAGAGCACAGATGCTCCTATCGTTGATACCGACAGCGTTGCAGATGACTTCGTAGATGAATACACCGAAGAGTTTGCAGAAGAAGATTTCTTCAATGATGCAGATTTTGCAGAAGAAGATTTCGATATGGATGGCCTTGACGAGGAAGAAGTTAAGGACGAAGAGTAGTTTTACTTCACAAAAATACTTTTGCGGGAACGGGATGACCGTTCCCGCAAAATAAAATGATTAATACAACGCGTATATCGCGAAGAATCTGAGATTCTTTCTTTTTCAAACGAAACAGAAATACTGTTTTCACATTTTCCATTATTGTACACAATAGAATATAGGATTCAGAATGAAGAGAATGTTACAGACAATGTTTTTATTGATTTGTATCATTTTGGGTATCTTGCATTCTGAAAGTTGGAGGAATTATGGATGATTTAACGAACGCTTCCCTTGCCTCTTTAAGACAAATGGCTAAGGATCTTGGTATTAATGGTTGCAGTGCCAAGAAGAAAAGCGAACTGATAGAGATTTTATCAGAATATAAGGCGAAAAATACTGCCACGGAAAGAAAGCCTGAAGCAGACAGGAATCGTAAGACGCCATCAAAGCAGAAGGCGGTAGATACAGAGAAAAAGGGTTCTGATGTACAGCCGAAACCCTCAATTGAAGAGCAGCAGGCTTCTGATTTGCAGACGCAGAAGCCTAATGTACAGACACAGACTCGGGATACACAATCCATGCGGCCTTCCTCGCAGACTGTAGTGCGCCGTGTGGTAGGAAATCCGATTAGGCGTCCTGCACAGGAAATGTCAGCTGTGAACGGCGACGGAACGCAACAGCATCGTCCGGAGGAAAATGTTCGTAATAACATACAACATCGGGTAATGGATGAGCCGAGCCGTTACGATACGCAGCAGCGCGTTTCTGAGGAGAATGCCAAATACGGCAATCAGTCCCAGAGAAATGAAGCATCACAATATGACAGTGGCATTACAAAAACAGGTATTCTTGAAATTATGCCGGAACAGTCATTTGGCTTTATCCGTAATGAGAACTACCTGCCGAGTCCGGATGACGTATATGTGTCTCCACAGATTATTAAACGTTATAATCTTACAACCGGTGACATTATCAGCGGTAACTTAAAGGTGAAATCTCCTGCGGAGAAGTTTGTGGCACTTTTGTATGTTACAAAGATTAACGGTGAGAATCCTGAACTTTCTGTGAGAAGAAAGAGATTTGATAAACTGACACCCGTATTCCCGCACGAAAGGCTGCGTTTGGAGACGGAGGGCGGTCCTGTGTCCACAAGAATTGTTGACCTCCTTGCCCCGGTTGGAAAGGGACAGCGTGGAATGATTGTTTCACCGCCAAAAGCAGGTAAGACAACGCTTCTTAAGGACATTGCACGGGCTATTCAGAAGAATAATCCGAAGCTTCATATGATTATCCTTCTGATTGATGAGCGTCCGGAAGAAGTAACGGATATGAAGGATTGCATCAAAGGAGACAATGTAGAAATCATTTATTCCACATTTGATGAGGCACCCGAGCAACATAAGCGTGTCTCTGAAATGACAGTGGAACATGCCAAGAGACTTGTTGAATATGGAAAAGATGTTATCATTCTTTTGGATAGTATCACAAGACTTGCACGTGCATACAATTTAACCTGCCAGTCGAGCGGTCGTACCCTTTCCGGTGGACTTGATCCTGCGGCACTTTATATGCCGAAGCGTTTCTTCGGGGCAGCCCGTTGTATGAAGGAGGGCGGAAGTCTGACCATTCTTGCCACGGCTCTTGTGGATACGGGCAGTAGAATGGATGATGTTGTATTCGAAGAATTCAAAGGAACCGGTAATATGGAACTCACATTGAACCGTGCCCTTTCCGAACGTCGTATATTCCCGGCAATCGACCTGCCGAAATCCAGTACCCGTCGTGAAGACTTGCTTCTGTCTCCTGTAGAGCAGGAGGCCAACTTCATTATGCGACGTGCGTTTGGTGGAGCAAGAGCGGAGGAAGCGACTGAGCAGATTGTGAATATGTTTACCCATACCCGCAGTAATGCTGAGTTCATTACCCAACTGAAACGTACCAAACTGTTCGGATAAGGAGTCAGATTTTTCGTAAATTCCTATTGCATTTCGGAAAATGCTATGCTATAATCAATTCGCTGTCCTTTGGAGAGCTTTAAAATGCGTGTTAGGTCGACTGGTCTCGGCCGGCCGACTGTATCAATATTATTATGTGAGGTGAATACTATGAAAACAGACATTCAGCCTAAGTACTATCAGGCTAAGGTTACCTGCAACTGCGGCAATGAGTTCGTAACAGGTTCCACCAAGTCTGAAATCCACGTAGAAATCTGTTCCAAGTGCCATCCGTTCTATACCGGACAGAAGAAGGCTGCACAGGCTCGTGGCGCTATCGAGAAGTTCAACAAGAAGTACGGCTTCTAATTGGAAATTCCCTGGCGGATTATATGTTGTATGAAAGAGTTGAGGTATTCTGTGTATCTCAACTCCTTTTTCTATGTAGGCATTTTCCTTAGATGTCACGGAGATTGGAGGTTACTATGAGAAATTCCGGAATCGGCGGACAAGCCGTTATGGAAGGCGTTATGATGCGCAACAAGAATAAATACGCGGTAGCGTGTCGCAAGTCGGACGGTGAGATTGTTGTTGACGTTAAGGAAACACATAGCATCACCGAGAAGTATAAGTTTCTGGCATGGCCTTTCATTCGTGGTACCGTGAATCTGATAGAATCCATGGTAATCGGTATTAAGACATTGACTTACTCTGCGGATTTTATTGATATGGATGAAACGGAAAAGGAGAAGAAGGCAAAGCAGACTTCTTTGGAGAAAGAGGGCGATGACCAACAGGCAGTTTCTGTAGAGAAGGAGACTGCGCAAAAGGGCGAGGATGAGCCGAAGAAGGAAACAATCATGACACCGTTTATGATTTTCTGTACGATTGCGCTTTCCCTTGCACTGTCCATTGGTTTATTTTTCTTCCTTCCCGTACTTGTTACGGAGGGCGTGGAAAGCCTGACAGGCTGGGACACGGCCGTAGCAACAAGTGTAATCGAAGGTGTTGTGAGAATTCTAATCTTTGTTGGCTATGTTTTGTTGATTTCCCTGCTTCCGGATATTAATCGTGTGTTTTGTTATCACGGGGCAGAGCATAAGACGATTAACTGTATTGAACACGGGTTGCCGCTTACTGTAGAGAATGCACGGGCTTCCTCCAAGGAGCATAAGCGTTGCGGAACGAGTTTTCTTTTGATTGTTATGGTCATCAGTATTCTTGTATTTTCCATTGTGAACTGTTTCCCACTTTATACAGGTGATGTTAAGATTATTAAGATTTTGGTGCGCTTCGGTGTAAGACTTCTGCTTCTGCCGCTTGTTGCAGGAATCAGTTATGAGTTCCTGAAGCTGGCAGGACGTTCCAACAGCAAGGTGATGGACATTTTGAGCCGTCCCGGTCTGTGGATGCAGGGACTTACAACGAAAGAACCTGACGATGATATGTTAAAGTGCGCCATTGCTTCTGTTGAGGCTGTGTTTGATTGGAAGACATTTCTTGCAGAAGGTGAGAGCATTGCACAAAAGGATGCAGACAGTTTAACGGAATAAAATCGGATAATCCTATAGTAGGGCAGTGAGGAAGGATATTTATGACATATCGGGAAGCTTGGAAAATCGGAACGATTCAATTGCAGAAGGCTGATGTTCCGGATGCGGAGCATGATGCCAAGGAATTATTATTCCTCGCTACAGGTATGTCTGTCGATGATTGGCTCCTAAAAAGCAGTGAGAAGATTTCCGAGAATGAGGCAACGCGATTTAGTGAATATATAGGGCGCAGAGCAGCGCGTGAGCCGTTACAGCAGATTACGGGGGTACAGTATTTCTGCGGGTTGCCGATTCATGTGACAAAGGATACGCTTTGTCCGAGGCAGGAAACCGAAGTATGGGTGGATTCCATCCTGCCACTTTGCAGGAATGCAAATGTCCTGGATATGTGTACCGGTACGGGATGTATTGCTATCAGCATTGCAAAACTTGGAGCTCCAAAGAGTGTTACTGCGGCTGATATTTCAAAGTCGGCACTTGCAGTTGCGAGAGACAATGCCGATAATAATCAGGCCAAGGTGGAGTTCATAGAAAGTGATATGTTTGCGGAGATAAAGGATACTTATGACATCATAGTATCCAATCCGCCTTATATACCGGCTATTCAGATGAAGACGCTGATGCCGGAGGTAAAGGATTATGAGCCGGAGATTGCACTGTACGGTGGTGAGGATGGACTTGATTTCTATCGGATAATCACCAAAGAAGCGGTAAAGCATCTTCGAAAAGACAATGAAACAGGAGGGTATTTAGTCGTGGAAATTGGTTTTGACCAGGGCGTTTCTGTACCGGAACTGTTTCGGAATATGGGATTTTCCGATGTGAAGGTCATCAAGGACTATGCGGGACTTGATCGTGTTGTTATGGGACATTTGTAGCGTGTGACCGTAGATACTTTGAGGTACTGCTTTGAATCGGAGAATACCGTAAACGGAGCAGAGATACAGGAACACATTACAAAGGAGATTATTATGTTTGATAAATTGGATGACTTATTAAAAAGATATGAGGAGATGCAACTGGAACTTGCTGACCCTATGGTTACGAGCGACCAGAACCGTTTCCGAAAACTTATGAAAGAGCAGAGCGATATGCAGCCGCTTGTCGAAGCTTATACTGCATATAAGAAGGCAAAGGAAACCATCGCTGACAGCGAGGACCTGTTGGCCAGCGAGAGCGATGAGGAAATGCGTGAGATGCTCAAGGAAGAACTCAACGGTGCGAAGGACGATGTTGCAAGACTTGAACATGAGATGAAGATTCTTCTCCTGCCGAAGGATCCTATGGATGATAAGGATGTTGTTGTGGAAATCCGTGCGGGCGCAGGTGGGGATGAGGCAGCTTTGTTTGCAGCAGAACTGTATCGTATGTACATTCACTATATTGAGTCAAGACATTGGAAGACAGAGCTTGTCAACATTGATGAAACCGGAATCGGCGGTATGAAGGAAGTGCAGTTTATGGTGCATGGACAGGGCGCATATTCCGTATTGAAATACGAGAGCGGTGTACATCGTGTACAGCGTGTTCCGGAAACCGAATCCGGTGGTCGTATTCATACATCTACGGCTTCTGTGGCGGTTATGCCTGAAGCAGAGGAAGTAGATGTCCAGATTGATGAAAAGGATATTCGAATCGATGTTATGCGTGCATCCGGTAACGGCGGACAGTGCGTCAATACAACCGACTCCGCTGTACGACTGACTCACTATCCTACAGGCATTGTGGTGTACTCTCAGACCGAAAAATCGCAGCTTCAGAACAAGGATAAGGCATTTGCCTTGCTTCGTTCAAAATTGTACGATTTGGAGCTTCAGAAAGCGCACGACGCCGAAGCAGAGGCAAGACGGAGCCAGATTGGTACCGGTGACCGTTCCGAGAAGATTCGTACCTACAATTTCCCGCAGAGTCGTGTCACCGATCATCGTATCGGATTGACGCTCTACAAGATTGATAAGATTATGAACGGTGACCTTCAAGAGGTTATCGATGCGCTGACAACGGCCGATCAGGCCGCCAAGTTGGCGAAAGAAGATGAAGCGTAGATTTGGGCGTAGTTCAATTCTAAAAGGATAAGTTTTTATGATGCGGCAAGGTTTTCCTTGCCGCTTTTCAAAGAAGGCTAAGGCAATGAAGAAAAATGTCACGTTAATCTATGGCCTGATTATGGCCGTGTTTTCAATTGGCTATGTTGCGATGTCCTCATTTTCCAGTGTGTTTCTTCTGGATGCCGGATTGACAAATACATCTATTGGTTTGATTCTGTCTATTGGTGCATTGGCATCTGTTGCATTTCAGCCGGCTATTGGTGGTCTGATAGACAGAAATCCGCATGTAACAAGCCGTGAGGTTATTATGCTGTTGACAGCAATGGTTGTGGCTGTCGGTATAGCAATTCTTGTGATTCCCGGTAATGACACAACACGGACTTCGATTCTGTACTGCGCTGCCATATTCTTTATGATGCTGGCACAGCCGTTTTTAAATTCCATGGGAATGGAAACGCTTCGAAAGGGCTATGTACTATCGTTTGGTATCGGTCGGAGCATTGGTTCACTGGGATACGCAGTCGGTTCGTATGTATTCGGTGATATTTCCGTGAAGGCCGGACCGAGAAGTGTTCCGATTGCATTCTCCGGGGCATACCTCGTGGTGTGTCTGCTACTGTGGTTATATCCGGTACGCGGACGGGGCGCCAATGCAATTATGGAGATGGCAGATGAAGAAAACGTGTCAGAGATGCGGGGACATAAAGACAATCCGTTTCTGTTCCTTCTCCGTTATAAACGGCTTGCGGCAATACTAATGGGCCTTGTTATGATTTATTTCGGACACAGTCTGATTAATACCTATGCATTGCAGATTGTGATTCCGAAGGGCGGTGACAGCGGGGATATGGGTACCGCTGCTGCCATAGCGGCAGGGTGTGAACTTGTGACGACAATGGTATTTGCCTTTTATATGCGAAAGGTAAAACTGCATATTCTTCTGAAGATTTCCTGTCTGTTCTTTACGGCGAAGATATTCCTAAGCTATCTTGTGAAGGGCGTGATGGCATTTTTCCTGATTCAGGGACTGCAGATGTTTGGATGGGGCATTTTGTGGATTGGAATCGTTTATTACGTCAATGACCTTGTCGGTGACAGAGATAAGGCACAGGGGCAGGCTTACGCGGGTATGTCCTTTACAATTGCCAGTGTACTTGGAAATCTGCTCGGCGGCAGAATGATAGATGCCTTCGGTGTGGATGTGATGCTCCTATCGGGAACAGCAGTATCATTGGTGGGAACAGTTGTGATATGGGTGTTTCTGAAGGAAATCCGAAAGGATGAATCGGTTAGTAAAAATACCACAGGGAAAATACAAGATTGATACTTTTATGAAGTCCCTTACTATGCTATAATGAGTAGCTGTAAGGGGCTTTTTGTCACAAAGAGATGCTGCGTCATTAAGCCTTGGGGTTTTTAGATTAGAAATTAAAAGCGCACTTTGCGCAAAAGGAGAAGAGTATGGATGCATTGGAATGTATGGTAACAAGAAGAAGTTTTCGTGATTATAAGCCGGATGCAGTACCGAAGGAACTGCTTGAGAAGATTATTGAGGCAGGCGTGTATGCACCGACAGGCATGGGACGTCAGGCTCCTGTGATTGTAGCGATTACGAATAAGAAAGAGCGTGACAAGTTGAGCAAGGCCAATGCAGCAGTTATGGGGAGCGACGGAGATCCTTTTTATGGAGCTCCGGTTGTACTTGTTGTCCTTGCGGACCGTTCTGTTCCGACATATCTGTATGACGGCAGTCTTGTTATGGGAAATCTTTTAAATGCAACACATGCGGTTGGCTTGGAAGGAATCTGGATTCACCGTGCAAGAGAAACCTTTGAAAAGCCTGAATGGAAAGAATGGCTGAAAGAGAAAGGCCTTACGGGTGATTATGAGGGAATCGGCAACTGTGCTATCGGTTACCCGAACAGCCCGGCACGCCCCGCTAAAGAAAGAAAAGCCAACTATGTAACCTATGTGGAATAGATTTATCGGAATGAAATATTACTATCGGAGGGAACGATGATTACCTCAAAAACCAACAGTCAATTGAAGTATCTCTCGCTTCTGATGAAGAAGAAGAATGCCAGAGAGGAGGACCGGGTCTTTGTTACGGAAGGAAAGAAGATGTTCTTTGAAGTCCTCCGTCAGGCGCCGGAACTTCTTGTGAAGGCTTATTGGTCGGAAAAAGGACTGGGAAGCCTTAGTGAGGAGGAACTTGATTTGATTGCGTCCTGCCCTTATGAAGAGGTTAAGGATGATGTCTTTGAAGCAGTGGCGGAAACGATTACTCCTCAGGGTGTTATTGCCATTGTGAAAATGCCATACCGTACGATTGATGATATGATTGCATCCGGTAAGGGTTTGCTTCTTCTCGAAACGATTCAAGACCCAGGAAATCTCGGCACGATGTTACGAACAGCCGAGGCAGCAGGAATCGGTGGAGTCATCCTTTCTGAAGACTGTGTGGATGCTTATGGACCTAAAGTAGTACGCTCTACAATGGGAGCAATATTCCGTGTTCCTTTTTTGTACGTAGAACATTTTACAGACACTTTGCAGTTCCTTAAGATTCGCGGTGTAACCCTGTATGCGGCACATCTGCAGGGTTCTGTTCCGTACAACGAGCCAAACTACAGCGGACAGTACGGCATTATGATTGGAAACGAAGGAAATGGCCTAAGCGATGCAGCAACAGCCTTGTCGGATTATCGTGTGCGAATCCCGATGGATGGACAGGCAGAGTCGCTGAACGCCGCTGTGGCAGCAGCAATTTTAATGTACGAAGCGAAAAGAAAGAATTCATAGAATTGTTGTAGATTGGTTTATACTTGAAAAGCCTTGCGATATATGAGTGAATTCATTCAAATATCACAAGGCTTTCGATAAAGAGTAAATGAGGACCACAATATGGCTAAAATGAGGACTCCCGAAGAGGAGCAGGCAACGAAAGAGGCTTTGTTTCAGGTAAGCGCCCGCGTGTTTTTGCGAGATGGCTATGAAGCGACTTCCATGAAGACGCTCGCTGAAGAAGCAGGCTGTACGACAGGCAAATTCTACAGCAATTTCTCCGGCAAGCAGGAAATTCTTACGATGCTGATACAGAAACTGTTAATGAAGAACTGTGAGGAAGCCGTTCGTTACGCAAAAAAGAGCGGAGATGCACTGCTTGGCATAGCGGTGTTCTATGCACTGATATACCGCGGAAGTGCTCTTTATGAGAATCTGAAGGAGATTTACTGCGAAGGTTTGCGAATGCCGGAAGCAAGGCTGGTTGCAGAGCAGATGGTTTTGGAGATTCTGCAGGCTTCGATGTTGGCAGATAAGCCGTCCACCAAGAATCAGAATCTTTTGGAAGGAACTGAGATGCAGCTGGCATTTAAAATTGCAACCGGTTCGATACCGGATATTCTTTCCAATATCAATATAATCGCGGAGGAAGAAAGAGAACAGGCCTTTTTAAGCATACTCATGCGAATGCTTGCAACAGATGAGGAGACCTGCCGGGATATGATTAAGAGAGTTCAAAAAGAGGACTCGCATATTCGTGATAAAGCATATGATGTTATGGTAAAACTTCTTGAAGGAAAGAAACGAAGAAAATAACAAAATACAGTGGCGTGACAGAATTACAAAAAGGTTCAGCGATAAGTTCGCTGAACCTTTCTTTTTATATCATAGGAAATTGCGTTGCATTTTCTATAATATAAAAAACGCTCCGCTAAAGAAGCACACGCCTGTGTAGAGGGAACATGTCGCAAACGACGCACAGGCGGCACGAGCATATAGATGATTGATTCGAGTTTAGCAAGCAAAACGATTTATCGGTTCCTACAATTAAGGAACTAATAAAAATAGAAATCTCCTAAAAGGAGTTCATCGAGTTCATTCTCCGGATTTGTTGTAATATAAAGGTCGGGATTGTTTTTAAAACTATCCACCAAAGAAGTATCCTCCGATGAAAGACGGAGCTTTTGAAGAGAATCCTTAAAGGTAATGTTCTCGAGTCCTTTTTTATAGTCAGTTATCAGAGAAGAAACATCCAAATCAGAAAGGAATGCGGATGCATTGGTATCCTGAAAATCAAACGAATTGCCATAAATCACAAGAATCTCATAGGATAATGCCGGGAGCTCTTCAATATGCGTACACTGATTATGAGAAATGTTAAGACAGTTAACATCTGCGGAGAGGAGGGAGTCCAATCCTTTCAGTGAACTGATATTGTTGTAAGAAAGATCGACATTATACAGAGAATTATTCTGCGACCCGTTATCCAGTGATTTAATCCCACAGTGTGAGAGTTGGAGGTTCAATAAGTAGGGCATTTCGCTGATAACGGATAAGTCCTCTAACGGGATATAGCTGAGATTCAGTGAAGTCAACTCCGTGCAGTTCATAATGAATGTCAAGGATGAACGGTCAATCGGATTACCGGACAGACTCAAATCGGACAGACTGTCGTAGAGGGACGAAAGAAACGATACATCCTGAAGCTGGTTGTTGTCCAGCTTCAAAGTGGTTAAATTGTACCAGGAAGAAACATTCGGATTCAGCTTAAGCTCGGAAAGACTGCAATCGGTCAAAGTCAGTGAGTCTATCGGTACATTTAATGTAAAACTATTCATTTTACAGTTGGTTATTGTAAGATCACACCACCCGTCTGGGGTCTGGTATTGAAAACCATCACTGACATCTAAAGCAGCTATGGAATCCAAAGTGATGGATAGGGGCTCCTCAGATGGAATGTAGGAACAGTTTTCTATGGAAAATGTCTGAACATCTGTTATGGAAAGCGTCGCTAATGAAGACATTTTTTTCAAAAACGAATAATTCGGAATTTCCGTCTTTTCGATTGAGAGATAATCAACATTACCCCAAAAATCCAATACATTGAGATCGGCATTCTCTGAAAATTTACATTTCGAAAATGTAACAGAGTCAACTTGTTTCATTTGATTCAGACTACTGATGACCTCCTGGTCAATATAGGCATTTTCAAGATATAGATTGCTTTCCGTAATATCATAGCTATTCATTTGATCTATGATAATCAGGGTGTCTTCCGGTTGCTTTTCTTTTGGTTTGTTCAGATTCCATACGATGGCAAAGACAATTGCAGCCAGAATCAAACCACCGATGCCGATGCATACAAACGGAATGATGTGTTTCTTCTCTGATTTGGTTTGTGAACCCGGAAGAACAGGAGAACTGTCGTTAGACGGTATGGATTCAGTATTCGTTTCGGGGACAGAAATGTCGGAAGCTTCTTCCCTCACGGAAGCGGCAACAGATTCTATCTTGACAGGCTCCGCTTTCGGCTCTGGTGTTCCATCGTTTTTGCAGGAAGCCAGAAAAGGGGTATCATAAAGGGTGTCATAGAATTTTTCTTCGTCAGCGTAGTCATAGAGAGTAATGTTCTGTTGCGTGGAAATCTGCATTTCGAGACCGAGGGACAGCGTTGTTGGCTCAATGGTAATCGTGAAGAAGGATTTCTTTCGGTTTAGGACAAAATTCACCTCTCGCCTGCAGTTTTCACTGCCGACTGAATTCGGGGACGCAAAGAAAATGAATACACTGCAGTGGTCGATTCGTGTGGCAATGTACTCGGGCCATTCAGTTCCCGGAGTGATTCCATCATCAAACCACACGCGGTAACCGTCCTTATTCAAACGTTCAATAATCGGATAGACAGTTTCCGAATCCTTATGTGCATAGCTGATGAAAATATAAGGCTGTTCCCCTTCATAGGGTCTGAAGTTGCAAGTAAACATGGGATAATTCCTTTAGTTGTTTATTTCTTGTTGCATGCCGCCGGTATAAGGAAACCGGCGGCAGTGCATTTTAATCGGAATAATTACAGGTCAAAGTACTGAGCAAATTCTGCCGGATGCGGAATCTTCTCTATTGCAGCGGCTTCTTTTCTCTTACGTTCAATCCAAATATTGATGAGACGCTCCGGGAATACTCCTCCGGCTGTCAGATAGTCGTGATCGTTCTGGAGGGCATCGAGTGCTGCACCCAGTGAGGTCGGGAGGCCGTCAATCTTAGCCTTTTCCTCATCGCTTAATGTGTAGAGGTTAAAGTCATACGGACCCCAGCCGTTAGCGTGAGGATCAATCTTTTTCTTAATACCGTCAAGCCCGGCCATAAGAATTGCTGCATAAGCATAGTAGGGATTGCAGGTTGCATCGGGATTACGAAGTTCGAAACGCTTGGAGTCCGGAGACTTCGCATAAGCGGGAATTCGGATTACGGCACTTCTGTTGGCAGTAGCGTAACCGATTGTTACGGGAGCCTCAAATCCGGGAACAAGTCTCTTGAAGGAGTTCGTGGAAGGATTGGTAATGGCGCAAAGCGAAGCGGCATGCTTTAAAAGACCACCCATAAAGTAATGAGCGGTTTCGCTCAGATTGGCATATCCGTCTTCTGAATAGAATACAGGCTTACCGTCCTTCTTTAAAAGCATATGAACATGCATTCCGTTTCCTGCTTCTGTAGCAATAGGCTTCGGCATCAGTGTTGCCGTCTTTCCTTCACGGATTGCTTCATTCTTGATTACATACTTAGTAGTCATTGTACGGTCTGCCATTTCGGCAACCTCACCAAGTTCAACTTCAATTTCAAGCTGGCCGGAACCGCCAACCTCGTGGTGATGGTATTTGACCGGAACACCCATCTGTTCCATTAACATACACATTCTGCTTCGTGTATCCTGGGTGATGTCGTTAGGCGGTGCAATATGATAACCGCGCTTCGGATTTACCTGATATCCCTTGGAATCTTCAGAAGAGGAATTCCACTCGGCCTGTCTGGTATCAACCTCATAGGAGACGCAATTGCTGCTGACTTCATACCATACATTATCAAATACGTGGAATTCAAACTCCGGTCCGATAATCATTTCATCTGCGATTCCGGTGGACTTCATATAATCGGTTGCAGCTTTGATGACATTTCTCGGATACTGATCGAAAGGACGATTGTTGGGCTTGTCAATAATCATGGCATTGCCCGACATGGAAAGTGTGGGGATTTCACAGAAAGGGTCGATATAGGCGGTGGAAAGGTCCGGAATGAAGACCATATCGCTGTTCTCAACCGGTGCGAATCCGTAGTTGGAGCCATCAAATCCGATGCCGTATTTCATGGTATCTTCCGTGAAACGGGCAGTGGGAATGGAAATGTGGCGGTAACGGCCATCGATATCGGTCATTTTGAAATCAATCATCTTGATATCGTTGTCCGCGCAGAATTTCTGTACATCCGAAACGGTATGAAGCATAGGTGTGACCTCCTAAGGAAATATAATCAATTCATTATAACATATTGAGAAAAATATGAAAAGTTTTTTTTGATAACCGGAGGCAAGAGAGATATGTTATCCCGTCCACAACAACTAAAACACAAAAAGTTCACAATATTATTGTTAGCACTCACTTGACACGAGTGCTAACAAGTGGTATAACAGTATCAGAACGAAGGGGACAAAGAGATTTGCTGACAGAGTTCGTAAGCAGTCATGAGGCTGCCGACAACAAGATATGCTTCGGGATTCCCGAGCATTGCACATATTAAGGAGGAATTGATTATGTTTATGCCTGGATTTTTTAATGATACTTTTTTGGATGATTTTGTAGACGGATTTTTCGCACCGGAGAAACCGAGACCGAGAAGACCTATGCAGAGAATTGGCTTTCCGATTGACGGTATGATGAGAACCGATGTGAAAGAAACCGACAACACATTTGAACTTGCGATGGACCTTCCGGGGTATACCAAGGACAATGTGAAGGCTGAACTGAAGAAGGGCTGCCTTGTGATTACTGCTACAAGAGAACAGGAGAACAGCGAGGGCGAGGAAGGCAGATATGTATGCAAGGAACGCTACTATGGTTCCTGCAGCCGTTCCTTCTATGTAGGAAAGGATGTAACCGAGGAGGATATCAAAGCGAAGTTCGATAACGGTATCCTTAAGATTACCGTTCCGAAGAAAGAGCCCAAGCCTGAAATCGAAGAGAAGAAGTATATTACTATCGGTGATTGAGCACCGAACTGAATTTGCTGATTTTACTTTATACCCATTTTTAGAGACTTCCATAATGCGAAGCAGGGCAGGAACTGTGTTCCTGCCCGGCTTCGTTGTTTATTTCACGAATTACTTACTGCTTCTTTATTCCTGTTCCACGTTTCAGACTGTCGCGGCCGAAACGATCCAGAATGGAGTCCATTGTCCGGTCCATGAGTCTGTTCTTCTCACGCTGTGTATTCTCCTCTTCAAAAAGTGACAACTGTGTAACGGCATCCTTTGTGACATCATTCAAGGCGATTCCTACAAGTCTGAGTGGCGTTTCGCCGTCCCATAATTCACGCAGCAGTCCCCTGCCGATTTCATAAATCTCACGGGAGATGTCAGTCGGATTTTCCAACTTTCTTTGATGCGACCTTGTTTTAAAACTCAGGTAACGCACTGTTACGCTGATACAGGAAGAGTAGGCTTCGTCCCGCCTGAGACGCTTCGCGACACGGTCAACAAGACCGAGAAGCAACTCATCGGCACGTTCGAAGGATGTGATGTCTTCCTCCTCTGTCGTTACTATGCTGTAACTTTTGGCATCTCCGTAATCCTCGGTAACATCACCGTCGTCTATTCCGTTTGCTGATCGGTGCAGGAATTCACCGCCCTTGTCACCCATCAGTTTCTTCAAATCTACTAAATTCATATTGGCCAGTTCACCGATGGTATAAATACCGGCAGTGTTAAGGCGTGCGGCAGAGGCTTTTCCGCAGTACAAAAGGTCTCCGACCGGCAAGGGCCACATCTTGGCTGGTATTTCATCTGCAAAAAGCGTGTGTACACGGTCCGGCTTTTGAAAATCACTTGCCATTTTCGCCAGTAACTTGTTGGGACCGATTCCCACATTGACTGTGAAACCGAGTGTATCCCTGATACGGTCCTTGATTTCATAAGCGGTTTTTACCGGGTCCGGGTAGATCAAACTTGTTCCGCTCATATCAAGAAACACCTCATCAATGGAGTATTCCTCGACGGCGGGTGCATAGCTTCTGCATATATCCTTGAAGGCCTTGGAACAGGTTTTGTACCATTGAAAATCGGGAGGGACAACCACGAGAGACGGACACTTTCGGAGTGCCATGGAAACGGGTTCGGCAGTTTCTATTTTAAACTGTTTTGCAGGAATGGATTTGGCTAATACAATGCCGCTTCTCGTTCCGGATTCACCACCGATACAGGCAGGAACGAGGCGCAGATCCGATTCACCTTGAGACAACCGTTTTACCGATGTCCAGGAAAGAAAAGCACTGTTGACATCTATATGGAAAATGAGACGGTCCATGAATACTCCTTTCCGGCTTCATTCCGGGCTATAGAAACGCCACGCCATGTTATAATACATACTGCATTTTATTGCTTCTTTACAGCGTTCTTTTTCAATGACTCGCGTATGATTCCGGGATGGAACAGAAGGAGAATCGGGAACAACTCCAGTCGGCCGGCAAGCATATCGAACATCAAGACAATCTTGGAAAGCAGATTAAAGTGAGCAAAATTTGCTTTCGGCCCGACAAGTTCAAGTCCCGGTCCGATATTGTTGAAGGTCGCAAGGACTGCCGTGAAGTTTGTGACGAGATCCTTTCCTTCAAAAGAGACAAGGAGAACGGAAGCACCGAATATGATAAAAAATGTAATGAAATATACATTCACCGCACGTACGGTTTCATGTTCGACGGGCTTGTCCTCAAACTGAACCTTTCGAACAGCCTTGGGATGAAGATAAGAATTCATTTCTTTGATAACGGTTTTTACGGCAATGATAAAACGAGAGACTTTAATGCCACCGCCGGTACTGCCGGCGCATGCACCGACAAACATTACCATAACCAGAACCGTCTTGGAAACCGAAGGCCAAAGATTGAAGTCAACGGTGGCAAATCCGGTTGAGGAAATCAGGGATCCGACTGCGAATACCGAATGCCTGAGCGCATCCCATGCATTGGAGAAACTATTCAGAATATTCAGGAAAATGATAGCAGATGCACTTATGATAATCCCGAAATATACACGCATTTCCTCGCATTTGCATGCTTTTTTAACCTGCCCGAACAGAAGCAGATAATAAACATTGAAGTTGATTCCGAAGAGAATCATAAATATGGCAACAACCCACTGTATATACGGGGAGAAACTTTCCATACTGTCATTTAGGAACCCGAAACCGCCGGTTCCCGCAGTAGCTAAAGCTGTGTTGACGGAATAGAAGAAACTCATTCCACCGCACAAAAGAAGAATCAGTTGGACAACCGTAAGACCAAAATAAATCAGGTACAGAATCTTGGCGGTCTGACGAACCTTTGGAACAAGCTTGCCTACGGAGGGACCGGGGCTTTCCGCACGCATAATGTTCATATGGGAACTGCCGCTTGATGGCATAATGGCAAGAAGAAATACAAGAACACCCATACCGCCAATCCAGTGCGTCAGACTTCTCCAAAGAATAGCCGCATGTGAAAGAGCCTCTACGGAAGGAACCACGGAAGCACCTGTTGTTGTAAATCCGGAAATCGTTTCGAAAAGGGCATCCTCAAACTTCGGTATTTCACCGCTGACCCAAAGGGGCAGGCAGCCGAATAATGAGAGAAGAATCCAGCTTAATCCTGTAATTACACAACCCTCTTTTAAATAAAAAACAGTGTCGGAGGGCTTTTTCAGGCGAAACAGAAATCCGACTGCAAAACAAAGTCCGGCATCGGCAAGGTAATACCACCAGACCGATTCGCCGAAGCAGAGCGCAGTAAGAAAAGGTATCAGCAGAAGGACTGCTTCTATCTCAAGTACGGATCCGAGTATATTGCGAATCATGGCACGATTCATAGGATGAACTACTCCTTTAATACGAATAATCTATGGAAAATGCTATTCCAGAATATCGAGTAAATCACGGAATCCGGAATGCGTGGTAACTACGGTTACCTCATCACCGACTACGATGACGTCCTGGCCGGAGGGAATGATAATGTTTCCGTCACGGTTGATACAGGCAATCAAGAGATTCTGTTTCAACGGAAGCTGATAAAGAGGTGTATTGGTGGCTGCCGAGTCCTCGTGAACTTCAAATTCCAATGCCTCTACGCGATGGTCGGCGAGATGATATAGTGTTTCGATATTACTGTTACGGGACTCCTTTTTCGCACGGACAAATGCAATAATTGCCTCGGCACAGATGTAACGCGGATAGATAACACTGCCAAGTTCCAGACTGCCGACAACACTCTTGAAATTCAGGTGATTAATCTTGGTAATAACCTTGGCATCGGAAATCTTCTTCGCATTTAACGTCAGAAGAATATTCTCTTCGTCACTGCCGGTAAGCGGGATGAAGGAACCGACAGAACGGATGCCTTCTTCAATCAGAAGGTCCTCTTCGGTACCATCCCCGTTAATCACTGTGGTTTTTGGAAGGAGAACGCTTAATTCCTCACATCTTGCACGATCTTTTTCGATGATTTTCACATCGAGTCCCTGCTGAATCAGGGAAGTAGCCAGATAATAGGAGGCTTTTCCGCCGCCAATAATCATCGTATCCTTAATCTGGTGTGTCGGGATGCCAATCTGTGCTAGGAAGGAGATGACATCCTTACGGGAAGCAATGAAGGAAAGTGTATCGCCGCTCTTCAGATGAAAATGACCGGAAGGAATATATACCTCGTCACCGCGTTCCACAACGCAGATGACCATACTGGCAATAATGGATTTACCGAGTTCGGCAATGGATTTGCCGTCAAGCATATTGTTGTCCGGAATTTTGAACTTAATCAGTTCGGCCTGTCCGTGTGCAAACGAGTTTACCTCGAGTGCGGACGGAAGGGAGAGAATTCGGGATATTTCCTTTGCGGTTTCGTATTCGGGGTTGATAATCATATCCAAACCGAGTTTCTCACGAAGGTAAGGAATTTCGTTGTTATAATCGGGCGTACGGACACGTGCTATGGTTGCAACATTGCCGATAATTTTGGCAACGGTACAGCATAGCAGATTCAGCTCGTCGGAGTCCGTTACCGCTATAATCAAATCAGCCTTATCCATTCCGGCGTCGGTCTGCACCGTGTAACTGGCACCATTGCCGACAATTCCCATAATATCATAGGCATCGGTCAAGGCCTGAATGATTGCGGCATTCTTATCTATAATGGTAATCTCATGGCCTTCCAAATCTAACTGCTCAATCAGTGAGCTGCCAATCTTTCCGCCACCGACAATTACGATTCTTAAGCCGTCTTTCGGAGATTTTGTCTTGCTCATATCTCGTTCCCTTCCTTAAGAAATAATATAGTTTATCATACACCAAATAAGAGAGAAAAACAAGTATTGGGACAAATGAGAGACGTCAAATCAGAACATATATTTTTCACTTCATTTTTCCGAATATCTATGCTATACTTTATGTGGTTGCCGGGATGCGGACATAGACATGGCCGACGGCAACGGTTGCGGGCTATAGGTGTCCGCCGTATATCGTGTGAGGTTTACTATGGATGATAATAAAGAATGTGAAGTTTGCGGAAGAAAGAATCCTTTAAAAGGGGCAAACTATTGTTATTACTGCGGGGCATCTTTTCGGGAGGCAGACTTTAAACCCGAGGCCCTCAAAAAGGAATCGGATTCTGTCACTGCAGAAGTGAAGAAGGAAGAGAATACCTTCTCTATGTGGAAGTGGCTTGCTTTGTTTGCACTTCTTCTGTTGCCGCCGTACGGCTGGATTATATTCGTTGTAATTTTGTGTATAAATGCATTCGGAACCAAGGCAACTGAGGAAAGAAGGGCATTTTCCAAGGCGTTTCTGTTGTTTATTCTTGCTGCCATTTTGGTGCTATATCTGTTCTCTTTGTATATCCAGTCCAACCCGGATTTGGTGGCACAGTATAACGAGATGTTACAGAGATATCAGGGGGCAATGCAATAAAGGAACAAAACTATGCGGGCTGTCGTTTACGACAGCCTTTCTATTGGTCTGAAGAATAGCAATTTCGTGGAAGAAAGGAACAAAAACATTGAAAATATATGATTTTCATGCACATATTTATCCGCAAAAGATAGCAGACAAGGCAGTTGCCAGTGTTGGTGATTTCTATCATATCAGGATGCAGGAAACAGGAACTCCGGAACGCCTTCTTCAGTTGGGCGACGAGAACGGGATTACGAATTTCATTGTTCATTCCGTTGCTACCGGGGCGAAACAGGTACAGAGTGTGAATGATTTCATTGCTTCGGCTGTGAAGGAACACCCTGACCGTTTCATAGGATTTGGCACCACGCATGCGGATTATGAGGGCAAATGTGACGAGATAGAGAGAATGATTTCTTTGGGACTTTCGGGTGTGAAAATTCATCCGGATTCACAGCTGTTTTATGTGGATGACCCGAGAATGTTCGAGGTTTATGATTGCATACAGGGAAGACTTCCGATCCTTGTGCATTGCGGGGATTACCGGTATGACTACGACTCTCCGGAGCGTGTCAGAAGAGTGCTGGATATGTTCCCGAAGCTGACATTTATCGCAGCTCATTTCGGAGGATGGTCAGTACAGGATCTCGCCGTGGAATATCTGTTAGATACCGGCTGCTATCTGGATTGCAGCAGTTCCATGATGTATCTTGGCTCGAAACGTTCCAGGGAATTGATCAGATTATATGGTGCGGAACGGTTTTTATTCGGTTCGGATTATCCGATGTGGCATCCGGGCGAGGAACTGGGCCGCTTAAGAAGTCTCGGTCTGAATGAGGAAGAAATGGACTTGATGCTTTGGAAAAATGCAGAAAGAATTTTTGACACAAATGCCAAGTTATGATAAACTTAAGAGTACGATAGCATTTTACGGGAGGTGGATTCGGCATGAAATTAGGAAAAGAACGGTTAACCGTGTATCTGTTGCTTCCGTTCCTTTTGGGAGCGTTCCTTTTGCTTGCAACAATCTCTGAATATCTGGTTGATAAGAAAGCCGGAACCATCTGCTTTGTTTTTACATTTCTTTATTTTATTACCGCTACGATTTTCTTCTTTATGCATAAATCCAATGTGGTTCGTGACTATACGGATTTTGCACTTGATTTCGATAAGGTTCAGCGTAAGCTTTTGGACGAGTTACAGACTCCCTATGCTTTGTTAAGCCCGGATGGTACTGTATTGTGGAGCAATGATTCCTTCCGTTCCATCAGTAAAAAGTCTCATCGCGGCTACAATATTCGGGAACTGGTTCCGGATGTGAAGGCATTTTCCCTTCCGAAACAGGAGAAGGAGGAACGCAGTTATCATGCCGTTATCGGAGAGCAGGAATACCGTATGAGCATGAGAATATTCCATTCCTCCGAACTGAATGAGGATTTTGAGGGAATGAAACTGTCGGGTTCCAAAGGCGAGAAGACGGATCATCTTGTTGTTGTATATCTTTTCGATGAAACGGAAATTCGTCTTTTAAAGAAGGAAAACTATGATAATCGTCAGATATGCGGTCTTCTTTATATTGACAACTATGATGAAGTTTTGGAAAGCGTGGACGAGGTAAAACGTTCCCTTCTGACTGCACTTGTTGACCAGAAGATAAACCGTTATATGCAGGGAATTAATGCCCTCATTAAGAAGATTGAAAAGGATAAGTATTTCTTCGTATTCCAGAACCGTTACCTGCAGCAGTTGACAGGAAAGAAGTTCTCTATTTTGGAGGAGGTTCGTTCCGTAAATCTTGGTACTGCGGAGTCCATGATTACCGTCAGTATCGGACTGGGCGTGAATGCGCCGAGCTATTCGGAAAGCTATGAATATGCACGTGCGGCAATTGACCTTGCCCTTGGACGAGGCGGAGATCAGGCAGTCATCAAGGAAGGCGATAACATTACCTATTTCGGCGGAAAGAGTGAATCCGTTGAAAAGAGTACAAGAGTTAAGGCCCGTGTTAAGGCACATGCGCTTCGGGAATTGATGGAAGCGAAGGATGTCGTCTTCATTATGGGGCATAATAATGTGGATGTCGATGCATTTGGTGCAGCAATAGGTGTATACCGTATTGCAAAGCATCTCGGCAAGAAAGCACATATTGTAATTAATGAAGTGGGCAGCTCTGTTCGTCCGCTGATTTCACAGTTCTTTAATAATTCCGATTATGAGGAGGATATCTTCATCAGCAACCTGAAGGCACAGGAGCTTGCTCAGCCGGAGGATCTTTTGGTTATTGTGGACGTGAACCGTCCCAGTATTACAGAGTGTCCGGAACTTGTCGGTCAGATGAAGGATGTGATTGTTTTGGACCATCATCGTCTGTCATCGGATTCCATAGACAATGCGCAGCTCTCTTACATAGAACCGTATGCGTCTTCAGCCTGTGAACTTGTTGCAGAGATTCTTCAGTATATCGGAGATGGACTTAAGCTTCGACCGCTTGAGGCAGAGGCTATGTACTCCGGCATTATGATTGATACGAACAATTTCCTTACGAAGACAGGTGTTCGTACATTTGAGGCTGCTGCATTCCTGCGTCGTTGCGGTGCCGAAATCACGCGTATCCGTAAGGCATTCCGACTGGATATGAATGAGTATCTTGAAAAGGCGAAAGCAATCGGCGGGACTGAGATTTACTTGAATTCCTTTGCCATGACGGTTTGCAATGCAAAGGATGTTGAATCACCTACCGTTTTGGGAGCGCAGATTGCCAATGATTTGATGGAGATTAACGGAATTCGAGCTGCATTTGTCTTCACACCCTATAAGGAAAAGGTATATGTCAGTGCAAGGTCTGTCGATGAATTGAATGTGCAGGTCGTTATGGAAAAGGTCGGTGGTGGCGGTCATATGACGGTTGCCGGCGCACAGTTCCCCGGCACGAATGTCGATGAGGCAATTAACAGTGTGAAGTCAGTTCTGGCTTCCATGAAACGAGGAGGAGAATTATAATGGATATTATTTTGTTACAGGATGTAAAATCGCTCGGTAAGAAGGGCGAGATAGTTAAAGTTAGTGATGGTTATGCAAGAAACTTTATTCTGCCGAAGAAACTTGGATTAGAGGCCAATGCGAAGAATCTGAATGATTTGAAATTGCAGAAGGCTGCACAGGCCAAACTCGAGAAAGAGCAGTTGGAAGCTGCACAGGCACTTGGTAAGCAGATTGAAGGCAGCAGCGTTACCCTTCGTATCAAGACCGGTGAGAACGGAAGAGTATTCGGTTCCATTTCCGTTAAGGAAATTGCTGAGGCGATGAAGGAACAGTTGAATCTTGATGTGGATAAGAAGAAGATTTCCATTGCAAATCCGATTCGAAACGAGGGCACATTTTCCGCAACAATCAAGTTGCACCCGCAGGTTAGCTCGGAACTTACCGTTAAGGTGGAAGGAAACTGATTATGGATGAGACATTAATCAAACGGGTTCCGCCGCATAGCATTGAGGCAGAACATTCCGTTATCGGTTCAATGATGATGGACAGGGATGCCATTATGCAGGCGTCCGAAATCCTTTCTGTGGATGACTTTTATGATAAGTCCATGGGCAGTTATTTTGAAGTGTTGACGGAACTGTTCTCACAGGACGTGGAAGCGGATATTGTCACTGTTCAGGACAAGCTTCGCATGAAGCAGATGCCCGAGGAACTTTGTTCCATCGACTACATCAGTAAGCTTTTGGATGCGGTACCTTCCTCTGCCAATGTTAAGTACTATGCAGGGATTGTAAAGGAAAAGGCAAAACTGCGTCGTTTTATCAAGACATCCGAAGAGATGGCCGGAGCAGCTTATTTGGATAAAGAGGACACATCCGATTTGTTCCAGCGGGCCGAGAAAGAATTCTTTACGCTGTTTCAGGAACGTAACAGTGGGGAGATTACTCCGATTAACGATGTCGTAGTAAAGGCCATACAGAATGTGGAAGTAGCCTACAAGAATAAAGGATTGGTAACCGGTATAGCAACCGGATTTCTTGACCTGGATTATAAGACAGCAGGCCTTCAGCCGTCGGATTTGATTCTGATTGCGGCGAGACCTTCCATGGGTAAAACGGCATTTGTCCTAAACCTTGCGGACCATATTGCTGTCAAGAATCATATTCCTACCGCAATATTCAGCCTCGAAATGAATAACGTGCAGCTTGTTAACCGTCTCCTTTCCATGCATTCCCATGTGGATGCGCAAAAGATTCGTACCGGTAATCTGGAAGACGGAGATTGGAACGACCTTGTTACGAGTGCACGAATTCTTGGTAATTCGACATTGATGATAGATGATACACCCGGTATCTCCATTACAGAGCTTCGCTCAAAATGTCGAAAGATGAAACTCGAGAAGGATTTGAAACTTGTTATTATCGACTACCTGCAGTTAATGTCGGGAGGTAGTAAGCGTACGGAATCCCGTCAGCAGGAGGTTTCGGAAATCAGCCGTTCCCTGAAGGCACTTGCCCGTGAAATCAATTGTCCGGTAATTGCCCTGTCCCAGTTGTCCCGTAATGTAGAAGGGCGAGACGATAAACGACCGATTTTGTCAGATCTCCGTGACTCCGGAGCTATCGAGCAGGATGCTGACGTAGTAATGTTTTTATATCGTGATGAATATTATTTGAAAGAGAAGTCAACAAAACCGGGAATTACCGAAGTCATTATCGGTAAACAGCGAAACGGTCCTATTGGAACGGTTGAACTTGGATTCCAGGCAAATCTCACAAAATTCGTCAATCTGGAACGAAAGAGCAACAAAGAATCATAAAGACAGAAGGGGCTGTGAAATAACCCCATGAACAAAAAGAGGCTATCTGGGCGAACCCAGGTAGCCTTTTTTGTGTTATAATAGTCTTACCAATGAACCACATAACACGAGATTATTCTAACCCAAAACAGGGATTTTTACCAGTGTTTCTTTCTGATTGTTTAGATCTGCTGGATCCCGTTTTCACATTTGACAGATTCATGGGAGGAATCGACTTAAGTAAGTACCTGAAAAATGTCCCGGAACACATCACCGGACGTATTAGGTATAATCCGGTCAACATGCTGAAAACGGTACTCTTTGGATTTATGACTAGCGGATACTGCTCTTTGAGAGAACTGGAAGACAACTGCAAAGTAAATTTACGATTTATGTATCTTATGGACAGAGAAACCCCTTCTTACCGAACCTTCGGATATTTCATCAACGAAGTGTTACAGGATTCCATTGAGGATATCTTCGCAGATATCAATCATGCCATCTTCGAGGAAGAAGAGGTCGACCTGCAGCACATCTATATCGATGGCTCCAAGTTCGAAGCCAACGCCAATAAGTATACCTGGGTGTGGAAAAAAGCTACCGAAAAGTCCAGATATCGTCTTTATGAGAAGATTACTGCTCTTATCAATTCCATCAATGAATCGCTCATCTGGAGTGGCGTTAAAATAAGCACAAACACCGAATACGTTCCGGACTATCTTCGGGAAGTACAGGAGAAGTGTGCAATGCTGTGGCAAATCGATGAGAATACGTTCGTTTATGGGAAGGGACATCATAGAAGTTCTGAACAGCGTATGTACGAGAAACTCCGTGAATACGCGGATAAACTGGAGGAATACGCAGAAAAAATCAACATCTGCGGAATCGACAGAAACAGTTATTCCAAGACGGATCACAGTGCGACCTTTATGCGTATCAAAACGGACTACATGGGGAATGACCAGCTGTTACCAGCATACAATGTACAGATTGGAGTAGCTGACGAGTACATCGCGGTTGTTGATGTGAACCACTATCGCGCCGACATGGATTGCTTCGTACCGCTGATGGAGCAATTCCATAAAACATATGGATTCTATCCAAAGTACCCCGTGGCAGATGCCGGATACGGATCATACAATAACTACCTCTACTGCGAGCAGAAGGGAATGGAAAAGTACATGAAATTCCCGATGTTCAAAAAGGAGACCGAAGACAAAAGCTATCGAGAAGATCCATTCCGTGCGGTGAACTTCCCGATTGATGAGGAAGGTACCATGCGATGTCCTAACGGAAAGAGGTTTGTATTTAAGTATCGAAAGTATGTGAGAGGGAATCAATACGGACGCCAGGAAGAACTGTATGAATGCGAAGATTGCGCAGGATGCCCGCTTGCTGAGAGATGCAAGAAAACAGACAGGAACCGAACTGTCAGACTCAATCAGGAACTGACAGCGATGCATCAAGAGGTTATAGATAACCTCGAAAGTATCCAAGGAGCGATGCTGAGAATGAACCGTTCCATTCAAGCGGAAGGCACATTTGGCATCATGAAAAATGATCGTTGGTATAAAAGAATCGTTCGCAGAGGAATAAAATCAGTCCGACTGGAAGTATTTTTGGTTTCAATCGGCCAGAATCTATATAAATATCACAACAAAATACAACGAAACAGGAAAGCCGCATAGAGCATTTGCAGATGAATCCCATGGGGTAGGGGGAGTGTGCTCATTTATCAACGAAAAAGATGAAGTGAAAGAAAGCCATAAACAAAATCAAGGGCTGCGAAAAATGTTTTCACATTTTTTCACAGCCCCGATTCCGGAAATCATGAATTGATTAAACTATTAACAAATTCCACTGAGAAAATTAATACTCATAGTAATCTAAATCATCATCACCCATGCCATTAAGCAAAGGAGCCAATGTTTCAGCAATATCCTTGAAATCACCAAGCTTTGTAATATCGGAAGGAGCGGAAACCTTGCAATCTTCCTCATCAATCTTTATTGTGAAGGAAATCTTCTTATCGGAATCTTCACCCTTACCTTCGATAGTGCCCTTGAACTTGTAGCCACCATCGTCATACTTAACGGTGCAGGAAGCATCGAAATCTTCAATTTCTTCTTCAGAAATCTCATCAGCCAAACTACGAACATCAGAAATCATGCTCTCCAATTCTTCCTTAAGTTCATCCTCGGTCGGAATATCGGCAGAAGGATCTTCCATAGCTTTCTTAAGTTCAGCATTCAGATCCATTTCTTTAACCTGATCCACAACAGCATCAATCTGAGCCTTCTCAATTCCAAAAGCAGAAGCCAATTCTACAGCATCATCATAGTAATAGTCGATAAGTTTCTTAGCATAAGCATCTAAATCAAAATCATCAGCGGAGAAGCTGGTGCCTCTCTTAACAAGATTGTCAGACTCAGCCTCAAGATAGTCAGCCATAGCATTGAACAAAGTCTTATAAGAATCTACATCCTCAAATGCAATGCTAAACTCATTATCCTCACCCTCAACCTTGGAATCCTCAAATGCATCCTCAAGGAATTTAACGAAGGACTCAATGGAGTTGTCTGTGAACTTCTCAATTACAGAATCATCGATATCCGGCAACGGAATAGCAAAGTATCCAAGCTTGGTATCACCAAGAAACTCCTTAACATCAACCTGATTCGGAGCTGCAACATTTGCAACATTTGCAACAAAATCTACAATCGCTGCAAGGTTAATGTAAGCCATATCACTCTTAACAACTACAAGATCTTCAAGGTCACCGGACATCTTGGTCTCCTCAACATCTGCGTCAAAGGAAATACCAAGTGCACAGCCGCCCTTGCCATCTCTCTTGGAATTCATGGTCATCTTAACAACGCCTTCGCTACCCAGGTCAAAATCAAAAGCAACAGAAACATTGCCTTTCTCAAGATCTCCAAGAGAACCAATCAACTCATAAACATCATCGTAGTTTTCAGACTTTTTCTTTTTCTTATCGGTGTCCTTGTCTCCGCATCCGGTAAAGCAGGTAATAACAAGGGCAAGAATAAGAAGTACAGATAATACTTTCTTCTTCATTTTGATCATTCCTTTCTCAAATTAAAACATCCCGTTGGTGTTAAACCACATTTACATCATACAACAAATCAAAAGAAAATGCAATAGGAAGAATATGACAATTTTGTGTCCTCTTCTATTGCATCTTCGTGTATTTTTTCTATATTTTACTGCGTAAACTGTAAGGAATCCACTCAATTCAAACGAATATCCGTAATAACGGGTTCCTCTTTCACGATTCCAAACAATGCTTCAAATTCCTCACGGGTAATTCTTTCCTTTTCAAGAAGAAGTTCTGCGCAGGAATTCAACACATTGAGATTCTCGCGAATCAACCGTTCCGCTTCCTTATAGCACTCATCTATAATGGAACGTACCTCAGCATCAATTGCATTGGCAACATTCTCACTGTAGCTTCTGGTATGACCGTAATCCCGTCCGATGAAGACCTCCTCTTCATCAAGATCGTAATTCACCATACCGAGCGCATCGGAGAAGCCATATTTTGTAATCATCGCACGGGCTGTCTGCGTAGCGGATTTAATATCAGCACTGGCTCCGGTTGTAATATCGTCAAATACAAGGCTTTCGGCAACACGGCCGCCCAAATCAACGATAATCTGCTGCTTCATCTTCCCCTTTGTCATAAACATTTCATCCTGTTCGGGAAGTGGCATGGTATATCCGGCTGCACCACTGCCCGTAGGAATGATGGAAACATTATAAACCGGTCCAACATCCGGAAGAACATGGAACAAAATCGCATGACCAGCCTCGTGAAAAGCGGTAATCCGACGTTCCTTATCGGAAACAATTCTGCTTCTCTTCTCCGTACCGATTCCAACACGAATCAGAGATTTCTTGACATCCTCCTCATTCAAGAAGGCTCTTCCTTCCTTCGCAGCACTGATGGCTGCCTCATTCAGAAGATTCTCAAGGTCTGCGCCAGTAAATCCGGCAGTAATATGTGCAATCTTATCCAGGTCAACATCCTCAGAAAGGGGTTTATTGGCTGCATGTACCTTCAAAATTTCAAGACGTCCGCGCACATCAGGGCGTCCAATCAGAACCTTACGGTCAAAACGACCCGGACGCAAAATCGCAGGGTCCAATATATCCACACGGTTTGTAGCAGCAAGAACAATAATGCCTTCATTCACCGTGAAACCGTCCATTTCCACAAGTAGCTGATTCAAAGTCTGTTCTCTCTCGTCATGACCACCGCCAAGACCCGAACCTCTTCTTCTGGCAACCGCATCAATTTCATCCACGAAAATGATACACGGACAGTTATGCTTCGCCTGTTCAAACAGGTCACGCACACGGGATGCACCGACACCGACGAACATTTCCACGAAATCAGAACCCGAAATAGAGAAGAACGGTACTCCTGCTTCGCCTGCCACAGCCTTTGCAAGAAGCGTCTTACCGGTTCCGGGAGGTCCTTCCATCAGAATACCTTTCGGAATTCTCGCGCCAACCTTCAGATACTTCTTCGGATCGGAAAGGAAATCCACTACTTCACGCAGTTCTTCCTTCTCCTCATGTAATCCGGCAACCTTACTGAAATTGATTCCATGCTGTCCCGGCATCAGAAGCTGAGCACGGCTCTTTCCGAAATTCATTACCTGAGAATTACCGCCGCCAAGTGCCTTGCTCAAGGACAGATAGAACAGAACAACAATTCCGCCCAGAATCAGGAACGGGAACACATTTGTCCAAAACCAGTGGGGTTTATCGATATCAGATACACCGTATATAAGTCCCTCTTCTTCTGCGATTGCAATAATCCGGTTTACATCGGTTGTGTAGAACTCCTTCTTCTCCCCACTCTTCAAATACACGATAACCGTACCGGTAGGAACTTCCTCATTCTGCACAATGGAAATCTTTTCGATATCATCTCCCTGAATGTCAGCAGTGAAATCCCTGTAGGTATAGTCAAAATTATCTTTTGCAAGAATTCCCGCATACACTATGGCAAATACGAGAATGCCTGTCAGTAGCAGGTAAAAAAACACCCCGCACCCTTTATTCTTCTTCAATGAACATTACCTGTGTCGCCTTTGCGACCCTTTCTCAATCTTCAAAATGCAGAATACCGACATAAGGCAGTGCACGATATTTCTGCGCATAATCCAAACCGAAACCTACAACAAATTCATCCGGAATTTCAAATCCGGAATACTTTACGGGAACCTCGGTTACTCTGCGGCTCGGTTTATCCAACAGAGTACAAAGTTCAATCGACTCCGGAAAACGGTTCTTCAACATTTCCAAAAGGAAGGATAACGTATGACCGGAATCTATGATATCTTCAATAACAAGCACATTCTGACCACGAATGGATTCATCCAAATCCTTCACAATCTTTACCCGTCCGCTGCTCTGTGTATCATCACCATAACTGGAAACCGACATGAAATCCAGCTTTACCGGCAGATTAATTCGCTTTGCAAGTTCGGTTGTAAAAAACACACTGCCCTTCAGAATGCAGATAAGCTTCAGCTCCTTGCCGGCATAATCTTCGGTAATCTGCTCTGCCATCTCACGAATTCTCTCAAGCACTCTTTCCTCAGGAATCATTACACTGACGCGTTCCATATCGATATCCTTTCCGTAAATCAGACAAATGTAAAGTATTTCTATGTTCACCGGAGCAATTCCAGTATCATTACCCGCTTCGTCTGTTCACTAACCAAATAGTTTTCTGTCCCTCGCATTCCGGGAATCCACAGCACTTCCGAACCGGCTGCAACAATCTGAATGAAATCCCGTTCCGCTTTCGGTATTTTCTCGCCGACAAAATACTCGCGAAGAAGCTTCCTTCCGCCTTCACGGCCGATAAAAAAGAAATCTCCCTCACGCCTTGTTCTAAGCACCGGCGCGGATTTTATCATATCACAATCAAGCCATTTATTCCACTTTTTTTTTGGTGCTTTTTCACCTGGCAGCAGGTCTCGCACCGTTACGGAAAGAATTCTGCCGTCCACCAAAGGATACTCCCCTTCGGAAAGCGGTATTTCTTCAATATCCGTTGTTACCTGTTCAGGCGTCGGACATATCCCATCGTAAGTACTTTGCAAACGCAACCGATACGGAAGACACAGTTGCTTCGAAACCGGTCCCATAAGCAGTCTGTCAAGCAACTCCGCATGTTCCTTTGTAAAATCCTTCTCAGCCCCGGCCATTTTCTTTGCGTACCGCAAAAGTACCTCTCTACGGATGATCTCGGGGAATCTGCCAAGTTCCTCACGCAGAACCTTGTTCCCACTGACCGACATATTATATGCCCGCTCCGTTTCGGCTGCAATAACCTCCATCACCTGTTCCGCCTGGTCTGCCAGTGCTGCAATATGAATGGTGGCTCCGTCATTTACCTTGGCAAGTATCGGGAGTACTTCGTTTCGTATATAATTTCTTGTGTAGTCGTTTCCGTTGTTGGTCTCATCGGTCCGATAGGACTCATTTCTTCGCTTTAGTTCTTCACAGATTTCATCCCGTCCAAACGAAAGAAGCGGACGAATCAGTCGGATATCAGAATCGGCAAATGGAGTACTGACCTTTGGAATTCCGCAAAGTCCGCGGATTCCCGTCCCACGACACATTCGAAAAAGAACCGTTTCCGCATTGTCGTCACGATGATGTGCGACCGCCACAAAAGAGGCACCCACATTCTCAGCAGTTTCACGAAAGCAACGGTAGCGTGCCGTCCTCCCGGCCTCCTCTTCTCCGATACCCTGTTCCTTCGCCTCCTTTGGAACATCAATACGGTACATGTGGAAGGGAATCGAAAGCCTTTCACAAAGCTTTTCACAGAACAGTGCGTCCGCATCTGCACTGTTTCCGCGAATTCCGTGATGCACATGAACAGCATGTAACGGAATAGCGTACTCCGAAGCGACCTCATGCATAAGGAAAAGCAGGCATACTGAGTCTGCCCCTCCGGAAAGCCCTATAACAATTCCGTTACAGGGAATCAATTGCTGTTCCCGAAGGAACCGTTCCACTTCACTCTTCATATCTCTCCAAAACCGTCCGTACCGGAATACTCCGGACGAAACAGGCGAACTTTCGGACTATCTTCCCTTTGGCACTACAACCTCTTCGCCCGTCGGGGCAATTTCGGTAACCGGTCTGAAAATAATCTCGTCTTTATATACCAGCCCGAGTACTTCACGAGCTATCTCTTCAATGTAACTTTTCGTCTGAACATAAGCCCGATAATCTGCTATTGTCACACTGCGATTTTCCTCTTCGGCTATCAGATGCTCCAAACGTGCAACCTCCGCCTTCTTAGCAGCAAGTTTATCCGCTTCTCTCTTCTGCAGATAAATCAGAACTATGCTGATGAATGCAACCGCCACAATGACAATTCCCAGATAAATCAGTCTCGCCTTTAATGCTCCGACGCGGACAAGTCTGCCTCTTCTCACTATTGCCTCGCTTCCAAAGCCCTACTACAGCTTTCAGTCTCTCTATAGATAACGAAACATATCTTTTGCTTCGTCCTTCTTCGTAGTTTCGACGATTTCGGTAACTTCCACCTTCACCTGTCTGTTGCCGAAACCGATTTCAATAACATCCCCCGGTTTCACTTCCAAAGAAGCCTTTGCAGGCTTCCCGTTCACGCTGACACGCCCTGCGTCACATGCCTCATTGGCCACGGTACGTCTCTTAATCAGACGTGATACCTTTAAATACTTATCTAATCGCATATTAATCTCTCTATCTTTCGCATGGCAAATTCTCTTTGGAGGGAACGCTTTGATCATAGAACCATCTGTTCCCCCATAGGAAAAAATAAGGCTGTCCGGAAGAATCCGAACAGCCTTTATGTAATCCTTTGATTACTTGTTTAAAGCTTCCTTAAGACCCTTGCCTGCCTTGAACTTAGGCTGCTTGGAAGCAGCGATCTTAATGGTCTTGCCGTTAAGCGGGTTGCGGCCGGTACGAGCAGGTCTCTCAGATACTTCGAAAGTACCGAAACCAACCAATGCTACATTACCACCAGCGGTAAGCTCTTCAACAACAACATCCTGGAATGCATCTACCATTTTCTTTGCAGCGTCCTTAGTAACGCCAGCCTTTGCTGCGATAGCAGCAACCAATTCAGACTTATTCATGAATTTCATCCTCCTAAAGATTGTTACTCGGTTAATAACCCCTTATCTTGCAGAAAAGCATATATTTCCCTGCATTTCCACTACTACAGTTATAAACGGAAACGGAAATATTGTCAAGTTTTTTTCACTTCTTCGGGAAAATAACACCACAAGATGTGGAATTCTGCCTATATATACGATTTTTTGTCATTTTCTATGATATTTTCCGTTTTAATTGACCACGACCGTGTCAATCCTCTATACTGAATCAAAAGTAAAACAACTACATATTGTTGTTGATACATAAAAGAGGAGGAATTATCCATGGTTGATATGAGGGGCCGTTGGGCGTTCATTACCGGTGCATCCAGAGGCATCGGCTATCTTTCTGCCATTTTTATGGCAAAACAAGGCTGTAACTTAATTCTACACAGCAGGAAGCCTGAACATACAAAAGCAGTAATTGAAGAGGCGAAAGCGCTTGGGGTAGAAGCCATCGGTGTATCGGCAGAACTTTCCAACCCCGAAGAAGTCACCGCAATGCTTGACGAAATTGACGGTTTTGGCATAAAAATTGATATCGTTCTGAATAACGCGGGATTGCAGATTGCCTACCGTGTGAATTACTTTGATACTCCTGTTTCTGACTATATGGAAAGCTATAAAATCAATACCGTCGCTCCCGCAATGATTTGCTATCATTTTCTGCCCAAGATGATTGCCGCCGGATTCGGTCGCATTCTGAACACGACAAGCGGAATTGCACTGGAGCCGGAACAGGCCGGATACTCTGCAAGTAAGGCGGCTTTGAACAAGATTACAATTGATCTCGGCTCCAAACTGGAGGGCACTGATGTAATGCTGAACCTGTGTGACCCCGGTTGGTGCAGAACCGATCTCGGCGGACCAAATGCGCCGAACGCACCCGAAAGTACCATTCCGGGAATCGTCGTTGGTGCCTTTTTGGACGACAAAAAGTCCGGTCGTATTTTCAGTGCACAGGATTTTGCCGGATTAACATTGGCTGAAGCCGTTAAAAAGGCTGAAAAATTGTGATAATTCTGCGAATTTCTTGACCGCGTCAAGGTGTTGTGATACTATATTTTTGTTTGATAGTATAGATTTTTGAGCGTATATTCTAAGTTTGGGAGGTGATTTTCATGGTTGCCGGAATCATTGTGATTCTGATGGGAATTCTATTCATTACTCTTGGTCTTCTGCTTTGGAAGAGACAGAAGATATCGCTGCTCCATGATTATCATTCTGATAAGGTTTCCGAAGATGACCTTGTCCCGTTCTGCAAGCAGTCCGGTATCGGAATAATAATTGCAGGTTCCGGAATGATTGCCTCGGGTATTTTGATTATCATCTTCGAAAAACCCATTGTTTTTCTTGTTATGGCAGTAACATTTGTCATTGGAATATCGATGCTGGTACAGGCCGGTAACAAATATAACCATTAGATTATAAAAAAACAAAGAATAAAGCGGATTGCATTACCCTTCGTAATACAATCCGCTATTTTTATTTCTTAATCTTCTTCTTTTGAAATCCGGCAATCCATTTTGTCACGAACGCTTTCGGGGCAAGCCTGCTAAAGAATAAACCGAGACGAATACTTCTTCCCGGAACAATCAGGACCTTTCTTCGCTCCATCTTCTTCATTGCATAGGCAACACATTCCTCGGCAGAAATGCCGTTGTCCCATTCTTCGCCGCGTGCCACACTCGTAAACTCCGTATTCACCGGTCCGGGGCACAGCGCCGCAACATAAACATTGCTGCCTGTATCTTTCAATTCTGCTGCCAATCCCTGCGTAAAGCTTGCAACATAAGCTTTGGTTGCATAATAGGTGTTCAGGTAAGGACCTGCCGGAAGCAAGCCTGCACTGGAAGCCACATTCAGAATCACACCGCTGTTCTGCTCCGTAAACTGCGCCATAAATTTCTTCGTCAAAATCTGAACGGCACGGACATTGACATTAATCATATCAAGTTCCTCATTAAGGGGAATGTCCGACTCGGCGCCAAGAAGACCGAAGCCTGCACAGTTTACAAGAACATCAACCTTTTGGTCTTTCGTGAGTTCTGCAATTCTGTAAACCTCATCCTCCCTGGAAAGGTCCGCGGGAAGCACCTCGCACGGAACTCCAAGCTCCGCGGAAAGCGTATGTAAACGGTCGGAGCGTCTTGCCACAAGAATCAGATGACACCCCTTTGCGGCAAAAGCCTTGGCAAATTCCATACCAATTCCGGAACTGGCTCCGGTAATCAAAACCATCTTATTGGAGAAATCCATAGTATTATCCTTCTTTATCAGCTACAACCCGAAACCGGATTGCTATTCCTTATCGATTTTATCAAATTCTATATTCTCAGCCTGCGTCATCAGAAGTTCCGGATGCGCAATCAGATAACGTAAACGACGGAACCCAAGTGCATAGGAATAACCGTCCGCAGCACGCTCATCCACAACAAACTGAAGTTTTAACCGAACGCCTCTCTTCTTCTCGCCCTTCTCGTCCGTTTCAAAATAACTCTCCTTGCGGCCGATTGCACCAAAAGCTGATAACGTACCGAACTCATAGACATGATGATACACGGCATCCATACCGATAGAGCCCATATTGGTGATGAAAAAACTGGAATGGAAGGGACTTACCTTATTGATTGCCTTAGGCATCCAACCGTGTTTATCCAACCACTTCAGTGTTCCAACAGCAAATTTCAAAAGCCAGCCGGGCAAAAGTCCAAGAGCGACCTCGGTCTTATCGAAATCGGTCTTATTCTCATCCTCCATAACCTTTACCGTTGTATCAATCTGTCCGGCATCCTCATCGATTCGGCGAACAACATCCGGCAGAGTATCCTCAAGCTGAAACCTCGGGGTAATCATGGAACGCTCGCTCTCGCGCTTCATTCCCTTCATAACAACCATGGCTCCCTTGATTTCTCGTCTGGAATATACCTTACTGTTCGCCACAAAGCGGTTCAACTCCGGATATTCGGTATATACACGGACCATAGCGGCAAATACAATATGGTATAAGGTAAGTGTCGGCAACTCCGATACTCTCTTCTCTCGAATAAACTGTTCCGTACCTGTGATATCAATTCTGTCCTCAAACAAAACCCATGAATCTACCTTCTTAGGCATAATATAGGGTACCATCTTGCTCATCGGATCCAGATTGCGAACAAGAAAACCGTCATAGCGGTCTCCCCATCTCTTCTTTCGTCCCTCATGCGGTATCATAAATGATCTCCTTCCACCTCCGTATCACGAAACGGCTCCTAAATATCATACCAAACTATAGAAGAAGATGCAACATTTCCTTAGGAAAATACACAGAAAAACACATTTTCCCAAAGCCTTATTCATTCCTCTTTCGAAGCATTCTTCCTATCAGGCAACTGTGAAATAATAATCCCTAAAAACATCAATGCACATCCCGCCCATTCCACCGGCTTCATTGTATCCTGAAGGAATAAGATGCCTCCAATCACAGAGAATACAGATTCCAGACATAAAATCAAAGACGCCAGCGTCGGATTGGCGCCATCCTGCCCAAGAATTTGGAATGTATAGGCAACACCACAGGACATAATCCCGGCATATAAAAGTGCCACAGGCTCGGAAAGAATTCCCGAAATGGTCGGCTTCTCAAAAATCCACATCAATATAAGGGTAATCGTTCCCGAAGTGAAGAATTGTATGCACGACAAAGCAACTCCGTTCATCTTCTCCACATAACGGTCCACAACAAGAATATGTGCGGTAAATGCGAACGCTGCCAACAAAACAAGGGCATTTCCCAGCATTTCATTGCTTCCCTTGTCCGCATCTGTCAGCATACACAGACAGAACAGACCGCCCACGGAGAGTATGACACCAATCCAGGCATTGCGGGAACATTTCTTTTTCAGTGCCAGTCCTGCTATCGGAACAAATACAATATACATTGCCGTGATAAAGCCTGCTTTTCCGGGACTGGTATACATAAGTCCGACCTGCTGCAGATTTGAACCAGCACACAGACACAAACCACACAAAATTCCCGCTTTAAAAAGTTCTCTTCCGGAACAATTCTTTCCGGTTTCATATTTACGCAAAATGAATATGACAGGAATCAGTATTGTCCCACCTAATATACTTCTCACGCCATTAAAGGCGAAGGGCCCCATGGCATTGCCAACTTTCTGTGCGGAAAATGCAAAGCCCCAGATAATAGCCGCAAGAAATAAATATATGGCATTTTTCTTCTTCATAAATTGCTCCTTTTATCCTTTGCACCGGGCTCCTCCCTTGACGAACAAAATATTAACGGATAAAATAGATGAGAATACCGATTATTCGTTTTGAAAGATAATTCTACCGAAATGAGGTGCCAAATGCTGAAATATCCTACGAAAAAGACTTCCGTCCTTCGTTTTCTGTCTGTTCTGCTTTTCGCGGGGCTATCCGTTCTTCTGTGCGCCTGCAGCAGCAAGCCCACCGATACGGAAATTATTCTTTCAGAGGGGTCTGCTTCCGTAAACGGCCCAAAGAAGAATTCCGTCATAAATAACAACGGGACTGTTACGATTACCCGCGACGGTAACTATAATATCACTGGAACGGGACACTGGTCAATCATTGTTGATGTACAAAGCGGAAAAGCCGTATATCTTAATCTGAACAATGTAGACATTACATGCGATAATTCAGCACCAATCTATGTAAAGAACTCCTCTATGGTTGTGATAAATCTGATGGAGGGTTCCCAGAATTTCCTAACAGACCGGCATATTTACGTGGAAACCGACAATGGAGAAGGACAGTATGAAGGTGCCGAAATACCGGATGCCGCCATTTATTCCCGTGCCCCGCTTCTTTTCGAGGGCGAAGGAAAGCTGACCATTAAGGCTGACGGGTACAACGGCATTGCATCAAAGGATACCCTTACCATCAAAAGCGGAAACATCAAGATTGATGCGGCTCATCACGGAATCAAAGGACGGGATTTCGTTGTCATTTCCGGCGGAAAGCTCACCATCAAATGTGAGGGTGACGCAATTAAATCCACCAATAGTGAAGAACCCAGTCTCGGGTATATCAATATAACAGGCGGAGACATCAGTGCGGATGCCGACGACGAGGGCATCTACGCCGCTTCCTCCATTACCATTAGCGGCGGCACCCTTTTGATTGATTCGAAAAAGGCTGCACTTTACGGCAACGGTTCCGTGCAACTGAAAGCCGGAAGTATCGATATAAAAGCCAATCACGAACCGATTCTTGGGAAAAGTATAGAAGCATCCGACAATGCAATGATTAGTATAAACGGCAGACCATATACAAAAAAGTAGCCTTTCGGCTACTTTTTATGTTTTCAATCCCATAAAGGAATCGTTTATTTTATTATATCTGCAAACTCCCCGCCATTGGCCCGAATTAAATCGTCCGGTGCCAAACATATCTGTGCGCCAATCTTCCCGGCGCTTACATAAATCTTATCATACAGTTGCGCCGTTTCCTCAACGCGCGTAACATACTGTTTCTTCATTCCGATGGAAGTACAGCCGCCTCTCACATATCCCGTAACCGCCGTGATATCCTTCACATGAATCATTTCAACATTCTTCTCTCCTACTGACTTTGCGGCTTTCTTCAAGTCAAGTTCCTCTTCAATCGGCAGGACAAATACGAAATAATTCTTGCTGCTGCCAACCGTCACAAGTGTCTTGAACACCTGCTCATGTGGCAATCCCAGCTTATCAGCGGTAGCAATTCCATCTATGAATTCCTCGCATTCATAGGATTGATGCGTAAACGGAATTCCAAGACTCTCCAGTATACGCATGGCATTGGTTTTAACTTCTTTCTCCTTCGCCATGATTGGGCTTTTCTCCTCTTTTGTGATAATCCCGAATGACATACGGGAATACATCTACAGCACGGAAGGAGGCCATTTGTCTAAGGAATTCAACACTCTTTTTGCAATCCTCCACCGTATTGTAATCCGGAATCTTCGGCACACGGATTGTCATCCTGTCCGCAAACCCTGCATCAATCAACACATGCAGATTCTTCATTACCTGATCATTATCCTTACCGGTATAGGCCCGATAAATCTCCGGATTCATATCCTTAATGTCAATAATATAATAATCCACATAAGGTATCAGCTTTCGCAGATTCTCCGTGGGAACATTCAGACTGGTCTCTAATGTAAGTTTCCATTCCTTCGGCATTGCTTCTGCGAATTCACGAATGAAATCCGCATGAATCAGGGATTCTCCGCCACCAAATACGACTCCCCCACCGGTTGCCTGAAAATACAAATCGTCAATTCTAACCTGCTCCAAAAGTTCGGAAACCGAAACTCTCCGAAAGGGAACCTCGTCTCCCAAAACATCGGAATTGATGCAATAACAGCAGGAAAGCGGACATCCTTTTGCGGCAATCAGCGTGGTAACGCCATCACCATCCGTTTCCATACGAAGTCTGTTAATGCTAATCAGCGGAAGTAAAGCACTCATTACTGTGTACCACCCTCATTGCAGGCATCATTATATTCTTCCATCTGTTCGATGGAAACATCACCAACGGTAGTTCCTCCTTCTGATTTATTGTAATCCTGAGGACAAGGGGTAGGCGTTCCCATCAATTCCTGGTAATCATCGATTGTTTCTGCTATGCCCCCCACTACCACATCACCGTCCAGACGTTCGCCGGCGAAAACATTCTCAACAAAATCTACAACATCCTGCGGTGTGCATGCAACCGTAGACATCATAATACCGGAAGCAATTCCTGCTATTGCAACGCCCTTTCCAAGTTTTCTGCGAAGGGACAGTTGCCTTTCCATCTCGCGAAGCTCTGCTTCACACTTCGGGCAGGTTCCTTTACATTCTCCCTGATAAGGGCACTCCTCTACAACATAAGGGATATCATTCTCATCAGCAATCTTCTTTCGAATCTGCTTAAGCATTCTGCATTTATCTTTACCTTTCATCTCTGATTTGCTCCTTTTTATACTTTTTGGTCCGAAAACCATATATCTATAAAATGATTGACGGACGCCAAAAGTCACAAATCATTTTTTCTTACGTAAAGTTGCCCGATAACGCACCCATTCTGCAAAGGTGTACTTCTCATCCTTATATATGCACATAGGCGGCTGATAGTTTCCAAGACGTCTGACATTCTCCATGTCATCCTCCGAAATGTGCCCTTCCTTCTCAATTCGCTCCTTATAACGACGAAGGCTCGAAGAATTGGTGCCGATTTCTGACAGGCAATCCATATAATATTCCTTTTCGCCTGCATAGGAACGAATATAGTTCGACTCTACAAGATAACAGTGTGGACTTGCTTTCTTCTTAATCAGATAGGAAGTAAGATAATTGGCAAAGCGAATGCCGAATATACCTGCCACGATGGCTCCCATCAGGCAGAACATGCCAAATCCGACCGCTCCACCGATTCCCTGTGTCATCGCCATATAGCCAAATACAACCGCAAGTGTCATTCCGATTAAGAATGCAACACCGGACAGAAACAACAGTGCAATGTCCTTTGCCTTTCGATCATCGATGGCACGCATATCCCTTTCTATACTGTCCGCCTTCACGGCAAGCACAGACAAACTGTTCTTCACAGCCTCCATCTGAAACTCATAACGGCCGACGTCATAACCGCCGTCCTTCTCCGCAGGTCGCAATTTAGCGCCGGTAGTCTGCTTGTTATACTCCGCAAGTTCCTTATCCAGGTCATCTAAATACACTTCTTCACTCATAAATAACTCCTCATAAACTCCAAATTCATCCCATATTATTTTGAACTGTTAATTCCACCCATATCCTTCTTGTGAGTGAAGTACTCCCATAAATCGCCGAAGGTGAATTTCTCCTCTGTATAGTAGGAGTCCTTCTGGTCGATAATTCCCAGTTTCTCGACCTCTTCGGCATCCTTTTCGCTTAGATAGCGGGCTTTCTCAAGCTTTCTTTCAAGAATGGAAAGTCTTTCCAACTTATTCTTCAAATCAGCCAGTTTCCGCTCCCAATACTCTTCGCGTTTACGATAGGTATTGACCTTCCTTCTCTCGACAAATGAGGAAGGGCTCGCCTTAATATTCAAAATCAGGAAGTTAGCCGTTTTCTTAATGACCTCCTTGAATTGGTATATGGCAAAAATCGTAACGCCCACAACAAGACAGTAAAATGGTATTCTCCAATCAGGTCTTTGCAGAAAGAAGAGAACTGCATACAGAATAACCACAATGCTTATCGTTCCAATCCATTCAAATATGACAGCGTTTTTCTCGCGTTCCTGTATTGTGGTAACGCTCTTCAGTTTCTCCTGAAAGTCTATCTGACTTCTGTGTATGCGGTCCCGGATTACATATATCCTATTGGCCTGCATCGTATACTTGATTTCGTCCTCGACATCGTCATCCTCTTCATCCGTAAATGTCGGTTGCCACAAGGGTTTCGGCTTATCCAAAACCGCTTCCGATGCTGTCTTGGAAGCTGCCTCCGCATTATACTCTTCCAAGGAACGGTCGAGGTCATCCATCTCTATCATTTCCATATCCTCCGAAAGTTAACCCTCTACTGTCATTTTATTAGAACAGAGCCGATAATACAAGCACTTTTTTCTTGACTTTTCCAAAGAAAACCATTACCATTCTACATAGCATTTTCGTACCCCAAAATGGTTTTGGGGTATATCAAAAAACACCGGGGGAATGTTATGGCATTTTCCTTAAGGTGTAAAACAGAAAGGACATACAAATGGCTGAGAATTTTGTTGAGTCCATTACCAATATGGAGGATGACTTCGCCCAGTGGTATACGGACATCGTAAAGAAGGCTGAACTTGTTGATTACAGCGGAATCAAGGGATGTATGGTAATCCGTCCTGCAGGTTACGCTATCTGGGAGAATATCCAGAAGGAACTTGACCGCCGTTTCAAGGAAACAGGCGTTGAGAACTGCTATCTTCCCATGTTCATTCCGGAGAGTTTGCTGAATAAAGAGAAGGATCACGTAGAGGGTTTTGCTCCTGAGGTTGCATGGGTAACCGTTGGTGGTGGCGAGACTTTGCAGGAGCGTATGTGCGTACGTCCTACCTCCGAGACTCTGTTCTGTGATTTCTACTCACATATCGTTCATTCCTACAGAGACCTGCCGAAGGTTTATAACCAGTGGTGTTCTGTAGTTCGTTGGGAGAAGACGACACGTCCTTTCCTTCGTTCCATGGAGTTTTTGTGGCAGGAGGGTCACACGATTCATGCTACCGCCGAGGAGGCTCAGGCAAGAACCGAGCAGATGCTTAACCTGTACGCTGACTTCTGCGAGCAGTTCCTTGCAATCCCGATGGTTCGCGGACGCAAGACCGACAAGGAGAAATTCGCAGGTGCTGAAGCAACCTACACCATCGAAGCTTTGATGCATGATGGAAAAGCTTTGCAGTCCGGTACAAGCCACAACTTCGGCGACGGCTTTGCAAAAGCATTTGGCATTCAGTACACCGATAAGGAGAACAAACTTGTATATGCACATCAGACAAGCTGGGGTATGACCACCCGTCTGATTGGTGCCATCATTATGGTACACGGAGACAACTCCGGTCTTGTGCTTCCTCCGCTTGTTGCTCCGGTTCAGGCTATTGTGATTCCTATTCAGCAGAAGAAGGAAGGCGTTCTCGATGCTGCTTATGATCTTCAGAAGAAGCTTAGCGCCGTAGCCCGCGTGAAGGTTGACGATTCCGATAAGACTCCGGGATTCAAGTTCGCCGAGCAGGAGATGCGTGGTATTCCGGTTCGTGTAGAGATTGGTCCTAAGGACCTTGCCAACAACCAGGCAGTTCTTGTTCGCCGTGATACCCGTGAGAAGATTGTTGTGTCTCTTGATGAAATAGACGTTAAGCTCGCTGAGCTTCTTGAAACCATCCAGAAGGATATGTATGAGCGTGCACTTGCACACAGAGAGGCACATACTTACAACGCAACCACGATGGATGAAATGAAGGACATCGCCGACAACAAGCCCGGATTTATCAAGGCTATGTGGTGCGGTGACCGTGCTTGCGAGGATGCGATTAAAGAGCAGGCTGGTGTTACTTCCCGTTGTATGCCGTTCAAGCAGGAAACCCTTTCCGACACATGCGTATGCTGTGGTAAGAAAGCAAAGTCTCTTGTATACTGGGGCAAAGCATACTAAACTGAATAGATTGGCAATATAAAAGCGGAGCCGGATTAATTTCCGGTTCCGCTTTTTTGATATCTCATTACATCGGCCATTCAAGGTCTCTTGTGTACTCTGCCACAAACTTTTCCACCAAAGCAGTCTTCTCATCCCAGAAACGAAGTGCCGCCTCCGAACGAAGCATTGCCCGATTCTCATGCTGCTGGCAAAGTGTATACTTGATAAAATGGTCCCGAATACTCTCAAAAGAGCAGTCCGGATTGTCCATAGCCTCGTACCACACATCCATCACGATTCCCTGTGCACCCATATCATCCAGATAGTCAGCCTCCATCAGAATCACAAGAGAATCCGAAATATCTCCGTCATGCATCAAATCCTTTCGGGAATGATTCCCCACAAGATCGCAAATTTCGGTTATCTGCTCCTGTGGATATCCTATGGAATAAAGATACTCACCTGTCAGCTTCGCACCAACCTGCGCATGCTCAGACAAATCCTCACACACACAATAAGCACTGTCGTGGAATATCGTAGCCACAATCAAGCTGTCCAGATTCACCCGGGCCTTGTTCTCCCACGCCTCATACAGCCGTAGTGTCCAGCTTAAAACCCGCTTTGTATGTGTAAAGCGGTCATATTTATACGGTCTGTGACTCTGTCTGACCCGCGGTCTGTCAAGACAAGTTTCGACAAATGCTATCATCTCCCGATATCTTTCCATATCTTCTTCGGAAACACCAAGTTTCTGCATGAGATTTTCCTGCTGATTGGTTTCCTGCTCGCTCATATAATGCTCCTCCAAAATGTTCCTAAACACTGTTACCATATTAAGCTATTCAAAATCTTTCAAAAAACAGGCAATCCGATTACGCAAGCGTTACCTGAACGTAAGCGTACCCTTCTTCTGCTGCCTTCTTTACATACTCTTCTCCGCTCACAATCTTGAAGAGTTCTCCGTCAAATGTCACGCGGATATCCTTCTTCGGATACACATATCCATGATTGAAGTTTATCTCCTTAGCATACTCCATTCCAAGTCTCTTCGGAGACAGGAACATCATAACCGGCTGCGTGTAGGCATTGTCAACCACACAACTCTTCGCATGGATCATAAGAAATTCCGCAATGTGCTCCGGATCCAGAAAGCTTGTATCCAAAACCATATTATAATTGTTGAAATCAAAATAATGAATGCCGTAAAGTTCCTCATAGCGAGCGTCCTCATTAGCCGCACGTGCTGCAAGCTGTGCCTTTGCATCCGCAACATCCTTATAGGTTTCTACTTCGCCCCGGCTAGCATCGTTGTAAACGCGACGGGCCGCCTCGGAAAGGTCAACCGAAAGAAATACTTTAAAGGACTCTGCAACAAAATGCCATGCGAGTCGGGAATCGAAAAGGATATCATGGTCATGCTCCTCACTTCCGATTGCTGCCGTCTTCTCGTCAATCATATGGTCGTATTTATGGTCCTTTGTCATCAGTTCATTCATCTCAAGAACCGAAATTCCCATATCGTCCGCTATCGCACGAATCACCTTTCCGGTGGAATAAATCTCATAGCCCTGCTTTTCCAACAATTTACATACCGTTGACTTCCCACTTCCGAGATTACCGGTCAATGTCACATTTGCCATAATAGCCTCCTCTGTTTCACAGAAAAAGGAAATCCCCTCCTCTGCCATATCATTTAACTGGATTATAGCAAAGAAGGGAATTTCTTTCAAGAAACAAAGTATATTGCTTATGACATTCCGACTTCATCACACTGGCAAATCTGCCATATAAAATCTTTTCTCATAGAAAGTGCTGCCGTTCATTTTGAAGGAAACCTCTACCAGAATGATATCAAACATATCATAATCATCTCTTGCCCATTCATAAGAAAAATCCGCCGTTATCTTAGAAGCTCCTGACTGATAGATTCTTTGATATTTTCTGGTAGCTCCTATATGATTGTCTGCGCGAAGTTCCTTGCCAATTGCATTCAGATCAAATCCGGTAAACTCGCCCATTGCATTGCCACAAAGCAGGCTTTCGCCGTCCTTGTCGAACAATTCTACTCTTGCAATATATGTATTTCCATCCGAACGAGTGTATTCGTCTTCCAAAGTAAACGAAGTATTACCTGAGGGATCACGGAACACATACATTCCCTCATTATGGTAACTGCCTGTCTGGTCGTTATTACTCTCCTTTAAAAATCTCTGATATTCACAAGTGATATCCTCCGGAAGATTCAACGAGGAATACAGGTTGATTGTACAGTATATAGCATGATTGATATCATCCACTACCTTTAGGGTAGACTGCATTTGAAGTCCATTCTCATCGTTTGTTACATCCTGCTGATACAGAATCTTATACCAGTTTCCTTCCTCTAAAACCCATTCCTTCTGATAGTTTCCAAGATTCGCCGTTTCCTCATGCGAATACACTTCCTGCATTGCTTCGGAAAGACGAATATCTTTTCCGTGAAAAAGAACCATTTCCTCTGAATGCCCTTCCAAAGGTTTCATTTCAGGGTCGATAACAATATTCTTCTCTCCGTTATATTGCGACTCAAAAAAGACATTTCCTTCCTCGTCAAAGAGACTTATCCATTCGTTCGAAGCATCGGGATTGGAATAATCATTAAATGATACGTATCCGCCGGAAACCTTTCCTTCCTGAACAGCAATCTTTATGTCCCCTCCTCCCCACAAAACGGAAGTCCAAAACCATCGTGTTTCAGTTTCCACATATCTATCCTGCTCATATACTTCATTGGAATCAAACTGAGCGTTGGGAAAAAGATTGTCGCGAACCTTTTCTGCCAAGGCAAATACATCTGCCTTAAGTTTGTCGGTTTCGTCTGGATTGGCATCATTCCCTTGCGGCGTAACGGTCACATTTTCCGTAGGCGTAACGCTAACAGTCGCCTCCTGTCCGTCCGGAGTTGTTCCTGCGCCGCCCTGCTTCTGTGACTTATTATTGCCGCAACAGGCAAGACTCATCATCATTACAACGCAAAAGATTACAGCAAGTATTTTCTTCATTGTGCTAAAGTTCTCCTAATTCTGCGCACTGCGCTTAATCCTATCACTCATTAGACTGTATTACCAGCCGTTTTTATCTCAAAGAAATATTTTTTTTTGCATATTGTGATATCTTGGGGACGGGGGTGAAGATATCATTAAAAAACGGCTTTGGTTTTTCTATATAACCAAAGCCGTTTGTTTATCTAAAGTTTGAATTTTCTAACTAATCTAGTACATTGGTCTGTACCATCCATTTCTTTACTAATAAAATCTTTTGAGGTAGGTCAACTTATGTTTTTGTTGGACTGTACCTTCCTTTCATAATATCGTTTTGGGTAGTTCAACTTAAGTATCCTTTGGACTATACCTGCCTTTCATAATATCGTTTCGGGTAGATCAGTTTAAGTTTCCTTTGGACCGTACCTTCCTTTCATAATATCGTTTTGGGTAGTTCAGTTTAAGTCTCCTTTGGACTGTACCTGCCTTTCATAATATCGTAAAACTTTAATTAACTAACTCATTCAGCGTCCCATTGGACCATACCTTCCATTTCTTAAATTTGGTTTTCAATTCAAAAACTAATGACCCATTGGTCCGTACCTTCCGTTTCTATAAAATTATCAATCTATATGAATTGACTTTCTTAATTCCTGACTTTCATTTTACACTTTTCTGTTTTTATGATTTCTACCGGTGACCCATTGGTTCGTACCGTCCTTTTCTGTGTTTTAGTCTGATTAAGTAGTCTTCTTACAATCCTTAGATTGCTGACCGGCTAGTACATCGGATTCACCCTCTCTCTTATTTATTAGCGATTGTTCTTTCTCGCTTCAATTTCGTATCGGTTGTTTCTTTTGATGTTTTTACTTTACCACCCAGGGAACGATTTGTCAATACAATTATTGCATTTTCATATCATTTTCACAATCTTAATACAAATTGATAAAAATATTCTGACAATTTGGCATTTTCAGGGCGGCATCTCCCATTTTTACACCTCATTGTCAGAATTAAATCCCAAAAGCTATACTATTTTCCAAGAGAAACGACTTGTGTGTCGGAAAATTCCATCTTAATTTCTTCTATTTCTGACGCAATATGCGTCACTATTACAATTGTTGCGTGTTTCTGCGTCTCCTTCAGTAACCGGATCAACCGATGTTTCTTCTCATCGTCAAGCCCGGTAAATGGCTCGTCAAGTGCAACCAGATCAGCTTCTACTGCCAAAGCCCTGCACCACGCCACTCTTCGCTTCATTCCTCCGGAAAATGCGGAAACCGGCTTTTCTTCCGTTTCCTTTATTCCGGCCTTTCTCAGCAAATCCTTCGCATAATTTTTGGATATATGACCCGGAAGCATGCGAACATTCTTCTCTGCGGACAACTGTTCGCACAGGCGATCCTCTTGAAATACCGCCGAGACCCTTGCATTGTCTTTTATAGAATATGTACCTTCGTCCGGATCCGTCAATCCGAGAAGTATTCGTAATAAAGTTGTCTTTCCGCAACCGGATGGCCCGATAATAACTGTTACCGTTCCGGGACAGAAACTCAGATTCAGATTAGAAAGTACCTGCTTCCCGTCGTAGTATTTGCCTACACCTGTAAGTGTACAGACGGTTTCCTTATTCGTAGCCTCAGAAGGTGGCATCACAGGAATGTCACCGGAAACAGTTGCGTCAGATTTCTCCGTCTCCTCATCAGCGCCTTCCTCATGTGGCTGTTCGTTCCGAAGAGGCATACCCAAAAGGAATCGAAGCAGATTGTTCCGCTGATGCCAAAGCGTCGGTGCACTGAAACTCACAGCGAGCAGTCTGAACAGAATCAGGAATATCTTCTCAAACAGAACACTGATTATGATAATCACGATTGTCCATGCAAACACATTCTTCGCATCTACGTAAATCTTTGAATAATAGATTTCATGCCCGATGGAAAATGGCGACTGTGCAATCAATTCGGCAGCAATTCCCGCCTTCCAACAAAGACTCAGCCCGGTAGAACACGCGGCCGAAGCATAGGGCACAACGGACGGTATGTTCATATAAGCAAGGCGCTTAAAAAACGGGAAGCAGAATACCTTTGCGGCCTCAAGCATCTTTCCGTCTGCTGCCGCAATGCCTTTTCGGACATTCTCGTAAACAACCGGAAGGACCATCAGCATGGAAATCACAAAACCGATTCGAGCGGGGTCCACAAAAAACAGTAAAAGAATAATAAAAGATACAACCGGAACCGTCTTAATCAGTTTGATTCCGGGCATCAGAAGAATTTCTACGGTTTCATGCAGGGTACTGAAGAAAGCAAGCAGAATACCCAGTACAAATGCGACCAGGAATCCTCCCGTCACATGGGCAAAGCTTCCCCATACAATACGAGAGAAATCAGCTCCCGTAATAAGAGAAATCAGTGATTTCGCCACTTCCTTCGGATAAGGCAGCAATACCGGCTTATTCAGCCGGTATGCAATCCAGGTCCATAAACCAATCCACAGAAGTATTGAAAGCACAATCAATAATGCCTTCTGCCATTTCTTCATAAATCAGTCTTCCCTCAATAATCAGTTCTTACTTACAGCTTTTCTGACAATCTTCCAGATGATTCCAAGCACAAACAAAGCACCACCGGCGCACAAAACAATCAGCCCCTTGGTTTCCAGATTGTCAAAAATAAGATTCTGCATGAGTTCAAGTACATTCTCGTCTATATCATCTTCGATAATCTCAATAACCTTGTCGGTTCCGAACTTCACACCAAAGAAGTAAAGTCCCCCGGCAAGAATTCCGGCGAATCCAATATGCATAAAGCTGGAATCAAAGAATGTTCCGCAAGCAAGGATAATCAGAAGTGCAAGAAGCGCAACGATTCCGATAACAATATACATACCGATATCGGAAAATACGAATCTTGTAATCTTCAGAGCGGTTCTGTAATCGTCATCGGCTTCCTCAGCGATATCTGCCAACTCATTCTCGTTAATATCCTTAACGGTCTCGCGAATCTCATCAAAGTCTTCCTTGACAAGCTTCTTACCGGTGTACTTTTCAATTAGTTCCTCGTTGTCCTTAAGAGAATCAATCAACTTGTCGGCATCAATCTCAAGGTCTTCGCTCTCACCGGTGAAATATCCGATAACATCGCCGAAGGTATCGGTCAACATCTCCTGCACTTCCTCATTGTCAAGAAGTTTCTTGATGTTCTTCTCGGTCAATTCCGGATACATTCTCTTCTGCTCTGCAGGAATCTGGTCAAGGATGTATTCCGCAAGAGTGATATCATCATCTACATCTCCACCAATGAATCTTCCGATTTCCAATTCAGAAAGGTTCTCGGTCTCTGCGAACGCATCACGAAGGTTATCCGGTGTGAGACATGATTTCAAACTAAAATAAAGAATTGCAATAATGCCGAAAACCAATAACAAAAGAGTAAGGAAAAATGCAAGAAGTCTGCGGCCAAAGCCAAGTTTCTTCTTTTTCTTCTTGGGTTCTTTCGTAACCGGTTGCTGATATACAGGCTGCTGGTATACGGGCTGCTGGTATACGGGTTGCTGAACAGGTGCGGTATATACCGGCTGTGCAGGCTGTGTATAAACAGGCTGTGCGGGAATTTCCGGCTGAACATATGCAGGTTGTTCCGGTGCAACCTCAGCTACAGTTTCCTTAACCGTTTCTTCCAATGTTTCCGGAATCGGTTCTGCTGCCTCGGCTATCGGTTCTGCTACAAATTCCTGTACCTCGCTAGCCGTCTCTGAAACATTTTCCTGAACCTCAGCTACGGCTTCCGGTGTTTCTGCGGTCGCTTCTGCTACTGCTTCAGCTACGGCTGCCTGTGTTTCTGCGGTTGCCTCGGTTACTTCCGCTACCGCTGTTTCTACCGGGAACGCTATAGTCTGTATGGTTTCGTCTACAGATTCCTTCACTGCTTCCGCAGCCGCTATCACAAGCGGAGTTCCGCAGCCCTCACAAAACTTTGCGCCCTCAAAACTGATTTCTCTTCCACAATTCGGACAGAATACTGCCATCTTTTGCTCCTTCTGCAATCAGTTCGGTTGCTGATAATGCACAACCGCTGTTTGCTTATGTTCTATCCCTTCACACGATGCTATAAGGAAATGAGTTTTACGCTCACAAAGTCAATGTATCACATTTTCCGTCATTACGCAACGAATTCCACGATTTTTTCATAAATAATCAAATATAGGTTTATTCTTTCGTTTTTTATAAGGTTATGCTATACTTTGAGCGGGGAAAATGCTATGCAGAAGGGCAATCCCAACAATAAAAAGAAAGTAGGATTACAATATGAAAATCGTACTGATTCGCCACGGCGATCCGGATTATGTTAAGGATTTTCTTACAGATAAAGGAGAACGAGAAGCTGCCTGTCTGGCTAAATGGATTCAGTACTTCGATAAAGAAGTCGATGCTTATTATGTATCACCGCTCGGTCGTGCAAAGGAAACCTGTCGTGTGTGCCTGGAACCGTTAGGCAAAGAGGCAACGGTGCTTCCGTGGATTCAGGAATACACGGGGCGTACCTATTATGACCGGTTGGACATCGTAAAGCACGCTTGGGATTTCTATCCGAGCGACTGGACAAAGGATGAGGCGCTTTACTCCGCAGAAACCTGGCAGAATTCGCCGTATTACAATAATCCTTCCTGTATAGAAGGTTACAAGGCTATCACTGATGGTTTCGATGGGTTGCTCAAGGATTACGGCTATGAAAGAGACGGTCATATCTTTAGGACCAATTGGGGAGAAGACGGCTCTTATAAAGGGACGATTGTCATCTTCTGTCATATGATTGCAACGCTTAGTGTTGTGGCACACCTTACAGGCATCGCTGCGCCGCTTTTGTGGCACGGTTTCTTCAGTGCCCCTACCGGTGTTACCGTCATTCAGTCTGAGGAACGTGAGCCCGGTGTTGCATGGTTCCGCGTTCGTGCCATGGGCGAAGTCGCTCACCTTCTTGACGGCGGCGAGCCCATCTCTGACTCCGGTTTCTTCCCCGGATGATAGCTTGGGGACGGGGGTTGAGATATCATTTTGATATATTGGGGACGGGGGTTGAGATATCATTTTGATATGTTGGGGACGGGCCTTATATCTCACACAAGCCTCAAACTGACATCTCCGGAAGTCAATGTCTCCCGCGTTCCGTCAGATAATTCCACAATAAGTCCAAAGTTGTCATCAATCCCGAGTGCAGTTGCCTTGCGAGCTGCCTCGGGTTTTGTAATGTCATCTATAATGCTAATTGCCCTGCCCGTCATAACGGAATAAGTCTGATAGCGTTTCACTATGGAAATATCGTCAAGATTTCCATATAATTCAAAGAACCGATTCACAATTTCCGCCGCCAGTCTTTCACGGAAGAACTCCGGGGCCGCACCGTAAGGATATATCGCGCCGGCAATCTCTTTGATTTCCGCATCAAACCCCTCCTTCGGTTCCGTCAGATTCACACCAATTCCCAGCACTGCAAAATCCATCATGTCCGTTCCGGGCTGTAGTACGGATTCTGTAAGAATTCCGCACACTTTCTTTCCATTCAGGAAAATGTCATTCACCCATTTGATTCCGGCTTCCTTTCCGGTCAGCCCGCGAATCGCCTCAGTAACAGCCACCGCCGCTATAGTCGTAATTCGGGTGGCTTTCTCCGCTTTGCAATTCGGCTGCAAAAGAAGTGACATATAAAGACCTGTTCCGTCCGGTGAGAAGAAACTTCTGCCAAGCCGTCCTCGCCCTTCCGTCTGACTTTCTGCAATCATAAGGTAGCCCTCGTCTTCTCCTGCATACCCCATTGTCTTAACAAGCTTATTCGTAGAGGATACTTCCTTACGCAAATCCACGTGAATCCGCTTCGAATCAAGAAGTCCTTTCAAAACCTCCTTCGCGTCATTCATTATATTGCGTTCCATACTTTCCTTAAAACCGGCAGGTGTTTCCTCCATATAAGACATAAAGGTCAACATCAGTCCCCGATTCGGAAGGCAATAGCATTTCTGTCCGCATTTGCCGTTAATACTGAAGCCGTCTCGATATTTCCAAAAGAAGAAGCCGTAACCGCCCTCTCGGTTCATCTGCTGTACCCCGGTCGCCATATTCACATACTTCTCAGAAATAATCCGATGCCCGTCATACACACCGCCGTTCATCATAAGAATGCCAAATTTGCTGAGGTCGTGAACGGTCAGTTTCATTTTGGAAGCACCATAAAAATAGCCCTCCGGACAACGGCCATACTCGAATCTCGTGATTCCCATCGGTTCAAAAATACGTTTCTCAATAAACGCCCCAAGGTCCTCGCCAAGAATCTCCGCAAGTGCCACCCCCACCAGATAAGCGCTGATGTTGGAATAATTGAAACCAATATCCTCGGGTTCCACCTTGCATGCAAGGCTGAAATCGATGAAACTTTCGCCTTCTGCGGCAAATGGCAATCCTTTAACCGACATGCACAGAAGTCTACGTACCGTAACCGATTCGAAAATCTGCACCTGCGAAACAGGCATCTTCTCTACATGCTTCTTCGGCATATATGCGAGGATTGACCGATCCAAATCCAACAATCCCATGTCATACACGATTCCCGCTGCAACGGAAAGAATCGATTTCGTTGTGGAATAACAATCATTTAACTTCTCGTTCGTGTCACCGAACGAATGCGTCAGTTTGCCATTTTCATACAGTTCCACACCGAATACATTCCAATTGTTATTCTGGATATCTGCTGTAAAAGCATCAAAACTCATGTTTCTTCTCCTCACATAATCGCACTCTGTTAAAGGGGGAAGCTCAAAATATCTCCGATACCGTTTCCTTTCGGTTCTCATCGGTAAGACCAAAGTCCATCTTTTTATAGGACCATGCTGCACTTCCAATGTTGTAGCGATTGAGCACGGTATGGAGGGCACGATACCATTTGAGTGTATCTGCGTCACCGATTCGGTCGATGCAGCCGTACTCACCGCAGTACAAGGCCTTATCCCTTGTCTTGGCCGTCTCGATTGCCGCTGCGAAAAGGTTCTCAAAGTACTCCACAGTTGCGCCGGAATCCTCGTACTTCATACGGAAATCAAGCGGCATATCCTTCACCCACGGAGCACCCTGATGTGTAAACGGAAGCGGATCATAGCAATGGAAATTGTAAATGACATTCTGGTCGTCGATGTCCGGCAGGTCCGGAACCGCAACCACGCTGTTATTGTAGTACCCACCGAGCAGAATTTTAATAGTTGGTGCTTTCTTACGGATGTTCGCAATCGTCTTCAATGCAATCTTCGACCATGTCGGCATATATTCCTTCGCCGTAACTTCGTTCAGCAATTCAAATGCCACAGTATCCTCATACTTCGCAAATCGCTCGGTAAACTGGTCCCAAAGACGATAGAAGCGCTCCTGATATGCCTTATTATCAAAGAAACCTGCCTCTTTCTCTCCGTCGTCAAAGGAATAGCCAAATGTCTTATGAAGATCCAAAACCACATTCAACTTATATTCTCTTGCCCACAGAATCGCATTCTCAATATAGGCGAATCCGCCTTCCAGATAATGGCCTTCCTTATCCTCGACCAGATTATAGTCCACCGGAACTCTCACGTGGTCAATATTCCATTTCGAAAGTTCCTCAAAATCCTTCTTCGTGATAAATGTATCGTAATGTTCCTTCGTGTGAACGCACTGAGACAACCATCCACCCAGGTTCACACCTTTTTTATAACCCTCAAATACTCTCATATTTCCTCCTTCAGATGTCGTACTGTTCTATTATTTTACTTCAAAAAAGGCAATATCGCAACTGATTTCCCTATACCAAAGATGGGCCTAAAATGAAATTGTAAATTCTACTCCTCAAACTCTCAGTAGATTTTACCTTTGCACAAGTCGATATTTACTCTTTCACATTTCTGTGGTAAAGTCTCTCCGACTCCTCTGACAGCAGTGAAAGGAGTCCTATGAGCAATCTCATTCCCGGAAACCAGAAACACCTCACTCTGGAAGACCGGTTATACATCGAAGAATCACTTAATAACAACAAATCCTTCAAGGACATCGCTAAATTCCTCTGCAAGGATCCGTCAACCATCTCCAAGG
>JAZQNM010000039.1:0-4674 GCA_045627305.1 Lachnospiraceae bacterium
AAGCCGCATAGAGCATTTGCAGATGAATCCCATGGGGTAGGGGGAGTGTGCTCATTTATCAACGAAAAAGATGAAGTGAAAGAAAGCCATAAACAAAATCAAGGGCTGCGAAAAATGTTTTCACATTTTTTCACAGCCCCCTTTAATCAATAATACAATCTCTATTCAATTCTATAAAAATCCATTACCTGAACAGAATATCCGTCTTCTCATCCTGCTTTCTTCTGACAATCTTCACAATAATACTGATAAGGATGATCAGAAGAATGAAACCACCACCCCAAATATACATGCAGACACCAAATATTTGCGGGTCATGCGCATTATGGCAAATCGGACAGACATCCTCATCATCCTCGGTTTGCGGATTTACAACAGGTGTTGGAATATTGAGCGGCGCCAATGTGGGGGTAGGCGTCGCTTCCGGTGTGGGTGTTGTCTCGGGAGTAGGCGTAACCTCAGGCTCTTCGTCTATTCCATAGGTTATGATTTCGGACCTTTCTCCGGAAAGGGAACCTACCCAGTCTCCCTCAATTCCAAGATACTGGTCAATCCATACCATCGCATTCACTTCCACTGCATCGCCCTCTGCATAGCTTTCGCCCTCTGCAAGAAGGGAATTAATCGGAACGGTATATTCTCCTGAAATAACGTCCTCATAGATGTTCTTCCAATCCCCGGTCTGATTCAGACGAACACTGTAAATCAAATGTGCAACGCCACCATAAACTTCCGTCCGAATGGCATTTTCCAAAAAATCAGCGGGCAGAGATGTGTTCCACTTAAGAACCGGCCCCTCATCCGGGTCCACCGTCTCCACAGTCAGGTTGGAAAGCTCCGGCTTCGGAAGAGCAGTTTCATTCTCATAAGGGTAGTATTCCTCAACATCCTTACCATAGGAAACGACCTCAGACCAATCGGTGAAATACGTGTTCTTCATAAACTCTTCATCGTTGTCCTCGGTAACACACTTGAAGCGCACGCGAACATACAGTGTGTGTTCTATCCAGTCAATATAGTAATGACCGTTTTCTTCATCGGTCTTAAGAATTTCTGCCGGAATAATACTCTTGTAACCCTTTATGTTGCCAGAGCCATTCCATGCGGTGTTATCCTTTGCCTTGGGATCACCAAAATCAGGGAATATACGTACAGACTGAACCTTCTTGTTGTCACCTTCCAGTTCAATGCCAATCCACGCCCAGTCTCCGACAACAACCTGTCCCTTTTCATTCTTGCCGTCATTGTCCCAAGCCTCGCTATAGTGCCAAGCCTCCGGGTCATCGATTGCCCAGTCAATCTGCGCAGTCATATTAAGCGTAGCAAGACCTACGGAATTAATAGCATCTCTTGCTTCGCCTGTACCAAGCGCAAGAAACTCTCTCATGGACTGATTAAAGGAAAATGCCAAGTTGACGGTCTGCACGGTAGCCAGATCAGAAGTTCTGTCAAGAAATACATACTCCGGGGCTTTAAACTCAAACGGCATCGGAAGCTCTATATCTTCTTCGTTACCCGGCGCAGCACCAAGCAAGTCATCCCCTCCCGGTGCTAAACCAAGAGGCTCCTCCCCGCCAGGTACCAGACCATCATCCTCGTCAGCAAATGCTGCTGCAGACATAACAGTCATCACCAAAACTATCATACATAAAACACTTAAAAATTTCTTCATTGAATCCCTCCTGAATTCCAATCTCACACTGATTGGAAACCACTATGATTATTTCACATTTTCCTTTATCCGTCAACCTCGGGAAGCCGTCTCTTCTGTGCAGATTTTGTGAAAAACGTCTTCTGCGCGCGATATGTTCACACGGAAGCTGTTATGTGCCCCATGAGACACATCATGCATTGATGGCATGAATATCCTTCAATAAAATCGTAATATTACCCTCGTCGTCCTGCAGATATTCCACCACATTCGCATTCTTCAAATACTCAACAGGAACCAAAATCTCAATACCGTTATCGGTAACAATCTTCTGCTTCTTCATAAAGGTACGTTCAGTCTTCTTGCTAATCTGCATCGGCTCGCGCGGAATTCTTTCCTGTTCAAGCTTCTCACGGTACACAGCCTTTGCATTGTCATTGTCATCAAAAACTGCCTGTTCGATTCGTGCTACGCAGACCTTTCCCGTCTGCTCTACATGGTCTGCAACTTCCTTTTTGTAATCCAGAACCTTCTGCGCAACCTCCTCCGGTTTGTAGCACTCGCGAATCGTGTTGATTGTAGTATCGCGAATCTTATCCACTTTCTCCTTCTCGCTTCTCTCAGCCTTTAGCTGCAAAACGCGTGAAGCGATGTAATTTTCCCGATGGTCGCCGTCAAGATAATAGTCGGAATCAGACATAAGAACGGTTCTGTCCAGAACATTTATCAGAAAGAACTCATAATCATGCGTCGTTGCCTTCGGCATAATGTTCGATGCAATTGCCCAATTCACTCTTCCGTCATCTTCGATACGACACACAAAATGTTCCTCAAAGTTGACCTTGAAAAATCCGACAATCGGTTGCTCCTCAATATAGCAGAATACCCCGATTCCACTGCCGGAATGCATCTCCGCATTGTTCTTTACGAGGTCATAAATCGTATTCGATACGGTTGCAACGAACTTCTCCAGATCCTCCGGGTCATCGGATACCACGCTATCCAGATAATCTTCCTCGGAAAATGTGCCCTTCTTCGCTTTCGTATTATCTAAATTGGATGCCACCAACCTCTGAATATACCCATAAATCTTGTCTTCATCATTAATCTTAATCTCACTATACGATGCTGCCGGAAGACTCTCGTCCATCGTGCAGAGAAATGTCTTCATAATCTCTACTTCACTGCTTTTCATATTGATTCATCCTTCCATGTGTCTGTATAAGTCAGGCACATTCTTTTATTTTGAACGGTTTTGTATGCCTGCAATCTGTCCTAAATAATTGGCTCACGTGTTTCGCGTGAGCCAAAAAGCTTCTCTTCTAGTTATTATATTATCAATACTTACGGTCAGCCTCTGCCATTCCGGTAGAAATCACTGATGGCTGCCTGTGCCTGCTCCGATTGATGCTTTGCAACAAAACGGTTTCGGTCAGAAAGAATGGCAAGCATTTCATCCACAACCTCTTCTACGGACAGTTTTTCTGGCATTCGGCTCAAGTAACCTGCCATGCGTCCTGCCGTATAATCAGTATTCAGCTGATGATATGCAATCTCTCTGCACAATTCTTCCGTGAAACCTCTTTTCATTAGAAGACGAAAGACTTCCGCACTTTTCTCAGATGCCATACCTCACCTCAAAATAGCCTTTTATTACTTATTAGTTCCACCTAATGGTTTCTCTTAAATACCGTATTATTTTGCGGTAAGCTTTGCCACAACCTCATTAATTACCTTGCCGTCAGCCTTGCCCTTAAGCTCACCCATAACAGCCTTCATAATCATACCCTTATTACCGGAATCAAGCACATCCGAAAACTTCTCGCTGATAATCTTCTCAACTTCCTCTGCGGAAAGCATCTTCGGTGCATACTCCTGGAAAATAGCATATCTTGCCTCATATTCTGCCTTCAAATCCGCACGGGAATCAGGACACGTATCAATCTGTTCCTTCACGCTCTTGATTTCCTTCAGAATGGCCTGATCGGTCATTTCATCCGGAATATTGTCACGGCAACCGGCATCTATGGCAAGCTTCTTCGTAGCAGAAACAAGCGTGGAAATCGCGTCTTTTCTAACCTTATCATGGTCCTTCATAGCTTGGATCATATCTTTTTGTAATGTCGCAAACTGCATGATTAATCCTCCTTCACATGTATCCCCTCTTTTTCTTACAAATCGCAAAATAAACACATACCATATGGGATACTTGATACGCCTACAATTATCCCACATTTTCACTCATTATTCAAGGAAAATGCTATAAATAGCATACAGTTTACGATATGTTCGAACTGAGTATGTTTAGAAAAAAGTTCTTGCAAATTCCCGAATAATGTTATATGATAGGCGAGCAACTCTAAAAACGCAGGTACCTGCTCACGTAAGAATAAGGAGAATCTATGATGTCTTTATTAATTACCGTAGTACTGATTTGTTGTTGCAGTGTAATGATTCTGTCCGTGGCACTCGCCATCTACTTCTTAAATCGGGCTAAGAGCACCGAGCGAAAGATGGACGAATTGAAAGAGCATTATTTCAGCGATCTCAAGCGGATGAAGAAGAACATGGATGAAATACTTGATTCCGAAAGCAAGGCATCCAAATCAAACCGAATTATCGGTTTCGCTTCCAAAGAAGCCAGTTAATCAAAAATACGCAAAATCTCAGTCTTTATAACCGGGAGAAACTCCTCCGACCATCTGTAAGATATTAAGCAGCCTAAGCAGCGCTGCTTCAAAAGAAATTCCCCATAATACAAAAAAAGCCTTAAAGTGTTGAAATTCAACATTTTAAGACTCATTGTAAGGCGCGAACCGGATTTGGACCGGTGATCATGGTGTTGCAGACCAGTGCCTTACCACTTGGCTATCGCGCCACAGCTCCCCCAGTTGGACTCGAACCAACGACATCATGATTAACAGTCATGCGCTCTACCGACTGAGCTATAGAGGAATACTGAAGGTTACGTGACGGCTTGTCCGAAATCTTTCATTCCCTTCGACCTGCCGCTTCGCCTTTAT
>JAZQNM010000040.1:0-2488 GCA_045627305.1 Lachnospiraceae bacterium
ATCTTCGAAAACTCTGACTTCATCTATATGCTTAATCAGGCCGTTGGTGACCGCCAGATTTTGGCAAAGCAGCTTAATATAAGTCCTCATCAGTTATCCTATGTAACTCATAGTGGTGCCGGTGAAGGGCTTATTTTTTACGGAAACGTAATACTGCCTTTCGTAGACAGATTCCCGACGGATATCGAGCTTTATAAGATTATGACCACTAAGCTTTCTGAGGTTACGGAAAGTACGGAATCGAAGAGCGAGTAATGGACTATCCCCGGACTTTGCTCCGGGGAATATGAAGGAGCAAGACAGATGGATGAAATGTTTACAAGAGATAAGAAGCCCTCCCGAAGAGTAGAACCTGCTAATGAAACAAAGCAGAAAACCTACGGGAAGAAGTTAAAAAATGAGTTGTCCAGAAGTGAAGCCATGCGAAGTAAGTTCAGAACCGGTAAGGCAGATACCAAAGAGACGATAGCCGAAAAGAAGAAAAGCGCCAAGGTTCATAAGCAGGGTAAGAAGCATGCCAAGGCACAGGCCATTGCTAACTCAAGAGTACGCAATGTAGCTGCAAGCCAAAATGAGGATCAAAGCGCAGGGTATGACGCAATCAATTCAGGAGTGACCTTGGCTGAAGGCGCTTTGTATAGTGCCAAGGCCAAATCACATTCCAAGGGTAAGGATGGCTACGGGAAGAAGCTTCATAAGAAAAAGTACACTGAGGAAGCAAAGAAGGCGAGTGCTGCAAAAGAAGCATCTGCCGAAACCTCGAAGCAGGTACAGAAGAATCTTATGAAGAAGGAAATCCAGAGCCAGGCCTACAGAGCACAGGCAAAAGAAACAGCCAATGCAGCCGGAAGCTTTTCAAAGAGGTTTGTAGATAAAGCCGAAGATCTGGTTGGAAGACTTGCGGAAAATATAACGGAATTCTTAGTCAATTTCGTAAAGGATCATCCGCTGTTTTCTGTTGTTGCCGTGCTGATTTTAATTGTAGTGCTTGTTGTGTGCGGATGCTTTACATCATGTTCGATGATGGCAAGTGGAGGCGGAAATGTCACATTGGAGACGAGCTATACGGCGCAGGATCCGGACATACTTGATGTTAATGACGACTACCTTGAACTTGAAAATGAACTTCAGGAAAAGGTAGATAACATCGAAAGTGATTATCCAGGATATGACGAATACAGGTACAACCTTGCGGAAATATCCCATAATCCTTTTGAACTGGCGGCACTGCTTACAGTTCTTTATGAGGATTACACTCCCTCAGAAGCTAATGCAAGGCTACAGGAAATAATGGACAGTCAGTACGAACTTACAACCGAGGAAGAGGTTGAGATAAGGACACGAACCGTAACGGTTACAGATCCCGAGACCGGCGAAGAAACCGAAGTGGAAGAGGAATATGAATACTATATTCTGAAGGTCGTTCTGACCAACAAATCTGTCGGAGGAGTGGCGCAGAACTTCGGCCTTACGGATGACCAGTATGCAAGATATCTGGTTCTTTGCGAAACATACGGAAATAAGAAATACCTCTTTGAGGGTGATCCGTATGCAGTGAGAACTCCCGGTGAGGATTATGAAGTACCTTCGGAATACCTTACGGATGAGCAGTTTGGAAACATGCTTCACGAAGCAGAAAAATACCTGAATATGGCTTATGTTTGGGGCGGCTCAAGTCCTGAGACAGGCTTTGACTGTTCAGGCTTTGTAAGCTGGGTTATCAATCATTCCGGCAATGGATGGAACGTGGGAAGACAGGGCGCCAATTCGCTTTATGAGAATGTTTGCACGCCGGTTTCACCTTCAGAGGCAAAGCCCGGGGATTTGATTTTCTTCAAGCATACCTATGAGGCTGCAGGTGAAAAGTGCAGTCATGTAGGAATATATGTCGGTGACGGAATGATGATTCACTGCGGTGATCCCATTAAGTACAGTTCGGTTAATACCAGCTATTGGCAGGAACACTTCTTCTCGTATGGAAGAATCAATCAGTAAAGGAAAGGACAAAAACATGGAGATTAGATACGAAAAACTTGATCGAATCCGTGCAGATATCCAGAAGGACCGGGAAAAGGTCATTAAGCTGCAGGAACAGATTAAGGCTAAAGAAGCAAAGCTTAAGGAAGCTGAAAGCTCACAGATTGTTGCTGATGTCGGTGCAATGAACATGACTCCCGAACAGCTCGGTGAATTCCTTGCACTTATTCAGTCAGGGAAAATTAATTCGCTTTTGTCGGGAACAAAAATCGAGACTGGCAGCGTGGAAGAAGCTTCCGGTTATTATGCCAACGAGGATGGCACAACAAATGACACAATAAACGACGATGATATGGAGGATATCGAAGATGATGAAAACTAAATTAGGAAGTAAGTTGGCAGGAGCTGTGGTTTGTACCGCAGCTTTTATTTTTGGAATGAGTCCCATAACCGCATTTGCACAGAGCAATGAGGATGCAGAAGAAAAGGTATGTATTTGTGAAATCAAGTG
>JAZQNM010000041.1:0-7760 GCA_045627305.1 Lachnospiraceae bacterium
TTGCTGTCTAGTGCAGGGCATTTGGCGTTTTCAAAATCAAACTTCCATTCAGTATCGCTTATCTTTTCTGCGTCGAACTGAATCTCCACATCGCCGCCCATTTGTGCAAATACAATCGTGTATTTACCTTTCTCAACATTCCAATGTTCAATTCCGAATCTGTAAGGGCGCCCTTCACTGTCATAAACGCCATACGTCAAATCAACCGCATCTGCATCATCATACGTATCGTAATCGTCTATCGGGCAGACCATGATGTAGTATAAATCGTACCCCTGTGGATCGGTCTGGACAAGATCATATCCGTCAAAATAAATAACCGCCCAGTCTTCGTCGCATTCATCCTTAGCATATCGAAACCACGACTCGACCTCTTCGCCTAAACTATTGAATTCCTTTTCATCGTTTTCATTTGTTTCGGCACTTGTATTATTTTCGTTTTCCTGAGCACCGTTTGAGGTGTTCTGCGTCTCTGATGTATTCTGATTATTATTTGACGGGTCTTCTTTTCCTCCGCATGCTGCAAGAGCAAATACCATCGTCAGTGCAAGTAATAAAGCTATAATCTTTTTCATTTTTATCTATCCTTTCTTTGTGGAGATTACATATCGTTTGATTAATACTATAAACACCCTCGAATAAGTTAAACAAGATAATACTATTTTACTTAACTTACTCCAGACAAAACAACTACTGAATATAGCAATGCTAATATGCTACTTTACTAAAACACTTATTTTCTCCGCAAATTTTCTCAATATCATTTCGAGAAAAAAGTACACTAGCGGATACTATCTTTTTCTTATATGACTTTCTTAGACCAATAATATACTTATGCCTTAATTGCTCGGCATCAATTCTTGGATTCTTATGTTTTTCAGGTAAACATAAATACTCAATAATAACACTATTACTGATTTGGACTTTGTCTACCCCCGCTTTAAGATTTAATAACTGATTCAAATCATCAACCGCAACTATTTGCTCACACATGACACTCTATATCCACCTTTACCATATTAATGTACATATTTTCAATCATCTATAACTACATACTTAATACTATCCTATCTTATGTCACCACCTCTGCATCAAGATGGGATGTCAAAAACTCATCTGATTTTGCTGAAAAGTCAGCGAAAACTGTATTCATTATAGTATAAATTGAAGACAAAGAAAGGCTCAAGAAATCAAGTTCATTGTTTGCTGAAGTAGTCGCAATGTTTAAAGAATACAACGGAATATTCTTATTGTTTCCTTTACCCATGACAGTTGATATCGTCATTGTCAAATATTCTCTAAATCTCTTCGGATGATTTCCGTCTTCGGCAAATTCCTTATTCATAGACCATAGTAGTGCTTGTTTTTTCTCAAAAGATTTACCTATCATTCCTTTAGGCCATTCAAAACTTTTAATTCCTTTTTGATCATTCGGTGATGCCTTTACTCCTACTGCATGAAAGCAAGTGTGCGCCTTAAGTTCAGAATCATATTTCCGAAACATTACTCGAACAGTAGAAAAATCACTAAACAGTGCCTTAAGCGAATTAGCCAATGACTCACAGAGCAGTTTACTCTTCGAATCTACATACTTTACTTTAAGATTGTCATCATTTTCCTCCGATAGTGTGTCTTCTCCACTATCATCGAATGAACGACTTCTTTCCAACAAGTTCAACCATCTATCGTAATCAGTTTTTGTAAACCAATCCTTACTATTTAGCATTATCTGCCCTTGAACAATACTCAGTGTACTCTCAATTTCAATAAAAGAGGAAAAAAACTCTTTCGTCAATAACAATTTATTAGTTCGAATAGCCTTATCCGAAGCCGAAAATAACGGATACGAACAATCATCTATCTTCCCAAATGGCACTGTAAAAAAACCCTCTTGACCTGCCTTATTATACAAGCGATTATCACCAACAAAAGCCATTTTACCATTTGTTGATCTCACATAAACATTAATTATCTTTGTGTCAAAATTAAGATCATATATTGAATATCTCATTCCGTCTTTTCTAGAACAACTCTCACCACTTTTAATATAAGCAATTCCTGTACAGAGCGAAATTAAAGAAGAATCCACATCCATTACTTCTTGTACAAAGGATTCATGAACATGTCCGTGCAATAAAATGTCCACCCGCAAATCTTCAAAAAGATGCATCAATTTAGATCTTGAAGCATATTCAAACCAATCTAAAGGATGGTGCATCAACGCAATACATACATCAACCTCAGTCTTAACAACCTCTTCATACTTTTGTTTAAATGTCTTTATTTGTTCATCATCTATAACTAATTCTCCATATTTATTACCATATACTGTACTCCATGAAGAATCTATAGACATTAAGCAAACCTTTGCCCCGTCTATATCCATGACCGCCACATCATCTATCGCCGAATAAGAATTTCTAGATAAGAAGGCGGAAAAATCCGTAAGAAAAGCCACACTATCTTTGTGAAAAACAGTACTCTGCGCTACACGATCTTCCTTACATAATCCTTTATAATCTGCTAGAATCTTTTCTAATCCTCTGTTCTTAGTATTACGATAATAATCATGATTTCCCGGAACTATAAAAACTCTCTCAGAAGCAATCCCACTTGCATTTTCCAATTCACCCAAATACTTCTCAAAGACAGTATAGCTATCAACTTGCCCTTTATCTATTACATCACCTGTAATAAGTAGCAATTGGTAAGAATCTACTTCATTTTTCATGTTGGCCAAATCGATAGAAAGACTATTCATAAGTTTCTTGTTGTCTTCAGAATTCGAATAATGAATATCACTCAAATGAATAATCCTTAATCTTTTCACGATACTATCTCCCAATAATATGAATTTTCTTCCGAGTAAAGCAAAACCTATCTTAACCAAGATTCCAATTAAATATTATTATAATTCCACTTTTCACATCCGTCAAGCTATTGTGGACATGCATCTTCCGTTTTAACTCTTTTATCTTCCCCCTTCCGTTCCGAACATCTCCATCTTATACTCCGGTGCCTGAATCAGAAGTTTATACCGTTCATTCCCGCACTGGAACAGACATCTTGCCCTGGATGCGGTACGGATGACACGGAATTCACACTCCTCCAGTTGCAGAAGGTCACAGTACTCCGACTCCTCCACGGTTCCCGGATAAAACAGGAAACGGTGTGACGGAATTGACAGAAGGGGCTTCGTGTATTCCTTAATCGACGGAAGCAGGAAGTCCTCGACGTTCTGGCTGGTAAGTATGAGAAAGCTGTCCCGTTTCCGGTTCCGCTTCATCATGTTTCTGACATACTCCACGACCACCGGGCTTGACAGAAACAGATAGAACTCATCCAGAACACCGACACTGTTTCTCTGCACGAGAAGCTTATCGGAGATATAGGAAAGCAGATGGAGAAGGACGGCATCCTTCAGTCCGCATTGGACTCCATCAGGCCCTTTACGCCAAATGCCACAATACCGTCCTGCGGAAGGTTGGTAATCCCGTTAAAGAACACGGAATCGGGTCCCTGAGCCATGGAACAGATACCGATAAGAATGGTTCTGAGGTCTTCCTTCTGGAACAGGTCCGCATTCCCGTGTTTCGATGCAGGCGGCATATCCTGTTCCATGCTCTGATACATGTCATAAACATACTTATAAAAGACTTCCATTGTGGGAAACTGTTCACTCTTCAGGGTATCGACATTTTCATTATAGATTTCAAGGGCATCATAGAAATCCATGAACAGGACTTCCAATACATCCAGTTCCCTTCTTGAAAACTGTTTATATATCCGGAAGAAATCCTTTAAGAAGGATATATGCATCTGCAAAGGTTTGCCCGCATTATGAAAAGGTTCCGGGGAATCGGAAGGAATCTTCTCCGATACAGGGTTTACCTTTTCCTTTCCTGTTTCTTTCTTAAGGGGGACTATATCCTCCACCGCCCAGCGTTTCGGTTCAAGAATGGTAAGCACTGCCAGTCCCACGGTGATATAGCACGGAAGCCAGAAACCTCCGTACAATGCGCTCAGAACGGATATGACGGCAAGGACTCCGAGAAGGGCTACTGCCTTCAGGCTCCATAGCCACTGTGTCGGTGTAACGCCGAGGTCCTTCGGATAACGATAAGTTTTCATAAATTTTCCTTTCTCATATGTTTAATTCACAACGAAGTGGACCAGGTTTTCATACTGCAAAACCTGGTCCACTTCCATGAAAAATATAGTGTTTCTTCTCTGGATAAATAGATTACAAAATGTTATCAAGCACTTTTTTCAACATTTGTGCCTGAGACATATTGATTTCGTCGGTGAGTTTATCCTTCAATGACATTGTGTCACAACCTTCCACCCTCCATTTTCGCTGCCATACAACTTCGTCATCATATGTACTTTTAAGATAATCACGGGTCTCACCTTTTGTTCTTGCTGCACAAATATAGAAATCACATTTACCTAAATATGAAAAATCTTCCTCAAGAACTTTCCTGTCATCCCCCCGACTTGTTATTCCAATTGTTTTTTCGTGATACTTTATTCGAACAACACGGTCTACTCCAATTGACCCTGCCATGCCATAAATCTTATCCTTTCCCAGGTCAATCACACCTCCTGAAGCAACAATATTATCTATAAGGATACATAGTGAAGTACTTTTCCCAGAATCATGCTTTTCGTAAAGAACTATACACCTCATCCAATAAAAACCTCCTATCGCGAGCGGTATGCCGGACAGAATTCCGGTTTTCGGGCTTTGCTTGTACAATTATGTAGGTTGGCGCAAGTCGCGCATTGACCTTGATTTGCTCCAATTGACTTCTGCGCTTCCCGCTGTTGGTTTCTGGCTTCCCGTTGCTGGTTTCGTGCATATTCCTGCTGTTTTTCTGTCTGTCTGCGAAGTTCTTCAGCCTGCTGTGCTTGAGCTATTGCCTGCTCTTCCAAGGCACGCGTCTGTCTTCTGGCTTCTCTTTCCAACTCTGCATTATGTTCTCTTTGTAGGTTAAGCAAATGCTTTTGATGATTCTCTACCTCAAACAGATTGATTGCTTCCTTGATGTTATCAGCTCGTCCTTCCTCTATTAGTTCTGCCAAACAGTCAGCACTACTATGATATGTTTCCGATAAAATGAACCTTTCCTTGACATTAAGCAGAAACTGTTTTTGTGCTGAATATGTATTCAATGTAGAATGATATTCTTCTAATACTTTTTTCTTCATGACAGGTAATTGAGTTTGAAACTTCTCGTATTCTTCCTTTTCTCTCAAGGAATCATTTTCTGCTTTTTCACGAGCAATATTCTTCGCTTCTTTCTCCTTTTCCAGCGTCCAAAAACATCTTATGCCGAGAATAGTCATAATGGTACCCATCGAGGAAATCAATATAAAAGCACCAACACTTGCTGACATAGACATAAGTTCCAAAAGAAAAGTAGGCAACCCAATAGTTATATAGAATATTCCCTTAAGCACTTTCCAGTCAGTTTTTTGCTCACCACCAAGATATGAAGAGAGATCTTTAGTTAGATAAGGTCTGACATTCTCTATCTTTTCCTCAAGATATTCCTCTTCTGTCGGATATCTCATTTTAAACTGAACTATTATGTTTGCCCGATAAATTGCCTTCAGTAATTCTATAGTTGCTCTTCTGCTACCTATCTTATCATTCTCCTCTCGCCTCTCATATTCATCAATCAATTGGTTCAGTAATCGATCCTGCAATGCGATGTTCTCTTCGTAATCTTTTTTATCTGGAGAGTCTTTTTCCTCCTGCTTCTTCTCTGTATCTTCTGTCATCGTCATTCTATTAAATGATGGTTTGTTTCCACACTGCTTGATAATGACCATAGTTCTGTTCCCAGACACATTATCAGTGAATACAAGTGTTCCTTTTCTTTCTTCACCTAATAACATTTCTTCAACGCTCATATTGAAACAGTTCTCATTTTCTGTTACCGTAACCCATTCCTCTATAGACTTCGATACTGCTACGGAAACTGTTCCGTGTGCATTGTTAACTTTCAGTGTTTGGCTTCCTGCACCGTTACCAAATACTACCAAGTCAGGAGTTACGGAAAAACCATTATGAATCGAATATCCACATGACGGACATATATCGCCCATATGTTTACCGCACTTTGGACATGTTATAATGCTATTCATAGGCACCTCCTCAATGTATCCGTAGGTTTTTTTATACCAATACCTGTCAAGGTATTGGTATATCCGCTATACGTAGTGTAGCGGCCGTTTTCATCATATATTGAAAACTTGACACCTCTTTTGTCACCCAAATCTTACGATACCAGTAGTACCCAAAACGACTCATACAAGTCTTTCTTCGCAACAAGTATCACTACCAATCATGTTTTCGGAGGAGCCGCAGGTGCACCGGGTCTTCCGACTCCCAGCATCCGCATACTGTTAGCCACCTGGGTAATGGCGAACAGATTCATCTTCGGTGCGGACACGATTCCGAAACGCTGCATGAGTTTATCGATATCCCCTGCCGCAAGGAAGATGGCAAGTCCGAGGAGGAGATAATCCACGCATACCTTGGGACCGAGTGCGATTGCAATAATCTGCAGGCACGATGCAAGACCGATGCCGATACACTGCTTTGCCCAGTCCATGAAGCCGTCCACATATCCCCTTGGGATGGAAACCATATACATACATCCCATGACAATCATGACAAAGAGTTCAAAGCCCCTCTTTAAGAACTTGAAGTACAGAACCAGCAGAACAACAAGCATGATGATTTGTACAATCAGAAGAACAAGGACACGGACAACGGCAGTACCGATATTTGCCGTTGCCGCATCTGATGTCCACATCTCCGAGGAAACAAGGTCGGCACCGGTAATGGCCTTTCCGATGTTCTCCCCGAGTTTAACGAACATGGTGTACACGGGAACCGGAAGGGCATAAAAAAGGTTCGCAGCCAGAAAACCGCGAACGAAATTGAGACAGTAATCGGTTACCCCTCCGTTTCCTCCCTTGACGTACTGGATTGCCAGGTCAAAGACTGCCATCACGCATCCGATGCCCCACAGTCCCAATCCAATGGTATAAACCTTACTGATGATTTCCTTTATGACCGGTTCATCGAAAATGACAAGTCCTTCGCTTGCTATCCTTGCCATGGCCCAGTTACAGATTTCCGCTATCCACCCGCCGACGATTTCAATCAGCTGGGTAAGCAACCATCCGATCATTTGCTCTCCTTTCCCGGACTGTGCCGTTTCATTTATCTTCAATACATAACATCCGTAACGGGAACCCGGTCCGTCCGGATTCCCTTTTTCTTACCATCCGCCAAGGGAAAATGCCAGTGCAGCTCCCCCGCCGCAGATAATCAGTGCGAACAGAAGCACAATCAGCAGGGTCCAGTTGATGTCCTGCTGGCGGCGGTAATTGATACCCTGCCAGATAAGAACGATAACGAACACGATACCAAGTATTCCCGTCAGAAACGGGAAGATGGCTTCGGCAATGGCCTTGATCTGCGTCTTCACGTCACTGATGGCTCCGTTGACGGCAGTGGATACCGACAGGAATGTCGGCATAAGCATGTATTTCATAGCAACTCCTTTCTCCCGCCTGTGCGGGTAATGATTTTAGGCATAAAAAGGGGCTGTCGCATTAGCAAATAGTTTTTGCTGGGCGATAGCCCTTTTTTTGACAAAAATCCGTCGAAATCTTACCGATTCAGACGGATTTTCTTTTAGACAGAGACTTTTAACAGGCATCCCTTCCAGCATGCCTTT
>JAZQNM010000042.1:0-18702 GCA_045627305.1 Lachnospiraceae bacterium
CGCATTACGCTCATACAAAGTATGAACTACATCAATATCACAGCTTTCACATAGAATTTCGGTTGCTCTCTGAAAATATATGGCTTTCTTCTTTTTAGAACTACTACTAACCAAATCCTCAAATCCCTGATTAATTCGACATATTATTTCCTGCGGAATATTATGTTGTACTAATGTTTCTCTAAATTTCTCTGGGCAAGGCATACTGTAACCTCCGAATTGGGCGGGCGTCGTTTAATTTTAATTCCATCTTCAAATCAGCGGTATCATAGGTTTCTTCCATAATCGGTACGTCAACAAAACCATATTTATGATATTGATGCACTGCCGGTGCAAGAACACTGTTTGTATAAAGAACCAGCTTTTCAATTCCCTTCTTGCGGGAAAATGCAAGCGCTTCCATGATTAAGCGGTTACTGATTCCGTATCCTTTGTATTCCTCCGTTACGGCCATCTTGGCAAGTTCCCACTCTCCGGATTCTTCCTGCAAAACGCTTATCGTGCCTACCACCTTATCGTCCGCCAAAGCGAACCAGGTCATCCCGCCTTTATTAAGAATCACTTCATACGGGTGTTCTATCATCTCAATATCGCGCGGTTCCACCTCTACGTATTTCTGAAGCCACTCCAAACTAAGTCTCTTAAAATCTTCGCTGTACGCATCGCGCCATTCTGTAATCTGTATCTCCATGCTATCCATCCTCACATAGGGGTTCCCACTTCTATAAGATTACCGTCCAAATCATAAAATCGAATAACCTTTTGCCCCCAGCTGTGTGTCATCAATCTATTCACATACTCAGTATTCGGGTATAAACTTTCCAGTTTCTCCACAAATGCCTCGATATCATTTTCCTCAAAATAGAGTTCACTGTGATTATTCTTGGCGATTGGCTCCCCGCCAAGAAACTGTTTCCAGTATTTTTCCTCCTGCAGAACCAGCCCCTCCGTAAGAATCATATTTCCATCATTATCTAAAATCAGGTCCAGCCCAAAAAGCTTATGATAGTATTCTCTTGCTGCCTCAATATCTTTGACAACAATCAGTATATTTTTTAACTTCATACCACAATCTCCCTAAAACGCACCCGCAAATTCATGTTGTGCGGTCTTTATTCCAGGGTCGCGCAAGCGTGTCCGCATCCTCAAGCTCCAGCGGATCAATCAGACGCTCCTTGAACACTTCCCGAAGGGGCTTTCCTTCAAAGGTTTCCACCAGAACGCCCGTGATTTCCGAACCGAACCCATACTGCCAGTGAGACCCCGGCTCGAACATAACCGGCCTCACCGTGGTATATCATCTCATCCCCCTGCATAATTGCCACTGCGCAACCCGGATTCGTTCCCTTTTCCACAAAACCCTGAATCAGTCTGTCCAATCTCGAAAAATCCCTCATATGTAACCCCTTTCTATTTGTTCACAATCTGTTCCAGCACATCTGCGATAATCTTTGCCGCAATGCAGGAATCGTCCAACGTGTCCCTTTTATCCCGTAAGGCCTGAATGCCGTCGTATTTGCCGAGTTTCGGAAGCAAAGGAGCCAAGTCCGTGTAACCCTGATTCTGAAACAGATTCCAAATATAATCCTCCGTTTCCTCTCGCTCCCAATCATATATCTTGTCGAAAAGATTCGGATCAAAGCCCCCATTGGCTCGCTCGTAACCGGAATTAGCGACCTGCCGCAATCTCTTATATGCTTCACTGTGTCTGGCATCCAACTGTGCTTGTTTTCTCTCTTGCGTCTTCTCCGCAATAACCCCATACACGCAGAACAAAAATGCGATGATGAAAGCCACTGCAACACCTGCCTGTTTTGTACACAGAAGCAATACACTCATTCCGCAAGCTGACAAAGCAGCAATCATGTAAGCCAAACTTCTCTTCCTCATAGAAGCTACTCCTTCGGATAGAAATACACAACATATTTGTCCTATTATAACACACTCCAAGCAGAAAATCCAAAAGAAAATCCCCCATCTATTGATAGGGGATTGTAATCTTATCTGCACCCTGCGCAGGTATAACCCTTTAACAGATATTGCAGAAGGAATATCTGCTGTTTCTCCTCAGGTTCGGTCTTCTCATCCTTTCGAAGCACCTCTAGGACGCGAAGTGCCTTCCAGCGGTCGCAGTCTGACATCGGTTCCATTCCTTCCGGCAATGGTTTCATAGCGACAAATGCCAGAAGCCGAATCAGTACTCCGCATGCCACTTCGGTATCCTCGCCAACCGGCGTCTCCGCCAGATGTCCGCAGATTTCCATTATCATTTTCTTGACGGCACCGACCGTATAGTCAACTCCCATCATTCCGACAAGCGGAAGCTCATCTTCTCCAAGATTCTCAAGATACAATTCCGGATCCATATTCTACTCCATTTTCAAAAAATGTATTGCACATCCGCAAAACGGGTTACGTCGCAGACTGTACTTTTCTATAAAGCAAAAGGCGAAATCCAAAGAAATGATTTCGCCTTCATTTTTACAAAAGATGTGCTCTGATTTCCTCAGCGGAAAGCGGGCTTAAATATGCAGGCGGAATATCGAATACCGTCTTACAACCGGTCATTCCCTCGGATTTCATACGTGCGATAGCACGGGCAAATGCCAAAAGAACCGAAGCGGTGAACTCCGGATTGGAGTCTAACTTGAGGCTGTATTCAATCACATGCTGATGCTCACCATCTACACCGGTCTTTCCTGTACGGAATACGAAACCGCCATGCGGCATTCCCTGATGGTCACGCGCGAATTCCTCTTCTGTGATGAAGTTCACCGTGGTATCGTAATCGGCGAAGTAGTTCGGCATTTCCTTGATTTCCTTCTCTATCTTCTGAAGGTCTGCGCCCTCCTTCGGAACAACATAGCAGACACGCGTATGCTTCTGTCTGGTGGAAAGCTCCGGATTGGAACCGCTTCTGACAGCGTCAATTGCTTCCGGAACCGGCACCGTATACTGCTTGCCGTTCGCAACGCCCTCAACACGGCGGATTGCATCGGAATGCCCCTGGCTTACGCCCTTGCCCCAGAAGGTATAATCGTTACCATCCGGCAGGATGCAATTGGAATAGAGACGGGCAAGTGAGAACATACCCGGGTCCCATCCGCAGGAAATCATGGCTACGTTGCCGCCTTCCTTTGCAGCAGCGTCTACATTAGCAAAATGCTCCGGAATTCTTGCGTGGGTGTCAAAGCTGTCCACGACACAGAAATCCTTTGCATATTTCTTCGTCATCTCGGGAAGGTCTGTTGCGCTTCCTCCACAAATCATCAATACATCTATATCGTTCTTATGGTCAGGCAGGTCATTCACGGAATATACCGGAACCCCGGGTGTCTGCAGTTTCAGAGTCTCCGGTGCTCTTCTGGTATATACCGCAACCAACTCCAAATCCGGATTCTGACGGATTCCAAGTTCAATACCGCGACCTAAATTTCCGTAACCAAGTATAGCAATTCTTGTACTCATAACTAACCTCCGTGTATTCTTTGTTATGACAGCGCTATTTTATTCCCTGAAAAAAGCCCTGTCAAGAAATCTTTTTGCAACTCACGTCTCAAAAATCATAGGACAGTGTATCTCAAAGATTGTAAATCTGTGTGTACTTTTCCGTAAAATACCGCATAAGAGGCTCCGAGGAAACTTCCTTGCCGCATACCGCAGAAATCACTTCCTTTGGCAACCTTGTGCTGCCGTATTGGTGAATCTTCTCGTTCAACCACTTCGTAATATCCTTAATTCTGCCGGCTCGAAGCAGTTCATCCACATCACCAAGTTCTGCCATCATCGCATCGAGAAACATACCATCGTAGATACTACCGAGAAGATATGACGGGAAATACCCGAACGAACCGTCAGACCAGTGCATATCCTGCAGAATTCCCTCTGCATCGTTTGCAGGTGTAATCATAAGATACTCCTGCATCTTCTGATTCCAAAGGGTCGGAAGTTCCGAAACCGGAACATTGTCCCTAAAGATTGCCTTCTCGATTTCATAACGAAGAATCACGTGCAGGCAATAGGTCACCTCATCCGCTTCGATTCGAATGAAGCTGTTACGAATATGATTGATTTCCTTCACGAACTCATCCAACGGAACATCCGAAAGTTCAGGAATTTCAGCCTGAACCTTGTCATATATCGGCTCCCAGAAACTCTTTCTTCGTCCGATAACATTCTCATAAAATCGGGACTGGCTCTCATGAACACCAAGATACTGGCAGCTTCCTGCTACGGTTCCATCAAACTCCGGCTTCACATTCTGCTCAAAAATCGCATGTCCGCCCTCGTGAATAGCAGAGAACATCGGATCAATCACATTGTCCTCTCGAAAATGGTTCGTCACGCGCACATCTTTAGACGACAAGTTCAGTGTGAAGGGGTGCTCGCTCTCTCCGGTAGTTCCCTTTTCAAAGGAAAATCCTATATAATCCAAAAGAAGCCGTTCCACACGCCGTTGTCCGTCAAGACCGTATTTTCTTTGGAATTTCGTATCATCCGGCTGTTTTGCGGAAAGAATTTTCTGAACAAGCGGAACCAAATCCTTCTTCAAACTGTCAAAAAGACAATCTATCGTAGCGGTGTCCATGCCCTCTTCATACTCGTTGACCAGAGCATCATACACTTCCTTATCCGGAAATACGTAATGGATTTTCTCCTTCGTCATCGCTATCATTTTCTCAAGATGCGGTGCATACAGGCTAAAGTCCGACGCCCTTTTTGCCTGTTCCCAGGCCATCTCCGACTCTGTCTGCTCCTTTACATACTCCCGATAGAATTCCTCGGGAATACGACGGTCCTCATCAATGCTACGCTTCATTCGGCGTACGATGAATTTCCAGGTATCGTCTAACTCTGCAAAAGCTTCCGGCTCGGAAAGCTCATTAAGCATCTCGAACAGTTCATCCGAGGTTGCCATCTTAAATCTCTCTGTGGAGAACTCCGTCATAGCATCCGAATGGCCCTCAAACCCTTCCTGCGGCATGCAGGTACGCATATCCCAGTACAGAAGTTCCGTGACGTGGCTATAACGGTTCATTTTATTAATATATTCTTTTAATCGATCCAAAGCAGTCATATATTCCATTGCCGCCTCTCTGTTTTTCGAAAAACAAACACATTATACATACAAGCCTTGCTATTTGTAAAATAGATATATTTGATGTCAATAATCTAAAAAGGTGATTATCAAATACATTTCTTCAGAAATGCGCCCTATATTCCATAACATACGAAATAATATGGTTTACTGCTGCACACTTACCTTTTCCCTGTTCTTCAGTCGTTCCACTCCCTTTGAAATGCCGGACACAATCGTCACGTACGGCACCAGAACACAGATTCCCGGCAACAGATACAGCCCCGGCACCGGAATCCATTTATAGAACATCTGCAGAATACTGTTGGTCTCCGGGTCATTTGCGAAGAAATAATTGGAATGCTCATTGAGTCCTGTCTTTCTTAACAAAACATTCAAAAGGAAAATGAGAGTCAGTATCACTGCTGCGGACAACGCCGTTAACGGCAGGTCTTTAAATCTCGGCTTGTAAAGGCCGAATGCGGCAAGTGCCAGGCTTCCGAAGAAAACCATCCAGTGTGTGCCGTAAAAGCCTATCATTCTTGGCAACAGAATACTGTAATGCTCAAAGCCGGCAGACGGCATGGCAAGTGCAAGGAAGGCTCCTAACGGTCCCATAAAGAAACTGAAACAAAGCAGTGCTCTTTTCTTCGTCAGCGCTGCAAACGGAATCAAAATCATATTGATGTTGCAAAGCTGAAGCGGCAGTTCGCCCCACCAGTTGAATTTGCCGATTCCGGCAGCCTCCGTCAGGACGGAGAATTCTTCATCACGAGACAGCATGAACTTATACCAAAAGAAAAACACCAATGTAAGAAACATTGCAACTGCAAGCACACGTGCTTTTGTTTTCTCGGATTTATTTCTGAGCAGTAGCACTCCCGCCAAAAAAAGCAGCCCAAAAACGGCAAACACTCCAAAATACACCGCATTAAACGGTTTACAAACAAGCTGTCCATCCATATTCCTCTTCTCCTCACTATATTACTGATTTCTTTCTACTTCTGATACCAGGTCTCCGCCGGTCCCAGATAGGAAGGTCTCGTTCTCTCGCCCTCCGGGGTAATTACGATCTTCTCGAGGACAAATCCCGGTTGCAGTGCATAGAAGGTAATTTCATTCACACCCTCCGAAAGTGTTACCGTCATTCGCTTTCTCCGAATGTTATCCAGAACTCCGCGCGCCCATCCGGGGTTGCCGTCACCGACGCGGAAGCTGTCAAATACCATATTCTCCTTCTTCATCTTCCCATCGTTCACGGAGATTCCAAACCAAAGCTCCGGTGTTCTTTCCGGGGGATTGCTCGGATTCGTGTAAATCAAAACATCGTACTGTCCGGCGCACGGAACCGCCACGCGGTAGGTGATGCCCGGCGCATTTTTAGCAGTAAACTTCACATCCTGCGGGAATGCCTTAACTGCAGAAAGCGTACGTCCGTAGTCCGGAAGAATCTCAAAATGCCCCGCAGCGGTATCATTTTTCTTAAAGAAATGCTCTGCCTCAATGGAAATATAACGGTTTAGCGATGCTCCCTCTCTGTATACCTTCGGCAACTGCGGCACCGCATGGATTTTAGCAGACATATCGATGGGACCTTCTGCATAATAAACGAAGGTGTTCTTCTCGTAGCCTTCCTTGGGAACGCATACGGGAATACGAATCTTCATATTCTGTCCGGGTGCCCCGTGAATTACCACATTGGCCACCATATCTTCTTTCACTTTACTGCGGTCGATTGTTACCTTCAGGCGGAACAAATCATACGGCTTTACATTGCCCTGCATTTTCGCGAACTGCAACGCCTCACAGCTGTTCTCAACGGAAAATACCACTGCTTTTGCAGAAGCAGTCGAAAGATTGATATATGCAACCGTTTCCGAAGGATTCAAAAAGGCTCCAAGTGTCAGCACTCTTCCTGACCAGAATCCGCCCTCCGTATGCTGATATGTGCCCGGAACGGTTACAATCAGACGGTCCTTATCGGCAGGCTCGAATGTGTGAATCACAGGATTTCTGCATTCTTCCTCACACCAGTTCACAAACCCGATGTGCTCGGACATTCCCATACCGTACCACTGGCCGTTATTGATGGTATGGAGTTCCTCCGTAAGCTCGCGGTCCAACTTCATACACTCCTGAATCTCTTTCGCAAGCTTCATCGCATAAGTGCTCTGAATCTCTGCATAAGCATGGTTAAGAGTGGTCAGAAGCCACATCTTCTGAATATTCAGATTCGCCATAAGTGGCAGGTATACAAGTTCATAATATCCGTATTCCGCTTCCGCTGCGATATCCTCGCGAAGTAATCTTGCCTCCTTCATCAGAGTATCACATTCCTTTATGAGATTTTCACATTCGTCAAATGCCACTGCGGAGTACACATTGGCATTCATCGCTTCAGCACGGTGATTATGCGTAATCTTCGTATATCCGCGAAGAAGCTTTGACATCTTCCTGCATTCTGCAGTTGTTGCAAGCCCTGCGAAATGTGTCTCCGGGAATGTCAGCGTGTATTCATTTGCACTGTTTCGATTGCGGCTTCCGTATTTCTCATAATCATATGCGAGGTCAAGGAAATATGCGAGCGGAAACTCATTCGAGAATATATCACCGACATTGACAATCCACAAATCACGGATGCCGTTGTCATAGGCAGTGGTCATCTGCTCCCAAACCTTCGGAAGGAACGATGTGTTGAACCATTCGAAGGAAATCGGATACCCGTGATAATCAAAATGATAGTACATACCGTAACCGCCCTTGTGGTCACGCATATGCTTTGTCGGAAGCGTACGGAGATTGCCATAGTTATCGTCACACAGCATCAGGGTAACGCCCTCAAGTTCCGGATCATCCATCAATCCCGGCGTCGTGTCATCACCATAAAAATACGGCTCTACCTCTTTATACAAGGCAAGCATTCTCGGAACCTTATCAAGGTCCTTATTGACATACTTGCGAATTAGCTTGTTCTGCGTTTTTAATACATTCCGAAGCAGGTTTATATTGTCGGCAAGTGTCGCCTCGCGCCCCATAATTGCGGTATCTGCCTCACCGCGCATACCGACGGTGACTACATTTTCAAATTTACCGCTACGCTTGAGACCGTCCTCCCAGAATCTGGTGATACCCTTTTCATTGGTAATAAAATTCCAGGCATCTCCATAGACGGAATCCTTGCCGCGCACATGACTGTATTCCTCGCCCTGACGGCAGCACGGCTCATGATGCGAAGCTCCCATAATAACTCCAAGTTCATCGGCGAGTTCGGCGTTCAGAAGTCCCGGTCCATCCTCCGGAAATACTGCCGACCACATTGCCGGCCACAGATAGTTGCCCTTCAGACGAAGCAGGAGCTCAAATACATGCACGTAGGCTTTCGCATTGAAGCCACCATAGTTTCTCTTACAGAAATTACCGAATGCCGGCCACTCATCGTTAATAAAGAAGCCACGGAAGCGTACCGACGGTTCTTTCGATAGGAATCGGAAACCCGACTCGGTTGCAAAGCTGTCAAGTTTGGCAGGCTTCATATCCAGCCAATCGATGAAAGGAGATACTCCAAGCATTTCGGACAAATGGAACAGGCCGTATACAGTTCCCCTCTTTTCACTTCCCGCAATAATCATTGCAGATTCAAAATAGCCCTCGGCGCCTGCTCCCAAAACGTCCTTCTTAAGAAGCTTCCCGGTTACGGTAATGGAATATACTTCCCGCTTATCAATTACATCACTCAGATCAATTATTCTCTTCTTCTGAAGACTAGAAAGGAGCTTGCTCTTTCCGATGGTGCCGAAAATCACCGGCATATTCAGTTTTGAGGAATCACTTACTTCTCCAACCTCAAAAACCTTCGGTTCTGCTCCGAATACTGCTTTGATATCATCGCATACACGACCGGCAATCTTCTTTACGCCGCTCCATTCTCCACTGTCGCACAGAAAGCAAAGCTTATCATTTTTGATAGTTTTTGCTGTAATCTCAAATCCCATAAAGATGTACCTCACTCCAATATATTAATATTCTTTCCAATTCTTTTATAAAACCTTGTAAACACTCATTTTAGTGTACCAAACATAGGGTTGTTTTGCAACCAAAACAGCAGTTTCCAGTCATCATTTTGAAAGTTTTTTCAAATTTTTTCGCATAACCCCTTGACATTGTAACAATGTTACGCTATTATGACATCGTAACAATGTTACGGAGGTGATGAAATTGGGAGAAGACCAGAAACTGATATCTAAAAAGGCTCTTCTCGAAAGGTATTCGATTTCCTATGGAGCACTCTATCGTTGGAAGCGAAAGGGATTGATTCCCGACGAATGGTTTATCAAAACCGCCACGGTAACAGGACAGGAAACTTTCTTCCCGGAGGCACTCATATGCGAACGGGTAGAACGAATACTGAACACGAAGAATGATATTTTACTTGATGAGCTTTGCGAACAGATTAACGGGGAGAAAGAAAAGGAGGATTTGCTTGTCATCAATACTTCCTACGGTGATAAGTCCTTCTCCTTTAACGACATCAAGTCGGTAAAACTTATTTCTGGGACAGGCAGTGAAAAAGAAATTACAGATGAATTGCGGAGGTTATTATTATGAATATTGCAGGTTCCGGGTCTTTGCCCGGTGGAGTATATGACGAATCAATCAGCATATCCGGAAGCGGTCACGTCAATGGAGATGTGGCATGCAAGGATTTTACCGTTTCCGGTTCCGGACACGTTCAGGGCAGCCTAACTGCCAACGGTTGCTATCGTATCTCCGGTTCCAGCCATGTGGACGGGGAGGTTTATGCCGAGGAATTTCATGTTTCAGGTTCCTGTCACGTTGGCGGTAAAGTAACCGTTAAGGAAACTGCTTCCATTTCCGGTTCCACAAAATGCGAATCGCTAAGAGCGAATGAAATCCAAATCAGTGGCGGTTGTTCCATCGAAGGTGATATGACTGCCGAAGTCGCAAGAATCAAAGGAAGCATTCAAAGTGACGGTCTTCTGAATGCAGAAGATATAGAAATAGAATTTTACTCTAAAAGCCGTTTCGGAAGCATTGGGGGATGTAAGATTACGGTAACCCGTCATTCTTCCGAAAGGAAAGGATTTCATCTGTTCTCAAGAGGTCAGAAAAACACTAAAGATGTTCTCACGGTTTCAGAATCCATTGAGGGGGATGAACTCTACCTTGAACACGTCACCGCAAAAGAAGTATCGGGACGTATCGTAACGATAGGACCCGGATGTAATATTGAAACGCTTTCTTATGCGGAATCTCTCGAACTTTCTCCGGAATCCTATGTTCAAAACATCATCGGTCCGGATATCATGGAAATGCCGGAGGACCGGACGCTTCTTATGCATTAATGATACAGTCATACCGGATTGCTTTCCCGCTAAGAGAGTAATCCGGTTTTTTATTGGCCAAAAAAGGGCCCTTTAACGGTCTTTTGATAATAATCCGATGGGCTCCGGACTGCAAAGCCGCTTCGAGGAGTGCATCCTCCTCACTGCATGGCTTTTCCAGTTTTTGCAGAAGCTGAAACTTCTTCTTAATCAACGCACTTTTCTGCCGCTCCGGAAACATCGGATCCAAAAGAACGATATCCGGTTTCTGCGATATATTGCGAAGTGCTTCGATGCTGTCTTCCTTATGAAGCGTCATACGGGAGGCAATCGCACAGAGTTCCGGGTCTGCCTTCGCACGGATTAATGCGTCGTCAAGGAGTTCCGCAATCACCGAATCGTACTCGTAAAGCTGCACTGTAAAGCCGGCTGCTGCCAGAAGAAATGAATCCTCCCCGAGCCCTGCCGTCGCATCGATTGCCGTCGCAGTCTCCCCATAAGTCTTCCGTTTCGCAACTTTTACGAGCATCTCGCTCGCAAGCCGCCCCTTTTGCGTTCTCTCATACACATTATGAAAATCCCCCCGCATGGACAAGTTTCCGTCCGTTAGGGAAAGTCCGTCCGCACTAAGAAGGAGCGCCAGTTCTTCGATTGTATTGTCCTCGCAGACGTCGCAGCCAAGCCTCGAAGCAATCGCTTCCGCACGCGTCCTGTCCGCATCCTTAGTCACGTAAATCTTCATATCTCTGTCCTAATCTCATTCCTTGTACTTCAATCTTTGTGCGATAACCCATCAGGCTTTCTCATCAGCAAGAATCCATGCTTTAGCACTGAATGGATTCGAAACATCGCCGTATTCCGCTACCACACTATGTTCGGAGACGAACTCCGGCACGGAAAATACCACATCCGTATCCGCAAAGCGGTGCAGAATTGCCAGATACCTTCCGTCGTAGGCACGCACAGAGAACTGACTGCCTGCCGGATGCATTCTGGATGGTGAGGTCTGTTCCAGTATAATGGTTCTGCCTTTTTGAATAATCTCAGCAGCCTTTTTGTAAAATGCAATTCCTTCATCCACCAGCTGCCACTGATGGTCCGAAAGGTCATAAATATCACCGCTCAGCCCCATTCTGCCGAACATCGTGGCACAAAGCGAATAGAACAGTCTTTCATCGCTGTCTTCTTTACGAAGTACCGCCCATATCTGGTTCTGCTCCGGTCTCACAAGCCTCTGCAGACTCGCTGCAATCAACGGAATCGAAAGCGTTTCGTGCGCGTCGGAGAAGCTCGCCATGGAAACCAGTTCCATCATAGAAGGCTCTAACCGATGTCCGCCGCTTGAACAGTTCTCGATGACAAGATCCGGAATCTCTCTTCGAAGTTCCCTAAAGAAATCCTTGGAAGCAAGCACCTTTTTGCGAAGATTTTCGCCCATGCTCTCCTCGCCGTCGCAACCGATTCCGATTGTGTCATTATAATCAATCTTCAGATAGCCGAAGTTGTTATCCTTTAGAAGCTTTATGACATTTTCCCGAAGGAATTCGCGCACGCATGGTGCCTCCATATCGAGGAAGCGCTTGCCGCCGACCGTGAGCGGATAGCCGTCACGTGTCAGCACATAATCCGTATTGTTATAAAGGTCGCAACCCCATGCAAGGGACTCGGGCTCAAACCAGATTCCGGGAATCATGCCTTTACTTCTCACATAATCCGAAAGTTCCAAAAGACCGTTCGGGAAGCGGTCGCGGTTCACAATCCAACGGCCGATGTAATCCCACCAGTACTGTCCTTCCTTCAGATACCAGCCGGAATCCATAACCAAATACTGAATTCCCTTGCCCTCCAGCTTATCTGCAATCTTCTTCAGATTATCAATCGTCGGATTGCCCCATGTCGTGCAGTACTCGTTAAATGTAATACCCATTTCGGCATCCGCAGGACTGATGTCGGGTGTCTGCTCCTCTACCAGAAGGCTGCAGACCTCTAACAGGGAACTGCCCTCCGCCACTACCGCTTTCGGCGCGGCGAACCCTTCGCCCGGCGCAAGCTTCTTCGTCCAGTGCCCGAAATCACGGTCCGCAATTCCGCCGGCAAGATTCACCTTATCCTCTTCATGATGCCTAATAACCTCTATCTGCCAGGAAGACGGGGAATACAGCTGCACGGCAACAAAATGCCCTGTTTCGCTGTCCTCCAATGCCACAAAAGGAAAATACGACCTCACCGGCATAGACCCGACATTACCGAACTTCAGGAAACGCGGAGCATGATGCGTCCAGGAAACCTCCATATTCATTTCGGCAAGGTCATCCACCTTATGCAGTCCCTCGGAGCTCCAGCAGGATAGCATTCTGTGAACTTTATCCGCTTTTACACCCGTAAGCAGAAACGATGTCATCATTTCAAGCGTAACTTCGGATGATGAGCCATTGTGAATCGAAGTGGAAACAACCGTCACACCTTCACTCTTTCCGCTTCGTCCGGAAACTGTCAGTTCAATTCCGTCCTCTGTTTTGAACGATTTACCATCAGCGCTCTGAGAATCTTCCCGAAACCGCCTCATCGTCTCACTTCCGATCATGGAAATCCCGTTCGCATACGCACCCGGATAGGCGTCCCCGATAAATTTCACTTCACCCGTAATCAGCATTGTAATCTCCTAAACGCTATATTTCATTCCCTCAAAAGGTCCGTCCGTAAGCTCGCTAAACCCGTCCACCTCCAATGCGGCGAACAGTTCTTCTTTCGGAATAACGGCAAATCCCATACTCTCATACCACGCCGCAACACCGTTTTGTGACGGCTGCAACAGGACGCTTCCCGCGATTTCCGTGACCCTTTTTAGAAAGGTCTTACCATATCCCTGTCCCCTGCATTCCTTTCTTGTGGCAAATGCGTACAGATACACACCTCCATCGGAAAGCGGAAACAGGGACCCCATCGTCACAATCCTGCCATCTTTCCAAAGACACAGTATTCTCTCCGGGGTATAATGTTTCGACAGAAATGCCCGAACATCCGCTTCCTCGTCCTCGGGGAAGGCCTCAGTCCACAAAGCGGTGATCTCCGGGAAATCCTCCTCCGACGCATAAAAGAACTCACCGGCAACGGCTGTATACTTCTCTGCCATATGGTCCGGATGGTAGGAAAGCTTCGCACGTCGAAGCCCTTCCTCGCCTGCATCGTCCTCACGGTTGACATATATCACGCCCTCGCATTCATGCAGGACAAATTCACGGTTAATCATCGCATAGGCACCCGGAATACTTGCTTCAGCCTTCTCAAAATGCACAATCATCACATTGCGGTTCAACCGTTCCGCAATACAGAAGGCTATAACACGGCCGGCAAGACGCAGAACCCCTCCGGTGAACCCAAGTTCTCCAAGATACGTAAGTGCCTCCCGAACGGCCCACTGCTCATCCGTCAACTCCTCATAGTCTTCACTCGGTTTGCGCTCCGAAAGCCACAGTCCCTCGTATGCAAGGCATTCCTTTGCATTGTCCTTCGTCAGGGTTTCATAGCTCCAATCTTCATTTCTCTCAAACTGGTGAATGTGGTTTCGCTTCGGTGACAAAGCTCTTCCCGCCAGCGTTCCGAGTTTCTCCGCCGTATAAATATAATCGTCCATTTCGTTATCCCGCTCAATGAGGAACTGCCTTGGAAAGTTCCTCATCAGAAACTCCCTCTGCGGCTTTGTGACAATTACAAATCGAAGCGGTATCCCGCATTCCTTCGCATCAGCGAGCATAACCTCTACGGCATGCTTTTTATCCTCTTCCGTACCGCCGAATGGCACCGCATAGCTTCTTACACCCTTATAGGTATACTCAACCACGCCACAATTACCGATGACGGCAACCTTCTCGCCATAAAGCTTGCGCCACACATATTCACTTCCAAAGCTGAAATTCTGCTCCGTGTCCTCAGCTTCCAATTTCTCGCAAAACCATTCCCTGTCTGCAAGTGATATTTCTCGATATTCTGTCATTTCCATTCCTCTTTAGGAGCACATTTCCTTCTGCTCCCTGATGAATCATATCATATTCACAGGGCAAATGCGATATCATTTTTAATACAATTAAACAAAGCGTTTCTCTTGCGGAACAATATGTACCTTATAGGAAATGCAACGCAATTTCCTATGATAAAAAAACTGTGAAAAATGATTGCTCATTTTTCACAGCCCATTTATCGGTTACTAAAAGCCCCTCATACTTACTTTGTGGCAGCGTCCTCGAATACATTCTCAATCAAAGCATTCAATTCCTCGTTGTCGTTTCCTGCATGGCGATAGAGCACTTCGAAGAAATCGTACGGTTTTACATTGGTAAATGCATGTAAAGCTACATATTCGCGTATGATTGACTGGAATTCATCGTGTCCGAGAATCTCTTCCATTTGTCTTAATACACGTGTTCCGTTATAATATACTGCTATAACATAAGCCGTATCGTTTTTGTAATCGTAATAGGAAAGGTCAATCGGAAGCGAGCCTTCCTCAACCAGTTTGCTGGTGATTGACGGGTCGGAAAAATCTCCAACCGGTTTCGAATTAATCCCCATCGAATTTAATTTCTGATTCTTAACGTCACTCAGATAATCTGCGTAAACCAGTTCCGAATAGGAGGCAAATGACTCATCAAGCCAAGGATTCATACCGGAATTGCTTCCGACGATTCCCATAAACCACTGGTGCCCGATTTCATGTGCAACACAAACCTTGAAGTCATCAATCAGTGCTTCGGAAACCAGGTTACCATTCTCATCAAACATAGTCACTTCATTCAAATAATCCACACCGATAATAACCAGATTCGGATATTCCATTCCTCCGGCGGAAATCGGTGTAATAACAATATCCAATTCCGGATACGGGTACTGGCCAAATGCGTTTCCAAAAGCTGCAAGCGAATCCTCTGCCGCTTCAAATGCAACTCTGGTTGCGGTCTCATATTCTTCTTCCAAATATACGGGAAGGTTACAAAATACATTTACCGTAACATCTCCGCAAACCTTCGATTCACTCTTAAAGATTGACGAGGCCGAGAATACAAAATCCCGCACGCATGGTGCTTTGTAGGTATATGTTACCGTATCGCCCTCTTCCTTAAAACCGGTTTGCGTGCCGGTTGTCGCTACTTTGAAATTGTACGGAACGGTTAATCTGACGTCATAATTCGAGACTTCTGAATAGAAACATTCACCCGTACTGAAATATGCTTCATGCGACCATTCTCCATCGACATATTCCGCAAGAATCGGATAGAAATTGGTCACATTAAACACCCTGCCCCCTGCGCCAAAACGGTCGGCTATCGCCGGAATTGTCGCCTTAAAATCATATTCCAACGTCATCTTCTCACCCGGCGCCAGCGGATTTACAAGCTTAAGCCATACTACGGATATATCTTCGTCCCTTTCATAGGTAAGTTTCGAATTGTCTCTTCCGTCTGTTATGTTATTGATTTCTGTCAGTGCGGCGTCCAGGTCTCCCTCTTCATCTACACCAACCGCTTCGTTTATCGTAAACAGGCTCGGGTAATCACGCAGACACAGTTCATTCCATGTATCCTCCGAATCATTATAAAACTCGAACTTTACATGACCGCCTATGGTGTTGTCTTCCTCATTCAGTTTTAAATCCATATCGTAATGATACAGTTCTCTTTCGGCAAATGCTATTTCGCAACCGGGCTCGGTGTAATCCGTATTTTTGATTTTCGGTGTCGGTTCCGCAATCGGCGTTGCCGTCGGTTCCACCGTCGGTATCGCAGTCGGTTCTGCAGTCGGTTCCGCCGTTGGTGATATGGTTACGGAATCTTTTCTTTCCCTTCTTACAGATTCTTTCTTTTCCGAATCGTTGTTTTTGCCACATCCTGCAAGCATGGAAATGCTCATAACCACCAGCAAAAACCATGTCAGTACTCTTTTTCTCACTTCTTTTGTTCTCATATCTTTAAATTTCCTCTGATTTATTTGTGCAGAACGAAGCTCCAAGAAAAATTCATGTCCTTACCACACACGGGGCATTATATGGCACATAATTGAATTATGCAATAAATGTGTCCTATTTTCCAAAAAATATTCGAAGAATGTTCACAATTCACGACTCGCTTCGTCCTCACATACATACTGTCTGGATTGAAAAAGGAGCGTTTGAAGAAAGTACTCCTTTCTTCAAACGCCCTCATATGAAATCATTTCAATCCTGTCGGGAAGCTTTACTTTGTTGCCACATCATACAGAAGTTCCACGCATTGCTCAATGCCGAAGGTACTGCTGTTCAGAGTCATATCGTAATTCTGTGCCTTGCCCCATTCGTAATCGGTGTAATACTTATAATGGTTGGCACGTGCCTTGTCACGCTTGCGAAGCTGCTTTTCGACATCCTCGGGATCAAATCCGTACTCCGATACCGCACGCGCCGCCTTGTGCTCCATATCGCCATGAATAAAGACATGCAGCGAATCCGGATAATCCTTCAAAATGGAATCTGCGCAACGTCCTACAATAACACAGGATTCCTTGTCGGCGATATCCTTGATAATATCAGACTGCACAACGAAAAGCTGGTCCTGAAGCGGAAGCATATTACCTCCGAACACCTGACCCGCATAAGCCATATTGCTTGCAATATTGAACAGAAGACTGCCTGTGATATGCTCGCCCTGCTCCTCGATAAAATCCTTAGCCAGACCGCTTTCCTTTGAAACACGGTCAATCAATTCCTTGTCATAGTAGGAATATCCTAACTTCTCGGCAAGCAGTCTTCCAATCTCACGGCCACCGCTTCCGCATTCACGGCTGATAGTAATAATCTTCTTCATAAGAAACACCTCTCTCCCGGATTTACAGGACTCCTGATGAATACCAAAATCCTATAATAAGCTTTCAGAAATTATACCACATTTTCTTTCACTCGAAAAGCGGAAAATACGATAAATATAATGGTTTTTAGAATGTATTGAAAATGACAGAATACCTTTCGAAAAATTCAGTTGCCATTTTCCCGCGTTCGTTCTATACTGTAATGGTCCGAAAGGACAGAAACAGAGGTAATTATGGTATACGATAATATTTTGGAAGCTATGGGACATACTCCCATGATCCGTCTCAATCATATGGTCGGTCCCGACAGTGCGGAAGTGCTCGTGAAGTTTGAGGGCTTGAATGTCGGCGGTTCCATCAAAACAAGAACTGCCTATAACATGATTCTCGCTGCCGAGAAGGAAGGACTTATCACAAAAGATACTGTTATTGTGGAGCCAACAAGCGGCAACCAGGGCATTGGACTTGCTCTGATTGGCGCCGTTCGCGGCTATCGCACAATCATCATTATGCCGGACTCTGTCAGTGAAGAGCGCAGAAAGCTCGTACATCACTACGGTGCCGAGGTTATTCTTGTTCACGACGCAGGAGATATCGGTGCCTGCATCGAGGAATGTCTGCATACTGCAATCCGTATGCAGGATGAGAATCCGAATGTATTTGTCCCGCAGCAGTTCAGCAATCCGAACAACCCTCTTGCGCACAAATACCACACCGGTGTTGAGATTCTTGAGCAGGTTGCAGGTCCGATTGACGGCTTCTGTTCGGGTATCGGTACAGGCGGCACGATTTCCGGCATCGGTGAGGTTCTTCGTACACAGAACCCCAACATCACTATCTGGGCAGTTGAGCCCGAGAATGCAGCCATCCTTTCCGGCGGTTCCATCGGCACGCATCTTCAGATGGGTATCGGCGACGGCTTGATTCCCGACAATCTGAACCAGAGCATCTATTCCGACATCTTCATCGTAACGGATGAAGTAGCACTGAAAACCTCTCGCGACCTTGCTGCCAAGGAAGGTATTCTCTGCGGAATCAGCAGCGGAACGAATGTGGCTGCCGCCCTGGCGCTTGCGAAGAAACTCGGTCCCGGAAAAACGGTTGTTACCGTTCTTCCCGATACTGCTGAACGCTACTTCTCCACTCCTCTTTTCGACGGAGAATGAGTCATCATAATGAGTCATCTAAGGACGGGCAATGCCCGTCCTTTTTGTTATGTACTTAGTGACATATTTCCTTCACACAGACGTGTGCATCCTTAACGAAGCGTTTTTGTATCACAGGAAAGTCAGAGCAAATTCCTGTGATACAAAAAAGGGGCTGTGAAATAACCCCATGAACAAAAAGAGGCTATCTGGGCGAACCCAGGTAGCCTTTTTTGTGTTATAATAGTCTTACCAATGAACCACATAACACGAGATTATTCTAACCCAAAACAGGGATTTTTAC
>JAZQNM010000043.1:0-4654 GCA_045627305.1 Lachnospiraceae bacterium
GAATGTTGAGAAAGGTAAATACACGATTGTATTTGCACAAATGGGCGGCGATGTGGAGATTCAGTTCGACGCAGAAAAGATAAGCGATACTGAATGGAAGTTTGATTTTGAAAACGCCAAATGCCCTGCACTAGACAGCAAGTACGCAGGAAATTATTCAACTTCGCAGACCAATGAACCTGCCAGCGAACATAGCGGCACTTCCGTTGACAGCGCAGTACTTAAGCTCTGCGGACTTACCCTGAACGATATCATAACAAGCACCGGAAAATCTGCCGGCGATATAGTTGAAACTGCCGATGTATTTACTACTCCTGTTTGCTGCGAGGACACGTCCTTCGACTCTTTTGAAGCCTGGCTGGGTGCCCTTGCGGAAAACTGCAGGAAAGCATCAACAGACGGTAAGCTTTATGAAGATGAATGGTCCTGGACTGAGATTAATGACTTTGAGCTTGATTCAAATGCAGTCAACGTCATTCTGTTCATTTACAAAACAACAGGACATTCCGTGTATGTGACCGCATCGAACGACGGTTCAGTTGAGGGTGCATTCTCCTGCAAGATTCAGGTCTACTAATAATTTTAAGTCTTCGAGGAATACAGCCAGATATAAAAAAGTTTTGCAAAAATAGCAAGCAGACGGGTATTTGCATACCCGGCTACTTGCTTTATATTAGAGATTATTCGTCACAAACCGAATATTCGTTCATTAGAGCGAATATTCGCTATAAATTCGCTGTTCACGATTGACACAGCGAATTTTGTGAGTATAATATATTTAGGATTATTGTAAGGAGGCGCTCCGATGAATCTTGAAACCGAGAATATTGAATTTAAGTCTCAGTTTACCGAGGAAATCTATAAAGAAGTGATAGCCTTTGCCAACACAGACGGGGGCGTTGTATATGTAGGAATCGATAACGACGGAAATGCTGTTGGATTGACCGATGTTGATAAAGAATATACCCGTATTACCAACGGCATCCGTGATGCTATCATGCCGGATGTTACCATGTGCATGCGTTTTACGGTACAGGACAACAAGGTGGTACGCATTACCGTAAGTGAAGGTACGAATAAGCCATATTATCTCAAGGGAAAAGGATTGAAACCGAGCGGTGTTTTTGTGCGTCAGGGTACGTCCAGCGTTCCTGCCTCTCCCGAGCAGATTCGTCAGATGATCAAGGAGAGCGACGGCGATACTTTCGAGGAGAATCGTTCTCTTGAGCAGGAGTTGACCTTTGAAGCAGCTCAAAGAGCTTTTGATCTTTACGGTGTGGAATTCAATTCGGGGAAATATCGTTCTCTTGGTATCACTCAAAAGAAAGACGGCATATACACCAATCTTGCCTTGATACTTTCCGACCAGTGTGCGCATACAACTAAAATTGCTGTATTCAGCGATGAAGCCTGTACCGTGTTTCGGGACAGCAAGGAATTCGGCGGCTCGGTGTTCAGGCAATTCGAGGACACCGTAAACTATCTTGCTCTGTGTAACAAAACGAGCTCCGTAATTAAAGGCGTGGTTCGGACGGATAAGCAGGATTATCCTGAAGAAGCTATCCGCGAGGCCTTGTTGAATGCGATTGTCCATCGTGATTACAGCTTCAGCGGCAGCATCATTATCAATGTTACCGATCATAAAATGGAGTTCATTTCTCTCGGAGGTCTTCTTCATGGCCTTTCCCCTGACGATATTCGTTCCGGTATTTCTCAGCCGAGAAACAAGAATCTTGCCGAGGTGTTCCATCGTCTGCGTCTGATTGAAAGTTACGGCACCGGCATTCGCAGAATATTCAATCTTTATGCCGGCTGCTCGGAGCAACCGCAAATCGAAGTGACCTCCAACACATTCAAGATCATTTTGCCGAATATGAATGCCGTTCCTGCGGCAGAGCCGAAAAGAGTTTCTGCGGTCACTCCGCAGATGCAGAAAGTGCTTGATTATATCAAGTCAAATGGACAGATTACCGAAAAAGAAATCAGCGACCTGCTTGGATTAAAAAAGACCCGCACATTTACTGTTGCAAAGCAGATGCGAGATCTCGGGCTGATTAAAGTTGTCGGCAGAGGCGATAGTAAAAAGTATTTGCTGAAATAATATGCCCCTAACGTGATTAGCGTGATTTATGCTGCACTCTATGTTACACGGATGGCATTATAGAATTTATATCAATCGAAGATAGGTATAATATGAAAGAATTGATGAAAATTGCGGGACAGATGACAGAAGTTTTTCGTTACGGCGATAAGGGATTCGTTTGGGGAGAGATTTCGGCACAAAGGAGAATAACAAATGGCGATTTTTATAACGTATATTATAGGTTCGATTATTGTATTATTTCTTTTTGCGGTTGACGCATTTAAAGGAACAAACCCTTCGGACAAAAGCTTCGGTTTGTTTCTTTTGGCGTTAATAATTGCTCAAATCGTACTTCTTGCAGTGATTATTTTACTTATTTTGAAACGAAACAAGGAATATGCCAAAGTACGTCGTCTGCATAAGCGCAGCCGTTCCCTCAGCGAAGGTCACGTGAAAGCGATTTATGCGGGTTGGTCTCTTGTTGCAACATTGCAGGTTCCGGCAATTGCATCTTTATTATTGGCTATAGCGGCTCCGAAGCTTTGGCCCGAAACGGCATCTTCTGTTTGGTTAATTGTCGGAATTGTGTTGGAAGGAATCAGCGCATTATTTCTTTTGGTAATCAGAAATTCTAAGTTAAAGAAGGCCGAAGAGGATAAAAAGGCGATTGAAAGCGACGCCGATATATATGCCGATGCATTATATGAGAATAAAGATTATACTTACGATACAGCTTGCGAGGAGTATTGCAAACAGTATCAAAAAGAACCGAATGATTTAACCGCTGATGACCAAAAACAGATAGAACAATACATGTATGACGATTTTGCTTATTTGTTGATGTGGATTATTGACAATAATTTCTACTGCACGAAGCCGGAGTGGGATTTATCTCAGACAAATTCTATGGTGGAGTTTGTAGCGAAAATCAGAAACCGTGAGAACCTTCCTACGGAATATTTGGCAGCAGACGGCATCTTTACTGAGAAGGAAATTAAGAAAAAAGCTCGTGATTTTGTAAAGAAATACTATGAAGGCGAATATGAGGCCGAAATGGAAACATATGCCAAAGAGCATCTTAAAGCAAAAATGTACGGTTTTCCGTTTAGATGGGAAGACTATGATTCCTTCAAACCGATAATCGATGCGGCCTATGAGAAGTATGCGGCGACAAAGAACAAGTAGTTTTGAGACATTTATTTCCGAAGATTTCGGTGATTTTGAAGGAACGTTAGAGGAAGGATATAAAATGAAGTTATATATTAAGCAAAAAGTTTTTTTCGTGGGGAGCAAAGTTTCGCTTTTACGATGAATATGAAAACGACAAGTACTCTGTCGAGGGCGAGGTATTTACTTTCGGCAAGAAACTTCATCTGTATGCATCGGATGGAAATGAGCTTGCGTATATTCATCAGAAGGTTTTGTCGTTGCCAATATCTCAAAGCATTGGTTTGCTTGGGGCGATACATATGAAATCGACATCGCTGACGGTGTTGATGAAGTCATGGCTCTCTCGGTCGTGCTCATCATTGATGCGGTTATTGATTCACAGAAATCATCATCGGCTGCGATGAACTCCTCGCACAACTAACTAATAAACGGTGTAGTGAATTATGATACTTATTATTAAGTGAATTGACAGATTCGTATTTTCCTGAAAGACCCTCCAAAAATGGTGCATCGTTCAACATTGAGGATGCGGATCACCGGTTCTAGGATCTGGCGCTGATGAAACCGGCGCATAGTCATATAATTGAGTTTTTTAAGACATAAATATTGCATTGATATGCCGGCTGATTTGGGGACGGTCCTTTTGCCATAAGGGTGTATACTTTGGCAGAAAAAATTATGATAAAAAAAGATTGACATTCAAAATTCTATGAAGTATTATTACCACAACAATTATGAAAGGACTACGCTTATGTTAGTGCTTGTAACCGGAACTACATCTTTTACTACAACGACTATGTGCAGAATGACAGCATATGGCCTTATTGGCGTATATAGAATTCCGGATTACAGAAAATAGCGAAGTCAAAAAAATAAGTATTTGAAACTTGACCACTTATCTGTTCCGGATAAGTGGTTTTTTTCTCGCAAAATCACTTGCTTGCAAGGGTAATTTTGCGAGAAAGGGCAAACGTGTCAGCGTTTGCGTCATGCATGAAAAGAAGGGAGCACAATCTTATGAGCAAAATCTTTGATGTACAGGACAGACAGGGAGTATTTGATTATATTCTTTCGATTACCAAGGAGAATCCTAAGATAGTAGCATTGGTTCAGGTTGGTTCGGGGTCTTACGGATATCATGATGAAAAGAGCGATTTGGATTTTGTTATCGCACTGGATTCGGATTCTTCCATGTCGGAAGTCATGGATTATATGAATGAAAAGATTGCTTCCAAATATGAAGTTCAATATAGCAAAAAAGCAGAAGCAAGCCATCTTCTGGTGATTGTATTAGCTAACCTTTTGGAAATCGATATGGGATTTGGTTGTTACGAGTATGCAGCCGCCAGAAAAGCGGAATACAAGGTTTTGTTTGACAATACAGGTGTAATCGAAGAAAAA
>JAZQNM010000044.1:0-47196 GCA_045627305.1 Lachnospiraceae bacterium
TGGATTCTTTCTCCTACTCTTTTCATGAAGGTATTTATGGACTTTTAGGACCGAACGGCGCGGGAAAGTCGACTTTGATGGGAATTGTGACAACCGGGCTGAAGGCAACTTCCGGAACGGTTTCGTTCAACGGGACCGACATTGCCGCTATGGGAAAGGATTACCGCGCACTGATCGGATTTATGCCTCAACAGCAGAGAATCTATGAGGATTTTTCTCTGATGCGTTTTCTATATTACATTGCAGCACTGAAGGGCTGTAAGAAGAGTGATGTGGAGGAGCAGATTGACGACATCGTGAAGAGTGTAAATCTGTGGGAAGTGCGAAATGACCGTATCGGCACATACTCCGGCGGAATGAAGCAGCGAACCCTTCTTGCGCAGGCACTTGTGGGCAATCCCGCAATTCTCATTATGGATGAACCGACGGTCGGACTGGACCCGAAGGAACGCGTGCATTTTCGGGAACTGGTTGAGAGAGTTTCCAAGGATAAAATCGTGATTATTGCAACCCATATCGTCAGTGACTTGGAGAAGCTTGCCTCGGAAATCATCTTCCTGAATCATGGGAAGATTGTTGAGAACGGAACCATTCCCGAGCTGTATGAAAAATACGGCGGACAGGGTGATGTTTCGGTTGAGGATGTTTATATGAGTCTGGGAATGGAGAGCAAATGATGTTTGCACACGAATGGTACAAACTATGGCATAACAGGAAGCTGGTCGGCTTCCTTTTTGCACTGCTTGCATTGAATTCTCTGTATTTTTGGTATCACGCCGAGAAAAAGTCTGTTCCGGCGCATGCCTACAGGGAATTGACGGCTGACATATGCAATCGGGAGGATGCGGAGGCACTGGAGACACTTTCGGGAATGAAACAGGAGCTGAATGCCGTTTTGTATATGGAGACCGGAAACATCGGGAGTGTGGATTATCCGAAATACTGTGATAATCTTTTTTTGGAGGGAGAACTGTATTCCCTGAAAATGGGAGAATATGAGGACGCCATCAACTATAAGGCTTTTGTTGAAAAAGCGGTCGGGGCGGCTGCAGAATATCGTGTGATTCTCAAGATGATGGGCGGAAGCGGGAAGAAGCTTGCCGATGTCGAGAAGACAAGCCGCTCATATGAGGCTTTGGAGGATGTCAGCATTCATAATACGCATACGAAGGGAATTTCGGAGGCGTTATCTCTTCCGAGTCTGATATTCCTTGAGATACTGATGGCTGTTCTGTTCGTTTCCGTTGTATTTACCAGGGAAAAGGAACAGGGACTTCTTCGTCTGTATTCCTCCATGAAAGCGGGACGCGGCAGGATGTTTCTTGCCCGTATCGGGGCGATTGTACTTGGGTGTGCCGTTTCGAATTTACTGTTTCTTTTTAGTACGCTTACGATGGGCTGTTTCTTGTACGGGCTGCCCGGTCTGTCCTTCCTTACGGAGCCGTTACAGGCACTTTCCGGATATAAGCAGGCCGTACTTCGTGTTAATATAGCCACTTTTCTTGTTTTGGTATATCTTTGGTCCGTCATCGTTTCGCTGGCTGTCGCCATGCTTGCGGCGATGATTAATGCGGTAGTTTCCTCGGCAATGAAGGTCTATGTAATTCTCTTTGCATTTATCGGTATTGAGGGCATTCTATATCTTAAAATCGATGATTTGAGTTATCTCGCCCCGTGGAAGCGTATTAATCTGATTTCGTGGGCCAACCCCGGTTATACAATTGCACAGTATCGCAACGAGTTCGTGTTTGGAAGCCCCGTCAGCTATCCCGTTGTGGCGTTATGCGGTCTCGCTTTGATGATCGCGGTTTTTGGCGCTTTTGGATGGCTGTTAAGTGAGAAGGGATACGGGGTGATTCACAAAAAGGGGCGTGGTCTCGGACTTCATCTGAAAGGACATTCGGAAGAACGTTCTTTTGGACAACATACGAAACTGTTTCTGCATGAAAATACGAAATTTCTCCGTTTCGAAAAGATTGGCTGGATTCTGATTGCGGTTCTCGGAATCGTGCTTTTGATGACCAAGCCGTATCAGAAGTATTATACCTCCGTCACGGAAATGTTCTATCAGTCTTACCTGTATCGCCTGAATCAGGTGGAACCGGAGCAGTATGACGAACTGATAGCCGATTTTGGGAATGAATTGGAGCAGGAACGTATGACAACCTCCGATCAGAGCTCGCTGATGTATAAAGAATCGGCTTTCAGCCTGATTCGTCAGTATGTAGATTACCTGCAGTCGAAGCAGGGGGCACGGACAGTCGACAGCCGTGGTTATGAAAGACTGTATAACGACCGGAAACAGAATGTCATTCTTGGTGTATGTGCGATTCTTACCGCAATTTTTTGCGGTGCGGCGATGATGGCGACCGAATACCGGACCGGAATGGCAGGACAGATTCGGATCAGCCCGCAGCGAGGGAAGGTGTATCTGTGGAAGGGAATCATTCTGCTTGGAGCAGTAACAGCTTTCTTCCTTCTGATTTACGGCCGATATCTCTATCAGGTACTGAGAGGTTACGGAACCGAAGGAATCGGCTATCAGGCGAACAGTATGATGGACTGGGCAAAGTATCCGTCTTCCGTAACCATAGCAGGCGGTATAGTCATTCTCCTTTTGAAGCGCTTTCTCGGCATGCTTCTTTGTGCTGCTGTAGCAGTATTTCTGACAAGCAGACTGAAGAGCTTCCTTCTGACTGCGATTGTATGTATTGTGGCATTGGCGGTACCGCTTTTGTTATGTCTAAAGGAAACCGGAATTCTGTCCTATGTGATGGTAAACTGGTTCTTCCTATAGAGTTCGCAGCGCATTCAGAGCCTCGGTAGCATTTTATATGAGATACGGAAGCATTATCGCAACATACACAGAGCGGAAAATGAGTGTAAAAAAAACGGTGCAAAAAGTAGGTCACCTTTAGATCAACTTTAGGTCAACTAATTGATATTAAAGAGGCTTATTTAGTGCGAAAATTGGTACTAATGGTTAGAGGTAGTTTTTGTAAGGTTCAGTAAACTGGGATATATACAAAAGGTTAGTATTATTTGTAGGGCACGAAAAGTGCGATGCATTCAAATATATAAATACAAAAACGGGGGTCACTGGTTCTTATCACGGAGGAAACGGTGGACAGTATGGAGGATCCTATTCCCAAACCACACCTGATGCTAATACTGTTTTTTACAGGGTTGACTCTTCTCATACGGCATCCTATAATGATATGGTATTCTCCGTGCCGAATCTTGTAACAACCATTCCGTAGAGCGGTTATTTGAAATGGAGGTTTTACTGTGAAAAAGTTTCTTTCTGTATTTCTTATTGTCGTTTTATGCCTGCTGACGGCATGCAACAAAAATCCTGATCCGTCAGACAAAAACGTGACGCCATCCCCGTCAACGGACATTACAAATGTGGTAACGCCGAGCGATGGACCGACACAGCAGGTTACCTATCCGAAGGCCTCAAATAAGATTGTATGGCAATTGACTGTGGTCGGCGGACCGGCGGCCGATAACGTAGATGAGGTGAACCGTCTTCTGATGGAGAAGGGATATGACTGCGAGATTGAGTTTGTTCGTGCATATCCGGAACCTTCCAAGAACCGCGAATGGCTGGAGCAGTACGAATCAGAGCATCAGATCTGTGATATCATTAATGGCGGAATCTGGGAGGCTGAAAACCTTGTGAATTTAAAACAGCAACAATACACACTGGAGATGTTTACTCCGCTGAATGATTATCTGGACAATACGGAAGAGGGAAGAAAACTGAAGGACCTGTTCGGCGAAACAGAACTTTCCTGTAAATCCTTTGGGGATACCGTGTACGTGCTTCCTCAATTACTGAGCACTACATCACCAGTAACGGGTAGTTTCCTTCATGTTCCAAATTGTTATGCGGATCTGTTCACCGATTATGACGGAACTTATTCCTCCCTGAAGGCTATTTATGAGGCAAACCATAAGCCCGGAGAGGCTATCGTGGTTGACAGTTCGGGTAGTTTATCCTGGTCTCTTTCCGGTTTCGTGGACTGCAAGAGTTTCTTCTCCTGTATCCCGTACGATGAGAAAGAGCATAAGCTGGTAGACGGAGCCGGAAGCAATGAAATGAAAGCACTTGCAGAAGAGATATGGAACGATTTGGACAGTGGAATTCTGGTGCCGAATCAGCCTGAAGAGATTCCGTACGACAAGATATTTGTGAAACTGTCGGGATCGCATAAAGTAATGGAAGGTTACACGGAAATCGTGCTGAAAGGTCCGGCAGTAGATAACAATTTTGGACTCGGCTACGGTATTTCAGAGCATTCCACCCAGAAGGATTTGGCATTTACCATACTGGCAGTCTGCCATACGGATCCGGACATTTCAGCGTTAGTGTTCCCGGAAGTCGGAGGGGTTGAGGGAATCCGTGCAAGAGCAGAGCATTCCTCTTTAGTGGAGATCGGAGAACTGAAAGGGTTTGCGCCTGAACTGAACGATGAACAGTGGAAAATCCTGTATGACTATCCGTTTCAGGAACTCTTTGGAAATATACTTTACTATGGGGTTGTTGAAGAAATCACGGAAGAGGAGGTATGGAGGTGGCAACTGAACCGGGAATACAATGCAGATGATATCTGTAAGCGGATGAAGTCGTCCGAATATACGGAAGTCATAGCAGAGGTAAACAGACAGATTTCAGAGTATCTGAAGGCGGAGGAACAGGAATGAGAAGGTGGCTTTTTGCTATAGTATGTCTGATTGGTACATTAATCTGCTGCGGATGTAAAGAGGAAGCCGTGCCGGAGTCGTCAGAAAACGGAGAAGATGTAACGGTAACGGAAACGGTCTCCATATATACGGGAGATGAGGTGTATACGGATACGGGGAATGTTCTTTCCGAGAAATATGCACTTTTTTCAGAGTACAGAGATCAAGGCAGTTGTACACTTCATATGTTCGATGTAAGTTCGAAAACGAAGGTGCTGTACTGCTTTGATCCGGGATGTGAACACAAACCATCAAGGTATAATATCAGTAGCGGAGAAAAGATTTCGGACGGCTGTATCGCATATGGTCTTGGAGGAAGGGTTTTCAGTCTGCGGGATGATTGCGGTTACTATTTTCAGTATCCTGAATTGATCCGGACGGATGCGGAGGGAAAAAATCGGAAGACGATTGCTACCGTAGACGCTCCGTATGCGGCACTAGAGCAGAGAGAACTGTACACCTCGGATTTCTATTTCCGTCAGTATGTATGCGTAAACGAACTGATCAAACAGACGGATTCCAACGGGAATGTCAGTTATGTGTTCGGGTCAACGCTGCAAAAACAGAAAGTAGGAATTATAGGAGTTTCACTTGAGAACGGAGAAGTACGGGATGTATTCTCTGCGAATGATTTGTATGACCTGACGATTCTGAATCTGGCACAGTATCAAAATCATCTGTATTTTACCTGTATTGGGTTGGATGTTCCTTACAGTACGCTCCCGGATGCGATTGAGGACCCGAAGGCATATGTTGCGGCGCAGAAGGAACACAATATCAATCGGGTATATGATTATGATATAACGGAGGACAGACTTACCGAGATTTCCGGTGTCGATGCGAGCAGCGGAATCGATTTTATTAACGGGTATATGGTAAAACTGTCCGAACAGGGAGAACCGGCACAACTGTTGGACATGTCCGGACAGTATATACGGGATCTTCCGTTTGCCGCACGGCGGCTGGTTCGCAGTAACCGAAATCTGATTGCACAGATTGTGATAGACGGTAAGAATATGTATTATTTCTATGATACAGAGAATGATACCCTGCTTAAGTCTGTGGAAATGAAGGGCGGTTCCCAGATGTATCTGCTTGGTGCGGTCGGGGACAGTTACTATGGTTCGCGGAACAATCAATTCTACTATATCTCTGCGGAAGATTTCTGGAACGGAGCCTTTGAACTTGCAACGCAGCTAACGGAGAATGAGTGACGAAGTGAAGGGACAATGTGTTTTAAGGTCGGCAGATCTGATTAAAATCCCATATTGATGGTATCCTTTGTGTTTTGGGCATAAGAAAAGCATCTATCGTAAAAAATGACAGATGCTTAACCTTAATATTTGATTGATTCCCTTAATTTTGACTTGCATTTAAGGAAAAATATGCACTTGTAAGGGATCAATGGATGTGGTAATAGCAGGTGTTCTTGCCAGAGCCTTCCCGCTTAATTTCACCCTCGGCGACCATTTTACGAAGTGCTCCCTCAATGGAACTGACACTCAAAGACAGGCACAGCTCACGGACATCCTGCTTGGTAAAGCGTCCGATTTTCTGAAGTGTCGCTTTGCGTACCATATCGATGGCCGGGAGCTTTTCTTCCACAATGGAGAAACGATCCTCAAAGTCTTTGTATGCCGCCAGAATGGTACCAAGAATATATTTGATGAATGGCACAGTGTCTTCATTGCCTTCATGCCAGCCATGCTGGGACGAGCCGAGGGCATCATAGTAAAGGTCCTTGTTTTTTGCAATCTTTGCTTCCAGAGAAATGTACTTCCCAACAAAGAAGCCGTTGCGATACAGAAGCAGCGTCGTCAGCAGGCGGCTCATTCTGCCGTTGCCGTCATTGAACGGATGGATGCAGAGGAAGTCATGGATGAAGATCGGTATGGCAATCAGCGGCTCAATTTCATAGTTGCCAATGACTCGGTTGTATTCCTCGCAGATTCTGTCCAGTGCCTCCGGCGTTTCGTAGGGTGCCAACGGTGTAAACAGGATTTCTGTATGTCCATCCGGATAGCTTGCACTGATATAGTTCTGCACATTTTTCGTTTGACCGGCCATCGGATTATTCATGTGGCTATACATAATCTTGTGTAGCTGCAGGATATAGTTTCGCGTGATTGGAATGGCGTCGAAGCTCTCGTGGATGATGTTCAGCGCATCACGGTACCCGGCGATTTCCTGTTCATCTCGGTTTCTAGGCGTGGTTTTTTCTTCGACAAGCTGTTTGATGCGAGTGTTTGTTGTTACAATACCTTCAATCGCATTGGACGCCTCGGTGCTCTGTATCTTGGCAATCTCTACCAGCTTTTCCAGTGCTTCCGGTTGCTGTTTCAGGTACACCTCCTGCTTTCCGGCTTCTTTATAGATTGAAGCAATCAGACCGAGAATATCCGAATCCCATTTCTGTTCCTTGATTGCGGAGTAGTTAAATTGTCTCATTCCCTTAAGTACCTCACTTTCCCTTATATCATAGCATAAAATAAGGGAAAGTCAATGCAACACGCAAATTTTACCTTTTTTTTTACCGCGTTTTAAGGGATAGCGTTCCCGGTGGGAAAGAAAATATACTTAAATGAACAGCAAGCGTCTGTCAGCCTCGTCGCGACAGACTGCGACAACTCGCCCATTAAGATGAATCAATAATAAGCATATTCGTGCTCCTTTTCTTCGCTGTCAAGAAAATTACTTGACACCCTCGCTCGAACATGCTACAATGTATTAAATGAATGATATTGGAGCGAGGCATAATGCCCGCCCTACAACAACGGAGAAGACGCATTGGCTGATGCGTTTTTTCTTTTTTTTCAGAAATTTAGGGAAAAATATGGGGAAATCCCATAAATGACATAAAAAATAAGGCAGAGCGATTTCTCGCTTTGCCTTATTTTACTAGGGGTTTATGCGGATAACAGGACTTGAACCTGCACCCTCGCGGACCAGAACCTAAATCTGGCGTGTCTGCCAGTTCCACCATATCCGCATTTGCAGAATTATTCTAACATTGAGGCAGGGGATTGTCAACGATATCTAAGGTATAGGCGTATAGCTTTTCTTTTTCAAATAAATTTTGATGGGAGAATATCTGCTCAAAAAGCAGATAGGCAAACTGAAAACAGCCATTTCGGACAAGAGCAGAAAAGCCCTCTGTTTGGTGGATTGACTTGACATTAACTGAATAAGCACTTAATATAATATTCTAGTTTTAAGCGATAACCGTTGTAGTGAATGGTGAACATTAACTTTCGGAGTGGATTAATCCTGGACTAGAGAATCTAAGAATAATAAGAAAGGCGTAACCGTTATGGAAGAAAACGAAGAAACCGTCACCACTGAGAATGAGGTCACCACTGAAAATGAGGAAAAGAAGTCGCATTTCGTGGAGGGACTAAAAAAAATAGGCACTTTTCTCAATGAACACCTGCTTGATATTTTTTGCTTTCTGTTGGGATTTGCACTACTTGCGATTAAGTTTAAGGGCAACAGTATTTATGCAAATGCCGGTGATGCAACGAATACATGGAATTATATCACCGGAGTAGATCGAAGCTGGCCTTATACACTTTATAAGGGAATTATTGTGGCTGAACCATATAAATTCCTTTATAAAACAAGTCTATGGCTTGGATTACAGGAACAGACTTTGATTAAAGCTTTTTTCTGTGTATTGTTCGGCTACATCTCCGGAATTGGATTTCCGTTTATTGCAGGTGTTTTCTTGAAACGTAAGCAGAAGGTTATTCCGAGAATACTTGTAGTGTTGGTTCTGTTTGTCTGCTTCCTGCCTTCTCGTGCGTTAACAAAACTAATGGTGGATCTTCCGACCTGCGCTTTCTTCGTAGCTACGGTACACTGTGCATTTGCCATTTATGAGAAAAAGAAAACAAATCTGTTTAACTACCTGCTTTTGGGATTCTTTTTATCAACATGCTTCTTGTCAAGCGGACAGTATACAATACCCGGATTATTTGTGATTGCGTATATACTGATTAGAGCGATACAGTCCATTAAGGAGGAACGCAAGTTACAGGAAAAGGGTAAACTTATCAAGAGACTCGTTATTATTGCAGTAGTATTCCTGATTGGGGTTGTTCCGATTCAGGTACTTGAATCCGGTTTCCAAAAGAATGTTGTTTCAAAGTATGACATTCCTGATGCGGAAGATTGGATGAACGGTTCCTATGCGATGCGTTTTTACACACAGACATTTTCCACCATTCCTGATTATAGGGGAGAAGCAATTCTGCGTGATTATTACGGGGAAGAGTATACGGATGCATTAGCAGCAGCGTGCAAAAACCGTAAGCATGCCATGTCATTTTTTGATTATTTGGAACTGTCCGTAAAATACCCGGTTGATTCGATTTGCCGGTGGTGCAACAGATTTTTCCTCTGCTTCAAATGTGATGGGGAAGTAGACTCACTTTCTCAGAATTTTTATCTGTTGTTTATTTCGTATACACTGCTTTTCTGTAGCCTTTTGGCAATAAGAAAGAACTGCAAAACCCTGGGTGATGTCCTGCAACCGAAAACCATAATTGTATTCGGCTTTATTATGGCAGTAATGCCATGCTGTGTTACCTGTGTTGAATTGCGATACTGTATTCAGCTTCAGGGCTTGGTTTATTCTGTAGGTTTATTATACGGTGGAGTAGGAGAGGCTTTGTTAAACGGAGCAAGAGTGATTTATAAGTGTTTCGCTGAAAAGTCATTGGCCCCGCTTAGAAACAACGAATTACCGACCGGATTTTTTGTTTATTGCATTTTTATCCTGTTATGCTTTATTCATTTATCCACAATTTATGAAATGGCATTTAAAGGTCAGCAGAAGCTTCTCTTCGATTTTAACTGGGATTTCCTGAAGATGAAATAAAACAGTGCCGAACGATACTATTGTATTTCCCGTACTGCTTTGGTAAAATGGAAATATATCAGAAAGAGGAGTGACAGATATGAAACTGAAATATGAATTTATTGTTCGTGAAATCGGTGAGCGTTATGTTGCCGTTGCGGTTGGCGAGAATGCAGAGGATTTTCATGGAATTATCAAGATGAACAAAAGCGGCAAGATTATTCTCGAAATGATGAAGAACGAGATTTCGAAGGAAGAACTCGTTGCCGCACTTATGGACAAATACGAAGGCACCGAAGAATTCTTCAGTGGTGAGGTTGATAAGTTTGTGAAGAGCCTTGCAGATGTGGATGCGATTATTTTGTAAGGCCTATTCAGAGATGACAACATAGGTTGTTAGGTGCTTTTATGTTGGAGGAAGTTATGGCTAAGGTTTATATTTTTCTTGCAAACGGAGTAGAAGAGATTGAAGCACTTTCCGTAGTGGACATTCTTCGCCGCGGCGGTGTTGAGGCAGTAACCGTGTCCATCAGTGGAAAGAAGACAATTCTCGGTTCCCACAATATTGAGATTGGTGCGGATGTTTTGTTTGATGAGGATGCTCTTATGGACGGAGACATGCTTGTTCTGCCGGGTGGACTGAAGGGTACCAATGCCCTAATGGCACATGAGGGACTTCGCAACCTGCTTTTTGCCTATCGTGATGCAGGTAAGTATATTACTGCAATCTGTGCGGCACCGAGTGTTCTCGGAATGAACGGGATTTTAAAGGGACGCAGGGCAACCTGTTATCCCGGCTTTGAGGATAAGCTTCTCGGAGCCACTGTGTTGACGGATGGTGTTGTTAAGGATGGCAACCTGATTACCGGCAAAGGAATGGGAGTTTCGATTCCGTTTGCTCTGACATTACTTTCCGTTTTTTCTCCGTCGGAAGCGGACAGAGTCGGAAAGGGAATCCAGTTGGGTTAAGGAATGCAACTTTTTTTGTCATGAAATGAGAATACCGTGAAATGTATCGTGCGAATCGTACATTTCACGGTTTTTTATTGCATTTTCCAAAGAAATCAATGGATTTTCCGACCTCTATGGTGTATGATAAAGAGTGATAAATTCTCCTCTTTTATGGGGCTATGGAGGGGAATTCACAGGAGGTTTACTTTATGGCGAACGGTGAAGAAAGAATCCAGCAACTCGAGCAGGAACTCGAGATTGAAAAACAAAAATACCGTATCATATCCGGTATGGTAAAGTGTGGGTTGTGGGAGTATACGGTTTCCACGGGAATTCTTGTGCAATGCCGTCTCGGAGAAGGAATGGGCGAGAAGGATCGCCTTCGTATCACCAATTTCCGGGAGATGATGCTCACATCAGGGCTGGTTTATCAGGAGGATATGCCTGCTTTTGAGTCGCTGTGTCAGAGTCTTCAGAACGGAGATGAGGCATTTTCCTATGATATCCGTTCTTTTGTGGAAAAAGGTAAGACGATATGGCTCAGATATGAGGGCTATACCGTTTTTGACAATAAAGGAAATCCGGCCAAGGTTATGGGGCGAACCATCAACGTGGATGACGAGAAGAAGAAAGAGCAGGTTACCGTTAAGGAAGCGGAAAAGGATACGGTTACCGGTCTTCTCACCGCCAATGTTATGCGTGAACGCTTTGAAGACTGGGTAAAGGCAAGCGGCGAACAGGACAGATTCGCATTCTTTGTACTGAGCGTGGATGAGTTCAGTTCGATTACGGATGAATACGGATATGCATATGGCGAATTTATTCTGGAGAAAGTCGGAGGCGGACTCGGCTCGGTATTTATGGAGCCCGATTGCATCGCGCATACCGAAGATGACGAATTCATTATGTTGAAGAGCGATATTCACACGCCGGCAGAGGTTTACGCCATTGCGAGAGCGGTTGGAAAGGCTCTTGAGAGAGTGGAACTGAAGCGAGGCGGCAATGTTGCCGTGAACATCGGTGTTTCCATTTTCCCGAATGACGGGCGTGATTATGAAACGCTGTATAAAAAGGCTGTTCTTGCACTGGAGGCTACCAGAAAGAATCCTAACAGTAACTGTACGATTTACGATGAATCACTCGAGGTTCATCAGAAGTATCATCCTGCACCGAAGGAAACTTCGGTGGAAGCAGAGAAACCGGAAGCTAAGAAGATTGTGGAGGATGAACAGCAGGCACAGTACGGCCCGGTTGAGCAGAATATTGTTAATCGTATATTTGACCTTTTGGCAACCAATGAGACCGGAACGGTTGATTTGGTGAATATATTTGCAGAAATCGGCAAATACTATAACTACATGAAGGTTTACGCAGTACTTCTTGACCCGAAGAAGCAGACGCTCAAGGTTCGTTACCACTGGGCAGCAGACAATGCAGACACTTCCTTGGCACTTGAGAATGTATTGGCGGAGGCGAAAAAAGAGATAACGGCAAGGTTTGCGAATGAACCTGCATTTATCTGCCTGAATACTGCGCAGCTTGGCATTAAGATGCCTGATGATGTTTTGAAATGCTATCCGAACGCATCCATATTCCAGTTCGCAGTGATTAACAGCGAGGATACGGTGGCATATATTACATTTGCCAAGGAGGTCAATGCCAACTGGACGAAGGAAGAGCAGGATGTTCTGATTCACCTTTGCAGACTGATGGGCATCTATATTGACCGTGCAAGAACAAAGGAAATGCTTGATGAGGAAGTGCGTTACGCACGTGCCATTATTGAGAATCAGCAGATTACAAACTATGCAATTCATCCCGATACCTTTGAACTGGTATATGTCGGAGATTATACAGGTCGTCAGTATCCGGAAGCACACTCCGGAGAACGTTGCTTCAGCGCTATTATGGGCCGCAAGGAACCGTGTGCAAACTGCCCGGTTGCCGGTCTTACCAAAAAGACGAGAGTGTTTACGACAGAGTCCTATTATGAGAAGCAGAAGCGTTGGATTTCCACAACAGCTTCCATCGTTGAGGAAAAGGATGACAGTCATGTTCTTCTTTGTTGGGCGGATGTGACGGAATTTGTGGACCGTGTCCGTTCCAAAGATGCGTTGACCGGAAGGCTTACCATCGAGAAGTTTGAAGAAGAAGCCAATCGCTTTGTCAGCGAACATCAGAAGAGCAATGAGTGCTTTGTTTCCTTTAACTTTCCACAGTTCAGTGACTTAAACGATGTATGGGGCTACAATGCCTGCAACGAATTGTTGAAGGTTTTTGCTTCTACGTTGAATTCCTATTTGAAGAGCGAGGAACTGTTTGCACGAATTAATGGCGCGAATTTTATGCTTATGATGCAGTATGAGGATAAGGAACGCACGGAAGCAAGACTTTCCATGATGATGGAGGCAGCCCACACTGCGGTTCTTCGTCTGTATCCGGATATGCAGCTCAATGTATGGTGCGGAATCTACCGCTTTGTCAATCATGAGGACAGTGTAACCGAAGCAATGGAACGTGCGAAGCTTGCTGCACGCAGCATAGGCAGTATGCAGGATCCGCCTACTGTAGCGATTACCTCCTACACGGAAGGATTGAAGGAAAGCAGCAACAGTTTCCGTGAGTTTGTAGAGCACTCCATGCGTGATGCCATGAGCAACAAGGAGTTCAAAGTATTCTTCCAGCCGAAACGTGATTTTGAGACAGGAAACGTTACGGGTGCAGAGGCATTGGTACGTTGGATTACCGCGGAGGGACAGGTAATCGAGCCGTGTTCCTTCCAGCCCATCTTCGAAGAGAACGGTTTCGTTACGGAACTGGATTACTACGTGCATAAAGAAACCTGCCGACTGGTTCGGGAATGGCTAGACGGAGGGACGGAACCGCCGATGATTTCGATGAGCCTTTCCTGGCAGTATATGTTCAGCGCAGATTTCATCAACCGTACAAAGTTCCTGCAACAGCGTTATAGCATTCCTTCCGAAGCTATCGAGGTTGTTATTCCTGACGGAGAACTCAGCGCGGAAAATCTGAACAACGCAATGACCATTTTACAGGAGTTGCAGAATATCGGATTCCATGTGGAAATCGATTCCTATCTGGCCAAATGTGCTATGAATGCTTTGCCTAAGGATTTACCGGTAAGTGTTATGAAACAGAATCCGAGTTACGCAAGACTTTTACAGTTGAAAGAGCAGAGAAGACTCAGCGCTCCGATGCCACCGGAGGATTTCAAAACACTCTTCGATGATAAGAAAAAATAACTGGATTTTAACAGATAGATGTGCTATAATATTTATTCGTGAGTTTGAACAAGGAGGATTACCGTAATGGGTTATCAAATTGAAGATTTAGGAAAGAACATGGTTAAGCTGACAATTGACTGTTCGGCTGCCGATTTTGAACAGGCTATTGAAAAGGCTTATCAGAAGAACAAGGATAAACTTAATATTCAGGGCTTCCGTAAGGGCAAGGCTCCTTTCGCCGTTGTTACCAAGATGTACGGAAAGCAGATGTTCTATGAGGAAGCTGCCAATATTTTGATTCCGGGTGCTTATGAGGAGGCTGCAAAGAACTGTGGCGTTGAAATCGTATCCCGTCCGGAAATTGATGTTGTACAGCTTGAGTCCGGTAAGGATTTCATATTTACCGCTACCGTAGCTAAGAAGCCGGAAGTTACTCTTGGAGAGTACAAGGGTGTTGAGATTGCAAAGGCTGAAATCTCCGTAAGTGAAGAAGACATTCTGGCTGAACTGAAGAAGACTCAGGAGCAGAATGCAAGAGAACTTAACATTGAAGACCGTCCGGTACAGGATGGCGACACCGCTGTTATCGATTATGAAGGCTTTGTTGACGGTGTTGCATTTGAAGGCGGCAAGGGCGAGAATCATCCGCTTGTAATCGGTTCTCACAGCTTTATTGATGGCTTTGAGGATCAGTTGATTGGAAAGAACATCGGTGAGGAGTGCGATGTCAATGTTACTTTCCCGACTGAGTATCATGCAGCTGAGCTTGCAGGAAAGCCGGCAGTATTCAAGTGTAAGGTAAATGCCATCAAGGCTAAAGAACTTCCTGAACTTGATGATGAGTTCGCTTCTGAAGTATCCGAGTTCGATACTCTGGATGAGTATAAAGAGGACATCAGGAAGAATCTTACGGATAAGAAGACCAAGGAAGCACAGAACAAGAAGGAAGACGAAGCTGTTGAGAAGGCTGTTGCCAATGCAACAATGGATGTTCCGGACGCTATGGTTGAAGCTACTCAGGAACAGATGGCTGAGGATTTCGCATATCGTTTGCAGTCCCAGGGTCTTAGCCTTGAACAGTACTTCCAGTTCACCGGCTTGAATCAGAAGACCTTCCTTGATCAGATGAAGCCGCAGGCTGTTAAGAGAATTAATACCCGCCTTGTTCTGGAGGCAATTGTAAAGGCTGAGAACATTACCGTTTCCGATGAGGAAATCGAAGCTGAACTTCAGAAGATGGCAGATCAGTATAAGATGGAACTTGCTAAGGTTAAGGAGTACATGGGCGAAGAGAATCTGAAGTCCCTTTCTCTTGACCTTGCTTGCAATAAGGCAGTTACCCTTGTTGCAGACAATGCAGTTGAGAAATAGTTTTTGACCCGTAACAGGAGGTTAACATGAGTTTAGTACCTTATGTCATTGAACAGACCAGTCGTGGCGAGCGTTCCTATGATATTTATTCCCGCTTGCTGAAGGACCGTATCATTTTCCTTGGTGAAGAGGTAAATGAGACAACCGCAAGCCTTGTAGTAGCACAGCTGCTGTTCCTTGAGTCCGAGGATCCGTCAAAGGATATCTGTCTGTACATCAACAGCCCGGGCGGCTCCGTTACTGCAGGAATGGCAATCTATGATACTATGCGTTATATCAAATGTGATGTATGCACAATTTGTATCGGTATGGCAGCAAGTATGGCAGCATTCCTTCTTGCAGGCGGTACAAAAGGAAAGCGTATGGCATTGCCGAATTCCGAAATTATGATTCATCAGCCTCTTGGTGGAGCACAGGGGCAGGCAACCGAAATTGAGATTGCTGCTAAGCATATTCTCCAGACAAAGGAGAAACTGAACCGTATGCTTGCCGAGAATTGTGGTAAGGATTATGAGACCATAGCTGCCGATACGGACCGTGATAACTGGATGACTGCCGAGGAAGCAGTTGCCTATGGTTTGATTGATAAGGTCATCGTAAGTCGTTAACAGTGACCTGTACAGTTAAGAATGATGAGGTTAATGAATGGCTAAGAATGACAAGACAAGCTGCTGTTCCTTCTGTGGTAAGTCGCAGGAACAGGTGCGAAAACTGTTCGTTGGACCGGATGATGTCAGAATTTGCGATGAATGTGTCATCCTTTGTGAAGATATCCTTCGTGAGGAATCCGATTTCGGTGACGATGCAGAGGAAAATGCCATCGATGAGCATATCAATCTTGTAAAGCCGATGGAGATGAAAGCATTCCTGGATGATTATGTAATCGGACAGGATGAAGCAAAGAAGACACTTTCTGTTGCAGTTTATAATCATTATAAGCGTGTTCTTTCGAAGAAGAATCTTGATGTGGAACTGCAGAAGAGCAACATTATGATGATTGGTCCGACCGGTTCCGGAAAGACTTATCTTGCACAGACACTGGCAAGATTTCTGAATGTTCCGTTTGCAATAGCAGATGCGACGGCATTGACGGAAGCCGGTTATGTCGGCGAGGATGTCGAGAATATTCTTTTAAAGATTATTCAGGCTGCAGATTACGATATTCAAAGAGCCGAGCACGGTATCATCTATATTGATGAGATTGATAAGATTACAAGAAAATCCGAGAATACCTCCATTACCCGTGATGTATCGGGTGAAGGTGTTCAGCAGGCACTGTTAAAGATTCTGGAAGGTACCGAAGCGAGCGTTCCACCTCAGGGTGGTCGCAAGCATCCTCAGCAGGAGATGTATCATATTGATACAACGGATATCCTTTTCATATGCGGTGGTGCTTTTGATGGTCTCGAGAAGATTATCGAAGCAAGAATCGGTCAGAAGTCGATGGGGTTTGAAGCCGATGTTCAAGGTGGGCATACAGAGAATATCGGTGAATTGTTCCGTCAGGTTCTTCCGCAGGACCTTGTGAAATTTGGAATGATTCCCGAATTCGTAGGACGTGTGCCGGTGAATGTAGCACTTGATTCATTGGATGAGGACGCTCTTGTGAGAATTCTTTCCGAGCCGAAGAATGCAATTACGAAGCAGTATAACGAGATGTTCCGTCTCGATGGTGTTGAACTTGAGTTTGAAGAAGGTGCTCTTCGTGAGATTGCAAGAAGAAGCAATGAAAGAAAGACCGGTGCCAGAGGCCTTCGTGCAATATTGGAAAGCATTATGTTAGACCCGATGTATGAGATTCCGTCCGAGGAGAATATTGTACGGTGTATCATTACAAAGGAAGCCGCAGAGGGTAAGGAGAAACCAGTTCTGATTCGTACTGCGAAGGAGAATTGAATGCGGTGTACAAAATAATGTATGCGTAATAAGGAAGAGTATTCCTTTAGCAAATGAAAGAGTCTGCCCACTTCGGCAGACTCTTTGCAACTTGAAGAAGAGTTGTGAGGATTTAATATGATAGATAGTATACAGGAACAATTTGACATTTTCCCGATTGTTGCTTTAAACAATATGGTTGTATTTCCGGATATGGTGATGCAGCTTGAACTGGCAGATGGGAAGGATGCGGAAGCTGCCCGCAAAGCATTGAAGGAGGGTAACAAGGTATTTGTTACTCTTAAGAAGAATGCTGATGAAGAGCAGATTTCACAGGATTCAGTTTATTCGATTGGTACGGTCAGTGAAGTATCGCAGATGCTGCGGCTTCCCAACAATCAGACAAGACTTTTGTGTAAGGGAAGTTTTCGCGGACGCATTACACAGTGGTTTGACCGTCCGGAGGGACCGAGTGTTGAAGTAGAGTATTACCCGATGGAAACGGTTGAAATGAGTACGATTGAAGAGGAAGCACTGTTCCGTTCCCTTCATGATAATATGGAACGCTTTCTAAATGTAAATCAGAAGCTGCCCAAGGAAATTCGCAATAAACTGATGCACATTCGTGATTTGAAGCAGTTGGTTCGTCAGGCTATTATTCTGTTGCCGATACCGGCCAGACTTCGTCAGGATATTCTGGAATCCGATAATGAGATTATTCAGTACCAAAGACTAGCCTCCATTATGCTTGGAGAGATGGAAGTCATGCGTATTCGTAACGAGATAGATGCAAAGGTTCAGCAGAGTCTCGACAAGAATCAGAAGGAATATATCCTTCGTGAGCAGATTAAGGTAATCCGCAATGAACTCGGAGAGGGTTCAGAGGATGAGTGCGATACATTCCTTGAGAAGACGGAGGCCCTTAATGCATCCGAGGAGATAAAGAAAGCACTGCGAAATGAAATCAGACGTTATCGCAGTATGGGTGTGAACAACAGTGAAGGTCAGGTTAGCCGTAATTATATAGATACATTGTTAAACCTTCCTTGGGACAAGGCAAGTCAGGATAATATTGATATCAAACTTGCGGAAGCAATTCTGGAAAGAGATCATTATGGCCTTCAGAAGATTAAGGAGAGAATACTGGAATTCCTCGCTGTTAAGGCTAAGGTTTCCGAGGCAGAAACTCCGATTCTATGCCTTGTAGGACCACCCGGAACCGGTAAGACATCCATAGCAAAGAGTATCGCAGAAGCAATGAATCGTAAATATGTGCGCGTGTGTCTTGGCGGTGTACGCGATGAGGCTGAAATCCGCGGACATCGTCGTACCTATGTAGCTTCCATGCCCGGACGAATTGTACAGGGCTTGAAGCAGGCCGGTGTCAATAATCCGCTTATGCTTTTGGATGAGGTTGATAAAATCGGAAGTGATTACAAGGGCGATCCGTCCGCTGCACTGTTGGAGGTTTTGGACAGCGCACAGAATAACAGATTTATTGACCACTTTGTAGAATTGCCTACCGACTTGAGTCATGTAATCTTTTTGGCAACGGCTAATTCTCTTGATACAATTCCGAAGCCTCTTTTGGACCGTATGGAGGTTCTGGAGTTAAGCAGTTATACAGACAACGAGAAGTTGCATATCGCTAAAGACTATCTGATTCCGAAACAGATGAAATGTCACGGATTGATGAAGAAGGATATTACATTTTCCGACGGCGCAATCAATGATATGATTCATTTTTACACAAGAGAAGCAGGCGTCAGAGGGCTGGAGAGAACCATTGGCGCAGTATGCAGAAAAGCTGTACGGAAGGCTTCTGCAATGTCTGCGGTAAAAAAGTTCTCCGTTACACAGAAGAACCTTACGGATTACCTCGGTATCTATCGTTATCACAAGGAAGAACGTCCGCATAAGCCACAGGTTGGTATTGCACGTGGACTTGCGTGGACATCTGTTGGTGGTACGACACTTGAGATTGAGGTTAACACAATGAAGGGTAGCGGTAAGGTAGAGATGACCGGATTGATGGGCGAGGTTATGAAGGAATCCGCATCTACCGGTATCAGCTACATCCGTTCCATTGCGGACAGTTATTCCGTTCCCGAAGATTATTTTGAGAAACACGATATACATATACATATTCCCGAAGGTGCCGTTCCGAAGGACGGACCGAGCGCAGGTATTACAATGGTTACTGCTGTCCTTTCTGCAGTTACCGGAATACCGGTCGATTCCGAGATTGCGATGACCGGAGAGGTTACCATGCGCGGTCGCGTGCTTCCGATAGGTGGTCTGAAGGAGAAAATGCTTGCTGCAAAGAACATCGGAATCAGTAAGCTTTTGGTACCGGCAGACAATCGTGAGGACGTTTCTGAGATTTCCGATGAAATCAAGGAGGGAATGGAAATCCATTATGTATCTGCGATGGAGCAGGTACTGAACGAGGCATTTGTCAGGGAATAAGCGATTAAGGAGAAACGGATGATTATTAAATCTGCTGAACTTGAAATGGTTTGCGGTGTAACGAGCAAACTTCCGGAGACAGTACTTCCGGAATTTGCTTTTGCAGGCCGTTCCAATGTAGGGAAATCCTCCCTGATTAACAAACTTGTCAACAGAAAAGCATTGGCCAGAACATCATCACAGCCAGGCAAGACGCAAACCATTAATTTTTTTAATATCAATAAGGAACTTTATTTTGTGGATCTTCCCGGGTATGGTTATGCAAAAGTTTCGAAGGAACTTCAGGCCAAATGGGGAAAGATGATTGAAAAGTATCTGCGAACATCAAAACAGCTTCAAGCCATTTTTCTGTTGGTGGACATTCGACATGAACCGAGTGCAGGAGATAAGCAGATGCACGAGTGGATTGTGGCAAATGGATTGAAACCGATTGTGATTGCCACGAAGGCAGATAAAATCAATCGAAGTCAGTTGAAGAAACAGACGGCGATGATTCGGAAGGAACTGCAAATGAAAGGAAATGATTCTTTGATTCCGTGGTCTGCTGAAACGAGGCAAGGGTTTGATGAGGTGTGGAAGGTAATGGAAACCATATTGAATCCGCCGTTGGAAACAGAAAGCACTGCTGAGATTTAATGAAGACAAAATAGGAAAGAGTAACAAAAGAGCCTCCGCCAAAGCGGAGGCTCAAATTTATATTGTATATAATTCCTTGGAGAATACTATTCAGGCTGTTTTTTGCTTGCTGCTTCTACAACACCGCTTGCAAGACCTGCGAGTCCCTGAATCTCAGAAGGAATGATAATCTTGGTGGACTTGCCGTCAGCAGCTTTGGCAAATGCTTCGAGACTCTTCAGACGAAGTACTGAATCGGAAGGAGCGGCATCGTTCAGGAAACGAAGACCATCGGCATTAGCCTGCTGAACTCGAAGAATAGCTTCTGCCTGACCTTCTGCCTCACGGATGGTGGCTTCCTTTTTAGCTTCGGCACGAAGAATAGCGGCAGCCTTTTCAGCCTCAGCTTCCAAAATAGCAGATTCCTTCTTACCTTCTGCAACAAGAATAGTGGACTTCTTCTCACCTTCTGCGATAAGAATCTGCTCACGACGTTCACGCTCTGCCTTCATCTGTTTCTCCATCGCGTCTCTGATTGCGGTAGGAGGCATAATGTTCTTCAACTCAACTCGGTTAACCTTAATACCCCAAGGATCTGTAGCTTCGTCAAGTGATACACGCATCTTTCCGTTGATGATTTCACGGGATGTAAGTGTTTCATCGAGCTCGAGATCACCGATGATATTACGAAGGGTAGTAGCGGTAAGATTTTCAATAGCCATCATAGGATTCTGAACACCGTAAGCATAGAGCTTCGGGTCAGTAATTTGGAAATAAACGACGGTGTCAATCTGCATGGTAACGTTATCCTTTGTGATAACGGGCTGAGGAGGGAAGTCAACAACCTGCTCTTTCAAAAGGACATCGAGGGCAACACGGTCGATGAACGGGAACTTCAGGTGGAGGCCTACGCTCCAGGTAGCCTGATAACCACCGAGACGTTCCACAATAAATGCATGCGCCTGCGGAACTACCTTCAGGCAGGTAAGGAACAGAATAATAACAAATGCAACGATTGCGATGGTCCAGAGCAATCGGGAGTCAACCCCATTGTTGGCTTGTTCCAAAAAAATAAACATAGTATTTTACTCCTTTTCTTTAACGATTAGTTTTACACCATCGAGGCGAACAACACAAACCTGGTCTCCAACCCCGAAGAATACATCATTGTCGAGGCTTCTTACAGCCCATTCCATACCGTCCAAAACACCGCGACCGGTATTTTCGTAGGAATTTACAGCTTCAGTAATACGAACTGTTTTACCGACAAGCGCATCGATATTGGTCTTGGCACGCCGTTTGTTAAAACGTTTCAGCGCCCAAGGGCGAAGAAACAGAATAAATAGAACGGAAGCAACCGAGAATGCAATAATCTGTACAATGACATTGTCGGTGATGAAACTTAAAACCAATGCAATCAGTGAGCCGAATGCAAACCAAATTGTGGTAAGCGCACAAGTCAGTGATTCAATGATTAGTAACAGAACGAAAAAACTGAGCCATACAATTTGTTCAACTGTCATATGTTTTCCCCCTTTCACATTATTTGGAAGAATGTTTCCTATGCTTCGGGTTGCGGATTGTTACCGAGCAGTACCTTTATCACATAAGCATAGATGTCGGCATTTTTACTGCGCCATCTGGAACAAATGGTTTTGGCATTGTCTTCGGTAGGAACCGTAATGCGTAACTCAATGACGGTAGCATCACGTTCGATAACCTTGAGTTCACATACGAATTCATTCTTCTTGGCTTCATAATAATCGGCGATGTTGGATACTTCTTCACGGAGAGCATATTTCTGCTCCGAAAGATACATATCAATATCATCGCGAATATTCCTGGAAATATTCTGATAGAAGAAGGATAGCGTTTCCTTCCCTTCAGGAGTGATGCGATACAGCGAGTTGTTCTTCGTCTCCTGAATACTGATGTACTGATCGTCCACAAGATCGGAGAGTACCTGCTGAACATTGAAATAGTTCGTGTATTCCTTCTCGGTAATGAAATCAGTAAGCTGTGAATTGGTCATCGGAAAATCAACACGGCTCAATGTGTAGAGAACAATCAGTTTATATAACATCAGTGCTTCCGGTTGCATAATGAACACTCCTTAATATAGTCTGGATATACAAAGAGACTGTTGCACAAAGTACAACAGTCTCCAAATAATCAAATCTTACTGAGGCAACTCTTCACCGTCGGGAGTAGCCAAACCGAGACTGGCTTTGAGAGCAAGAAGTTCAGCATCAACATTAGGATCGTTCACATACTTGGAAGTGAGGTCCTTAATGGAATTCTCCGGAGTGGCAGCATTCAACTCAGCCATAGCCTGAGCCTTATCAAGCTTCTTGTTGGCAAGCTGCTCATAACGCTCGAAACTGGAAATGGAATTGTTGGCACTTGCAACGCTGGAGGTCATCTTGTTGACCTTCTCCTGAGCCTTAGCTACAGCAAGCTTACCCTTAATGGTTTCCTTACGCATCTCAAGTTCTTTGATATCGGATGAGAGCTTGTCATGCATATCCTTCATCTTCTGAGAGTTATCATGAGCTACAGCGTAGTTAGCCTGAAGGTCGGTAAGTTTAGCGGAAAGCTTAGCTTTCTCGGCGAGGAATCTCTTGGCATCCTCATCGTTACCTGCGGTCAAAGCCTTAACTGCATAACTCTGCATCTTATCCATTTCAGACTGGCATTCATCAAGCTGACGCTTGCAAGCCTTCTCCTGAGCCATAACAGAAGCGGTTTCCTGCTTAACCTTTACAAGGTCATCATTCATGTTACGAAGGCACTGGTCAATCATCTTCTCCGGATCTTCTACTTTATCAAGAAGTGCGTTAATGTTCGCAGACATAATGTCTTTGAATCTGGACAAAATACCCATAAATCTTCTTCCTCCAAAATAATATAATTCAAATTCATTCGGGAACCCCGATTACATTTATTTTATTCTATTTTTATCGATTCGTCAAGTAGAAAAGGTAAAAAATATTTACACTTGTTCATTTTCTTTTTTTATTATATAATCATAAGGAGATTTTTGGAATTTTACAGAAGAAAGCACAAGAGGCGCAGAATAGTATGTGGATTGCTGAGCAATGGAAAGACTATGAGGTAATTGATACTTCGGATAAGGAGAAACTGGAACGCTGGGGCGATTTTCTTTTGATTCGTCCGGACCCGCAGGTTTTGTGGAATACGCAGCAGAAGCATTACGGCTGGAAGAAACCGAATGCACACTATCACCGTAGCAACAAAGGGGGCGGTGAGTGGGAATTCTTCTCGCTTCCGAAGGTGTGGCAGATATCTTACGGCAGCCTCTGCTTTAATTTGCAGCCTTTTAACTTCAAGCATACCGGATTGTTTCCGGAGCAGGCGGCTAACTGGGATTGGTTCTCAGAGTTGATTCGGAAGAGAAAGGCAGAGAAACCGGAAAAGGAAATCCGCGTTCTTAATCTGTTTGCATATACCGGAGGCGCAACGCTCGCAGCAGCTGCGGCCGGAGCTCATGTGACACATGTGGATGCAAGCAAGGGTATGGTAAACTGGGCAAAGGAAAATGCTACATCTTCAAGGCTTGCAGATGCCCCCATTCGATACATTGTGGATGACTGCCGTAAATTTGTGGAACGGGAGATTCGCCGTGGAAGCCGTTACGATGCTGTTATTATGGACCCGCCTTCTTATGGAAGAGGACCGAATGGTGAGGTGTGGAAGATAGAAGACGCAATATATGATCTTGTCAAGATTTGCACAGAAGTCCTTTGTGATGACCCACTGTTCTTTTTGATTAATTCTTATACAACAGGTCTGCAGCCTGCTATGATGGCATATATTGCGGGACTTTTGCTGACACCCAGATTTGGGGGAGAAGTCAAGGGGGACGAAATAGGATTGCCGGTAAGCAGTACGGGATTGGTGCTGCCTTGCGGAGCAGCATGTCGGTGGGAGAAATGATATGAGGGATGAATGGAAGAAATGGATGCCGCTTGTGGCATTTGGCTTGTTTTTAATCGGCGGAATCGTGTTCCTTATTCTCATGTTGAAACCGAAGAAGATTGGCGATGGAGCCTCTTATATCGATGGGTTCAATGAGATTGCTGTTGGCGAAACGCATTATGTTATGATTAACGATATTGAAGCGGAAAGCTTTGTTGGCTCCGGTGTCGGCGACTTTGTCAAGGTGAAGCGCGGCGAGAAGGTTACATCAATCACCGGTGGATTTATGACGCTGTGCATTTTATATAAGGTAGAAGGAGATAATGAGGACAGGTATCTTTCCGACAGTAATGGCAGACTATACGCAAAAAAAGACATTGCAGAAGCTGAAAAGGCACGCCTTTCGGACTGGGGAATTTATTCAAAGCATAAAATAATAGATTCCGATAAAAACAGCGGTGAATTCCATGATATTACGGAAGAACAGTATGGTGCTTTGCTTGCATTGTGTGAAGATCAGTTTGATGCAATCAATATTGATGATAAACAGATTGCCGAGGAATTTGATAATCGGAGAGAAGTGTTTGCATTTACTGAAGATGAGATGGCATTTCGTGCCTGCGCAGAATTGTTCCTATATAATAATGAAGTATATGTTACAATAGCCTATGTAAATGCGAAGAACAGTAAGACCAAGAAAGCCATTCTGACCGGAAAGAAGCTTCCGGATGGAATGCAGAAGGAATTCCGTTACCTTTGGCCGTAAAGAATTGACAGGGATGCATTGGAGCATCCCTTTTTTGGTATAATGTACCAAATGGGAGCGGAAAAATAAGAAAAAATAAATTTAAAATTCTGCTTGCATTTCACATTTTAGTATGCTATAATTCAATTCGCTGTGACGTGATAGCTGTGAAGCGTGAGGTTGCCAATCGCAAGATTGGGTTTTCCGTGGAGCGAATGTCATGAGTCAATTCTGGCGACAAGTCACTGTACCAATAACAACATTTTCTGCCAATGAGGCAGATAAAACGTGCGAAACGCAAGTTATTCGGTATTGGAACCAAGCAGCAATGCTTGGTATTTATTTACCGAAGACAGGAAACACACGGTTGAGTGTACAGGCACCACTTGTTGTACTTTACTTATTAAGTGCGAAAAGGAGGCGCTATTTTTATGGCAAGCAATGTAATGAGAATCACATTGAAGGCTTATGATCATCAGTTAATCGATGGATCAGCTGCTAAGATTGTGGAGAATGCAAAGAAGACCGGTTCTAAGGTGAGCGGACCCGTTCCGTTGCCGACGAAGAAGGATGTCGTTACAATTCTCCGTGCTACTCACAAGTATAAAGATTCCCGTGAGCAGTTCGAGCAGAGAACCCACAAGAGATTGATTGACATCATTAACCCGAGTGAGAAGACCGTTGAAGTTCTTCAGCACTTGGAAATGCCCGCTGGTGTTTTCATCAGCATCAAGATGATCACCAAATAAATCATCTTGTATTTTAGAATGATCCTTCGGGATCCGCTGTAATTTCACAGGAGGTAACACAATGAAGAAAGCTATTTTGGCTACAAAGGTCGGAATGACACAGATCTTCAATGAAGATGGCGAGTTCATTCCGGTAACCGTATTGCAGGCTGGCCCTTGCCCCGTTGTTCAGGTTAAGACAATGGAAAAGGATGGCTACGAAGCAGTACAGGTTGGTTTTGGTGAGATCAGAGAGAAGCTGGTTAACAAACCGATCGCAGGACATTTTGCCAAGGCAAATGTTACAAACAAGAGATTTCTCAAGGAGTTCCGTTTCGAGAATGCCGCTGAGTATGCTGTTGGTCAGGAAATCAAGGCTGACATCTTTGCTGCAGGCGACAAGATTGATGCAAGCGGCGTAAGCAAAGGTAAAGGTTACGCAGGCGCAATCAAGAGATTCGGTCTTTCCAGAGGACCTATGGGACATGGTTCCAAGTATCACAGACATGCAGGTTCTAACGGACCGGCAACCACTCCTGGTCGTGTTTTCAAAGGAAAGCATATGCCTGGACAGATGGGTAATGTTAATGTTACGGTACAGAACCTCGAAGTTGTTCGCGTTGATGTTGAGAACAACATGATTCTTGTTAAGGGTGCAGTACCCGGAGCAAAGAAGTCCTTAGTAATCCTTAAGGAAACCGTTAAGAGCGGAAAGTAATCTTGAGAAAGGAGGAACAATACAATGGCAAACGTTAAAGTTTATAATAAAGAAGGCGCTGAGGTTGGTTCCATGGAACTGAATGACAGCATCTTCGGCGTTGAAGTAAATTCCCATTTGATGCATCTTGCAGTTGTTAGTCAGCTTGCAAACAAGCGTCAGGGAACCCAGAGCGCAAAGACCCGCAGCGAAGTAAGCGGCGGTGGAAGAAAGCCCTGGAGACAGAAGGGAACCGGACATGCCCGTCAGGGTTCAACCCGTTCTCCTCAGTGGACCGGTGGCGGTGTAGTATTTGCCCCGAAGCCCAGAGATTACTCTGTAAGCATGAACAAGAAGGAAAAGGCAGGCGCTATCAAGTCCGCGCTTACTTCCAGAGTTGCAGAAGAGAAGATTTTCGTAATGGAGGATCTTTCCTTTGAATCCATCAAGACGAAGCAGGTTAAGGCACTCCTTGATAAGCTCGCTCTTGACAAGGCATTGATTGTTACCGCAGATAAGGATGAAACAGTTCTCCTTTCCGCAAGAAACATCCCGGATGTTCGTACGGTAGCTTCCAATGCAATCAATGTATTCGATATCCTTAAGTATAACAATCTTGTTATTACCAAGGATGCGGTAGCTAAGATTGAGGAGGTGTATGCATAATGGCAGACCTTAAGTATTATGATGTCATTTTGAAGCCTGTAGTAACCGAGAAGAGCATGAACGCTATGGCTGAAAAGAAATACGCTTTCTATGTAAATCCGGATGCTACCAAGACCCAGATCGCAGATGCCATCGAGAAGATGTTCGCCGGCACAAAGGTTGCCAGCGTTAACACGATGAACATCAGCGGCAAGACTAAGAACGAGAATCGCAGACGTGGTCCTGTTCTCGGTAAGACAGCTGCTAAGAAGAAAGCAATCGTACAGCTGACTGAAGACAGTGCCGATATTGAAATCTTCACTGGACTGTAGGATTTCATGAACGAAAGGAGTAATTGATATGGGAATTAAAAAGTTCACAGCATATACACCTTCCAGAAGAAACATGACCTGCTCTGATTTCGCAGAAATCACCTGCAGCACACCGGAGAAGTCCTTATGTGTATCTCTTAAGAAGACCGCTGGTCGTAACAACCAGGGTAAGATTACCGTAAGACATATCGGTGGTGGTTCTAGAAGACAGTATAGAATGATTGACTTCAAGAGAAAGAAAGACGGAGTACCGGCAGTCGTTAAGACTATCGAGTACGATCCGAACAGAACCGCTAACATCGCTTTGATCTGCTACGCAGACGGCGAGAAAGCATATATCCTTGCACCGGTTGACCTTCAGGTTGGCCAGACTGTTATGAACGGTGATACCGCAGAACCGAGAACCGGTAACTGCCTCCCGCTTACTAACATCCCGATCGGTGCTTTGGTTCATAACGTAGAGCTTTATCCCGGTAAGGGCGGACAGCTTGTTCGTGCAGCCGGCAACAGTGCTCAGGTTATGGCTAAGGAAGGCAAATACGCAACCCTTCGTCTTCCCTCCGGAGAGATGAGAATGGTTCCGATTATCTGCCGCGCAACAATCGGTCAGCTTGGCAATATCGATCACGAGCTCATTAACATCGGTAAAGCAGGCCGTACCCGTAACATGGGAATCCGTCCTACTGTTCGTGGTTCCGTAATGAACCCGAATGACCATCCTCATGGTGGTGGTGAAGGTAAAGCCGGAATCGGTCGTCCCGGTCCGAGCACACCTTGGGGCAAGCCCGCTCTTGGTTACAAGACACGTAACAAGAAGAAGGCTTCCAACAAGCTCATCATCCGTAGAAAAGATGGTAGCGTAATCAAAACGAAATAATAGGAGGAAACCATAATGGCACGTTCTTTGAAAAAGGGACCTTTCGCAGACCAGTATCTGCTTGACAAGGTTGATGAAATGAACAAGAGCGGAGACAAGAGTGTTATTAAGACATGGTCTCGTCGTTCTACTATTTTCCCTACTTTTGTTGGCCATACGATTGCTGTATATGACGGAAGAAAGCATGTTCCGGTATATGTAACCGAAGATATGGTTGGCCATAAGCTTGGCGAATTCGTTGCTACCAGAACCTTCCGTGGTCACGGTAAAGACGAGAAGAAGGGTAAGAAGTAATTCTGCTCTAAGAACATAATTGTTGCGCTTCGTGCGCAGGAAGACTTACTAACGGAGAACCGTTAAATTTGAAAAGGAGGTAACATCCGATGGCAAAAGGACATAGATCCCAGATTAAGCGTGAGAGAAATGCCAATAAGGACACCAGACCGTCGGCAAAGCTTTCATTTGCCCGCGTTTCTGTTCAGAAGGCTTGCTTCGTTCTCGACGCTATCAGAGGCAAGGATGTACAGACAGCACAAGGTATTTTGGCATATAACCCCAGATATGCTTCCAGATTGATTGAGAAATTACTCAAATCTGCTATTGCAAATGCAGAGAACAACAATGGTATGGATGCTACAAAGCTTGTAGTTGTTGAGTGTTTCGCAAATGAAGCACCTACAATCAAGAGAATCCATCCCCGTTCTCAGGGCAGAGCATACAGAATCTTGAAGAGAAACAGCAACATCACGATCGTCTTGGACGAGAAGAAGGAGGCATAGCATGGGACAGAAAGTAAATCCGCATGGCTTGAGAGTCGGCGTTATTAATGACTGGGATTCCCGCTGGTATGCAGAAGCTGATTTTGCAGACAACCTCGTAGAAGACCAGAAGATCAGAAAGTTCCTGAAGAAAAAGCTTGAAGCTGCTGCAATCTCCGATATCGAGATTGAGCGTACTGCTGATAAGGTTAAGGTTATTGTTCATACTGCTAAGCCCGGTGTTGTAATCGGTAAGGGTGGACAGGAAATCGATAAGCTTAAGGCTGAAGTTCAGAAACTTACAAGCAAGAAATTGAATCTTGAAATCAAAGAGATTAAGAGACCTGACAATTGTGCACAGCTCGTTGCTGAGAACATTGCTCAGCAGCTTGAGAACCGTGTGGCATTCCGTCGTGCAATGAAGTCCTGCATGTCCAGAACTATGAAGTGCGGCGCTAAGGGTATCAAGACCACTTGCTCCGGCCGTCTTGGTGGTGCAGATATTGCACGTTCCGAGAGCTACAGCGAGGGTACCATCCCGTTGCAGACACTTCGTGCAGACATTGATTACGGTTTTGCTGAGGCAGATACCACATATGGTAAAGTTGGTGTTAAGGTTTGGATTTACCATGGTGAGGTTCTTCCCACCAAAGCAAACAAGAAGGAAGGAGCGGATAAGTAATGTTAATGCCTAAGAGAGTGAAACGGCGTAAGCAGTTTCGTGGAAGTATGAAGGGCAAGGCCCTGAGAGGCAATTTCATTTCCAATGGTGAATATGGAATCGTTGCTACCGAACCTTGCTGGATTAAGTCAAATCAGATTGAGGCAGCCCGTATTGCCGTAACCCGTTACATTAAGCGTGGCGGTCAGGTATGGATTAAGATTTTCCCTGACAAGCCTGTAACCGCTAAACCCGCTGAAACCCGAATGGGTTCCGGAAAAGGCTCCACAGAATTCTGGGTAGCAGTTGTTAAGCCCGGACGTGTTCTTTTTGAAATTGCCGGTGTATCTGAAGAGCAGGCAAAGGAGGCACTCCGTCTTGCTACCTACAAGCTGCCTTGCAAGTGCAAGATTGTTAGCAAGGCAACCCTTGAGGGAGGTGCGAACTAATGGCATCAAAGAATAAGAACTTTGTTGAGGATTTGAAATCCAAGTCCGTTGCAGAACTTAATAATGAGTTGGTTGCTGCTAAGAAGGAACTCTTTAATCTGAGATTCCAGAACGCAACGAATCAGCTTGAGAATACAAGCAGAATTAAGGAAGTTCGTAAGAACATTGCAAGAATTTCAACGGAAATTTCCGCTAAGAATTCTGCTAACTAATCGGCTTGGAAAGGAGAATTCTCATGGAAAGAAATTTGAGAAAAGTACGTACCGGTAAGGTCGTAAGTGATAAGATGGACAAGACCATCGTCGTTGCTGTTGTCGACAACGTAAAGCATCCCCTTTATAACAAAATCGTTAAGAGAACTTACAAGCTTAAGGCTCATGACGAGAACAACGAATGCAAGATTGGTGATCGTGTAAAGGTTATGGAAACAAGACCGCTCTCTAAGGATAAGAGATGGAGACTTGTTGAAATCGTAGAAAAGGCAAAATAATCATTTTCGGGAGATCCCGAAGAGATTACGAAAGGAGATTTTCGCTATGATACAAACAGAAACCAGACTTAAGGTTGCTGATAATACCGGCGCGAGAGAGCTGCTTTGCATTCGTGTTATGGGCGGTTCTACCAGAAGATATGCCGGTATTGGTGATATCATTGTTGCCGCAGTTAAGGATGCTGCCCCCGGCGGTGTTGTTAAGAAAGGCGACGTAGTTAAGGCTGTAGTCGTTCGTACCGTTAAGTCGGTTCGTCGTAAGGATGGTTCTTACATCCGTTTCGATGAGAACGCAGCAGTTATTATTAAAGACGATTTGACCCCCAAGGGTACCCGTATCTTTGGACCGGTTGCAAGAGAACTTCGTGATAAGAAATTCATGAAGATTGTATCTCTTGCTCCCGAAGTATTATAGGAGGTGTCAGCATGAATAAGATTAAAAAAGGTGACATCGTTAAAGTCATTACCGGTAAAGATAAGGGTAGTGAGGGTAAGGTAATCCGTGTTGAAGACGACAAGCTTTTGGTTGAAGGCGTAAACATGGTAACCAAGCATCAGAAAGCAAGCCAGGGCAATCCGAATGGCGGTATTGTTAAGGTTGAAGCTCTGATTGATGCAAGTAATGTAATGCTTGTTTATAAAGGCAAGCCCACCAGAGTCGGTTTTAAGATGGATGGCGACAAGAAGGTTCGTGTTGCTAAGTCTACCGGCGATGTAATCGACTAATAGAAGGAGATCTCAAACATGAGTAGATTAAAAGATGTATATATGAACGAGATTTCGGCTGCTATGCAGAGTAAGTTCGGTTACAAGAATGTAATGGAAATTCCGAAACTCGATAAGATTGTTATTAACATGGGTGTTGGTGAAGCTAAGGAAAATGCCAAGGCTCTTGAGTCCGCTGTTAAGGATTTGGAAATCATTTCCGGTCAGAAAGCTGTTATTACTAAGGCTAAGAAGTCTGTAGCAAACTTCAAGATTCGTGAAGGTCTTGCTATCGGTTGCAAGGTAACACTTCGTGGAGATAAGATGTTTGAGTTCGCTGATCGTCTTATCAACCTTGCTCTTCCCCGTGTACGTGACTTCCGTGGTGTTAACCCGAACGCATTTGACGGACGCGGAAACTACGCTCTTGGTGTTAAAGAGCAGTTGATTTTCCCTGAAATCGAATACGATAAGGTTGATAAGGTTCGTGGTATGGATGTAATCTTTGTTACCACCGCTAAGACGGATGAAGAGGCACGCGAACTGTTAAGACTGTTCGGTATGCCGTTCGCTAAATAATAGGAGGAAATTTCATGGCTAAATTATCAATGAAGCTTAAGCAGCAGCGTACTCCGAAGTTCTCCACCAGAGCATATACCCGTTGCAGACTCTGCGGTCGTCCGCACGCTGTATTAAGAAAGTACGGAATCTGCAGAATTTGTTTCCGTGAGTTGGCATACAAGGGACAGATCCCTGGAGTTAAAAAGGCAAGCTGGTAAGCCTGCCCTACAGAGATTATAGGAGGTACATATCAATGATGAGTGATCCGATTGCAGATATGCTTACAAGAATTCGTAATGCAAATACTGCAAAACATGATACCGTAGATGTTCCTGCTTCCAAGATGAAGGTTGCTATTGCCGACATTCTGGTTAAGGAAGGCTATATTAAGGGCTACGAGATGGTTGACGAAGGTGCATTCCAGAACATTCATATTACCCTTAAGTACGGTAAAGACAAGAACGAAAAGACCATTTCCGGTCTTAAGAGAATCAGTAAGCCCGGTCTTCGTGTTTATGCTAACAAGGAAGATCTTCCCCGTGTACTCGGTGGCTTGGGTATTGCTATTATTTCTACAAACAAAGGTGTTATCACAGATAAAGAAGCAAGAAACGCAGGCGTTGGCGGCGAAGTACTTGCTTATATCTGGTAATCATTTATAAGGAGGTACGGGCATGTCACGTATAGGTAAAATGCCAATCGCCATTCCTGCAGGTGTAACTGTAAGTGTGGCAGAAAATAATTTTGTGACTGTTAAGGGACCCAAGGGTACCCTTGAGCGCGCTCTCTCCCCTGAACTTACCATTAAGGTAGAGGGTGCAGAGGTTGTTGTTGAGAGACCTAACGATTTGAAGAGAATCAAATCCCTTCACGGTCTCACCAGAACTTTGATTAACAACATGGTTGTCGGTGTTACCGAAGGTTACAAGAAGGTTCTTGAAATCAACGGTGTTGGTTACAGAGCAGCTAAGCAGGGCAAGGAACTGAATCTTACCCTTGGCTATTCTCATCCGGTAATCATGATCGATCCTGAGGGTATTGAGACTGTTCTTGACGGACAGAACACCATTACCGTTATGGGTATCGATAAGGAAAAAGTTGGACAGTACGCTGCTGAAATCAGAAGCAAGAGAGGACCGGAGCCTTATAAGGGCAAGGGTATCAAGTATGCTGATGAAGTTATCAGACGTAAGGTCGGCAAGACTGGTAAGAAGTAGAAAGGAGAATATTAATTATGGTTAGTAAAGAATGTAGATCCGAAATCCGTGTTAAAAAGCACATGAAGATTCGCAATCGTTTCTCCGGTACTGCTGAAAGACCCAGACTGGCTATTTTCCGTTCCAATAAGAACATTTATGCGCAGATTATTGATGATACGGTAGGGAACACTTTGGTTGCAGCTTCTACCCTGGATAAGGATGTAAAGGCAGAACTTGAGTATACCGATAATGTTGCAGCCGCAGCTTATCTCGGAACTGTAATTGCGAAGAAGGCACTTGAGAAGGGTATTACCGAAGTTGTCTTCGATAGAGGCGGTTTCATATATGCAGGCAAAATTCAGGCATTGGCAGATGCAGCTCGCGAAGCTGGTCTGAACTTCTAGTCAGGAGGAAGAATATGAATCGTACAATTATTGATGCAAGCAATTTAGAGATGGAAGACAAGGTTGTTGCCATCAAGCGAGTAACCAAGGTTGTTAAGGGCGGTAAGAATATGAGATTTGCTGCTTTGGTTGTAGTTGGTGACAAGAACGGCCATGTTGGCGCAGGTCTTGGTAAAGCTGCCGAGGTTCCGGAAGCAATTCGTAAGGCTAAGGAAGATGCAATGAAGAATGTTATTGCTGTTCCGGTTGATGAGAATGGTTCCATTCCTCATGATTTCATTGGAAACTATGGTGGTTCTTCAGTTCTTTTGAAGAAGGCTTCAGAAGGTACCGGTATCATCGCCGGTGGTCCTGCTCGTATCGTTTTGGATCTTGCAGGCTACAAGAACATTCGTACAAAGTCTCTTGGTTCCAACAACAAGCAGAACGTTGTATATGCTACTCTTACCGGACTTTCCGAACTCAAGACACCTGAGGAAGTTGCTGCACTTCGTGGCATCTCCGTAAGCGAATTATAGGAGGAATTACGAAAATGGCAGATTTAAAAGTTACATTGGTAAAATCTACAATCGGTGCAATTCCGAAGCATAAGAAAGTTGTTGAGTCTCTCGGCCTTCATAAGCTGAACAGCTCCAACACATTGCCTGACAATGCAGCTACCAGAGGCATGATTGCACAGGTTAAGCATTTGGTTAAGGTAGAAGAAATCTAATTATTTGATAGGAGGTGCACACGATGAATTTGACAGATATTAGACCGGCTGACGGTTCTAAGCATAGTGATGAATTCCGCAGAGGCCGTGGCCATGGTTCAGGAAACGGTAAGACTGCAGGAAAAGGTCATAAAGGTCAGAAAGCACGTTCCGGAGCTCCGAGAACCGGTTTTGAAGGCGGTCAGATGCCTTTGTACCGTCGTCTTCCTAAGAGAGGCTTCAAGAATAGAAACACAAAGGAAATCGTTTCCGTTAATGTTTCCATGTTGAACCGCTTTGAGGACGGCGCCGAGGTTACCATTGAATCTATGGTAGAAATCGGCTTGTTCAGCAACCCGAAGGACGGTGTCAAGGTTCTTGGCAACGGTGAACTTACCAAGAAGTTGAATGTTAAGGCAAATGCTTTCAGCGCATCTGCAATCGAAAAGATTCAGGCTCTTGGTGGAACTGCTGAGGTGATCTGATATGTTAAATGCATTTAAGGTCAAGGAAATCAGAAGAAAGCTTCTTTTTACTTTTGGCTGTTTGGTGCTTGTACGTCTCGGATCATTGATTCCGGCTCCCGGAATTAATACTGCATTTGCTACAGGATGGTTGACCGAAACATTCGGTTCGAGTAAGGGATTCCTCGATATGCTTACCGGTGGTTCCCTTTCTCAGATGTCCATCTTTGCATTGAATATTTCACCGTACATTACTTCATCCATTATTATGCAGCTTCTTACCATTTGCATTCCTGCACTGGCTGAGATGCAGAAGGATGGAGAGAGTGGTCGTAAGAAGATGGAGAAATACTCCCGCTATGTTACTGTATTGCTTGCTTTGATTGAATCAACTGCTATGGCAATCGGTTTCAAGAATTCTTCTTACAACGGCGGTTCAATCATTCAGAATGAGTGGCTTGGAGTAATCCTTGTTATCATTTCCTTCACCGCAGGTTCCGCATTCCTTATGTGGCTTGGTGAGAACATCACTGAGTACGGTGTTGGAAACGGTATTTCCATCATCCTTTTGATTAACATTGTTGCAGAATTCCCGAGAGAGTTCGGAAGTCTCTTCCGTACGAAAGTATTTGCACAGCCGAACTTCGCAAGCAAGTTCTTTGCACTTGTTCTTGTACTCCTGTTGATGGCTATTATGCTTGTTTTTGTAGTTATTCTTCAGGATGCAGAAAGAAAGATTGCAGTGCAGTACAGCCAGAAGATGGCAGGCAGAAAGTCAGTTGGAGGAAATTCCTCCTGTATTCCGTTAAAGGTGAATACTGCAGGTGTTATGCCGGTTATTTTCGCAGTTTCCATCTTCCAGTTCCCGATTATCATTTCTTCGTTCTTCAATGTAAGTGCGAGCAGAGAGGGAACATTCTGGCAGAAATGTCTGTATATGTGTAATACGAACAACTGGTTCGATTTTGATGGTTATCGTTTTGCTTTCAAGTATACGATTGGCGCACTTTTATATGTTGCGATGATTATCTTCTTCGCTTACTTCTATACCAGCATTACATTCAATCCTGTTGAAGTTGCAGGTAACCTGAAGAAGAGCGGCGGCTTTGTTCCCGGTATTCGTCCGGGTAAGCCTACAATCGATTTCCTTACTGATGTACTGAATAAGGTTGTCCTTATCGGTGCTATCGGACTTACGATTGTAGCTTTGCTTCCGATTATATGTTGTGGTGCTTTCAACATTTCCAATCTTGGATTTGGCGGTACTTCAATCATCATCGTAGTTGGTGTTATTCTTGAAACAGTGAAGCAGGTCGAGTCAATGATGTTAACGCGTCACTACAGAGGATTCCTCAGCGAGTGATGTCATTACAGAAAGATTTAAGGGTGAGGCTTCGCTTCACCCTTATATTTTGTATCATGGGAATTTACTTTGCATTTTCCTTGATATAAATAGTTCAGTTATGGAGGCACATGCTTGTGCAGAGGCAATTCGCCGCTAATGATGTACAGGCAGTGCGGGTATGTCGATTGCGACATACTTTGTTCTATAAATTAACAGGCCGATATGATGTATCGGAGAAGAAGGAGTATTATGAAAATTGTAATGCTTGGTGCACCGGGTGCCGGTAAAGGTACTCAGGCAAAAATGATTGCAGGCCGCTACGAGATTCCTCATATTTCCACTGGTGACATTTTCCGTGCCAACATTAAGGAAGGAACCGAACTTGGTAAGAAGGCTAAGGCTTATATGGATCAGGGACTTCTTGTTCCGGATGAGCTTACTCTTGAATTGATTATGGATCGTTTCGCAAAGGATGACTGCGCAAACGGTTATGTACTTGATGGCTTCCCGAGAACGATTGCTCAGGCAGAAGCACTTACTGCTAGTCTCAGCGCTGCAGGAGATGCTCTTGATTATGCAATTGATGTCGATGTTCCGGACAGTGCCATTGTTGAGCGTATGAGCGGTCGTCGTGCTTGTTTAGCATGCGGCGGCACCTATCATATTCTTTTCAACCCGCCCAAGAAGGCAGGTATATGCGACTTGTGCGGTGGAGAGCTTTCCATTCGTAAGGATGATGAGCCTGAAACCGTTCAGAAGAGATTGAATGTATATCATGATCAGACACAGCCGTTGATTGATTATTATACAAAAGGTGGCATTCTGAAGTCCGTTGACGGAACACAGGATGTGAACAAAGTCTTCGATGACATTAAGGATATCCTTAATGCTTAAGAGGTGACTCCTATGGTTACGATTAAATCGAAAAGCGAAATTGAGAAAATGCGTGAAGCCGGAAGACTTCTTGCATTGGTTCATGAAGAGATGGCGAAGCATATCGCTCCCGGCATCAGCACTATGGAACTCAACAATATCGGAGAGAAGATGATTCGCAGCTTTGGTTGTATTCCTTCGTTCCTGAATTATGACGGATATCCGGCATCTATCTGTATTTCGGTAAATGACAGAGTGGTTCATGGTATTCCGAGTAAAAATGAAATTCTTCAGGAGGGCGATATTGTCAGCCTTGATGCAGGGCTGATTTATCAGGGATATCATTCGGATGCGGCACGTACTTACGGAGTCGGTAAAATCAGTCCGGAAGCACAAAATCTGATTGATGTTACAGAAAAAAGCTTTTTTGAAGGAATAAAACTTGCAAAAGCGGGAAATCACTTGTATGATATATCTGGAGCCATTGAAGATTATGTGGTTGCACACGGCTATTCCTGTGTAAGAGATTTGGTCGGTCACGGAATCGGAACGCAGATGCATGAAGATCCCCAGATCCCGAATTTCCACCAGAGACGTCGTGGAATCAAACTGGAGCCCGGTATGACATTGGCAATTGAGCCGATGGTTAACATGGGTGGCTGGGAGGTTTGTATTTTGGACGATGATTGGACGATTGTTACCGCAGATGGCTCGCTCGCTTCCCATTATGAGAATACAATTCTTATTACGGATGGCGAGCCCGAAATCTTGTCAATGTTAAAGTAGAGAAAACGGAGGATTTGCATGTCGAAAGCAGACGTTGTTGAAATTGAAGGTACTGTAGTTGAGAAGTTGCCTAACGCTATGTTCCGTGTTGAACTTGAGAACGGACACATTGTTCTGGCTCATATCAGCGGAAAGCTTCGTATGAACTATATCAAAATCGTTCCGGGTGACAAGGTTACCATGGAACTTTCCCCTTATGATTTGACCAAGGGTCGTATCATTTGGCGTGATAAATAAGCTTATCAATTTCGGGCGTTCTCCCTTATGGGAGGACGCCTTATTTTTATATCATAGGAAATTGCGTTGCATTTCCTATGATATAATAAAGCTCCGCCAAAGAAGCCACACACCTGTGCAGAGGAAATATGTCGCACAAGGCGCACAGGCGGCGCGAGCATATCGCAAGCGATATGCTTGGTCTTTTATGAGAATGGGATTTGCTTTTTGTGATACATAAACAACGCGAAGGAGGCGATGATTGCCAAGAGCAAGCGATGGGACAATCAATTCACAAGAAAAACATAGTATTTTCTTGTGTTTTTGTGGAAAATAATGCTTGCAATTTGCAAAACGCTCTGTTACAATAGTAAACGGACTTTTTTCGAGGAAAGGAGTGTAATAACTATGAAAGTTAGATCTTCAGTAAAGCCCATTTGCGAAAAATGCAAAATCATTAAGAGAAAAGGGAACATCATGGTCATCTGTGAGAACCCGAAACACAAGCAGAGACAAGGCTGATATTCAACAATATCTGATTTGTTGTTCCAATGAGTTACGATATTGTTGTGCTCTATAGAACAGCACTTGCTTTTTGTGTTGCAATCGTCATTTCATAAACCCATGAAATGGCACGCCGTATTTGTACGGCACAAATTGTGATAGTGTGGGTGAAGAGTGTCACGCCAGGAAAGACAACTTCACTTTAGTCGATTGTAGTCTCGTCGACTTTCGGTTCCGAGGTGATTCGGGCTGTCACATTTTAAAGCGGCTGAGCCGGTAAAACCGGTAGGGAGAGTACTCCCGGGGACATTGTCCCGGACTATTGTCCAGAGAATTTATCATTTAACGGAGGTTAAAAGTACATGGCTCGTATCAATGGTGTTGACTTACCTAGAGAGAAACGTGTAGAGATCGGACTTACCTATATCTATGGTATCGGTAGAGTAAGTGCCACTCGTATCTTGGCTCAGGCTGAGGTTAATCCGGACACTCGTGTTCGTGATCTTACCGATGATGAAGTTAAGAGAATTTCTGCTGTTATCGATGAGACGATGATGGTAGAAGGTGATCTGAAGAGAGAAATCGCCCTGAACATCAAGAGACTTCAGGAAATCGGTTGCTACAGAGGCGTACGTCACAGAAAGGGACTTCCTGTTCGTGGACAGAAGACCAAGACCAACGCAAGAACTCGTAAGGGTCCGAAGCGTACTGTTGCTAACAAGAAGAAATAATTAACTTTTGAAAACTTATAGGAGGTTTCGTGATGGCTAAGAAAGTAGTAGCTGCGAAAAAGGGAGCTAAGAAGCGTGTCAAGAAGAACGTTGATCACGGTCAGGCACATATTCAGTCTTCCTTTAATAATACAATTGTTACCTTGACTGATGCAGAAGGTAACGCAATCTCTTGGGCAAGTGCAGGTGGCCTCGGTTTCCGTGGTTCCAGAAAGTCTACCCCTTATGCTGCACAGATGGCAGCTGAAACTGCTGCAAAGGCAGCACTTCCTCATGGATTGAAGTCCGTTGACGTTATGGTTAAGGGACCCGGTTCAGGTCGTGAGGCAGCAATTCGTGCCCTTCAGGCATGTGGTATTGATGTTACAAGTATTAAGGACGTTACCCCGGTTCCGCACAATGGTTGCAGACCGCCTAAGCGTCGTAGAGTCTGATTAAGGAGGGAATATAAACTATGGCTAGAGAAATGGGTCCTGTTTTAAAGAGATGCCGTTCACTTGGTATTGAACCTTCCGTAATCGGTATCGATAAGAAGTCTAACCGTTCCAACCCCAGAGCTGGAAAGAAGGTTAGTGAATATGGTATGCAGCTTCGTGAGAAGCAGAAAGCAAAGTTCATCTATGGCGTTTTGGAGAAGCCTTTCCGTAACAACTTCGAAAAAGCTAAGAAGATGAAGATTGGTACAACCGGTGAGAACCTTATGATTCTCCTTGAAACCAGACTTGACAATATCATTTTCCGTCTTGGTTTCGCTAGAACCCGTCAGGAAGCTCGTCAGATTGTTGACCACAAGCATGTTTTGGTTAATGGTAAATGTGTGAATATTCCTTCTTATACCGTAAAGCCCGGCGATACCATTGCAATCTCCGAGAAAGCTAAGAATAAGGCTGGACAGAGATTTAAGGATATCCTTGAAGCAGTTGGTGGAAGAGCAGTTCCTGCTTGGCTTACCGCTGATTCTGAGAACCTTACCGGTACGGTTAACGAGTATCCTACCAGAGATCAGATTGATGTTCCGGTAAATGAGATGCTTATTGTCGAGTTGTATTCCAAATAAAGCGGAATATAACGGTTTTACCCAGAAGGAGGGTCGCAAATGTTTGATTTTGAGAAGCCTAGGATTGAAATTGCTGAAATTTCCGAAGATAAAAAGTATGGCCGTTTTGTTGTTGAGCCTCTTGAGAGAGGTTACGGCACTACATTGGGTAATTCCCTTAGAAGAATTATGCTTTCTTCCCTGCCCGGCGCAGCCGTAAGTCAGGTGAAGATTGATGGTGTTGTTCATGAGCTTAGCTGCATCCCCGGTGTTATGGAGGATGTAACCGAGATCATTATGAACATCAAGAGCCTTGCAATTAAGAACAGCAGTGAGTCCAATGAACCCAAGACCGCTTATATTGAGTTCACCGGCGAAGGTGTTGTTAAGGCACGTGATATTCATGCAGATTCCGATATCGAGATTATGAATCCCGATCAGGTTATTGCTACTCTGAACGGTGGCGCTGACAGCAAACTTTATGCTGAACTTACCATTACTAAGGGCAGAGGCTATGTAAGTTCCGATAAGAACAAGAAGGCTGATACCCCGATTGGTGTTATCGCTATTGACTCCATCTACACTCCTGTAGAGAGAGTTAATCTTACTGTTGAGAATACCCGAGTTGGTCAGGTTACCGATTACGATAAGCTTACACTTGATGTATTTACCAACGGAACCCTTGCTCCCGACGAGGCTATCAGCCTTGCGGCAAAGGTGCTCAGTGAGCATTTGAATCTGTTTATCGATTTGTCCGAAAGTGCTAAGACTGCTGAGGTTATGGTTGAAAGCGTTCCGAATGAGAAGGAGAAGGTTCTTGAGATGAACATCGATGAGCTTGAACTTTCCGTTCGTTCTTACAACTGCCTCAAGAGAGCAGGTATTAACACGGTTGAGGAATTGACCAATAAGACTTCTGAAGACATGATGAAGGTTCGTAACCTTGGTCGTAAGTCTCTCGAAGAAGTTCTGTCCAAGCTGAAAGAACTTGGATTGTCTTTGAACTTAGGCGATGAGTAATATTCGTCATTACTAAATAGAAGCCGCACTGGCGGCATAGGAGGTTAACATGGCAGGCTATAGAAAACTTGGAAGAACTTCAAGCCAGAGAAAAGCATTGTTGAGAAACCAGGTTACCGCTCTTTTGTCCAATGGTAAGATTCATACCACCGAAGCCAGAGCAAAGGAAATTCGCAAAATTGCTGAAAAGTACATCGCTCTTGCTGTAAAGGAGAAGGACAACTATGAGACCGTTACCGTAACCTACAAGGTTGCTCAGAAAGATAAAGACGGTAAGAGAGTTAAGGAAGTTAAAGATGGCAAGAAGGTTGACGTTATGATTGACGCTACCAAGACCATCAAGAAAGAGAGTGCTTCCAGACTTCATGCAAGAAGAGAGATGCTCGCATACTTCTATCCGGTAACCAAGTTCGATAAGGAAGCTACCGGTAGAAAGGCAGTTAAGGAAGTTGATCTGATTGCGAAGATGTTTGATGAAATCGGACCTAAGTATGCATCCCGTAAAGGTGGTTACACCAGAATCGTTAAGATTGGACCTCGTAAGGGCGATGCAGCTATGGAAGTTTTGATCGAGCTCGTGTAACTTTTCGATTAATTGCAGCGTAGTCGGATTTCGACTACGCTGCTTTTTATGTAAAAGGAATTTGATTTTCAAGTTTCTTTTACATAAAAAGAATGTTATGGATACAAATGTTTTGACACGAAGACAGAGTGCTGATGCAACGCAAATGCGGTGCAAGCATGTTGCAAAAGTGGTGTTTTCGATGAAAGAGGAACCTATGGGTATTGTTTCGACAGACAATCTGGTTTATGAGTACATCAGGCACGATGAGAACGGCGAGAGAATCGGCGAAAAGCGTGCCATTGATTGTGTTAGCCTGAATGTCGAGAAAGGGCAGTTTATTGCCATCTTAGGGCATAACGGCTCCGGCAAGTCCACTCTGGCGAAACAACTGAATGCCTTATTGTGCCCAACCGGTGGAACGGTTACCGTGTGCGGTATGGACACAAAGGATGAAGAACACCTGTGGGACATCCGGAAATCAGCCGGCATGGTGTTTCAGAATCCGGATAACCAGATTATTGCTACAGTTGTGGAGGATGATGTCGCATTTGGCCCGGAGAATCTGGGTATAGAGTCAAAGGAAATCGAGACACGTGTGGAGCAGAGTCTTCGTGCGGTAGGTATGTATGATTACCGAATGGATTCTCCCAATAAACTTTCCGGAGGGCAGAAGCAGAGAGTCGCGGTTGCCGGTATTATGGCTATGAAGCCGGAATGTATCATTATGGACGAGCCTACGGCAATGTTAGACCCGACCGGACGGAAGGAAGTTCTGGACACGGTGCACAGGCTAAACCGCGAGGAGCATATTACGGTTATTCATATTACGCATTATATGAGCGAAGTAACGGATGCGGATTGGATTTTCGTTATGGACCACGGAAAGATTGCCTTGCAGGGGACTCCAAATGAAGTATTTGCCAGACTTGACGAACTGACAGAATTGGGGCTTGACGCACCACAGGCAACGATTTTGGCGCATAAACTTCGTAAGGCCGGATTCCCTTTAGCCGGGGGAGTTCTTTCGATAAATGGCTTTACAGAGGCTTACAGGGCACTTCCTGAAGCATATAAGGTTAAAAATCCGTATGATTTGCAGCCGGATGGGGAATCAGATTCCTTTACGGAACTTCGAGCCGATGAAGCACCGCTTTTGGAACTTTCCCATGTAAACTATGTATATTCCCCGAAAACTGCTTTTGAAAAGAATGCGGTAAAGGATGTTTCGCTCCAGATTCGGAAGGGAGAATTTGTGTGCCTTATCGGGCATACCGGTTCCGGTAAATCAACGTTGATTCAACTTATGAACGGACTTGAGAAACCGACCTCCGGAAAGGTTTTGTTCAAGGGCGAGGACATTTTCGGTGACAAATACGACCGCCGACTTTTGAGAAGTAAAGTAGGATTGGTCTTTCAATATCCGGAGCATCAGCTCTTTGAAACAACTATATTGAAGGATGTATGTTTTGGTCCTAAAAATCAGGGCTTAAGTGAACAGGAACAATTGGTACGTGCAAAGGAAGCACTTCAACTGGTTCATGTGGATGAAGAACTGTGGAATGATTCTCCTTTAGATCTTTCCGGCGGACAGAAACGTCGTGTGGCTATAGCAGGCGTTCTTGCCATGCATCCGGAATTGCTGATTCTGGATGAGCCGACGGCAGGACTCGATCCGCAGGGACGGGAGGAAATTCTTTCCGAGATAGACCGAATTCACAAGGAGGCCGGTATTACTGTTGTTTTGGTGTCACATAGTATGGAGGATGTTGCCCGCTATGCAAACTGGGTTCATGTGATGGACCACGGGAAGCTCCTTTATGCGGGGAAGACTCCGGCCGTGTTTGCACATGTGGAGGAGTTGGAGGCAATTGGTCTTGCAGCACCGCAAGTGACCTATATTATGAGAAGTCTTTTCAAGCCTGAAAGAATGCCTGAGAAGGAGTTTATAACAGTTGATGAAGTCTACGAAGCATTGATGCAGACGGAAAGGGGCGACATCCATGCTACGTGACATTACTATAGGACAATATTATCCCGCAAAGTCGCTGATTCATAAGCTGGATCCCAGAGTGAAAATACTTGGCAGTATTGCGTATCTGGTAAGCTTGTTTCTTTTCGATTCATTCTATGGTTTTCTTGTTGCAGCGGTATTTCTTGCAGGGGTTATTATACTTTCCAAGGTTCCTTTTTGGCATATTGTAAAAGGTTTAAAACCTATTATTGTCATATTGTCATTTACCGTAATCTTTAACTTTTTACTGACACCCGGTGAGGTGCTGGTGAAGTTTTGGATATTTAAGATTACGAGGGAGGGATTGTATCGTGGTACCTTTATGGGAGTCCGACTTATCATGTTGATTCTCGGTTCCTCGATACTGACCTTTACGACAACTCCGATGCAGATGACGGACGGATTGGAAAGATTGATGAAGCCGTTGTCTTGGATTAAGGTGCCGGTGCATGATATTGCAATGACGATTTCCATTGCACTTCGGTTTATTCCGCTTTTAATGGAGGAAACCGATAAGATTATGAAAGCCCAGCAGGCACGAGGAGCGGATTTCGAGAGTGGGAATCTTTTTAAGCGTGCCAAGGCAATGGTGCCGATATTTGTTCCACTTATTATTTCGGCGTTCCGAAGAGCATTTGACTTGGCACTTGCAATGGAGGCAAGATGCTATCGCGGCGGTGATGGCAGAACAAAAATGCACCCGCTTCACTACCATTGGTGCGATTTGTGGGCAGTGTTGTATCTTGTAGTTTACATGACGGTTATCATTGTAATACGAAGGTGGATATGAAACGAATAAAACTGACAATTGCATACGACGGCACAGCTTACTGTGGTTGGCAGAAGCAGGATGGAGCCGTGACAATTCAGGAAACGGTCGAAAAGGCAATAAGACGACTCACAGGCGCAGAAACGGAGCTTATTGGGGCAAGCCGTACTGATTCCGGTGTACATGCACTGGGGAATGTTGCAGTTTTTGATACGGAGAGTTCCATACCGGGAGAAAAGTATATGCCCGCACTGAATTCTTTTCTGCCGGATGATATTCGGATTATGGCTTCAGAGGAGACAACACCGGAATTTCATCCAAGATTCGATGCACATAAAAAGCAATATGAGTATCATATTGTAACCGGAGAGGTTTGTTCACCGCTCGAAGTGCGTTACGCCTATCATATTCGCGAGTCCGTTGATGTTAAGGCAATGAACGAGATGGCCAGGTATGCGGTCGGAACGTATGATTTCACAAGCTTTTGTGCAGCAGGAGCGCAGGTGAAGAGTAAAGTGCGAACCATTACCGATATTACGGTTACGGAGGATAACGGACATATTGTTGTGGCCGTAGAGGGTGATGGTTTTTTGTATAATATGGTTCGTATTCTGGTCGGAACACTTCTTTTGGCCGGCCTGCATCGAAAAGAACCGGCGGATATGAAAGCAATCATTGATGCAATGGATCGAACAAAAGCAGGACCCACTGTACCAGCCAATGGATTAAGATTGTGTAAAATATGGTATCAATGACATTTATTATAGAAATGTCATATCGAAAATGACAAAATAAAGAAAATGCGTAGGAAAATATAAAAAGAATTGTTGACATATCATTTTCCTTAAAGTATAATGCGGAAAGTGACTGTTCTCGATTGACGGGAACAAATTGAACAGGAGGTACACCTATGAAGAGTTATATGGCAGCAACCGCTAACGTAGATAGAAAATGGTACGTTGTTGATGCGGAAGGTCAGACCCTCGGCCGTCTTTCTTCTGAAATCGCTAAGGTTTTAAGAGGTAAGAATAAGCCGATTTTCACACCTCATATCGATACCGGTGATTATGTCATCGTTATTAATGCTGAGAAGATTAATGTTACCGGAAAGAAATTGGATCAGAAGATTTACTTCTCTCATTCCGATTATCCGGGTGGCGTTCGCGAGACTACTCTTCGCGAGATGCTTGCAAAGAAGCCCGCTGATGTTATTACCCTTGCTGTAAAGGGTATGCTTCCGAAGGGACCCCTCGGAAAGAGCATGCTTGACAAGCTTCATGTATATGCCGGTGCTGAACACCCGCATGCAGCACAGAAGCCTGAGCAGCTTACATTCTAATAAACAGAAAGGAGATTTACGATTATGGCAAAGAAAGATTCCAAGTTTTATGGAACAGGTAGACGTAAGAGCAGCGTTGCCAGAGTATATTTACTTTCTGGTAAGGGCAACATTACTGTAAACAAGAAGAACCTTGATGAGTATTTTGGTCTTGAGACCCTTAAGGTTATCGTTCGTCAGCCCCTTGAACTCATCGGTGCAACTGATAAGTTTGATGTAGTTGTTACCGTTCGTGGTGGCGGCTTCTCCGGTCAGGCAGGCGCTATCCGTCATGGTATCGCTCGTGCACTCTGCAAGGCAGATGCTGAGAACCGTGCAGCTATTAAGAAGGCTGGATTCCTTACAAGAGATTCTCGTATGAAGGAAAGAAAGAAACCTGGTTTGAAGGCAGCACGTCGTGCACCTCAGTTCTCAAAGAGATAATCTTTCGAGATTCAAAAAGAATTTACAAACCTCAGAAACTAAGTGTTTCTGGGGTTTTTCTTTTATCTTGAAACGTCGTGAGCAGTGGTGAAATCCCCAAAATTTTGAACGGTAATAAGCGAGTAAGCAGCAGGTAGGAAGCAAAAATATCACCTTTTAGATTCTATTTATTGCTTCCAAGAGTGCATTTACATCAAGGTGGGTGTAGACACGTTCCGTCAGTGTCATGGCTCCGCTATGGCCTACAATCTTCTTGATCATGGTCTGATCTACATGAGCTTCGGCTAACATTGATATGCAGGTGTGTCTGGTATCATGCGGCGTATGGTCGAAACTTAAGGCTTCCGATAGGGCGGGGATACAAGCGCGGTATGCAGAAACAGGCAGCAAAGACAAGAGTCTTCACGCAGGAATCACTTACAGAGCTCCAAGACGAAATGCATAAGTACGCCGAACAGGAAATGAACGAACATCCCGAGATCTTCGAGGGAGAGGATCTTAAGGAAATCGAAAAGGGACGAAACAGTGATTGGTCCAAAGAGTTCTTTGTAAGAAAAAAGGCCGAGGCTCTTGAGTCATTGAACGAACAGTATGCGGCAACAACAAACGCTGTTGAGGTGAATGAAACGGTTTTGGAGGAACTTGAACAAGCAGACTGAAGAAACGATTCAGACAATGGTTGAAACGGAAGCTCAGAAGGAATTCATGAGGTATGCATTCCTCAAAGAACCCAAAACTCCAATTGGAAAGCTTGTCGCAGGAGCATGGCGGAAGTTTAAAGAGTGGTGGGATATGCACAAGCGTAAGGAAGTTGAAGAAAAGACCAGGGAAAGTGTTCTTGGCAGAATTGCGGAGTTAAAGAAAGAAACGAAGGAGCATCCAAGGACCCCGGTTGTACCCAAAAAACACAGGGAAACAGAGTTAGAATAACCTTTACCTTGATTGACAGTGACGGGGGCGTGACACGCTCCCGTTATATGTCGAGTAAGCCGGAAGTATGTAAGATTATATGGACAAATGCAAAACAAAATATATGGACATTTTGTTGTGTCCATGATATAATCACAGAGTATATGAGAGGAGGCTTTAGATGGTTATTG
>JAZQNM010000045.1:0-26037 GCA_045627305.1 Lachnospiraceae bacterium
AACAGATCCGATCTCATAGATAATCGCTGGCATTTGTTCTGTTAATTCTTCCCCATTGAAAAAATATTTTTTCGTTTCGTCCGAAATAATAGCTACAGATAGACTTATATTCTTCATCCCTTTGCTATGATTCTTAAACATATTTATCAAACCATCAGATGAAATCATTTTTATTCCCCCATTATTCAACCTTATCCCACTCGACCGGAAAATCTGAATTTCATTCACTCTTGATTATACCACCGGAGAATCCTTTCAACAACACAAATCTAGTTTACCTGCATCTCGAAAGCAGTGATTTTTGCTCTCTACTCTCTACTTGCACAGAATTCGGTCAAAATTCCCGCTTGAAAACTGAATTTTTCCAGAAAAATAAGATACTACATCCCAAATCAAGCCCTTCTCGGCATCCTTGGGTAATCTGAAACAGAATGAGCAATGTCGTGATAGAATAATACAAATCCGGATTTATCCTACGAAACGGCACATTTACAACAGAATAAAAACCTAAAAACTGCCCTGTTAGAAATTTGTTAGCAGAGGCCGTTTTTTGACCTCTCAATTTGCAAACTTGTTAGGAAAAGAAAAAAGAGTATATTATGGGTTCAGAAATGATTTGATGGACAAAAAAAGAGCACTTTTCATACGAAAAATGCTCTGAAAATGTGCAGGCCGGGACTCGAACCCGGAATCGCTCCTTAGGAGGGAGCAGTTATATCCCTTTAACTACTTGCACTTAATATGAAAATCGAACTCTCGACTTATCCCCTGTTATGAAATTGTGTACGTTATTCCTTTGCCTTAGGAGGGCCACGGTATATCCATTTACCTAGGAGCACGTTATCAAGATGTTTCTGTATGGTTGTCTCAAGCAAGCTTCCTTTCCCGGAACTTACCAATGCAAAACATACGCTAACATCCTACTTCATATAACGTCGGTTGTCAATCCCAATGGTACTGCGTTTTTCGCTCACTGCTATTTTCTTTCCTTCCGTTTTTGGCGAATACACAAGCGGCAGTACTGAAACATAGTAACAATATTGGACCATATCCAACCAATGGGAAGCTTGTAGCCGTTATCCCTTGCAAATCTTCTGATGTTTCTGTTAAACATCATACAAAATGGCCCGATATCATAATGTCTTGGAAATTTCGGAATGAAATTGAACAGACAGTCAATATAAGTAACCGACGAATCCATCAGTTCATTGAACAGAAAATGCCGCGGTTCGATGCGTGTGTGCTTACGAATCACTATCTGTTCCGTGCCCGGAGTACAAAACAAAATGTTGTGGGATATCGTGCCTTCTACGGAAGCAATCATCTTCGCGCCCTTATACCAGGAAACCTGTTCCAGAATACTGAGTTCATCCGGATAAATAACCTTAAATCCGTTCATGGAGAAGAATTTTTCTATTATTTCTTCGCCTGCTTCTTTAGTTGTCCCCATCCTCTTTCTGGACAAATACAACTTATCAACATTTTTCGGCGTCACCTTGTCATAAATGGCTTTATAAGGGATACGAAATTCCTTATGATAGTATTGTTCATATTCAAAACCCGGTTCGGGCACATATACCATTTTGAATTGCATCGGTGTTCTGACATCGATGACATCCTCCCGATGAATCCCCATATCCTCGAGCAATTCCCAGGACCGATCGTCCGCTCTGCCAAATGTTCCTGGTTCGGAATAAATACCGCAAAAACAAAGCTTAAGCCCTCTTCCTTCCTCGGAATACTTGAAGTAGAGTCTTCTGATAAGGTCAACCATTACCACACCAAAGTGCGGAAATCCTCTTCCAAGATAAATTACAGCCTCGTCTCTTTTTTCGATGGTTTCTTCCTCAACATCATAACCACCGCCAAAATCATATTCACGGCTTTCTTCCAGGTAAATATGCTGTTCATTCAGAACTCCGCCGAGGGCACGAACCACATTGCCATTTGTAACATTCTTTCTAGGCAGCACAATACCATTTTCCACTCTTAGAATGTACGGAAGCTCTTTATTCTCGTGGCTTTGCGAGAGTTGTTCCAATATGGTTTTCGAAGAAGCGATGTTAAATAAATACTGCTTATCCACATGTAAATGATGCTTCTTTTGAAACAGAAATCTTCCTGCTCTGCTAACAAATCTCTGATTTTCACTTTTCCTTTGATTTGCTTTCATAGTATGACTTCCTTCAAAATTCGTATGAAATGTATGGTTTATTGCACAGAATATGCAACCTATAAGCGAAACGGATATTCCGCGTGAGGACACTGCTTTCCGGATTGCAACGGAATATACCCCTCATTCAGTTGTCCCTTAAATTCTGTCGGTTGCTTCAACTCGGCAAGATAGTTCTCCATATTCCTTCGAATGCCACAGTTGTAAACCTCCTGAAAGCCGCAAACTCCGCCTTTTCCATTCAGTTCAACGATAATCCAGCCTGCATCCGTAAGAGCCAAATCCCAGGACAGATAACGATATCCCGGAAAATGCCGCGCCAGTTCCTTTGCAAGCTCCACCGCCTCAGAAAAGCGCGGAATGCATGTTCCGACAATCTGTACACGCGTTTGAGGATGTGTCGGGAAAGCTGTCCTATTCTTGTTAAATGCACTTATGATAGTCCCATCCGTTTCATCAATCCCGCAAATCAGACTTCTCCAGCCAAGGTTATCTACAATAGAGAACAATTCACCGATACGACTTTCGAAATACATATCTATATGGTCATCCATTCGGATTGTCATAATCCGTAAAGTATTCACAGACGTCGGATTGAGTCGCATCATAAACTCTGACTGTTGAATCAATTCCTCTGCCAGAAACCCTTCCGGTGCATAGTAATCCAGCAGTTTCTGAAAAGCCTCCTCATTCAGAAACTCCTTCTCCCTGACGATTCTTGTCTGTTCTCCAAGGGAACCGCAAAGAGGTTTGCAGAACAATTGGTGCTTATCTCGGAGTAACGCAAAGAAATCCTCTCGATGCTCCAGCCCGGAAACAAAGTAGATTTCTCTATGATAGTATGGTTTCAGATATTGATAAACCTTCCATTTGTCTCTTGTATTAAAAACTAAACTCTTACTGTCATTAAAGCGGTAAAACAGTTCCAGTGTGGCCTTATCCGTAAGAAATGTGCTCTGCTCGGAACGTGTTTTATGCGAAAAATCATACATGAAATACTCCCCGGCTGAAAAATCGCTGTCGGTAGTAACTTCAATCAAATCACGCACAATACGCCCCTGCTCCTGTAACTGAAATGTTTCGGGAGTATCCACGCAACATAGGTCAATTTGCGTCCGATAATGTTCATAGACAGACTTCATAAGGTCCGCCGTGATCCTATCATGGTTCATCAATTCACAAATTCCTCCGTTACATGGAAATGAGCAAATCTGCATCAGAGAGCTGTTTAAGGAATGCATCAACCGTATTCGCAATAACCGCCGGATCGCCGGAGTATTTCTCGTTCAATGCCCGTAACAGTTCTTCTCGCGTCATTTCATTATGCAGCATCTCCATGATTGTCTTTCCGCAGGCATTGACCCAGATAATTCTTCTCTCATCGCTTGTTGACAGAAAATCAACTACGGCAAGATATCTGTCATCATATTTCTGAAAACTGTAATCGTATTTCAGTTTCATACCATTCCTCTTTCCCTTATACTCACCACTAACACCTGCAAAAATAGCGTCAGACCAGTACAACTTAATCTGACGCCATCTTGTAACATCTCTGTTTTCAAAAATGATTCTCTCTATGTTTCTTTCACTACGGAGGCTCGGGCTCAGGATCACTTGTAGCGATAACATCAACGATGTCAAGTTCCAATATTTCCAAAATCGGAGCTTCAAATTCTATCTTATCCATACAGCCACCTCCTTCTCATTCGTTATTGCTGTTGATTTGCTCTATTATACAATAGAAATATGCTTTTTTCAACCGCAAAACAAATTCTATGATTGATTTCATTCGACATCAAAATAATACATTTTTTCTTGCATTTTCATTGTAAATGAAATCACAAAGGCTGATTTTTGGCTTTTTGTGGCTTATTTACCGAACTCCACATGACCCTGAAGCCATACGATACCACGGAAACGACGCCCCTTCTCCGGAACCCCCAAAAGGTTCTCGGCATTGATACACACATCAAAAATAATGTGGTTACAGTATATTTCCATCACATAAACCTTCTCTTTTGTGAAGGAATTAATTCGCTCCTCCAAGGACATAATAATTCCGACAATCCGATAAACCTCGCTCTCCATTCCGTAAGGAGCAAAAGAGGTGTCCACAATTGAGAACACATCCTCATTCTTCATTCGGTCATTGACCGATGAGTAAGTATCGATTTCCTTGATAACAAGGTGGTCAATCGCATCCTGATCACCCTTCTTCGCTGCAGACATCATTTTCGCATACTGCTTGGTTTCATCATTGGCAATGAGAATGTCTTCCGCCGTCTTCAAGGTAGGAAATAGTATCGTCCCCTCCGATGCAAGTCCGGAGATTTTGGTTGGACATTGAATCGCCGTTTCTTCATTGCGATTCAATTTAAGATAATCGACGGCATTCTGAAGATGGAAAATGATAGAGACCCCAACGCGGTAATCCTCACACAATCCACCATAGGAATCATTATCGCTCTTCTTTCCGATAAATACCTCTTCGGTCGTCGTAACATTTCGAGGAGTCAAAAAAGGAAAATAGTGATCGCGATGGAAATGCTCTTGCTCATCCATTTGTCCGCTCACCGTGATTCCAATATTCGGTGCAACATCGCACGAATACTCCGCATATTGGGCCGAACCCGTACGTGAAAGAGAAACCAGTGATTTTCTGTTTGAATAACGAATTATCTCATCAAGAAGCTTCTCCTCTTCTTCTTTCGTTACTATATTGTTAAAACCTATACTTTTTAAGAAACTATGCATTTATAACATCGGCTTTCTGCATTAAATAATGCGTTATGCAATAAAAATATATCGTTTGTTTTTTGTTTATGCATCCGCTTATACACTTTGTCCCTGTTTTAATCGCTCTGAGAGCACTTAAAACACATGATATAGATGTACGGATTTGAGCGAACACACAATGTGGATTTTTGTTATCGTTTTTGAAAACGAATTTACTTCTCTTTCTATCGGTCCACAGAAAATCTCACACTACATCGACTGAATAGTCTCGATGGAATTCTGTGCTTCTTCAAGAACCTGGCGTTCCTCATCGGAAAGAATTACGAACGTGTTTCCTTTGATGACTTCCTTCACATAGGTGTAGCAACCTTCCCGGTTATGCATACTTGTCATAATGAAACCATCATTGTCATCATTTAAAAGGCACAAGCTGTAGCTGAGCTTTCCACCCATTTCGGCAAATGCATCGTAACGCTGAACCGCAATCTTTTTAAAGGAAGTATCTCTGGCATCCTCCAAAAGTTTAACACGATCAATCGTTTCATCAATACGGTCATTAAGTTTGTCAATCTGTTTGAAGCGCATCAATATTCTTTCTTCCAGTGTCTTTCCGTTGGCGCCTCGCATGAAGTCGTGGTATTTTTCCTTTAACTGGCGGAACTTCATTACCATTACAAGGTTGAAGAACAGCAAGCCAAGAAGCAAAATCAGTATGGCAAGCAGCATATAATCTGCGTTAACTCCTAAATCTTCGAACATAATTTCCTCCCAAATGCTAAAACAAAACAGTATTCATTCCACTATCATAAATGGCACTACAGCCCAAGAAGATTCATCAGGCGTTCAAACTCATCTACAGAATAATACTCTATCTCAATCTTACCGGTTCCCTTCTCCTTACGGTGAATAGAAACCTTTGTACCAAGAACCTTCTTTAGGTTCTCCTCATAGTATTTGTACGCATTATCCTCAGATGTATTGGGTTCGGGCTTTACTTTCTTCTTAGACGGAGAAAGAAGTTTCTTCACATAAGCCTCGGTTTCTCTGGCGCTCATACCGTCAGCCACTACCTTCTCGGCAGCTTTCGCCTGAACATCGGAATCCTCAACCGAAAGGAGTGCTCTTGCATGTCCGGCGAAAAGCTTTCCGTCGATTAGCATCTGCTGCACGCGGTCATCAAGCTTTAAGAGACGAAGGGAATTGGTAACCGCCACACGGCTCTTTCCCACACGCTTCGCAACTTCATCCTGCGTTAAGGAATACTCCTTTATCAGTTTCTGATAAGCAACTGCCTCTTCAACTGCATTAAGATTCTCTCGCTGCAAATTCTCAATCAGGGCTATTTCATACAATTCCTGTGGTTCATAATCCTTTACAAGTACAGGAACTTCTTTTAATCCGGCAATTCTTGCCGCTCTCCAACGGCGTTCTCCGGCTATAATCTCATAGAAATCTCCCTTCTGGTGAACGATTAACGGCTGTACTATGCCGTGAATCTTTATAGATTCTGCCAGTTCGTTCAGTGCCGCTTCATCAAAATGGCGTCGTGGCTGTCCTTTATTCGGCTCAACCTTGTTAATCGGAAGCAATGTTTCACGTGAAACCTTCTCGTCCTTTTTCTGTACAGATGCTTTAATCTCGTGGTCAAGTCTGTTAGATATCAAAGAGTCAAGACCTTTACCAAGACCTTTCTTCGTTGCCATAATAAACCTCCGTTATCAACTCGAGTAAATATTATCGGAACAATTTACGCTTACGGTATTTAATCGGTTTGCCGTCTGCCGAAAGGATTTCCTTTGCAAAGCTACGGTATGCCTCTGCCCCTGCAGAATGATTATCATACTTTGTGATAGGTTCTCCATAACTGGGGGCTTCGGAAAGACGAACCGACCTCGGAATTACCGTCTTAAAGATGTGCTCATTAAGCGTCTGCCGGACATTTTGAATAACCTGAGCAGAAAGTCTGGTTCTTCCGTCGAACATCGTAAATAGAATTCCGCCAAACTCCAACTTATCATTCAAACGGGTCTGAACCATCTCAACAGTTTCCAATAACTGAGACAACCCTTCCAGTGCATAGAATTCGCATTGAAGGGGACATATCATCGTATCAGCGGCACACAATCCATTCAATACAAGTACATTCAAAGAAGGCGGGCAGTCGATGATAATATAGTCATAATCAGATGCAACCGAATCTATCTGTTCCTTTAAAATGTATTCTCGGTCATCAAAGGAAAGCAATTCTGCTTCTGCGCCGGCGAGATCAACCGTGGAAGGTACAACATCAAGCCCTTCGAATGCCGTATGCACAATGGCTTCCTTAATCGTACACTCGCCGATTAAAAGGCGATAGATATTATTCTCTTGTTCAGACTTTTCAATCCCCAAACCGCTTGTGGCATTTCCCTGGGGATCGATATCAACCAGAAGAACATTCATGCTAAATTCAGCAAGGCACGCGGCAAGGTTAACAGCCGTAGTTGTTTTACCAACTCCACCTTTCTGATTGGATATTGCTATAATTTTAGCCATAATAACCTCTTCATAAAATTATATATTTAAGGTGTGTAATCGAAAGTATATCATAATCATTCACAAACTTCCATAGAAAAATGTGAAACGATAAGAAATATTCACAAAATGTTTCACGTGAAACACTCAGATGTAAAGATTATTTGCCTTGTTTTGGCAATAAAGGTGCTTTCATAGGCTTACCACCACCACGGGGATATTTCGATGAAGTGGACGAAATCTTTTCAATCATCACTATCTTTCTAGGTAAATCCGATGTGGGGATAGTAAAACTAAGCGTCTTTGAAAGCTTGCAACCAAGGGATTTAATTGCAAATAGACTCTCGTTGATTTCCTCATCAGAAGACTCAGACTTATAAGGAAGGAACATCCCTCCGACTTTGACAAATGGAATGCACAACTCAGAAAGGGAAACAAGTCTGGCTACAGCACGCGATACCGCAAAATCAAAGCCTTCGCGATATTCAGGCTTATTAGAAAGTTCTTCTGCACGTCCATGAACGCAATATATAGATGTCATACCAAGTTTATCTACAACATCTTGTAGAAAAACAATTCTTTTATTCAAAGAATCCAAGAGAACAACCTCAATCTCAGGGAAGAATATCTTAATCGGAATACCAGGGAAACCGGCACCAGTTCCTATATCAATCAGGCGTGGATTATTTATGGAATTACGTTTGGAAAGATATACTTTAGCAAAGCAAAGGCTGTCAAGCCAATGCTTCACAACAACATCATCATATTCCGTGATGGAAGTAAGATTCATAACCTGGTTCTTCTCCACCATCATCTCATAGTACTGATGAAGCTTTGCAATCATCTCCTCAGTATATGAAATCTGAAGTACATCAAGTCCTTTTCTTAGCTGTTCATCTTGATACATAATTCATCTCCATTGAATGATACACTGATATAAACTGATATCTCATTCTTTATGTTCCTTCAGCACTCTCTCAAGAACAACCAAAAGAACAGAAATATCCGCAGGACTGACCCCACTGATACGGGAAGCCTGACCGACATTCACTGGACGGAAAAGCTTCAGTTTCTGTCTCGCCTCAATACGAAGCGAAGGAACCGCATCATAATCAAAGTCGTCCGGAATCACACGCCGTTCGAGCTTTTTAAAATGCTCGACCTGTTGTTTCTGCCGCTCAATATATCCCTCATAACGCACATTTATCGTAATCTGTTCAATTACGTCGGAAGGAAGCACCGGACGCTCTGGGTCGAAAACGGAAAGCTTCTCATAATCAAGTTCGGGTCTACGAAGTAAATCCAAAAGAGAAGTTGCAGTATGTATTTCAGAAGTACCAAGCTCGTTCAGTTGCTTGCATACTACAGCCGAAGCCCCCAGCACAACATTTGCAAGACGCTCCGTTTCCGTTTCAATGGCATTACGTTTCGCAACAAACTTTACATAACGTTCCTCGTCAATCAAACCAACCTCATGTCCAATATCCGTAAGACGAAGATCCGCATTATCCTGCCTTAACAAAAGACGATATTCTGCGCGGCTCGTCATCATACGATAAGGCTCGTGTGTTTCCTTCGTAACAAGGTCATCAATCAATACACCAATATATGCCTGAGAACGATCTAATACAATGCCTTCCTTTCCCTTCACATAACGGGAAGCATTAATACCGGCGATAATTCCCTGTGCAGCGGCTTCCTCATACCCACTGCTACCGTTACTCTGTCCTGCACTGAAAAAGCCGTGAATCTTACGACATTCCAAAGTCGGATAAAGCTGCATCGGATTAATACAATCATATTCAATCGCATAGGCATTTCTTACAATTTTCGCATGCTCAAGTCCACGCACCGAACGGTACATGGCAATCTGTACCTCCTCCGGCAGACTCGAAGACATACCGGAAAGATACATCTCATTCGTATACTCACCCTCCGGTTCAATAAATACCTGATGACGATCCTTATCCGGGAACTTCACAACCTTATCTTCTATTGACGGGCAATAACGCGGTCCGGTTCCCTTAATGTTACCGGAGAACAGCGGTGAACGGTCCAGATTAGCCCTAATAATCTTATGTGTTTCCTCATTGGTATAAGTCAGGTAACACGGTGCCTGTTCCTTCATCAGTTCCTCCGGGGAATTCATAAAGGAAAATGGAACAATCTTTTCGTCTCCGTTCTGGATTTCCATAACAGAGAAATCGATTGTTCTCTTATCAATTCTGGCCGGAGTACCTGTCTTAAAACGGTAGATTTCAATACCGGCAGCAATCAGGGAATCGGTCAGATGTGTTGCTCTGGGAGTTCCGTTCGGACCGGTATAGGTGCTGACTTCACCAAATATGCAGCGTGCATTCAGATACACACCGGAACATAAAACAGCAGCCTTGCACGGATAGATTGCTCCGGAAACCGTCTTCACGCCGGTAACCTTTTTGGTACCATCGTCAAGGACATCATATAAAAGTTCAGAAACCTCTGCCTGCTTAATGGTAAGATGCGGCGTATTTTCCATAACCTTACGCATACAGGCGGTATATTTCTGCTTGTCAGCCTGTGCACGAAGGGAATGTACGGCAGGTCCCTTGGATTCATTCAGCATCTTACTTTGAATGAAGGACTTATCAATATTACGTCCCATCTCACCGCCGAGTGCATCAATCTCACGAACCAGATGACCTTTGCTTGTGCCACCAATATTCGGATTACACGGCATCATTGCTATCGTATCGGTGCTGACACAGAAACAGATTGTTTCGCATCCAAGGCGCGCAGAAGCAAGTGCTGCCTCGCAACCGGCGTGACCGGCACCAATAATGGCAACATCATAGGAATCACAAGTAAACTCAGGAATCATATCCATAAACCCACCATTCTCTGCATAAAGCAGAATAAACAACTGTATTGCAAAACCTCATCCTAATAGAATGCGGCATATGTCATTTGCCTAAACAGAATTCACGGAAAATCGTATTGATTAAATCTTCATCCACTTCTTCTCCAAGGATTCTTGACAAGGCACCGTAGGCCGTCATCAAATCGATGGAAAGGAAATCCTCAGGCATATCGTCGTTTATGCTTGAAAGAACATTCTGTAAACTGCCTAATGCCTCATTGAGACATTCCTTCTGGCGTTCCGAGGTAATAGCAAACTCATCATCAGTAAGAAGCTCGCCCTGGAAGAACATGGAAGAAATCGTATCCTCAAGCTGTTCAAGACCATAACCATTCTTAGCAGAAATCGAAACAACATTCGCATTGCAGGAATTTCGTTTGAAAAGTTCCTTCACATCTTCTGTCCCTGTAACAGAGGCAAGATCTGTTTTATTTAGAATTCCAAGTAGTTTCCTATCGCCATATTCCCGAATAATCTCCTCGTCTTCGGCATTAAGCGAAACGGAAGCATCCGCTACATATAGAATGAGGTCTGCATCCTTAGCCTGTTCGTGAGCCTTTTTCACACCGATTTGTTCCACGGGATCTATGGTATCGCGAAGACCTGCAGTATCAACAATCACAAGAGTAATCCCATTCATACGGATTTCCTCGGAAAGCGTATCTCTGGTCGTACCGGCAATGTCCGTTACAATCGCACGTTCTTCTCCAAGAAGAGCATTTAGCAGTGAACTCTTTCCGACATTAGGCTTACCAAGAATAACGGTACGGATTCCTTCGCTCATCAACCTTCCGTTATCGGCAGAGGCAATCAAACGCTTAATGATTGCCATCTGTTCCTCGGTTTCCTGTAAAAGACTCTCGCGAAAACCTTGTAAACTGTAATATTCAGGCTGATCAAGAGCCGCCTCTATTTCTGCTACGGAATGCAGAATCTGCTCTCGAACGGTAATGATTCTATCTTTTAAATCACCGCGAAGTTGCTTTACCGAGTTTTTCAGGGAAAGTGCATTCTTCGCTTCAATTATATTCATAACGGCTTCCGCCTGTGACAGGTCAATACGACCGTTTAAGAAAGCTCTCTTTGTAAATTCTCCGGGTTCGGCAAGACGAACACCCTTTGAAAGAATCAGAGAAAGAATTTTCTTCGTCACAACGATTCCACCGTGACAGTCGATTTCAATGGTATCCTCTCTTGTGAAGGTTTTCGGTCCCTTCATATAGAGAAGCATTACTTCATCTACAATCCTTTCATCCTCAACAACAAAGCCATAATGAATCGTATGGCTTTCCCAGGAATCTATGGACGGATAAGTCAAATGTTCCTTATCACCGGTACGAAAGATAAGGCCCGCGAGCTTAAAAGCATCCGGTCCGCTTATCCGAATTATACTGATGCCTGCCGCAGTAAGTCCCGAGGCAATGGCAGCTATGGTATCGGTGTTCATCTGAATCCCCCTAAAAAAATGAAGGGAGAAGGAAATCTCATTCCTCTCCCTTCGTGTAAGTCTGCAATTAATTGTTCTGATTATCGTTCTGTGCCTTTTCCGCAGCCTTAGCTTCCTTATAAGCAGCGTAATCCTTCATATAATCCTGACTGTAATCACTGCTGTTATCATTGTAGCGAGGCTTCGGAGGACGACGGTTGCCGTATCCGCCCCTGGAACCATATCCACCGCGGTTCTTATTGTAACCGCCGTTACCATAATTTCCACGACCGTAGCTGCTACGACCATAACTGCGACCGCTGTCATAGGTAACACCTTTCTTCATAGAAACGATAACCTTACGGTAAGGCTCTTCGCCCTCACTGTGGGTTTCAACGTATTTATCATTCTGCAAAGCAGCGTGAATAATTCTTCTTTCGTAAGGATTCATGGGCTCCAAAGCTACGCTTCTGCGAGTCTTCTTTACCTTGCTTGCAATATTCTTTGCAAGATTCTCAAGCGTTTCCTTTCTTCTCTCACGATAGTTCTCGGTATCCAGTTTAATCTTGTAATACTGATTGCATACACGGTTTACAACAAGACTGGTCAGATACTGCAACGCATCTAACGTCTGACCGCGCTTACCGATGAGGGAACCCATATCGTCACCCTCGATATTAATGTAAATGTTTCCTTCCTCTTCCTCAACGGATGCGGAAATTACTGCAGAAAGTCCCATTTCCTTAAGAACTTTAGCCATAAAATCCACAGCTACTTCGGAAGGGGTGCTTCCGCATGCCGGAACAACGGTACTTTCAGCAACTTCCTGTACTGCTTCAGCAACAGCACTGTTAATCTCAATCTGTGCTTCATCCGGTACAGTAACGGAAATCTTACAATTTTTGAAAAGTCCAAGGAAGCCTCCCTTTTCCTCTTCAATTACTTCATAAACCAGCTCATCAACCGAAATACCAAGTTCGGCAGCAGCTGCTGCCTTAACTTCTTCAACGGTTTTGCCGGTGAATTCTTTTACTGCCATATTTATTCCTCCTCGTCATCGTTCCTGTAAAGGTTGGCGATGGCTGAAATGTTGGACTTTCCTTCAGCAGCATTCTTGCGGATTTCTTCCATTTTCTTATCAGAGATTTTTTGGGAAGGTCCTTTATCGTTAGCTGTTGCTTTCGAGTTCTTTGAATCGGTTGTAATAGTAGAAATATTCTTTGTACTTACCTTTGTAACGTTGGATACTTCGTTTCCTGTGGAAACAATACCCATCTTACGCATCTTCTCTTTCTGTTTAGCCTCATTGGCTGCAACAATATCATCGATGCTCAACTTTTCAAAATGCTTGTTAATTAATTCCTGCTGAACGATGGAAACCGCAGAGTTCATAATCCAGTAGATACCTACACCAATCGGGAAGAATACACAGAAGATACCGGACATAATCGGCATTACCTTCATCATACCTTCCATGCTGCCTGCAAGTCCGCCCTGATCCTTCTTGTCATTCTTGTTTCCGTCCTTCTGCATTGCAAGAGAACGCATAGACTGGATATACTGCAATACTGCAGCAAGAATCGGGATAAGAAGCATAGGGGTCAGCTTCCAGCCCGGGGCGTCAAGAATGCTATACTTACGAAACAGGCTGTTTACACGAAGAATTTCATCTCTGTCTTCTCCTTTACCTGCTACGGCTGCCATAAACTCGTCGGATTTAACCAGTGTATTCCAGTTTTTGCATTTGTCGTCTTCTTCATCGGTTTCATTACCGGACTTATCCTTCTTCATGATAACCTTGGCATTTAAGAAATCATCCCATGCCTGAGTGTTGAAAACGGACATTGCATCAATAACCTGATTCTCATTCCACTTTGAAGCTTTTCTTGTCTTCTTATTACGGATAGAACCGCCTTCATAGGTAAGAAACTCTTTCAAAGCATCGGTATAAATATCCTTATACTCGGAATCCTTGATTTCATCCATAAATGCAGTGGAAACAGGCTTATACAATTCTTTAACCGGCTTAACATAAGCGGGAATCGCATAGATTACATTATACAACGCGAAAATGATAAGAAACAAAAGAATCAACGGAAGACATCCGCCTGCAGGGCTTGTACCATACTTACGGTAAACTGCCTGCTGTTCCTCGGTCATACGCATCATAACCTCACGGTTACTGCGATCGGCATTTTTGTATTTTTCCTGAATTGCCTGAATCTCAGGCTGCATTTTAGCAGAAACTTTCGCTGACTTCTGTTGCTTGATTGTAAGCGGCAGTGTCAACATTTTGATAACAATGGTGAAAAGCACGATACAAAGAGCTATGTTTGGAATTCCCATCCAAGCTACCAGACGGTAAATCCAATCGAGAATAACTCCCATAATCCAGGCAAACGGCTTAAGAATACCGGATACCTGAGACATAAATATTAAGCTCATCAATTGTCCTCCAAATTAAGGTACAGGGTCGTAACCTCCCTCATGAAAAGGGTGGCATCGAAGTATCCTGCGAATTGCAAGATAACTTCCTTTTATAGCCCCATACTTTTCAATTGCTTCCATTGCATACTTGGAACATGTAGGCGTATAAATACAGGTTGGCCTGATTTTAAGCCGCGACAGATATTTACGATAAAAACGAATTAAACCAATCAATAATCTCTTCATGCGATAATCTTGTGAACCTCCGCCAGATGCATAACTGCATCAGAGATTTCTTTATATGTTCTGTCCTTTGCCGTTCCTCTTGCAATGACGACGATATCCAACCCGGTGTTGAATACATCGCCGTTAAGACGTAAACATTCACGAATAAGCCGGCGAATGCGATGTCTTACAACGCTGTTCCCGACTTTCTTGCTTACGCTGATTCCTATTCTGTTGTAAGTAAGATCATTGTTATGAATATACATAACAAGATACTTGTTCGCTTTGGAATTCCCATACTTATATGCATCAGAGAATTCCTTTCCTTTTCTCAAGGAAACAATCTTCATATTAAGGCCCCCCTATTGTGGTTATGCCTTAAACACATACGACCTGCTTATTCATAATTAAGCGGAAATTGCATGTCTGCCCTTTGCTCTTCTTGCGGACAATACTTTTCTGCCGTTAGCAGTAAGCATTCTCTGACGGAAACCGTGAACGCGGGCATGGCTCTTCTTCTTAGGCTGGAATGTCATCTTCATAATTGTGTGTCCTCCTTTCAAAATTAATAGGCTATACCTTAAAAAAATAGAAAAATCTATTATTCTCGAAAAATAGCAGTCTCTATTATAGTGATTCGAATTGCAAAAGTCAATCAGAAAAATAAAGTGAATACTTAACAAAATAGTGGATAAAGTAATCAACTTATAAACATTAAATGTTGATAACTTATCATAAACATATAAAATTCAATATCTGAAAGCATACCTTATTTTTTATAAAAAGTGGATAAATAAGTGGATAAAAATCAAAATAAAAAAACAGTTATTTTTCATACTAAAGGATAAAAATGACTCCTTTTGGCCAAAAAACGCAAATTTGGCCAAAATAACGCTATTTAAGAATATAAAAAAACAGATTATTCGTTTAGCGGTTAAAATTACTTGTAAAAATTGAACACATATATTATAATATATGTGTTATTTTGTGGGTAGATTCATCTTTTTTTTCAGGTTTGTTTGATAATCATGGAGGTAAGGTAATGTATACGAAACAGATGGTCGAAGATCGATGGGAAGACATCTTAAATTATATGAAAGATAATTATGATATTACCGAGGTTTCTTTCCGTACCTGGCTTCAGCCTTTAAAAATTTATGATCTTGAAGATAATATACTTACTTTGATTGTCGATGACACCGTTGTACATCCGAACAGTCTCGTATTTATCCGTACGAGATACGGATTCTTCATTAAGACAGCTACCGAAGAAGTAATCAATGAGAACTTTGAGATTGAATTTGTCCTGAAGACACAGATTCAAAAACAGAATGATGATAAAAAGAGACAGGACCTTTTTCAGAATGCAGCTTCCGGTCGCTTAATCAACCCGCAATATACATTTGATAATTTTGTCGTTGGAGAAAACAATAACAATGCACATGCAGCAGCACTTGCTGTAGCGGAGCAGCCGGGTGAAGTATACAATCCGTTGTATATTTACGGAGGACCCGGACTTGGCAAAACACATCTTATGTATTCCATTGCAAACTATATTACAAAATATAATCCTGAGTTAAAGGTTTTATATATTACCAGTGAAACTTTCCAAAACGAATTGGTAAAGGCAATTTTAAGCGGTTCCTCCAATGCTAAATCTTTGGAAGAATTCCGAAAGAAATATCGCGGTAATGATGTTCTTTTGATAGATGATATACAGTTCATTATAAATAAGGAAAGAACACAGGAAGAATTCTTCCATACATTTAATGAGATGCGAGATTCCGGACGACAGGTTGTTATATCCTCCGATCGCAATCCGAAAGACCTTCAACTTCTTGATGAACGTCTTCGTTCCCGTTTCGAATGGGGACTTACCGTAGACGTGCAGCCTCCTGTTTATGAAACAAGAATGGCTATTCTTACCAAGAAAGCAGAATTGAATCATCTTACGATTGATACTGAAATTTTAAATTATATAGCAGAGAACATTCACAGTAATATTCGTGAACTTGAAGGAGCATTAACAAAGGTAGTTGCTCTTGGTCGTTTGCAGAACAGAAAGATTACAATGGAACTCGCCATGGAAGCTTTGAAGGATTATATTTCTCCTGAAAAGAAAAAAATGGTTACACTTCCTTTCATTCTGGATGTTGTTGCAGAACACTACAGTATTACTGCTGATCAGATTATATCCAAGAATAAGAGTCGTAATATAGCTTATCCCAGACAGATAGCTATGTACCTGTGCCGTGAATTTACTCCTCTTTCCTTTGAGGAAATCGGAGAAGGCATCGGAAACCGTGATCATTCCACTGTTCATTATGCTTATTCTAAAATTCAGGAAGATATTGAGAACGATCAGACCATTGCATCAGCAATTGAAGTATTGAAAAAGAAAATTAATATCGAATAACCTGTTGATTACTTTTTGATAACTGTTATTTTTGTTTTGATTATATTTTTGATAAGTTTTGATAACTATTGATACACTATAAGATCCTTTTTAAATCATAAAAGATTTTTCTTCTTGATTAAGGATTTCATCCACATTTTCCTGAATAAATCCAAAGTATATCAAAGTGTTTATCAGAACTGAGAACCTTAGTAGAATAAGGACTTTCCAGACTTATCAAATTATCCACATCGTATAATATTATTACTATTTTTTTAATAATATATTTTTTGAAACGCGAAGCGCTTTCGGAAAGGAATAATTATGAAAGTAATTTGTAACCAGTCTGAGTTGATGAATTCCCTGAACATTGCTTTAAGAGCAGTTTCTTCCAAAACATCTCTTCCTATTTTGGAATGTTTTCTTCTGGAAGCGAAAGAAAGCAGTCTAGTAATAACTTCGAATGATATGGAACTCGGAATAGAGACCTGTCTTCTGTGTCGTGTTGACAATCCGGGACGTATTGCGGTAAATGCAAAGATATTCTCCGATATCATCCGTAAGCTTCCTGAAGATATTGTATTTATTGAAGTAGATGATAATTCGATTATGTATATTACCTGTGGAAAGGCTAAATTTAAAATTGCCGGTGTTCCCGGTAATGATTTTCCGCCTCTTCCTAAATATGAAAAGGTGAATGCCATTTCTATTTCACAGTTTACATTGAAGGAATTGATTTCCAAGACTATCTTCGCTATTTCGGCTAATGAGAATAATGTCATTATGACCGGTGAAAGTTTTGATATTACAGGTAATAATCTTCGAATTACTGCTCTCGACGGACACAGAATCAGCATTCGAAACATTGAGATGAAGAAGGAATATGGTGAATGTCATGCAATTATTCCCGGAAAGACTCTGAATGAAATCAGCAAGATTCTGAGCGGAAACATTGATGATATGGTGAATATGTATTTTATGGAACGCCAGGTTATCTTTGAAATGGATCATACCATTGTATTGTCTCGTCTGATTGAAGGTAAGATGTACAATGTAAATCCCATGATTAATGCGAATTATTCCACCAAGGTTACCGTGAATAAGAAGGAACTTTCCGATTGTCTTGACCGTGCTCTTCTTTTGGTTAAGGAATCTGAAAAACGTCCGGTAATCATTGACATTAAAGAAGGTATCATTTCCCTGAATATGAATTCTTCTTTGGGAACTATGGATGAAGAAATCACCGCTTTTAAGGATGGTAATGATTTAACAATCGGTTTTAATCCAAAATTCCTTATGGACGCACTTCGTGCAATAGAGGATGAAGATATTACCATTTATCTTTCCTCCTTTAAGCAGCCTTGTTTCATCAGAGATACGGAAGGACGTTATATCTATCTGATTCTTCCGGTTAATTTCGTAGGAAGAGGTTAAAAAATGGATACAGTTACGATTCGTGATGAATTTATAAAACTCGGTCAGCTTATGAAACTTGCCGGTATGGTTGACAGCGGTGTTGAAGCAAAGGAAGTTATTACTTCCGGTCTTGTTAAAGTTAATGGAGAAGTCGACGACCGCAGAGGACGTAAGCTGTACAAGGGTGATGTTGTTGATTACAAAGGACAACAGTTCAAAATTGATTAAGGTGTATCGGAGAATGCTTAATAAGCATGGTGTTCGGAGCAGGTGTTCTGAACGGGAGTTTTCATGATTATCAAAAAGCTACAGCTTAACAACTTTAGAAATTATGAGGAACTTGAAATCGAATTTTCCGAAGGTGTGAATCTTTTATACGGGGATAATGCCCAAGGAAAGACGAATATTCTTGAATCTGTTTTTATGCTGGCAACGACGAAGTCTATTCGTGGAAGCAAGGATAAAGAAATGATTCGTTTCGGTGAAGAGGAGGCACATATAAGTGCCTATGTAGAAAGAAATGAGATTCCTCATAAAATCGATATTCATATTAGAAAGAATAAACCGAAAGGTCTTGCAATTGATGGTATTCCTATCAGAAGAAGTGCGGAACTTTTAGGTTTGATGCATGCAGTTTCCTTCAGTCCGGAGGATCTTTCCATGATGAAGAACGGACCGGAGGAAAGGCGTCGTTTTATTGATATGGAATTATGCCAGCTCGATAAGATTTATTGCAGCGACCTAATCAATTATAATAAAACCTTAATGCAGAGAAATGATCTTCTTAAGCAGGTTTCTGTGAAACCTGCACTTAAGGATACGATAGAAGTTTGGGATGAGCAGCTGGTCAGATTTGGCTCCCGTATCATTGAGGCAAGAAGAAAATTCATCAATGAACTGACTCCGATTGTAAAAGAGAAACATTCAGTTCTGACGGATGGAAAAGAAGAATTATCTGTTGTTTATGAGCCAAATTCCACGGAGCAGGATATGCTTTTGAGATTAAGGAATCATCTTGAACGGGATTTGGCAATGAAATATACAACTGTAGGACCACACAGGGACGATTTGTCATTGTTTATAAATGGTAACAATGTCCGTGTATATGGTTCTCAGGGACAACAGCGAACGGTTGCTCTTGCATTAAAGCTTTCCGAAATAGAATTGGTTCGAAACAGAATTAAGGAACCCCCTCTTCTGCTTTTGGATGATGTTCTTTCTGAATTGGACAGAAATCGTCAGTTACAATTGTTGAATGAAATGAATGATGTGCAGACAATTGTAACCTGTACCGGTATGGAGGAGTTTATCGAGTGCAGGCCGCATGGCAATACGATATTCAAGGTAAGCGGGAACGGAGTAAAATGTGTATAATTTTCCTCAATTATATGAGGAATGATATATTTTGTGGAGGTAAATATGAGTCAGAATCAGGAATATGGTGCTGATCAAATTCAGATTTTGGAGGGACTGGAAGCGGTTAGAAAACGTCCCGGTATGTACATTGGAAGTACATCAGAAAGAGGACTTCACCATCTTGTGTATGAGATTGTGGATAATGCTGTGGATGAAGCTCTGGCAGGATACTGTAAGGAAATCAACGTTATCATTAATGATAACGGTTCTGTTACGGTAAAGGATAACGGACGTGGAATTCCTGTGGAAATCAATGAGAAAAAGGGAATCTCGACAGTTGAGGTAGTATTTACCATTCTGCATGCCGGCGGTAAGTTCGGCGGTGGAGGATACAAAGTATCCGGTGGTCTTCACGGTGTAGGTGCTTCCGTTGTTAATGCTCTTTCCGAGTGGCTTGAGGTTGTTGTCCGTCGTGACGGACATATGTATTCCCAGCGCTATGAGCGTGGTAAGGCGGTTGATAGTCTTCATATTATCGGAGATGCAGATGATACCGGTTCCACCGTTACATTTTACCCGGATTCCACAATTTTCGATTCCATTATTTTCGATGCAAGAACATTGAAGCAGCGTCTTCGTGAGATGGCTTTTCTGACCAAGGGTCTGAAGATTACGCTTACCGATAATCGCGAGGAGAATCCGGTTACGAAGGAATTCCATTACGAAGGCGGTATTAAGGAATACGTTCAGTATCTGAACAAGGGTAATAATTCCCTGTATGAGGATATTATCTATTGCGAGGGTGCAGTTGGTGATGTATCCGTTGAAGTTGCGATGCAGCACAACGACGCTTATAACGATAACTGCTACAGTTTTGTAAATAACATTACAACGCCGGAAGGCGGTATGCATCTGATTGGTTTCAGAAATGCACTGACGAAGACAATCAACAGCTATGCAAGAGCCAATAAGATGATTAAGGACAATGAGCCGAACCTGGAAGGTGAGGATATTCGTGAAGGTCTTACTGCAATCATCAGTGTTAAACTTCCGGAACCGCAGTTTGAAGGACAGACGAAACAGAAGCTTGGTAACAGCGAAGCAAGAAGTGCTGTCGACAGTGTACTTAGCAAACAGCTGACCTATTATCTTGAGCAGAACCCTGCAGTTGCCCGTATCATAATTGAAAAGTCTTTGATTTCCCAGCGTGCAAGAGATGCCGCAAGAAAGGCAAGAGAGGCTACAAGAAAGTCTCCGCTTAAGGGAATGAGTCTTCCCGGCAAATTGGCAGACTGCTCAGATAAGGATCCGAAGAACTGCGAGATCTTCATCGTAGAGGGAGACTCCGCAGGCGGTTCCGCTAAGACGGCAAGAACCCGTGCAACGCAGGCTATTCTCCCGCTCCGCGGTAAGATTCTGAACGTTGAGAAAGCAAGACTCGATCATGTTTTGGATAATGCCGAAATCCGTGCAATGATTACCGCATTTGGTACCGGTATCCATGAGGATTTCAATATTGAGAACCTCAGATATAACAAGATTATTATTATGACCGATGCCGATGTCGATGGTGCACATATCAGCACTCTTCTGCTGACATTCCTGTATCGTTTCATGCCGGAACTGATTAAACAGGGACATGTATATCTTGCTATGCCGCCGCTTTACAAAGTTGAGAAGAACCAGAAAGTCTGGTATGCATATAACGATGATGAGTTGAACAAAATCATGAGTGAAATCGGTCGTGATTCCAACAACAAAGTACAGCGTTATAAAGGACTTGGTGAGATGGATGCCGAGCAACTTTGGGAAACTACCATGGATCCTAAGACGAGAATTCTTAAGAAGGTTAACATGGATGATGATAATCTGAGTGAGCTTGACCTGACATTTACCACTTTGATGGGTGACGAGGTTGAACCCCGCCGTCTCTTCATTGAGGAGAATGCCAAGTACGCCGAGAATCTGGATATTTAATGGAGTGAGGTTAGTATGGACGACGAACAGATTGTATTGGACGATCATGTATTTGATAAAATAAATGACGTCGATTTGAAAAAAACGATGGAGAAATACTTCGTTGAGTATTCCATGTCGGTTATTGCCGCTCGTGCTCTTCCGGATGTCCGCGACGGTTTGAAACCGGTTCAGAGACGTATTCTCCATGCGATGAATGAGTTGAACAATGGTCCGGATAAGCCACATCGTAAGTGTGCCCGTATCGTCGGTGATACCATGGGTAAATACCATCCGCATGGTGACAGCTCCATCTACGGCGCATTGGTATGTCTTGCGCAGGAATGGAATACCCGTTATCCTTTGGTAGACGGCCACGGAAACTTCGGTTCCGTCGATGGCGACGGTGCAGCAGCAATGCGATATACCGAGGCAAGACTTTCGAAGATTTCCGTTGAGATGCTTGCGGATATCAATAAAGATACCGTCGATATGATTCCGAACTTCGATGAAACCGAGAAGGAGCCTACCATTCTTCCTTCCCGTTTCCCGAACCTGCTTGTGAACGGAACAACCGGTATTGCCGTAGGTATGGCAACCAACATTCCGCCGCATAACCTTCGTGAGGTTATCGGAGCGGTTAACAGGATTATCGATAACAAGATTGACGATAAGGAAACCACCATTGAGGAAGTTATGGAAATCATCAAAGGACCTGACTTCCCTACCGGCGCAACCATTCTCGGAACGAGAGGTATTGAAGAGGCTTACCGTACCGGTCGCGGCAAGATTCGTGTTCGTGCCGTAACCGATATCGAGCCGATGGAAGGCGGCAAGAACCGAATCGTTGTTACCGAGCTTCCGTACCTGGTTAACAAAGCTCGTCTGATTGAGAAGATTGCTGATCTTCATAAGGATAAGCGTGTTGACGGTATTACGGATATTCGTGATGAGTCCGACCGTCAGGGTATGCGTGTCGTAATCGAACTTCGTAAGGACGCCAACCCGCAGGTTGTTTTGAATCATCTTTACAAGCATACACAGTTGCAGGATACATTTGGCGTAATTATGCTCGCACTTGTGAATAATGAGCCTAAGGTATTGAACCTTCTTCAGATGCTGCAGTATTATCTGCTTCATCAGGAAGAGGTTGTAACAAGAAGAACCAAATATGACCTCAATAAAGCAGAGGAGCAGGCACACATTAAGGAAGCACTGCTTCGTGCGCTGGATGTGATTGACGAAATTATTGCCATCATCCGTTCTTCCAAGCAGACGCAGGAAGCAAAGCAGAGATTGATGGATGCTTTCGGATTTGACGATGTACAGGCACAGGCTATTGTGGATATGCGTCTGCGTCAGTTGACCGGTTTGGAACGCGAGAAGCTGCAGGCGGAGTACGATGCTTTGATGGCACAGATTGCGGAATTCCGTGAGATTCTTGCCGATGAGAAGAAGCTGCTTTCCGTAATTCGTACTGAAATTACTGCTATTTCAGACAAATACGGTGATGACCGCCGAACTTCGTTCGGATTTGACGAATATGATATCTCTATGGAAGACCTTATTCCGGATGATGCTATGGTTATCGCAAGAACCAAGCTTGGATATATTAAGAGAATGAGCCTTGAGAACTTCCGCACGCAGAACCGTGGCGGCAAGGGTATCAAGGGTATGGCTACGATTGAGGATGACTATATCGAAGATCTCTTCATGACAACGAACCACCATAATCTCCTGTTCTTTACGAACAATGGTCGTGTTTACAAGATGAAGGCTTACGAGATTCCGGAAGCTTCCAGAACGGCAAGAGGTACTGCAATTGTTAATCTTTTGCAGTTGAACGGCGGCGAAAAGATTACCGCTGTCATTGCCATTAAGGAATTTGGTGATGACCGTTTCCTCTTCATGGCTACGAAGAAGGGTATTGTAAAGAAGACGAGAATGCAGGCTTACGCCAATATCCGTAAGACTGGTATTCAGGGTATGGCACTGCGTGAGGACGACGAGCTTATTGCGGTAAAGGCTACCGATAACAAGAAGGATATTCTTCTTGTTTCCAAGATGGGTCAGAGTATTCGCTTCAACGAGAAGGACGTGCGTGGTACCGGCCGTAATTCCATGGGTGTATTCGGTATGAGATTGGAGGACGGCGATGATGTCGTATCCATGCTGATTACCGATGAAGGTGAAACCGCATTGTTCCTTTCCGAGTTTGGTCTTGGTAAGAGAACCGAAATGGATGAATTTGCCGTACAGCATCGAGGCGGTAAGGGTGTTCGCTGTTACAAGATTAACGAACGTTCCGGAAATCTTGTCGGAGCTCTGATGGTTAACGATGATGATGAAATCATTATGATAACCAATGAAGGCATTCTGATTAGAATCGGTGTAGATTGTATCAACAAGATCGGACGCAATACCACTGGCGTAAAATGTATGAACATTGATTCCTCAAAGGATATTCGCGTAGCAAGTTTTGCACTTGTTCAGGATGATGATTCTGAGGGTGACAGCGAAATTGAAGAGATGGAAAGAAAGCTTCTTGCCGAGAATGCTGAAGTAGATGCAGATGAAGGCGAAGAAGAAATCGATTATTCCGAAGAGGATTCCGACGAACCGCTTCAGAACAGTGAAGATGGGGACGTAACCGAATAAATCCGTGGGATTTTCCTTAATTAAAAGTCAATTCCCCGACAGATAGTTAGTTTCTATCCGGGCATTATAGTCAGAGTGTTGCATGATTATGATGTCCGGATTTTTAACGGAATATGGCATTTGTTTCCATTAATATAAATGTGGGACTAAAATCGTGAAACTCTTTTAATAGGAGGAGACAATGAAGGCTATTATATTCGATATGGACGGAGTAATCTTCGATTCTGAGAGGGCGATGCTTTGGAGTCTGCAGGAGGTTTGCAAGAGAAAAGGGATAAAGGATGTTACTCCTTTTTATAATGATTGCATCGGTGTTACAAGGGAGAAGACGGTGCAGATATTTCAAGCGGTGTACGGAGCGGACTTTGATGTGGAAGCATTTATGCAGGAAGGCTCCGAAATATACCATGAGCGTTATGATGGTGGACGAATGCCGATAAAGGAGGGTGCAAAAGAAATTCTTTCTTATTTAAAGGAGGAGGGTTATCTGATTGCGCTGGCATCATCAACAAAACGAAAAAGTGTAGAAAGACAGCTAAGGGATGCAGGACTTCTTTCGTATTTTCCTGTGCTTGTGTGCGGAGATATGGTACAGAGAAGCAAGCCGGCGCCTGACATATTCCTATGTGCGGCAAAGGAACTTGGTGTGGAGCCGGAAGAGTGCTTTGTTATCGAGGACTCCTACAACGGAATTCGCGCCGCCGCTTCCGCGGGAATGAAGGCATTTATGGTACCGGATATGTTGCCACCCAACGAGGAGATGGACAGATTAAGTTATCGGATTATGACCAATCTTCTGGAAGTAAAAGAATATCTGATTCAGAAAGAGGAAAAGTAAAATGAGAAGAAGAAGGAGAAACGGAATAATATGAATTATAGCCACATTCGTAATTTTAGCTGTTTCAGCTGTCTACATAATGATTAAAATCAGAGATGAAAAAAAATCTATGACGCAACAGAATAGCATAATTAAGGAACTGGAAGATGGCAAAGTCAGATTGGAAATTCCGCGAAGAACAACGAAAATCACATTCCATGAGATTGATACATTATACTGGCTTGCCGCAACCGAAGAAGAATTAGAGACCTTTAAGGATAAGCTTAGTTCCGTAACAGGAACCATCCAAAATGGCAGCAGCGAAGGTACTCCCATCTATTATGTGAAATGCACCCAGGGGAGTAAAACATTAGCTGAATTTTACTTTTATCCTTCCGGTGCAGTATATGAGAAAATAAATGGAAAAGTGAAAATAGTGGCAATAGACGGCGAAAATCCGGCATATGACTTAATGCTAGAATGGTATGAACAGGAAAAATCGAAAAAGTAGTAAAGAGGAATTCGTGATTCCATACTATATATTGCCTGTAAAACACAATGGAAGGGCAAGATGATGTATAGCGGAAAATGAGATGAAAAACCTCGCGAAAACCCTTAAAATATAAGGAAATAATCGTTGACATAATCTCTTAAATTTGGTATTATATGAGTTGCGCCACCCCATTTTTCGGGTGTTCTGCGTATGAAAAACTGCATATTTTGACAGGGTTTTCAGCTAGGAGAAATACTCAAGAGGCTGAAGAGGCGCCCCTGCTAAGGGTGTAGGTCGCGTGAGCGGCGCGAGGGTTCAAATCCCTCTTTCTCCGTTGAACAAAAAAGTTCAAAAAAAGTGTTGACAATAACGAGAGCGTGTGTTATTCTAACAAAGCTGTTGTTAAGAAAACAGCACAGAGAGTACTTTGAAAACTGAATAGTGAAACAACCTTGAAGATTCGTTTGAACAAGTTTTCTCTATAAGAGGAAGCGAACTTTTAACAAATGTAAATTCAGGAAACACAGGCTTAATAATAAGTCAGAT
>JAZQNM010000046.1:0-6136 GCA_045627305.1 Lachnospiraceae bacterium
TATACCAGAAGTCCCCGCCTCACCAGATTATATTCTGATTGAGGCGGGGACTTCTGCTATAAGAACGTAAGGACGCAGTCCCAGCGACTGTGTTCAGTTGCTCATTATGGGGCAATCGAGTGCCGAACGAGCGGACAACCACAGAAAGCAGTTCGCTTGCGAACTGCTTTCTGTGGTGTGTAGTGTAGCGATTCGCTTATTGAATAATCTTTTGTGACTTTTCTGAATCCTGAGGCATTTAAGTATTAGGTTTCTAATTGATTTTGTACTGTAGAAAGGAACTTCTATGAAAAAGTATTACAAATTCACAGCTTTAATTTTATCAATAATTTTACTTCTCAGTTTGACCGCTTGCGCATCGGAAGAAAGTCGAAAAGATTCTCGTCAAACAACGGAATCCACGAAAAGAACCGCAACGGATGGTAAGAAGTCACAGTCGGTAAAGAAAGACAACCTAAAACTACTTGCATCAAAAGAACTTACGACCGGTTCCTCCGGTACGGAGCCCGTAACTTCAGATGTGGATGATACATTCCAAAAAGCATATAAGGACTATGCATTTCGTCTTTTTAGCGAGAATTATAAGGTGGCCGGCTGTACGAATATGATTTCTCCATTTTCCCTTTTTATGGCACTTGGGATGCTGACAAATGGTGCATCGGGTGAGACGAAGGATGAATTGGAGGCACTGTTCGGGATGCCGATTGAAGATATCAACCGTTATGCCGCAAGCTGGAGCAGACAACTCACAGGTAGCGAGGAGATATCCTTTACCAATGCCAACTCCATATGGCTTCGTAATTCATTCGCAGATTGTGTGGAAGAGAACTTTTTGAGAAATTGCGCAGATTATTATCAGGCTTCCGTATTGGTTTCGGATTTCAATGATTCGAAAGCAGTTGATGATATTAACAAATGGGTTAATTATAATACAGATGGCATGATTCAAAAGATGTACGATAATATCGATCCGATGACGGTTTCCATTCTTCTCAATGCAATCTCGTTCGATGGCGATTGGCAGATTCCTTTTGAGGATGGAAATGTTTCCGATAAGTCTTTCACACATGAAAATGGAACCAAGGAAACCAAGTCTATGATGGAAGGGGAAGCAGACAGCGTATTTTACGAGAATGAACTCTGCACTGGGTGTAAGAAGGATTATAAAGGCGGTGACTATTCCTTTTTGGCATTGCTGCCAAAGGAAGGAGTTTCCATAAGTGAACTGATTAACAGCCTTACAGGTGATAGCTTTTTTGAGTTAACGAACAATGGAAGATACGGAGCGGTTACCATTGAGATTCCTGAGTTTACGGAGTCCTTTACGGCTGATATGAATGAACTTCTGCACAATATGGGTGTGAACCGGGCTTTCCTTCCGGGAGGCGCTGATTTTTCTGCACTTTCGAAGGAGGAATCGTTATATGTTTCCAGTGTATTGCAGAAAACCTACATTGAAGTGAATCCGAAAGGAACAAGAGCTGCGGCAGTTACCGGAATCATTGCTGATACCGAGGCATTCTATGAACCCGAAAATTTTTGGGTTGTTTTAGACCATTCTTTTGTATATATGATAGTTGACAATAATGGTAATATGCCTGTATTTATGGGGGTATACCAATAGGAGATTTTGCAAATCAGCAGAATAATGAAAGGAATTGCCGCAATATGGCGGTGATTGGGTGCAAAAATGAGTAAAAGAATACTTGCAACGGTAATGACAGTAATTCTTATGGTAAGTCTATTGGGATGCTCCGGAGAGGACAATGCGGACTCTTTGGGTTGTTCAAAACAGTTGACGGCCACCTCATCAGGGACGGAGGTCACATTAAAGGAGGCGGATGATACATTTATCAAAGCCTATAATTCCTATGCATTTTCCCTGTTTCGCGAGTGCTACAAAGCAGAACAGGGAACAATGATGATTTCCCCTTACTCGATTTATATGGCACTCGGGCTTCTGGCAAACGGTGCTGACGGAGAGACTCTGACACAACTGGAGAATGCACTTGGTGGGCTTTCCGTTGATGAGATGAACAGTTATGCGGGCAAATGGTCACAGACCCTTTGCGAACAGTCGGATTCCACGAAATTCAGCGATGCCAACTCCATATGGCTGAATCAGGCATATGAGAAAGGGATTTCCGAAGCGTATCTTAGGGCATGTGGCGATTACTTCCGCGCATCCGTATTTTCAAGCGATTTTTCTGACACCAAGACAGTTGCCGGTGATATGAATAAATGGGTGAAAAAACATACGAATGAAATGATACCGGAACTGATTAAGCCGGATGCAATTGATATGGATACGATTGCCGTATTGATGAATGCCATCGCATTTGACGGAAAATGGGATGAGGCCTTTGAGGACAGTGATGTCTGGGAGGATGATTTCACGCATGCCGATGGTTCTGTGACTACGATGGAAATGATGCATGAATCTGATAAAATGTTCTACTACGAGGATGATTTATGCAGTGGCTTTTCCAAGGATTATAAGGATGGCAGGTATTCATTCCGAGCTTTTCTTCCTAAAGAGGGCGTATCCGTGGATGAATTGGCGGAACATATGACCGAAGAGAATTACGCCAAGCTTTTGGACGACCGTCTTTTTACAAAAGTTATTATAGAAATTCCTGAATATACAGAGGAATATGAGCTTGAAAATATGTGCGACAGCTTAGAGAGCCTCGGAATCGTTGATGCCTTTTTACCGGGGGCGGACTTCTCCGGAATGAGTGAGGAAATCTCCATATATGTTTCCAAGGTAATTCACAAAACCAAAATCGAGCTGAATACGGAAGGCACCAAGGCGGCTGCCGCAACGGCTGTTATAATGACCAAATCGGCGGCATTAGTTGAACCCGAGGAACCTAAAACGGTATATCTGAACAGTCCGTTTCTTTACATGATTGCGGATAACGAGACCGACTGTCCTGTTTTTATCGGCGTATATCAATAAAAAGGAATTAAGCGAGGCTGTCATTTTTGAAGGCTGCCATTTTCAACACCAACATTGAGACCATCCTGATTAGGTGCTACAATACAATCGACGCAGGAGGTCATAAGTCTACCATCATTTTAACCTTCATGAAAGGAAACGACAGCATGGCACACAATGTATATGTTTCACCGGAGAACTCCGCAAGGGAAGAAAGAGCTTACCGAAGTACGAACGGAAGAAAAAGAGCACGCTGCAAATGCATTATCGCTGTCTGCATAGTTGCGGTGATGATAACTGCATTCGGATTAGCCTGTATCTCCCCGTTTACGCCGAAGCTTGTGTTCAGCGAGGTATACAGCGCAGACGGCAGTGAGATCATCGGCTACTCTGTCAGGCTGAACGAAAACTCGCAAAAAGCGGATGTCGTGAATATACCTGCGCAGCACAAAAACAAACCTGTTTGCGAGATAGGAACCGATGCTTTTCGGTACTGCGGCAGCCTTGAGAGCATAACAATCCCCGACAGCGTGACGTGCATAGGCAGCACGGCCTTTTCCGGCTGCTATCGACTCAAAAGCATAGCCATGCCCGACAGTGTGACGAGCATCGGCATCGGCGCTTTCTATCTCTGCACCAGATTGACAGATGTGAGCATCCCGGACGGCGTGACGAGCATCGGCAAAAGTACGTTCACAGGCTGCCGCAGGCTGGAAAGCATAACGATCCCCGATGGTGTGACGAGTATCGGCGACGAGGTTTTCTTAGATTGTGTCAGCCTTGTAAGCATAACGATTCCCGGCAGCGTGACAAGCATCGGCCGAATGGCTTTCACTGACTGCGAGAGCCTTGAAAGCATAATCGTCCCCGACAGCGTCGGGAGCATCGGCGCTTCGGCATTCAGCGGCTGCAGCAGCATTGAGAGCATCGCTATCCCCGACGGCGTAACGAATATCGGTGAATATACTTTCGAAAGATGTAAGTGTCTTAAAGACATAACCATCCCCAAAAGCGTCAGAAGCATCGGTGAAATGGCTTTCTATGGCTGCGAAAGCCTTGAAAGCATAACCATCCCCAAAAGCGTCGGGAGCATCGGCGACGGCGCCTTCTTTGGCTGCGAAAGCCTTGAAAGCATAGTCATCCCCGACGGCGTAACGAATATCGGTGAAGCTACTTTCATGAAATGTAAGTGTCTTAAAGACATAACCATCCCCGGCAGCGTCGGGAGCATCGGTGAAATGGCTTTCTATGGCTGCGAAAGCCTTGAAAGCATAGTCATCCCCGACAGTGTCAGGAGCATCGACGAAAACGCTTTCAAAACCTGTCGAGAATCAAAGATCGCCATACGCGCGCCGCACCCCGCAGAATTCTACGGCTACGAGCCGACCGAATATGAAGAATGGAGCATGGAATAGGTTTAGCTTGGCTTGAGTGACCGGAAAAGACATCCGAGGACTGTAAGGCTGCGGCCGCAGCGTTCAGCCGAGCCAATATCAGGTTGCGGTTTTTCGGGTTTTTCCTGTTGTCACCCTGCGGTTGACAGATTGCAAGCTCCCGTCTGATACTGATTTCCGTATATATTGGTTAGCCGGTGGAAAAATAAACGGTAAAGATGGCACGGGCTTAACGCTGACTACATGTGACGGGGAAAAACACATTAACTTACGGATGTAACGGACGTAAAGGATACAACTCAAACATATATAAGTACGTTTGACGAAGAGATTATTAAGAGCGGTGGAGTGGACTACCAACGTGGCAAGGCAGCGTATGAAATATTTGCAGAAGATATGGCGGCCAATTTGACCGGAGACCCTAATGAGATTGAAGGAATGCAGTTCTTTAATGAAGATACATTGGAATTTATGAATGAGTTGTATAAGAATATTTTAGAATAATGAGTATTCGGCAAGAAGAAAGGAAGGAACATTATGAAGAAATACATATTATTTTGGGGGATATCTTTTTTTGTAATGACATTGTTTTTGATTGGATGCAATACTAATACTTCCACAAAAACATCAGATAAAGATTCAGGTGATGTAGCAGTTGTTGATTCAAACGATGAGAAGGGTAAAGAAGAGGCGAATAACGAAGTTGTAAGTGTTGAAAGGTTTATGGAATTCTATGGTGTCACGGAAACTGATATTCCGAGGCAGTATATATTGGATTACCTTATGGAATGGAGAGTTAGTGAGAAAAAGTTGGGAAAAAAAGATTATTGGACGGATATGTCAAATGATTACAATAACGGTGTAGTATATGGGACGGATGCAGGAAGTATGATTTTTTTGGGAACGGCGAGCGAACTTCCAATTGAAGAATATTTAAAAGATGCAGAATTGATTGTCATAGAGTTTCACATGTATTACGGAGGTGAGTTGTATTATCCGAGAAGAATTACACTTGATTTGAAGAATAAGAAGATATATTATGCGACGAAATTGTTCTTAAATTACACCGATGCGGATAAGTGTGCGGATCTTTCGGATGAGGATGTGCAAAGTATCAGAGATGAATTGCCTAAGCATATATCGGATAATCATGGAGATGTGACGGAATATAATCTTGATTATACTTTTGAAATTATGATGAAAACTCCCGATTACAAAATAAAAGGTTATACGGGAAACGGCGGGGATGGGATTAATTTCCCCGGCTTTGATGCATATTGGAAGGAATTGTATAAAAAGAGCTTTGGGGAAGAGTTTGTTTTTGAAGAATAGTTTGCAATACAAATGATTCGGGATAAAGCCGAAGATACTGCTTCCGGAGATTTGGCTTTTGTATGGCATAAAGGAAGCATTGATAATTTCTCCGGACCAAAGAATGAATTGCTTTCCGGCGTAATCGGTGGCGTTACCAACAATACGGTCGGCGGTTACGGATACGGACACAGACCCGATAGTGACAAACATGCGGATGAAATGTTTGAGGAGATGGTGAAGTGAAACAGATAAAATTCAGGCTGCTGCTTTTGGCCGTGATAATGATTGTTGCAGCTGTCGGTTGCAACAAAGAAAACGTTGGTGACTCATTGAAGGAGAAGAAAACGACAAATCAGGAAAAGGATATCCCGAAAGAGGACTATGAAAAGCCTCTAACAAGAGAGTGGATAAAAGAAACTTATAAATATACGGACGAAGAACTGGATGATTATTATGTCGATGAAATGATTAATTCCGGTGAGTGGAC
>JAZQNM010000047.1:0-16512 GCA_045627305.1 Lachnospiraceae bacterium
TGTCGGTCCCGTTGAACGAAACCGTTCCGGAAGTTGCCTTCAGCCCGGTTGTCACAATTCCCATCAAAGTCGACTTTCCCGCGCCGTTCGGTCCTAAAAGTCCATAAATACCTTCATGAAAAGAGTAGGAGAAAGAATCCAGAGCAAGCTTCTTTCCGTACATCTTCGTCAGTTTATCCAGTGCAAGTTCCATAGACATTGCTCCTTTTAATAACCGTTCGTTTCGTTAAAAACGTCAAATGCAACAGCATTCTCGTATTTTTCTGCCCAGAAATCCGCCTCCGAGAGATACCCGGCACCTAATCCTTTCGGGCCGGTTACTATGCCGTAGCAGCTGCCACCTATAATGGTACTCACAAGCATTTTCCCGTAAGGAATCGTTGTCTGTTTCATTATCTGTCCTGTTTTCTCGTCAACCAGTTTGTAAACTTCGCTTTCGTCTTTAGCAATGCACACAAGCCCGCTATCAGTATGAACGCCCGCGCTGATTTCAAAATTCAGCCGGCAAATCAGCTCCCCGTTATAGTTATAGAGTCTCGTCGTTCCCGTAGCCTTCTCCGCTACCGCAAAGGATTCCTCGCAGAATACAACCGTACCGCCCTGCACCTTCGTAAGAACAGGCTTCAGTTCTCCGGTATGCAAGTCATAGTCATACACATCCTCCCACTGATGCTTGGGCATTTCCTCCCAATAATTCTCCACCGTAAGCCCATCCGGAATGGCACCGGAAGGACCGTAGGTTTCCAGATTCGGACCGACATAGGGAATGTCCAGATAGAAAAATTGAAAATACACATGACCGTTTCGGACATCATATTTAGAAATACGACCGTTATAAGCCTCCTGTCGGAAGATTTGCGTACAGGAACCGTCCGACAAGTCCACCATAACGATTCCACAGGTGTCCTCGTCCTTAGGTTCTCCCAGAATCCATTCACTGTTGCCGTAATCATCCTTAATCTCAACCATTTCATATGCAATATTATATGTTATAAACATTGCGTCTCCGGAGAAGAACACCTCTGCCGGAATCACATAAGACGGGATTTTACATATCGTCTTCCTGTTCTCACCCTGACGGTCGGAAACGCATACTTCTCCGGTATCTTTTAAGAAATAGCATTTGTCTCCCTGAATCTTTACAGGAACGTTCCCCGATGTGAATGTATAAGCGATACATCCTTTTTTGATAACCTGACCGCGGGATGTTTTCGCAGGGGCATGGTCACAGGCTGCGTCAAAACAGTACACAATATCCGTTTTGCTTGCCACGTCGAAAATTTGAAGTCGCCCGGTATTGTCATGATAAAGCGCATAATCAGCTGTCAAAAAGCTGCTTGCAACACCGTAGTCGCATACGAAATCCACGTCCGCAGTCCAACGTTCATCCGTTCTTACATGACGCTCATACTGTGGTCCGCTCTGCTGGTTATTCTGCTGATTGTTCTGTTGGTTGTTCTGCTGGTCGTTCTGCTGGTTATTTGTATCTTTGCCCGGATTCACGATTGGACTGTCCGTCGGATTTCCCACCGTTGATTCATTGCTCTTTCCGCACGCCACCAATGTCATGCCGATGCACAGGAGCAATACTGTCAGAATTCTCTTCATCACAATTTTCTCCTTACTCTTTTGCTTCACGCCATTCTTCCATCTGGCGATTCATTTCGTCCACAAGCTCACCATAATCGTACTGTTTGGAATATAACTCATCCAGATATTCCAGATAATTTGCATTAATCCTGAAACTTGCGCCATCACTGCTTTGCACAAGAATATTGCTTACCACTGACAGCCAGACTGTATTATATTCCTTTAACGCAAGCCACTCCCAGTCTTCTATGTAAGGGAAAAATCCGGACACTGCGGAAGGCTGCTCTTCTCTTAAGGCGGCTGTTCTCTCAAGCCATTTCTCCGGATTCTTCTCACCCCACCACAAAAGGGATGCAATTTCCGGATCGGAATAGCATGCTGCCATCACCTGAAGCGCAAGTTCCTTATGCGTCGATGTTTCCAGAATTCCGTAAGATATACCCATTCCGACATGCACATCCGGCATCAGTTCAACTTTCACATATCCCGGTATTTCATCCGTTCTCTGACCCGTGGTTCTATAAATGTACACAGCCGCATTATCAGGTGGCAACTCAACATCCGAATCATTGTAAATATTGTAAATTCGGAGCTTGCCCTTTACATAATCCGAATACAACCGTTCCCCATATTCCCGGATTCCGTCCTGTTCCAATACATTCAGGAATTTGCCCTCGTTTACATTATAAGGGGCATACAAAACATCACTATAGCCTAAGAAAGCATATAAATAACTCATAAGTCCAGTGCAAACAATCTGATTCTCCTCCGGAATCATTGAGCAGAACTTCTGCAGAGAATCATATGATTCGTCATACACCGTGTCGAAAATGCTCTTATACTCTTCCTTTACGTACAGATAAATTCCGTCTGAAGTCATATCGCGCCGTTGCGGCATCGTATAGTTCTTTCCGTTAATCGAAGCTTCCATCCATTCCACTTCACTGTAGGCATTCCACAATTCGCTTCCTTCTTCGGATTCCAGAAAATCATTAAGTGGATATAACTCTCTTTCAGCGAATGCGTATGCCTGTCCCGTATAATTCCAGCCATTGGTTGTAACGATATCCACCTCAACATTACCCGCCTGTGCTCCGTCAATCCACCGTGCATATTCATCACTGATTTCATAATATGCATCGCGAATGAAATAAATGCGACAGTCAATCCCTTTCTCGTCCAGAAACTTTTGGATTTCCGCCTGCGCTTCGTCATAAACACTTCCGGAAAAATGCAATGCCCATACAATATACGGTCTGGAATCGTCATACACCGTTGGAGTAACCCGAATCGGTGCCAGAGTTGGGGTCGGAGTGGGCGTGGGCTTAGACGTCGGGGTGGGCGTAATCTCCTTTGTTGGAATTTCAGTCGGAGCTTCCGCAATCGGAGAAACCATCTGAGAAGCATTCCCATTTGTATTACAAGCCGTCAGACACAAAATCATCAATACGGCAATAATAGACATAAATATTCTCTTATCTTTCATAATAACCAGCCTTTCGCATTGTATTGTGCGACAAATAACACCTTCCTTACAGAATATTATAGCAGAAGGAAAATGTGGGCGCAACCCCCCCTAAAAAAGCCAAAAAAAATCGGGAACAGCCTGTTTCGTAAGCCATTCCCGACATTTTCCTATCACAATATTCGATTTATTCCGTCACGGATATGCCGTGCCTTTTTTCCTTACAACGGCTTAATCTCTGCGTGAATCTCCTGAAGAGACTTAACCGGGTTGTCCGCATGCGTCTTAACGTAGTGGATACCCTCAGCGGTAGCCTTTGCCGCGGCAAGCGTTGTTACATAAGGAACCTTAGCCTTGATGGCAGCCTTACGAAGATAACTGTCGTCATGTGCGCCTGCCTTGCCAATCGGGGAGTTGATAACAAGGGATACGCTGCTGTTGGTAATCAGGTCATAGCAGTTCGGACGTCCCTCATAAAGTTTCAAAGTCTTCTCTGCCGGAATTCCTGCAGCAACGATTCTGTCATAGGAACCGCCGGTTGCAACGATGCCGAAACCGTCGTTATAAAGAGATCTTGCAACCTCAATCATCTCGTCCTTGTCCTTATCCTTTACGGAAATCAGAACCTTGCCCTCAAGCGGAAGCTTGCTCTGGATTGCCTCCTGTGCCTTGACAAATGCCTCACCGTAGGAAGGTGACAGACCAAGAACCTCACCGGTGGAACGCATCTCCGGTCCGAGAATCGGGTCAACCTCAGGGAACATATTGAACGGGAATGCTGCTTCCTTAACACCATAGTTCGGGATGTTCATTTCCTTGAGTTCCGGAACCGGTGAAGGTCTTCCGGTCAACTCGGAGGTGATGATATCCGTAGCAAGCGGTACCATACGGATGTTACATACCTTACTTACAAGCGGAACGGTACGGGATGCACGCGGGTTCGCTTCAATAACGAATACCTTTCCGTTCTCAATTGCGTACTGCATGTTCATAAGTCCCTTAACATGCATTTCCTCGGCAATCTTTCTCGTGTATTCCTTAATTGTCTTCAGGTTCTCATCGGAGATGTGAACGGAAGGAAGGATACAAGCGGAGTCACCGGAGTGGATTCCGGCAAGCTCAATATGCTCCATTACTGCCGGGACAAATGCGTGTGTACCGTCAGCGATGGCATCTGCCTCACACTCGGTTGCGTGATTCAGGAAACGGTCAATCAGAATCGGTCTGTCGGGTGTTACACCGATTGCCGCATTCATATACTCGGTCATCTGGGTATCGTCATAAACAACTTCCATACCACGTCCGCCAAGAACGAAGGAAGGACGAACCATTACCGGATAACCAATCTTGTTAGCGATGCCGATTGCATCCTCTACGGTAACTGCCATTCCGGACTCAGGCATCGGAATGTCAAGTTTCTTCATCATGTCACGGAACAGGTCACGGTCCTCCGCAAGGTCAATAACCGCAGGAGAAGTTCCAAGAATCTTAACACCGTTTCTCTCAAGGTCTGCTGCCAGATTCAGAGGTGTCTGTCCGCCGAACTGTGCGATAACACCGAGAGGCTTCTCCTTCTTGTAGATGGAGAGAACGTCCTCAAGTGTAAGCGGCTCGAAGTATAATTTGTCTGAAGTATCGTAGTCGGTCGATACGGTCTCAGGGTTACAGTTCACAATAATGGTCTCGAAGCCAAGCTTCTTCAGTGCCATAGCCGCATGTACGCAGCAATAGTCGAACTCGATACCCTGTCCGATACGGTTCGGACCGCCGCCGAGAATCATAACCTTGCGGTTATCGGTTACGGGCGACTCGTCCTTCTCGATATTATAGCTGGAGTAGTAATATGCGCTGTCCTTGGTTCCGCTTACGTGAATACCTTCCCAAGCCTCTTCAAGGCCGATGGCAAGACGACGGTTACGGATGTCATCTTCCTTAATCTCAAGAATCTTGGCAAGATACTTGTCGGAGAAGCCGTCCTTCTTCGCGCGAATCAGAACTTCGTCTGCAGGAACCGCACCCTTCATTGCCTTAAGTGTTTCCTCTTCCTCAACAAGCTCCTTCATCTGGTTGATGAACCAGAGCTTAACCTTCGTAATCTCATGGATTTCTTCGGGAGTAGCACCTTTACGGAGTGCTTCGTACATCTGGAAATGACGCTCACTGGACGGAGTAGCGAGTCTTCTGAGAAGCTCTTCCTTCGTGAGTTCATTGAAATTCTTCGCATAACCGAGACCGAAACGACCGGTCTCAAGGCTTCTGATTGCCTTCTGGAAAGCTTCCTTGTAGGTCTTACCGATACTCATGACCTCACCTACGGCACGCATCTGCGTACCGAGCTTATCCTCAACGCCCTTGAACTTTTCAAATGCCCAGCGGGCAAATTTGATAACAATGTAATCGCCGCCCGGAACATACTTGTCAAGCGTTCCGCATTTGCCGCATGGAATATCCTTCAAGGTAAGTCCGGTTGCAAGCATTGCGGATACAAGTGCAATCGGGAAACCGGTTGCCTTACTTGCAAGTGCGGAGGAACGGGATGTTCTCGGGTTAATCTCGATAACAATGATTCTGTCGCTTACCGGATCATGTGCGAACTGAACGTTCGTACCGCCGATAACCTGTACCTTGTCTACAATCTTGTATGCCTGCTCCTGCAGTCTCTTCTGGCATTCCTCGGAAATGGTCAGCATCGGAGCCGAACAGAAGGAGTCACCGGTATGAACGCCGAGAGGGTCGATATTCTCGATGAAGCATACGGTAATCATATTACCTTCACAGTCACGTACAACCTCCAGCTCAAGCTCTTCCCAGCCGAGGATGGATTCCTCGACGAGAACCTGGCCTACAAGGCTTGCCTGAAGACCTCTTGCGCATACGGTGCTGAGTTCCTCTTTGTTATATACAAGACCGCCGCCGGCACCGCCCATCGTGTAAGCGGGACGAAGAACAACCGGGTAACCGAGCTTATCCGCAATCGCAAGTGCTTCATCAACCGAGTAAGCAACCTCACTGCGTGCCATCTCAATGCCAAGTTCATTCATCGTGTTCTTGAACTCGATACGGTCCTCACCACGCTCGATGGCGTCAACCTGTACACCGATTACCTGTACATTGTATTTCTTCAAAACACCGGCTTTATCAAGCTCGGAGCAGAGGTTCAGTCCGGACTGACCGCCGAGGTTCGGCAGAAGGGCATCCGGTCTTTCCTTTGCGATAATCTTCTCAAGTCTTTCTACGTTCAGGGGCTCGATGTAAGTTACATCTGCAGTCTCAGGGTCGGTCATAATCGTTGCCGGGTTGGAGTTTACCAGAACGATTTCATAGCCGAGCTTTCTGAGTGCTTTGCAGGCCTGAGTTCCGGAATAGTCGAACTCACAAGCCTGACCGATGATAATCGGACCTGAACCGATAATCAATACTTTGTTAATGTCTGTTCTCTTAGGCATACCTAAATCCTCCTCACATATATATCAAATTCATTGTTAACAGAATGTAGCGTGCGCTTCCTGCGGAGCATCATTACTCTATTCGGATATTGCTTTGCAATATCCGTGCGCCGCTTTTGGTTCGCCATCGGCGAACATTTTCCTCGCAAAAGCGTGCGCTTCCTGCGGAGCAGCATTTTTTATGCCGTAACGGCATAAAAAATGACGGAATAGAAAAAATACTATTCCGTCAAATAAGGATAATTCCGTTATTCGCTTTATCATTCGTCTTTATGCAGTTTTGAGAAATCATATGAACCATCACGATATCCTCCTCAAACCATGTCTCTTTTTCAAGACCTGATTTAATATATCATAGGAGGGTACATTTTTGCAATAGAAAAATGATATGAATATCATGTTTTTTTCGGGTAACTTATTGTCAAAAGTTACGAAATCGTCCGTCACTCCTTCGGAATCCAGACACGCATCTCCCCAAGTCCCCGATTCCCCCAGGTATAATACGGAACAAGGCGAATGGTTACAGGCTCCTTCTGGGGTGCGTCAAAGGAATATAACGAATCATCTGTTGTAATGCGGCTTCCGGATACACATAGAAGTGGCATTCCATCCGGCGCACCATTGGGAATCTCCCGAATTGCGGCAGTTCTGCTCACACGGAGTCCAAGTACATCCTCTTCGTTGTCCACACCCTCCGCACAATACACAAGCGGTCCGCGCAGGAAGGCAATCTTCGCACTGTCTGCCGCAATGTTTCGATTCGGATAGACGCGGCGTGCCTTAATCTCCATATTGCAAAGCAGACTGTCACCGGTCGCAAACTCCTCATCTATATAAGCATAGCCGTCCCTCATATCCGGCACATAGATACTTCCGTTCTTCAAAAACTCAACGCGGTCTATATGGGAAGGGACACGAATTGCAAGTTTTACAGCCATCTTATCCATTGAATTCGAGGCAAATGAGTACTGAACCGTTCCGCTCTTCGGATAATCGGATACAATCTTAATCTTTCCGCCAAACTCCTCCATATCCATTGTACCGCCAAGGTAGAGGTGCTGATAAAGCGTACCGTCTTCAAAGCCGTATGCATATTCCGAAACCGAGCCAAGAAGCCTTGCAACATTCGGCGGGCAGCAAGCGCAGGCAAACCACCCCGGTCTTTCAGGCAAAGCGTGCCTCATGGAATTTGCAACGCCGCTTGTTCCCGGGATTACTTCGAGCGGATTGACATAGAAGAAGCGTTTTCCGTCAAGCTGCATACCTCCAAGAACACCATTGTAAAGTGCTCTCTCCATCATATCTGCATATTCGCCCTTCTTCTCAAGTCCCAGCATCCGACGAAGGAAGAAACAGAAGCCAACCGAAGCACAGGTCTCTGCGTAGGCAGTATCATTTGGCAGATGGTAATCTGTGGTAAAAGCTTCACCCTCATAAGCTGAGCCGATTGCCCCGGTTAAATACATTCGTTTCTTCGTAATGCTTTCATACAGATTCCGGCATGCCTGCTTCAAAGACTCATCTCCTGTCTCCTTTGCAAGGTCAGCCATACCCGTGTATAGATATACGGCACGAACTGCGTGCCCTTCCGCATCTTTCTGCTCACGCACCGGCATATGAACCTGGTTATATTCCGGTCCCGCAGGTTCCTTTCCCCATACGTACCAGTCACGCTTTGCGCTTTCCTCACGGAAATACGCACCGCCGTCACCTCTTTCATTGATGAAATGCGCTGCAAGCTCACGGTACTGTTCCTTACCCGTCTTTCTGTAAAGGCGAAGGAGTGCCAACTCAATCTCCTCATGCCCGGGCACTCCGGGATTTCCCTCTTCCAGAAAATGCTTACAGATATGGTCTGCAAACCGACACATTACATCCAATAATTTCGTCTTTCCGGTTGCATCAGCGTAAGCAACGGCAGCCTCCATCATGTGGCCTGCGCAATAGAGTTCGTGAGCTTCCGAAAGGTCTGTCCAACGCTTTCCGGGACGTTTCACGGTAAAATACGTGTTCAGATATCCATCCTCATGCTGAGCGCTTGCAATCAAATCAATCATCTCATCACAATGCTGTTCCAGTTCTGCATCGGGTGTAAGGGCAAGTGAATAAGCGGCGGCCTCAAGCCATTTGGCTACATCACTGTCTTGAAAAACCATTCCGTAGAACTCCTCGTCGCAGTGCCCCTCACGAAGCATCTTTGCTGCGGCACGGAAGTTCTCAACTGCATGGCTTTTCTCCACGCCGGGAACTTCATCCTTTAAAACGGCCTCCTGATACGGAAGCACAACCGTGCGAATCTTCTCCGCAATCGGAGAGAAAAAACTGTCCTCTATTTTAAAACAATTCAGCACAGACTTCATAACACGCTCACTCCTTTATGCTTATTTCCTTCACATAAGCGGTTCCTTCCACTACGGAAAATGCGACTTCATAAATGCCATAGCACATCCGGTACACTCTTTCGGGGTCGTTCTGATAAGCAGGCCTCGGATCCCCCGAAAGTACCTCGGTAAGTTCCTTAAGTATCTCCTCGTCCATTCCAAGAGACCTTGCATTTTCACGAATCGCAAACGGGATATCCACCGCCAGTCTGTAATCCACAAAATCCCCAGCAAAACCGCTCGTTGCATCCGGATGACTGTCCGTATAGGGCAGATACGGCTTAATGTCATAGATTGGTGTTCCTGACATCAGATCGGCTCCGCTTACTATGAGTACAGGTGCCTCGGGACAATCATAGTCCACGTCCAAAAGGCGGACGGATGACAGACCTAATGAATTGGGGCGAAACGGGCTTCTTGTGGCGAATACACCGACGCGTTTGTTCCCTCCGAGTCTTGGAGGGCGTACGGTCGGCGTCCATTCTCCGGGTGCTTTGCCAGTCTCAGAGAATTCCCACAAAATCCACAGATGCGAATATCCCTCAATTCCGCGAAAAGCGTCCGGGTTTCGATACTCCGGGGCAAAAACAATGCGGGCTTTCACTGTGTCCGCAAGCCCGCTCTGTCTTGGAATCCCGAATTTATCAACATAGTTGTTCTCAATTCGGGCAATTTCTTTAATCTCCATACTGCATTCCTTTACACATTACTATGTGTATTTTATAGCATCTTCCGATTGTGTCGACAAGGGAAAATCCTATACACTTTATGAACACTCTCGTATTTCACCTAAAAATACGACGGAATTCTTGTTCTTCTTTCCTTCCTCCAACTGACGGTCGGCACGCTTCAGATAATCATCGTTATGTGACAACGTCATTGGCTCAATAGCACAGCCGATTGTCATCGTCAATGCCTTGCATTCATCATCGGGGATTACAAAATTGCTGTTTCGGACACGTTTACAAAGTTCCTCACCGATTTCCCACATTTGTTCCAGTTCTGCATTCGGTACCAGTATAGTAAACTCGTCGCCTTCATTTCGGAACAGATACCAGCCCTTTTCACGCAAATACTGGTTCAGAACCTGCCCGATATCATATAAGGTTGCATCGGCCTTTTCATGTCCGCAGACATCGTTATATCTCTGGAAATTATCGATGTCACAGCGTAATACTCCTACCGATTTCGGTGTAACGGTACAAAGATAATTCCAATAGGTCTTCATCGCATAAGTATTCAACTGTTTGGTCATGCTGTCCATATAGTCGGCAACAATCATCTCCCAGCTCAAGTCCTTTAGGGCGATTGTCTTCTCCATACTGATTCGTCTCTCATGTGCCGAATACCAGTAGCCAAGGAATACTGCCACACGGACAATCAGATGGTCCCGAAGGAAATAGTTCTGTCCTCCCAGCGCAGGAATCATCGGAATAAAGGCAGAAATCACAAAAAACACACCAATAAAGATGTTATCGCGTCGCAACGGAAGCGGCGTAAAAATGAATAAAGCCATCAGAAAGGATATGGTAGGAAGTCCCTTTGCAATATCCATAACCGAATCAAGTTCCGGCTCCATATCTCTCAGAATCGTAAACATCGTTACGGCCACAATAAACAACAGATAATATACCAAAAATGCATAACGCACCCGGCGGCCCGAGCATTTTTTGATTCGTAACGGTGCAATCATAATATGACCGGAAGCTAATACAATTGCACACATAATCCCTTCGGAAAGTGCTCCCACACGATTGCCTGCGATTCTGTCCCATATTCCTATGGTAAACATAACAAGAATGACAAATACTGCCGTAAGTCGAACCACACGCACATTTCTCTCGCACATCATTTCGATGCAATCCGCTTCCTCAACCTCTTCGGTTCCGAAAACCTCTGCCTGAAAATGGCGCAAACGCTTACGGTCCACGTCATCCACAGAAAGCCGCTTGTACCCGACAACCTTCTCTTTCATGCAATCCCTCCCTTTCACATCCATATATTGAATATAACAAAAAAAAGCCGGAAAATGTAAAGAATTATCGGTTACATTTTCCGGCAATTTTGATTCTGTCCGTGAATGACATATTTTATTACGAATGACGGCTCTTTTTGAATATTTCACACGCAAATTGCGTAAAAACACAGTCTTTTCGAAGAAACGCGTTTCTGTTTTTAAAGAATTAATGCAATGCCGTGTGCGGCAAATGCCACAATCCATGCAATCAGGCACTGTACAACAATCATCGCAGCAGCCCATTTTGTGCCAAGCTCACGCTTTACGGATGCAATGGCTGCCACGCATGGAGTATACAGCAGGCAGAACACAAGAAGCGATACTGCCGCAGGTCCGGAAATCATCGTTGTTACCGCCGAACCGAGCAGAATCTTCAGGGTGGAAACGACACTTTCCTTTGCGATAAATCCGGTAATCAATGCGGTTGTGCACTGCCAGTTTCCGAAGCCGAGCGGTATGAAGATTGGAGCAATCAAACCGGCCAGTGCAGATAACATACCCTTTGCCTCGGGACTGTCACCGATATAATTCAGTCTGTAATCGAAATTCTGTAATATCCAGATGACAATCGTTGCAATGAAGATTACGGTAAATGCTCTCGTCAGGAAGTCCTTTGCCTTCTCCCACAGAAGTTGCCCGACATTTTTCGCACTGGGCATACGATAGTTCGGGAGTTCCATTACGAACGGAACTGCCTCACCGCGAAACATCGTCGAACGAAGCAGGAACGCAACAAGTATGCCGACAAGAATACCGAGCGTATACAATCCAATAGTCACGAGTGCGGCATGATTCGGGAAGAATGCCAATGCAAAGAACGCATAAATCGGTGCCTTTGCGGAGCAGCTCATAAACGGTGTCAACAGAATCGTCATCTTACGGTCACGCTCGGAAGGCAGCGTTCTGGATGCCATAACTGCAGGAACCGTACAGCCAAAGCCTACCAGCATCGGAACGATACTTCGGCCGGAAAGACCAATCTTTCGAAGCAGTTTATCCATGAAAAATGCAACACGGGCCATGTAACCGCTGTCTTCAAGAATTGACAGGAAGAAGAACAGGGTCACGATAATCGGCAGGAAGGACAATATACTTCCGACACCGGCGAAGATACCATCCGTAATCAGGTGCTTGACAATCGGGTTCACACCCCAAAGGTCAAGGCCTTTTTCGCAAAGCTTCAAAAGGGCATCGATTCCATTTTCCAGAAGTTTCTGGAAGAAGGCTCCGATAACACTGAAGGAGAGCCAGAATACAAGTCCCATAATCAGGATAAATGCGGGGATTGCCGTAAAGCGGCCGGTCAAAACACGGTCGATGCGTCGGCTGCGGATATGTTCCTTGCTTTCCGTTGGCTTGATTACCGTTTCCGAACATACCTTATTGATAAACCGGAAGCGCATATCGGCTATGGCGGCGGAGCGGTCGAGTCCGCGTTCCGCTTCCATCTGGCTGATGATATGCTCTAAGGTTTCCTTTTCATTGTCATCAAGATTCAGCGCATTGAGTATCAACTCGTCACCCTCTGCCAGCTTGCTTGCGGCAAATCTGACAGGGATTCCGGCTGCCTTGGCGTGGTCTTCAATCAAATGGCGGATACTGTGAAGGCAACGGTGAACGGCACCGCCCTCCTCTTCTGCGTCACAGAAGTCAATTTTGGAAGCACCCTCCGGTTTCTCCTGATAACGGGCCACATGCATCGCATGGTCAATGAGCTCGTGGATACCTTCATTTTTCGCGGCGGAAATCGGTACGACGGGAATGCCGAGAATGGCCTCCATGTCATTTACCAAAACCGAACCACCGTTCTCTCGCATCTCATCCATCATGTTGAGTGCAAGTACCATCGGCACCTCAAGTTCCATCAGCTGCATCGTCAGGTACAGGTTACGCTCCAAATTGGTTGTGTCTACGATATTAATGATGCCCTTCGGCTGCTCCTCCAGAAGGAACTGCCTGGTTACCAGTTCCTCGCTCGTATAGGGCGACATGGAGTAGATTCCGGGGAGGTCCGTCACAAGCGTCTTGTCTTTGCCGCGAATGCTGCCGTCCTTACGGTCGACCGTCACGCCCGGAAAGTTTCCGACATGCTGATTTGAACCGGTTAATTGGTTAAAGAGAGTCGTCTTTCCGCAGTTTTGGTTTCCTGCTAAGGCAAATGTCAGCAAGGTTGAATCAGGTAATGCTGTTGCCTCACCCTCCGTATGATATCGTCCGCCTTCACCAAGACCGGGATGTTCGCTCGGACGTTTTCTTTCATTGATTGCCATCCTTTCGGATGCATCCTTAATATGATCTATTTCAATTCGTTCCGCATCTGCGAGACGTAATGTCAGCTCGTAACTCTGAATACGGATTTCCACCGGGTCTCCCATCGGTGCATGCTTCACCATGGTGACCTCTGCTTTCGGAATCAATCCCATATCAAGAAGATGCTGTCTCAGTGCACCCTCACCACCAACACTTGTTACGGTGGCGGATTTGCCTATCGGAAGTTCTTTCAGATTCATATACTGCCTCCTTAGTTACCTATGGCTAACTATATAGCACAAGTAGGTTTTTGTCAATGGTGATATCTTGGGGACGGGGGTGATGATATCATTTTGATAGGTCGGGGACGGGCCTCTTGACAAAAAGCACATTTTATAGCAAAATCCTTCGTCTTTATTACCAAAAAAACGGACCTTACAGTATCATTTTCCACAAAATGATTCTCAAGGCCCGTCCCCGACCTATCAAAATGATATCTTCACCCCCGTCCCCAAGCTATCATTCGGGTACCCGGTTACCCATAGTAGCGGCCAAAAGAACTACGAGGATCGAACCGGCATTGTGTACAAGTGCACCGGTAGTCGGATTCAATATGCCAAAGAAGGAAAGGAAAATAGCAACGAAATTGATGACCATCGAAAGTGTGATACCAAAACGAATGGTCCGTACAGTAGCCGAAGCAAGCCGTTTCAGATATGGAATTCGCCCGATATCATCGGTTGCAAGCGCAATTTCTGCAGCGTTGTTCGCGATGTCACTTCCGGTCCCGCCCATTGCAATTCCGACGTCTGCCGTTTCCAAAGCAGGTGCATCATTCACGCCGTCACCAATCATACATACTACATGCCCTTCCTGCTGTAAATTCCGGATTTTCTGCACCTTATCCTCAGGAAGAAGACCTGCACATACACTATGAATGCCAACTTTTCCGGCTATATATTCTGCGGTTGTTCGGTGGTCACCGCTTAACAATACAGCATCCGTTGACAAGTCAAAAAGATTTTGGATAACTGTTTTTGATTCCTCACGAAGGGCATCCGCCAAAGCAATGATTCCTATCACTCTCCCACCGTCCGCAACCCATACAGGTGCCTTTCCTTCTTCCAAAAGACGGTCAAAAACATTACCTGCCTCAGTAACGGTTACGTCATCCGAAGCACCAACATTAACAAGAAGTTTTCTGACATTTTCCGTTCCATTCTCTGCAAGAAAACCTTCATTACCAATAACCAGATGGTGTCCATCCACAACAGCACAGATGCCCTTGCCACTCGTCATTCGGAAATCCGTGCAGGCAGGTAAGGTGCCAAATCGCTTTAAGCCAAATGTAGCAATTGCTTTACCAAGCGGATGTTCGCTACGGCTTTCCGCCGCGGCCGCAAGCCGCAAGACTTCTCCTTCACCCACATCCGAAAGCGGGATGACATCACTTACCGAGGGTTTCCCAACCGTCAGCGTACCTGTCTTGTCAAATGCTACAACATCGACACTTCCCATCTTTTCGAGTGCTGCGCCCGACTTGATGACAATGCCCTTTTCTGTCGCTTTTCCGATAGCAGCCATAACCGCCGTCGGCGTAGCTAAAACAAGAGCACACGGGCAGAACACAACAAGCACGGTAACACCGCGAATTATCTGTCCTGTAATGACAAATGTCAGGATGGCCAGAAGAAATGCAATCGGAACAAGAATGCTTGCATATCGGTCCGCAGTTCTCTGCATCGGCGACTGATTCTCCTCAGCATGCTTCACAAGTTCAATCATCTGCTGCAAGGAACTGTTCTCACCGATCTTAGTGACACGGATATCTATAGAACCATAGCAGTTCGTCGTACCTGAAAACACCCCGTCTCCAACACCGCAGTCCACAGGAATTGACTCGCCGGTAATCACAGACTGGTCAAGAGACGTTTCTCCGAGTTCAATGATACCATCCACAGGTACCGTTTCTCCCGGATTGATTCGAACGAGATCTCCCACCTGTACTTTTTCAACTGCAATCTGCTCTTCCTTGCCTCCAATGATAATTCTGGCTGTCTTCGGCGTAAGTTCTGCCAGTTTGCGAAGACCTTTTCTCGCACGCTTCGTTGTCAAATCCTCCAGGAGTTCACCAATACCCATAATAAATGCTACTTCGCCTGCTGCAAAAAGGTCTCCAATAACAATCGAAGCAATCATTGCGATGGAAACAAGCAGTGCAGAAGTAATTTTTGCTATCCCATTTTCCTCAAACAATGCTTCTATCGCTTCATACAAAATCGGAATGCCGCTTAGAATGACGGACACAATTGCCGGATTTACCGGGCAGATAATACCGCATCGTTCCAAAATGAAACTTGCCAAAAGGAATACACCTGACACACAAAGCATCGGCACACTTTCCAAAAATTCTGCTAATTTTTCTAACATGGGGCCTCCTTTTGATATCTTGGGGACGGGGGTTGACATATCATTTTGATAGTTTGGGGACGGGGGTGAAGATATCATTTTGATATGCGGGGACGGGCCTTGTGTCCCTTTCTGCTCCCTATAATAACCCATCGGAATTTATTCCGCCGTAACCTGGTCACACGAACTTAATATCTACTTTGAGAATACCTTGCATTTCATACAAATACAATAACCAGATATTTCGAAATGTAAGTTACTGAACATTTCGAACAAATTGTTCAAAAACTTACAAGTTGTTGTTTACATTTTCCCCATGCTGACCTACACTAAAATCAAAAAACCACCTAAGGAGGTCATCCATGGACCGTCGTAAATCAAAAACCCGCACGGCAATCTTCCGTGCATTCACTTCTCTCCTTGAGGAACGAAGTTTACAAAGCATTTCCGTACAGGACATCATAGACCGTGCGGATATCGGACGCAGCACATTTTACTCCCATTTCGAGACGAAGGATGACCTGCTATGTGCTCTGTGCAAGGAGCTTTTTGACCACATTATCGAGACGGCAATGAATCCCGAAAGCCATTCCCACGGGCTCTATCACTGTGACGATGCCCCAGACTCCGTTTTTATGCATATTCTTTTACATTTGCAGGAAAATGACAACAGCATCCTTACGCTCCTGACATGCGAAAGCAATGAATTCTTTCTCCGCTACTTCAAAGACAATATGAGCGAACTGATTCGACGCAAGTACCTACCCAGCTTAGAACACTGTCATCCTGAGATTCCGGATGATTTTCTGGTAAATCATATTGCGGGAAGCTTCGTGGAGATGGTTCTGTTCTGGCTCAAAAACCGTAAGCAGTACACTCCCCAGCAGTTAGACAGCTATTTTAGAAGCATGATTGGATATCTTGGGGACGGGGGTTGACATATCATTTTGATAG
>JAZQNM010000048.1:0-33590 GCA_045627305.1 Lachnospiraceae bacterium
TGGGACTTGAACCCACACCCAAGTAATATGGACATGAACCTGAATCATGCGCGTATGCCAATTCCGCCACAACTGCAAGCACTGCATATCATACCATCTTCTCTTTTTGATGTCAAGAAGGAATCGTGGTGCGCCAATGTCACGCCGCGATTTCCTTGCGGAATCTCAACTCTCTTACCGTTTCTCGGACACTCATACACCTTGGATTTCTCATTGTCAATATGAATCTCATCCTATTACCCTTTTACACCTTCAATGTATTTCTTCAAGTACTTCTTCCAGGCGGGATATTCTTCATGCCACAGTATTTCTTCTTCAGGGCGAGTATTCTTTGCACGGAGAAAGCCGATACCCAGGGAACTGATTTTGTTAATCAGTTTCGTTGCACGTTCATATTCTTTTCCGTGTAAAGCTGCAAGGATGTTAATCATGGACAGTTCCGCATCCGTGGCATAATCCGATTCCTTTACATCCTTTGTCATCTCCAGGAATTCTTCAAAATGCTTCTCGTAGAACTTGCGGTAATCCTCTTCCGCAGAGGGCAGGTCGCATCTGTCACTGTAAATCTTCTTCGCCGGACCGGTGACGGCTGCCCGTATTCTCATCAACGAGGCCTTTTTCTTAAACTGTTCCCACAAATACTTTGCATTCGGCATCCCACCGGCTTCGAGGATTTGATACACCAGCTCATCCGTATACAACGGCTTAAACGAAATGGTCCACGTGCTATATCCTATATTGCGTACTTCTTTCGCCATAAAAAGAATGTCGTCTCTTTTATACCAGAAGTCCATGCAGTCTAATTGATGCAAATCATACTTTTTTGCGGTTTCCTGAATGATTTCACTTACAGTCATGTCAAATCTCCTCCTTATTTCTCTCCGCCTTCACACTCTCATACTTCCGGTCAACTCACATTTCAGCAATATTTCCTGTTAACTCTTGAATAGCATTATCATGGATACCCTCCAAATTCAAGTGCATCACTTGGCTCGAAATCCGAAATTTACTTGCCTATGTTAGAGCATAAAACTTTTCCTTTTCTGTAACAATGGCCTACAGCTTTTTATCTTCCGATATAACGTTCTTTCGGGAATTATCATTTTGCAAATTCTTTTTCTGTAATTTTTCTGCTTTCAACTTCTATCCATGCTGGGGTAAATCCGCTCGATAAAGCAGTTTTCCATGATGCCAGATTTGAAAGGCTGGTCCCATAATAAGGTATAGCTCCCCTCCTAAACACTTCATTCCTAAGAAGTGTTACCAGCGTTTTGGCAATGCCTCTTCCCCGATATTCAGGATTAACATCAATACCTATCTGCCACAATTTCGGGCTATCTGCAGAACACCCCGCCATTCCCATTATTCTATTTTCATCAAGTGCCACAACAGCCAAAACATCCGGCCTATCAGCGCGAAAATGATCGCATATAGCATTTGAGAATTCTTCTCGTCCGTAATATTCCCTAATTTCTTCCTGCTCAAGCCATTTAATCTTTAGATCTGTATCGATATTTATCAATTCTGAACTTGGCAAAAACATATGATGGGTCAGAGACATTTTATATCCCGACTTTCGAATTTCCATTTCAAGGTCAAAAAAATTGTGCTGCTCGAAAAGCCAAATACCACTTTTTCCCTTAATCCATTCTTGAAGCCAAGAGTGAATGGATTCGTCTGCTGATATCACAGTTCCTTTACCAAACGTTGCCATCTGAATGAAAAATGCCTCTTCTGAAAACTTTCGTCTTTTCTCGTGAAGAATTGATGTGGTTATGGTGTTTTCATCTTTTGAAAAATCATCCGGTGAACAATTAAACTCATAAGCTAACTGCTTTTTTGCCTCATTATAAATACCAGGTAATGTCATAATATCGTTATTCATCACTAATCCATCCCTATCATCGAATATCCTGAAAGTAAATTCTGTTGAACGATGCACCATTTTTGGTGGGTCATTCAGGTACAATAAGATAACATAGGAGGGTAATAAATCAAGTACTTTTCAAACTTTTTCTCATCGCTAAGCCCTTTAATTATTTTATAACGCTTTTTGCTTTTTCAAATAATTCAAGATATCTCTTCTCATCTGACGATAATCATCGTGCCATAACACTTCATCTTCGGGACGAGTGTTCTCCACCCAAATATGAATCTTCTTTGTCAATTCTCTCGCTTTTTCATAATCTTTTTCATGTATAGCTCTGAGGATGTTTATCATTGACACCGTTTTTTCTGTCTCATATTCGGTTTCATCGGTAGTTTCTGTAATCTCCAGAAACTCCCTGATTTTGTTTTCATAAACCAATCGAATCGCCTCTTCAGTTGAAGCCAACTCATAACTACAAGACGAGATTAACTTGGCCGGAGCGACAAAAACGCCGTCGACTCTTCGACTCGTACCTTTTTTTCTAAAATCTTCCCACGTTTCAACTGAACCCCCTCCGATTTCTGAAATCCTCCATAATAATTCATCTGAATACAGGGGTTTAAAAGAACACGCCCAAGTTCTCTCCTTTGAGTTGAGCCACCTATCCTCTATAATAAAAAGCAGATTTCCTGTTTTTATCCAAAAGTCCATCCCATCAATTTGGTGTAATCCATTCTTTTTTGCACATTCAACTAGTATTTCCTGATAATTCATATAGCCTCAAAACTTCTTATATTTAATTCCATTTAACCCCAAACCGTGTTCCGTCAGCTGTTCCCGACAATGTCATCCAGCCACCGCCCGCCGATTTGCAGGCGATCCCTCGAAAACTGCAGCTCATTCGAATCGTTAATATCAAGGTCTTTCAAAAAGATGCTCATGAGCTTATCCTCGGTCCGGAATCTCTTCCGCTTGCCGAAGGCATTCTTCAGATCCTGTCCGGTGTACGTGTATAGGCTCAGCCGCTCGCTTTTCAGCACACCTTCGTTGTTCAGCCAGTTATACAGCCAATTCAAGAGCTTCGGGTCGGTTTCTTCGACGAAAAATGTGAGCGCGGAATTGTCATAAAGCGCCTTTATTGTCTCGGCATCGCTGACGGGGATGATGTCAAACCGTTTATCGGCATCCTTGATCTTGTAAAAGTCCTTCTTCTGTTTCCGCTTTCTTAAAACACCCCAGAGAAACAGACATAAATACGGAATCACGAAAACCAGAATCCCCGCAAGAGTATGATCTGTTCCTAACAGGATGGGTCCGGCAATCCACGGTCCCAACAATAAGATACATATAAACGCCACGAAAACCGGATTGTCCTTTTTCTCTTTATTCTCCTGCTCGGCCTTCATGATATCCTCCGCAGTAATGGAATACTTGCACAGCGGGCATTCACCCACTCCTTTTTTAACCAGTTCCTTACAATTCGGACAAGTGATAAACATAACCGTATGCCTCCTTCTCTGGAAGAATTATTTCTAAAAAGTACAGCATATTCCATGGCATTTGTCACGGCAATCTGCAAAGAATCTGCCCCCTCACGCTTTATTCTTTAATCATTCCCGCAATCTTCTCACCGGCCAGCTGATTATCCAGACCAAAATACGAAAGGATGGTCTGTGCGATATCCGCAAAACTTTCACGGGTACCGAAATCCTTCCCGCCCTTCACATTTCTGCCAAACACAACAAGCGGTATATATTCGCGACTGTGGTCCGTCGATTCGGTTGCCGGGTCACAGCCATGGTCTGCCGTGATCATCAGAATATCATCGTCACGAAGCTTTGCAATAAGCTCGGGAATTTTCTTGTCGAAATCGCTGAGTGCCTTAGCATATCCCGGAATATCATTCCTATGGCCATAGGACATATCAAAATCAACCAGATTGGTAAAGCACAAGCCTTCAAAATCCTTATCCATCTCAGCAAGCGTGCGCTCAATACCCTCATCATTGTTCTGCGTTCTAACATATTCCGAAATTCCGCTCTCTGCGAAGATATCGATAATCTTGCCCACTGAATGGACCTCATAGCCTGCATCACAGAGTACATTCAGCATCGTCGTCGGCGGTACAAGCGAGTAATCATGTCGAAGCGCAGTTCTTATATACGGCCATTCTCCTGTGAAGGGTCTTGCAATAACACGCCCTACGCCCCACTCGCCCTGACAAATCTCACGGGCAATCTTACAGTATTCATAAAGTTGCTCCGTCGGAATCAGCGCATCATGTGCCGCAATCTGCAAAACACTGTCCGCTGAAGTATACACAATCAAATCTCCGGTCGCAAGCTGCTCTTTGCCGTAATCTCTGATAACATCTGTTCCGGAGTACGGCTTATTGCAAAGAATCCCTCTGCCCGTACGTTTTGACAGTTCATTAATCAAAGCCTGCGGAAATCCTTCCGGGAAAGTAGGCATCGGTGTCTTACTGACTATTCCGCTGATCTCCCAGTGTCCGGTCGTCGTATCCTTTCCCTTCGACTGCTCCTGCAGACGGCATACGGCACCCTGAAACCGCTTTCTGGTACATGCTCCGAGTCCCTTACCGTTTACTTCATCACGAACTCTTTCTATATTGAACAATCCGAGTTTCTCCATGTTCGGCATGGAAAATGTGACATCGCTTGCGGCGCTCCTAAGCGTGAAGCTTCCAACATCTCCGAAATCAGCCGCATCGGGAAGTTCCCCGATTCCACAACTATCTAAAACAATCAAAAACACTCTTTTCATAATCTTCCCCCTTCTCCGTAACACGGAAAAACAACCTGTTAAGACAACATTTGCTTCAAAAAAACCTTCTTCTGCAACACATTGTTCGAAACATCAATCCACATAAGTATAGAACAATCCAACATTATCCAATGCATCGCGCATTCGGCTCAATGCAATGGTTTTGGTCTTCCCTTCGGAAGGTGAAATCGCATAGACAAGGTTCGCCGTGTACCCTGTGATGACAAGCCATTTTCCCTCGAATACAGTTGCTACAAGGTGTCCTTCCGAGGTAAATGACAGGGCTTCCAACATAGTAACGCCTGTCAGGTCAACAGCGGTTCCCGGAATATTATCCGTTAACCAGTCAAGCATTGCGCGTTCATTCAAATCACAATCGGCTGCCTTTGTAACAGAACCCTTGTAACTGAAGAACATCTGTAGGACAGCTTCCTTCTCCGAAATCAAATCCCCGTTACAGTAGCAAGGCGTGACATTATGCAAAAGAGCGGAATTTCCACGCATGCCTCGAACCCAGATTACAAGTCCGGTCTCTTCAAACACACTACCGTAATTCGCATTGGCCAGAGATACGCAATAAGCAAGGTCATCCGACTCCGCAATTACTTTTCCAAATGCCTGCACATAATAATTGTTCTTGGTACGATTAATCAGTTTAGCCGTTGTCCGGACACTGTTCTGTGTCGAATCAATCTCAATCTTCTGAGGCACCTTTGAAATCTTTTGGTTATCCGGAAGATTCAGGTAATATTCTCTTCGCATCGGTTCCGTATACTTGGAACTAACGGTAACATCATCTTTTGGAGTCTCGCTGCTCTTCAGAATGTTATAGGTTCCCACTTCCGTGTAAATCGGACGGTTATAAGTGGTACCGTTCTTGCGGGTTCCCGTAAACACTTCCTTCTTACGGTTAATCAGAATGGAGATTCCATTATTTTGAATGGTTGCATCCAGAAAATACTCATCGTCTCTCTCTCTTACGTATTCTTTGACTGGCTTTCCTTCACTCGTTTCAATCCGGATACGATACATCGGGACATGCGATTGCCCGTTATCCTTAAAGGTAACATCGCTGGCGTGGGCATCCCCGTAAATGAAATCTCCGTCAATCGATCCCAAAAACAGTAATCGGTCTCCCGGTGCAGCCTCACGATATTCGATTGTATTACTTTCAAGGTCATGATAACAGATCTTTGTATTCTTCTCGTTGGTTGTTTCCTGATATACGAGTTTTGAACCTTCAAAATAGAATGGTTCTACCATATTCTCCACAACAACCGTATAGTCATGCAATGTAGAACGGTACTGATACAGAGTTCCATCCAATGTGAAATAAAACTCGTTGAAACTGTTCATATAGCAGACATCACCGAATTCCTCTTTCAGAATGTCATACGGAACGGTTACCGGAGTGAACATCATCTCCTCGACACGTTTCTCTTCTGCATAATAGCGATAGTAGATAATCCCCACGCGTCCTTCATATTCGCCGCGCACGATATATCCGTAAAATACAAAATCCGCGTTGCCGTCGTTATCCACGGAAATCAGTTTAAAGTTGTGCTCTGTATTATGATAACGCTCAAAATCTCCACCTTCCCGGTCAAATGAGAACAGCGGTATCATAACATTTTCCTTCATATCATATTCCCACAGGTCTCCGTCACGTGAGAACATAAGATACTTATTGTTCTCACTCATCAGACAGTTCAGGTTCTGCTCACCTGTGATTCCAAGCTTAATCTGCCTTGCACTCAGATTAAAGTATACCGGTTCAAACATTACCTCCATCTTGCGTTCAAAGGAATAGAGATAATTTGTTTTGGATGTGGTTCTGAAACGGTAGTGCTCCACACAGCTGTATGTTTCCAAACCGTCATTGGAATATGCTTCCACATAGAAATCCTTCTCTGCTGCCACATAGGAGGAAGTGTATTCCACAAAGGTTGGTACATAGGACTCGATTTCCTTGGGCTCCATCTGACCGTAGCCGACGGAATCCACACTGTCACGGTGTGTAATACGGCTGAAATCCGCACCGGTATAGCTGTCCTCCGTTTCAAGGTATTTTTCGATTTCCGTCTGACGTTCCTCATCCAGAATCGCACTGTGGAAATTCTCAAGGAACTCTACTTCCTGTTTCGGATTACCAAAGGTCGGGAACATCAACCTTGTATAATAATAAACATCCTTTCCTTCTCCGGTTGTCAGAGTGATTCGCATCAGATATTCGGTGTTGGTGGCGTATTTGGCTGTGAAGAAAAACTGACCGTAGATACGTCCGTCTCTATAATCCTTAAGTGACATCAGATTGATATCATCCATAACAAGTCCTGTCGTAATCTCGGTTACGGAACAACTCATCTTACGGACATTGGTACCCTTCTGATCAACCAGTACGATTATAGATGTCTCACCCTGCATAACAGGTGTGATACTCTGACGCATCTTGCCTTCCTGCGGGATAAAGGTATAGCCGAGCGTACGGTTGATTTCCGCATCGGATGTGACGAAAGAAACAACCGGCAGTGTTGCATCGACAGAGTTTACCTTACGGAACTCACTGATATGGACGTGATTATTGATAGTGCCGTAGAAAATCAGGAAAGCAACAAGATAAACGCCTAAGACAATCAGGGCACGATATTGTACATAACGTAATTTCATAAAAACCTCATTCCGGATATATGAATCCGATGATATTATATTCTTTTTTATGACTTTATGCAATTCTTTTCCCATTCTTCGGGAAAATGTGCTACAATCATTACTTGAAATCAATATTTATCGGATTTGGAGGATTTACTATATGAACGATAATTGTATTTTCTGTAAGATAGCAAACGGAATCATTCCTTCCGCTACCGTATACGAGGACGATGATTTCCGTGCAATCCTTGATATTGCACCGGCACATAAGGGGCACACAATCATTCTGCCGAAGAAGCATGCCGACAATCTTTTTGAACTTGATGAGGCAACTGCTGCGAAACTTATGCCTGTTGCAAAGAAAGTTGCTGTTTCTTTGAAGAAGGTTACAAGTTGTGATGGTGTCAACATTCTGCAGAATAACGGAACCGCTGCCGGTCAGTCCGTGTTCCATCTGCATGTACATGTCATCCCCCGTTTCGAGGGTGACGGTATCCTTCCCGTATGGGACCAAGGCTCCTACGCCGATGGCGAAGCCGCAGAACTGGCTGCCAAGCTTGCCGAAAACCTGTAACATGGGGACGGGGGTTGTGTATCATTTGTAACATGGGGACGGAGGTTGTGTTCTATTTTTCTTTCCCACTTGCATTTTATACACACCCCCTTTATACTGTTGACATATAATCTTCATTTAAGGAGTTACTATGCCAAGACCGCCTCGTATTATGAGTTCCTCTGGCATATATCATATCGTTCTCCGTTCTGTGAACCAGCAACTCATCTTTGAAGAAGAGTCTGATTATCTCAAGTTTTTGTATATTCTATCTGATTGCAAAGTTCTCTACGATATCGATATTTATGCCTACTGTTTAATGGACAACCATATTCATCTTTTGCTTCATTCTTCTCCCGAATCTTTAGCCGGTTTCTTTCAGAGCGTTGGTGCACGATTTGTCCTCTGGTACAATAAGAAATACCTTCGTAACGGTCACCTTTTCCAGGACCGATTCCATAGCCGAGTTGTTGACAATCAGTCCTATTTTTTAAACACGCTAATCTATATACATAACAACCCTGTCAAGGCTGGAATCTGCTCTTCTCCCTCTGAATATCGCTGGAGTAGTTTCCTTGCGTACTATGGAAAGGAAAATACCATGGTTGATTTGTCATTTTCCGAGAAAATACTTGGTTCTGCTTCCAATGTGCGTCAATACTTTTCTGACCATTGCAACGATGAAACAATAGACTCTGAAGAATTTGACATTACTAGCGGTTCCGGTCGGAAATGTCTGACGGATGAGGACGCGATTTCCGCATTTCGCTCAATAACCGGTAATATCCCACGAGTTGAGATATATGGCATGCCCAAAAAAGAGCGAAACGAGCTCACGCTCAAACTTTATGGGCAGGGATTTACGCAGAAGCAGATAGGACGGTTACTCGGAATTTCCCGAGGAACAGTCATTCGGATTCTGAAAAATGATACACAACCTCCGTCCCCAAGTACAAAAAATGGGGGCTAAGCCCCCATTTTTATATCTCACTCAATAATTTTACAATTGTTTCCGTAGCATCACTTGACTGTGTATTCTGCATTGCTTCGATGTAGGACTTACGGTTTTCGTAAAGTGCCCTGACAGCCTCCGCCAGCTTTTCCCCCGTAATCTCGGATTCCTGCATTACCATACTGAAGCCCTGCTTTTCAAAAGATGCGGCATTCAGAATCTGGTCACCGCGGCTTGCTTCTGCAGAAAGCGGAATCAGAAGATTCGGCTTGCGAAGTGCCAAAAGCTCACAGATGGCATTTGCCCCTGCACGACTGATTACAATATCAGCAGCCGCAAACAAATCTTTCATCTCTTTATCGCAGTATTCAATCTGTACATAACCTTCCGTTCCGTCATAGGTCGCATCGGTCTTTCCTTTTCCGCACAGATGAACCACTCTGAAATCCTGTAAAAGATTCGGTAAAATCTTTCTGACAGCTTCATTCACACGAACTGCTCCGGTACTTCCGCCGACAACCAAAATCACCGGTTTATCATCGGAAAATCCCACAAAATCCAGTCCCGCCTTCTTTGTTCCGCTAAAGAGTTCTTTTCGAATCGGGGTCCCGGTATGAATTCCCTTCTCCCCAAGCTTTTCAAGTGTTTCCGGGAAGTTACAGCAAATCTTAGTCGCATAACGCATTCCGATACGATTCGCAAGTCCCGGAGTCATATCCGACTCATGGCTGACAACCTTGACCTTGCATTTGGCTGCAGCACGCACAACCGGTACGGAAACAAAACCGCCCTTGGAAAAGCACACATCAGGCTTCAACTGTTTCATCAGTTTCTTCGCCTCACGGCACCCCTTCAGCACACGAAACGGGTCTGTAAAATTCTTCCATGAAAAATATCTTCTGAGCTTTCCGGTCGAAATCTCATAATACGGAATTTCAAGGTTGGTAATCAGTTTCTTCTCAATGCCATCCTTGGAACCGATGTAACTGATTTCAAAACCTTCCTCTTTTAAACGGTCAATCAATGCAATATTCGGTGTGACATGGCCTGCAGTGCCACCACCGGTAAGAACGATCTTCTTCATAGCTACTGTCCTGCTTCTACATTACTCGGCATTTAATGCCTGCGGTGAAAAATAAATTTCCTTCTCCAACGCTCTTGCGAGTTGGTCGGGGCAGGATGTGTCTTTATATCCACACCGAATTCCTTTTAGTTTTTCGATAACCTCAGTGACTTCCATTCCTTCCACAAGTTTGGAAATTCCCTGCAAATTTCCGTGACAACCACCCACATAGGATACATTACGGACTACACGTTTGCCGTCCTCTTCCACAATATCATAATGAATCTCTCGTGAACAAACGCCCTGTGTACGATATACCATATTCTTTCCTCCTTACTCCATATCACTCAGAAGCCCCATCGTCAGTTTTACCATATGGTCGATGGCCTTTGCTTCAAATGTTGCATAATCCTCCGTTGCCGAATCATCGGCCTTATCGGAAATCGCACGAAGTATCAGGAACGGAACGCCATTACGGTACGCTGCATGTGCAATCGCCGCGCCCTCCATCTCGGTGCACATTCCGGCAAATGTGTCACAAAGCCACTGCTTCTTTGCCTTTTCCGCAATAAACTGGTCTCCGCTCAATACACGTCCGCGGAATACATTGATGTCGGGATTTACCTTGCGGCACACTTCCTCTGCAAGTAACGCAAGCTTACTGTTAGCAGGAAATACGGAAACCTCCTGCTGCGGGATTACACCGGGATCATAACCAAAGTAGCGGGCGTCCATATCGTGCTGCAGTGCATCCGTGGATATCACGATATCTCCGATATTAATCTCTGCACTGAGTGAGCCTGCTATACCGCTGTTAATGATACCGGATACAGCATAACGGTCGCAAAGAATCTGGGCACAGATTGCCGCATTAACCTTGCCTACACCGGATTGAACGAGTACCACATCGGCACCGTTTAATTGTCCGACGGCAAATCTCATACCTGCTACGGTATCCATTCTATCAATAATCATGGCATCGCGAAGCTTTGTTACTTCGACTTCCATAGCACCGATAATTCCTACCATAATCCATCTCTCCTTATTTATTCTATTTATGTTTATTTATCGATTCCCGAATATCCCATCGGATTTTTACTCTGCCAATTCCATGTATCACGGCACATCTCCTCTAAGGAAAGCTTTGCCTCCCATCCGAGAACTTCCTTAGCCTTGTCCGCATTGGCATAATTCTCAGCAGGGTCTCCGGGGCGTCTGTCCGTAATCACATAAGGAATTTTAACTCCCGAGGCCTTTTCAAATGCATCTACCATCTCGAGAACACTGGAACCCTTTCCGGTACCGAGATTGAAAATCTCACAACCTTTAGAGTGATCTGCATAACGGACTGCTGCCACATGCCCCTTTGCAAGGTCTACGACATGAATATAATCACGAATACATGTCCCATCCGGCGTCGGATAATCATTGCCAAACACATTCAGATGGTCTCTTCTGCCAACGGCGACCTGTGCCACAAAGGGAAGCAGATTGTTCGGAATACCCTTCGGGTCTTCTCCGATTAAGCCGCTCTTGTGTGCACCAATCGGATTGAAATAACGAAGCAGCACTACCGATAGCTCCGGGTCTGCATTGGCTGCATCCATCATAATCTGCTCAATCATCCACTTAGTCCAGCCGTAAGGATTCGTACAAGCCTTCTTCGGTGCCGACTCGAAAAGCGGAAGACTGTCCGGGTCACCATACACGGTAGCGGATGAACTGAAGATAATCCGATGGCAGTCATACTCCTTCATTACTTCCAAAAGTGTCAGTGTTCCATTCAGATTGTTCCGATAATACATCATAGGCTTTGCAACCGATTCGCCTACTGCCTTCATTCCCGCAAAATGCACTACTGCATCAATCTTCTCTGCTGCAAAAATCTTTCTCATTGCTTCGGCATCCGTCACATCTGCCTCATACAATGAAACCTTTTTCCCTGTAATCTGCTCTACACGATGCACAGCCTCGGGACAACTGTTATAGAAATTGTCAACGATGACAACCTCATATCCTGCCTCAAGCATCTCCACCGCGGTATGTGTACCGATATATCCGGCACCTCCTGCCAATAAAACTGACATATTCTCCTCCTTATTCCGGCCATCCTGCAAACATCCTGTGTAAACCGTTCTTTCCTAATCTTAATTCTGCAATTTTTCAAGTTCTCTGTGCGATACTAAAATGCGGCTTCCATTTGCCCTCATATGCGTTGCAAACTCCTCCGCAAAGCATACCGAACGATGCTTTCCTCCGGTACAGCCAAATGCCACAACAAGTTCGCTCTTTCCTTCTTTTCGGTAGTACGGAAGCAGGAATGTAATCATCCCTGTTACCTGCAGAAACAGTTCCTTGCTCTCATCAAAGCCCATTACATAATCACGGACACATTTCTCCATTCCGGTATGATTTTTCAAATCCTCTACATAATAAGGATTCGGCAGACAACGCACATCGAAAACCATATCCGCGTCCGACGGAATACCCTCCTTAAAGCCAAATGACATTACGCGGAGAATCATGGAATCCTGTTCCGGACGTTCGCTTGACAGGTTTACAATCTTTTCACGCAACTGCATTGGTTTCAACGTAGAAGTATCGATAAGATAATTTGCCTTGTCTCTGGTCGATTTCAGGAATTCCCGTTCCTGCGCAATTGCCTGCTCCATGGAGATATTCTCATCCTCCATCAGAGGATGACGGCGTCTCGTAAATTTATACCGGTTAATCAGCGTCTTGGTATCCGCATCGAGGAACAAAATGTGATACGGATAATTCTTTCTGCCGAGTTCCTCCATTGCCTTGAAGAAATCTCCGAACATATCCTTTCCACGAATATCTACAACCGTAGCGATTTTCTTTTCACGATTGCTCTCTGACATTCCGTAAAGGTCGGCAAAACTCACAAGAAATTTCGGCGGCAGGTTATCCACACAGTAGTAACCCAAATCCTCCAGTGCATTGATTGCAATGGATTTGCCCGCTCCCGATAATCCGGTAACAATAATCAGTCCCATAACAAAACCCTTTCCTTAAAATCCAGGCTTGATGCAATCCCATATCTTCACATCTGTTGCACACAGTTCTGAAGTAAAGCGCAAGCCACTCGCAGCAAAACCACGAGTGGCTTTCTATCTACATATGATATTTACTTGCCAGTTGCATACGAATCAAAGCGCGCTTCAAAGCCATCTCGTCACGGATTGTCTGCTCCATGGCGAGCTTTCTTTCAGCACGAATCTTTGCTTCTTCAGCTCGGTGGATATCAATCTCCTCCGGCCACTCACAGGCCTCGGACAAAACGGTGATTTCGTTCGGCAGTATGGTAGCAAAACCATCCAGTAACGATGCCTCACGAACCTTGCCGTCATTGGTAATCCGAAGAATTCCGGGCGCTACAACGGCAGTCAGCGGAATATGGTTCGGATACACACCGAGTTCCCCTTCCGTTGTGACAAATTCCACAAATTCAGCTTCCCCTTCGTAAAAAATACGGGTTGGGGAATATACATTCAATTTAAGATGCTTCTCATCCACTGCTCGTTACTCCGTCTATTTTTCTTCGGCATTTACCTTTGCAAGAACATCTTCAATACTGCCACAGTTCAGGAAATAGCTTTCCGGAATGTCGTCATGCTTTCCTTCAAGAATCTCCTTGAAGCCCTGAATCGTGTCGGTAAGGGATACATACACACCGGGAAGACCGGTGAACTGTTCAGCAACATGGAACGGCTGAGACAGGAAACGCTGTACCTTACGGGCACGGCTTACAAGCATCTTCTCACCCTCGGAAAGTTCGTCCATACCGAGAATTGCGATAATGTCCTGTAATTCCTTATATCTCTGCAAAATCTCCTGCACACCTCTGGCAACCTTATAATGCTCTTCTCCTACAATTCTCGGGTCGAGAATACGGGAGGTGGACTCAAGCGGGTCAACAGCCGGATAGATACCGAGTTCCACGATGGAACGGGACAAAACGGTTGTTGCATCCAAGTGTGCGAATGTAGTTGCCGGAGCAGGGTCGGTAAGGTCATCCGCAGGCACATAAACAGCCTGAACGGAAGTAATGGAGCCGTTCTTTGTTGATGTGATACGCTCCTGCAAGGCACCCATTTCCGTCTGCAGGGTAGGCTGATAACCTCCGGCACTCGGCATACGGCCAAGAAGCGCAGATACCTCGGAACCTGCCTGTGTGAAACGGAAAATGTTATCGATGAACAAAAGGACATCCTTTCCACCCTTATCACGGAAATATTCTGCCATGGTAAGTCCGGAAAGACCTACTCTCATACGTGCCCCAGGGGGCTCATTCATCTGACCGAAGATCATTGTTGTTTTATTGATAACTCCGGACTCAATCATTTCATAATAGAGGTCATTACCTTCACGGGTACGCTCCCCTACACCGGTAAATACGGAATAACCACCATGTTCGGTTGCAATATTGGTAATCAGCTCCTGAATCAAAACGGTCTTTCCTACACCGGCACCGCCGAAAAGACCAATCTTACCACCCTTCTGGTAAGGGCAGAGGAGGTCAACGACCTTAATACCGGTTTCAAGAATCTCAGTCTCGGTAGACTGCTCTGCAAAGGACGGAGCCTTTCTGTGAATCGGGTAATACTCAACATCGGTCGGAGCCGGTTTCTCATCAATCGGTTCTCCAAGTACGTTGAACAGACGACCAAGCGTGTTCTCACCTACCGGTACGAGAATCGGATGTCCGGTAGCTACCGCATCCATACCGCGGACAAGACCGTCGGTCGGTCCCATAGCGATGCAGCGTACGGTATCATCACCCAGATGCTGGGCAACCTCGACAACCAGCTTCTCCCCGTTCTTGCGCGTGATTTCAATCGCGTCATAGATTTCGGGAAGATTTCCGTCATCGAATTTGATATCGAGTACGGCACTGATAATCTGTGTTATCTTTCCTATATTCGTAGCCAAATCAGTATCCTCCACTGAATTTATTCGTTAAGCGCATTGGCGCCGGAAATAATCTCGGTAATCTCCTGTGTAATGGAGCCCTGACGTGCACGATTGTACTGCAAAGTCAGGTCGGAAATCATTTCCTCCGCATTATTGGTTGCATTATCCATAGCCTGCATACGGGCACCGTTCTCACTGGCCAGTGCTTCAATCAACGCACCGTAAATCTCTCCGCTGATATACTTAGGAATGATTTCCTTGAGCGTTTCTTCGGGATCCGGTTCAAAGTTCATCAACTCGTCACCGCCCTGTGTTCCGTCGTCAGGACCGCTCGGGTCCTCAGTCGGAAGCAGACGAAGCATTGTCGGAATCTGGCTTACGGAATTCTTGAAAATGGTAAATACGATAAATATTTCATTTACCTCTCCGGACTCATAAGCATCCATAACATCACGACCGATGTCCGCTGCATCACTGTAAAGCGGACTGTTCATGACTTCGGAATAGTCCTCCCGGATATGGTATCCTTTTCTTTCAAGCCCTTCTTTCGCCTTACGACCGACAGCATATACAAGTACATCCTCCTTCGGGATGTTGCTGCCTGTTACCATCTTTACAACATTGGCATTATATCCGCCTGCAAGTCCACGGTTGGAACTGATGACGATAATCGCCTTCTTACCGCTTCCGATTCGCTTAATATAATGCTCCTTGACTTCCGGAGTCGACTTTGCAAAGATTTCCGCAATGGTCTGATACAGGTTATTGAAATACGGCTTTGATTCCTCCGCTCTGCCCTTTGCCTTCTGCAGTTTCACCGTAGAGACAAGTTTCATCGCCTTGGTAATCTGACCGGTACTCTGGATACTGCCCTTACGCCTTTTAATGTCTCTCATTGAGGCCATAGTGTAGTTCCTCTTTTCGTCAAGCGTTCAAAAATGTTTCCTTACATTCCTTGATAGCCTTCACAAGAAGTTCTTCGTTCTCGCTCGAGAGAACCTTATCCTTCTGAATGCCCTCAGTAATCTCGGAATACTTGGAGTCAATCAAGGTAAGCAATGCAGTCTCAAATTCGAGAATACGGTCAACCTTGATGTCTAACAGATATTTCTTGGTAGCTGCATAGATGATGATTACCTGCTCGGCAACACTCATCGGCTTGTACTGCGGCTGTTTCAAAATCTCCTTGATACGCTCACCCTGTGCAAGCTTCTCTTTCGTATCAGCATCCAAATCGGAACCGAACTGGCTGAATGCAGCAAGCTCACGATACTGTGCAAGCTCAATACGAATCGGACCGGCAATCTTCTTCATCGCTTTAATCTGCGCCGCACCACCTACTCGGGATACGGAAAGACCGGCGTTTACAGCCGGACGGAAGCCGGAGTTGAACATTTCGGTTTCCAGATAAATCTGACCGTCTGTAATGGAAATAACATTAGTCGGAATATATGCGGAAACATCGCCTGCCTGTGTCTCGATAATCGGGAGTGCAGTAAGGGAACCGCCTCCAAGCTTATCGGAAAGCTTCGCAGCACGCTCCAAGAGACGGCTGTGCAGATAGAATACATCGCCCGGATAAGCTTCACGCCCCGGAGGTCTCTTAAGAAGAAGGGAAAGTGTACGGTAAGCGGTTGCATGTTTAGACAAATCGTCATAGACAATCAAAACATCCTTGCCGTTCTCCATCCATTCCTCACCGATTGCACAACCTGCATACGGTGCAATATACTGAAGAGGTGCCAACTCACTTGCCGTTGCCGCAACAACGGTTGTATATGCCATAGCACCATACTCATTCAATGTCTTTACAATACCTGCAACGGTCGAAGCCTTCTGACCGATTGCAACATAAATACAGTTAACGTTCTGTCCCTTCTGGTTGATAATCGTGTCGATGGCAATGGCGGTTTTACCGGTCTGACGGTCTCCGATAATCAACTCACGCTGTCCACGACCAATCGGGACCATAGAGTCGATTGCCTTAATACCTGTCTGTAACGGTGTGTCTACGCTCTTACGGCTGATGACACCGCTTGCAACTCTCTCAACCTGACGGAATGCGGTTGCGTTAATCGGTCCCTTGCCGTCAATCGGCTGACCAAGTGCATTTACAACACGACCAAGCATACAGTCGCCTACGGGCACCTCTACAACTCGTCCGGTTGTCTTTACCACATCACCCTCGCGGATGGCTGAGGAATCGCCTAAAAGAACGGCACCTACATTGTCCTGCTCGAGGTTCATGACCATACCGTAAACTTCACCGGGGAACTCGAGGAGTTCACCCTGCATGGCATTTTCCAGTCCATGAATTCGGGCAATACCGTCGGCAACCTGAATAACGGTACCGACATCCGACACAACAAGAACGGAACTGTATCTCTTAATCTGTTCTCTGATAACAGAACTGATTTCCTGTGGCTTCAAATTCAAAGCTCTATACCTTCCTTCCTGTATTTTAAATATCGGCAGATACCTGACGGAGTGTCTTCTGAAGGTCATTCAACTGCGAACGGATGCTGTAATCCAGTATGCGGTCGCCAATCTGAACGGTCAGTCCTCCAATCAGTTTTTCATCTACCTGGTAATGCATTTCAAAAGCTTTATAGTCTGTTGTTTCTATCAGACGGTCTCTCAAACGGCTCTTCTGATCCTCCGTAAGAGGAAGTGCGGAAACCACTTTACAGATTCCGATGTGACGGTATTCCTTCACCTCGGCAATGAAATCCGCAAGTGCAAAGCGAATGTCCTTCTGGCGGTCATTCTGCACCATTATCGTCAGAAACCCTGTCATATGGTTGCTGACCCGTCCGGCAAAACAGTTTTCAATCAACTCAATCTTCTTCTCCGCATCCACTCTTGGATGATTCAGAAGCTTCTGAAAATCGGGATTCCCGTCAAGAATTTCATCGACAACTTTCGCTTCATCTAAAAGCAAATCTATCGCATTCTCCTCAACGCCAAGTTCAAAAAGCGCATGGCCGTATGTGCCTGCTATCACTCCTGTTGCCATGTCTCTTCACCCATTTCCTTTATGACGTCGTCAACCATTTTAGCCTGCTTCTCTTCATCCATTTTCTCGGAAATGAAGCGGCCTGCCATTTCACCTGCAACAGCAATGATTTCCTGTTTGATTTCGTCCTTGGCCTTGCTCTTCTCAAGCTCTGTCTCAGCCTTTGTACGCGCCATAATGCGGGCACTTTCTGTATTGGCTGCTTCGATGATGGCTTCTTCTTTGCTCTTAGCCTTACGCTTTGTGTCGGCGAGGATGGCATCTGCCTCCCGCTCAACATCCTTCAGGCGGGCATCGTATTCCTTCTTAAACTCCAGTGCTTCCTCTTTCTCCTTCTCAGCATCGGAAATATTCCGTTCAATCATATCACGACGCTTCTGCATCAGATCTCTTGCCGGGTTAAATACGAGATAGGAAAGTAAGAAGAACAGGAAGAATACGGCACAAGCCACAACAATGGCATCGAAAGCGAGCTGCCAGTCAAGGGCGAATATTTTGTCTTTCAAAGCCGGCTCTTCTGCGGATTGCTCCAAAAACAGAAATCCGGCGGACAATAAACTGCTCACAATCATTCCTCCGTAAACTCAGTCTCCTATTATTTTGCGTAAGGGTTAGCAAAAATAAGAATAATGGCAACAACGAGGGAATACAAACCGGTTGTCTCTGCAACGGCCTGTCCGAGAAGCATGGTTGTCATAACGCTACCCTTAGCACCCGGGTTACGTCCAACTGCTGCTGCACCCTGACCGGCTGCATAACCCTGACCAATACCGGGGCCCAGACCTGCGATCATACCGATGCCTGCACCAAGACAAGCCAAACCTTCCACGAAATACTTGTTAAACTCTCCCATTTTAATATCCTCCTAAATTGAATTTACAATGTTAATACGGCCCGATTTTGCATCGCAAAATCGTACCAAATCGTTCGGCTCATTATAGTTTTGCAAACATAGTTTGCAAACATAGTTTGCAAAAGGAGCCGAACTACTCATCAAAGTTCTTGGAGATGAATACCATTGTCAGCATACAGAATACGAATGCCTGGATGGCTCCTGAGAACAAATCAAAGTAAATATGCAATACACCCGGCCAGAACAGAAGTGCGAACTTCGGCAGAAGGCCGTATATCAAAGCCATGATAATGGTACCGCTCAAAATATTACCGAACAGACGAAGCGACATGGAAATCGGCGTCGCCAATTCACCGATGATATTAATCGGTGTTAACGGAATCGGATGGAACAAATCGGTAAGGTGTGCCATCTTCTGGTAACGGAATCCGTTAATGTGAATCAGGAAGAAGGTAATCAGCGCCAAGCCTAGCGTGATACCGTAATCTGCTGTCGGTGGTCGGAGTCCAAAGATTCCGATTGTATTGGAAAAGAACAGGAACAGCATCAGTGTTCCGATATAATTGCAGAATCCGCGGAAATGCTTATCTCCCATGTTGGACTTTGTTATGCTGTCAACAGCCTCAACCGCAAGTTCAATTACATTGAGCATCTTGCCGGGTTTCTTCGTCGGATCTGCTTTTTTTATGACACGATTTGCGAGGATTGCCAAAATGGTAATCACCACAACTACAACAATGATTGAGATATGGGTATTGGTTAACCAGAAAGTCTTCCCGAACAGCTCGAAATGCGCATATCCGTTAATGCCCAAATCCAGATTGTTATTCATGCCTTACTCACCTCCTTCTTGAATACCCTGCGTTTCAGCTTGCGAAACCATGGCTGAAAATAAGCTGCAGGTTTTATGGTAAAGGATGCAAGAATGGTTCCCGCACCCATATAAATTCCTCCAAAGAACATCGTCACCGCCAAAACGGCAAATGTAATAAAGTAACGGATAACGACCTTCTTTTTTGCATACCGGACTGCATCGTCCGGTGGAAGCATCAGGGAAACCGAGATGCTTTTATATATTTCGGTAATCAGAAACAAGGCCAGCACGCAACCAATTACTACGCCGGCTGCATAACGTGAACGTTCCTTAACGAAGAACAACCCAATGAAGCACAGGGCAGAAAGCACTGTAATGCCAAATCTGACATCCCACAGGGTTTCTTCAGCATCACGGAGTTCCTCTTTCTCCCGCTCGCTCCCGACCGGGATGACATCGACAACCTCTTCCGGATCGTCATCCTGCTCCTCATCCTCTTCCGCGTCAATTTCCGCATCAATCTCCTCGGGGTCGCGATACTCTTCGGGATGGTCCTGAAACATCAGTCGCATCATTCCTGAAAGACCGGGGTATCTCCTGCTCATTCTGTACTCCTGTTACCGTCTGCCCGAGCTGTTGATACAACGTCTCACTGCGGGCTTTTCCTCTCTTCTTTCCACTTGCGAAACTCCATCTCTGCTTCGCTAAGTTTCTGTGGAGTTTCCTCCTTTGGCTTATCGTTCTTCGTATACTTTTTTACAAGTACCCAGATATTGCGATAGCCAACCGCCATTCCAAAGAACATAAAGAATATGAAAACCGGGGCTTCCGCATGAACCAGTTTCCCGAGATAATATCCCCCGACGGCACAGAGTGCAATCGGTACCATCATCGCAATTCCAACCTGCGTAACAAGTGCCAGAGTGGAAATCGTTCCTGCGAGTCTCTTCTTTCGTTTCATGGTTATCAGTCTTCCTCAATCTGACGGATACGGTTCACATGACGCTCTTCGCCAGAGAACGGTGTAGACAGGAATGTGTCTACAATCTTCAGTGCAAGTCCGGGGCCTACAACACGGCCACCCATGGCAACAATATTGGCGTCATTGTGAAGTCTGGTTGCTTCTGCACTGAACTCGTCGGTGCAAAGTGCGCAACGGATTCCTTTGAACTTATTGGCAGTAATGGAAATGCCAATACCGGTACCACAAATCAGAATACCCTTATCGCATTTGCCCGAAAGGATAGCCTTTGCTACCTTCTTTGCATAAATCGGATAATCGGTCGGAACCGGTGAATCCGTTCCGAAATCCTTAAATGCGATTCCCTTTTCCTTCAAATGTTCCTTCACTTCCTGCATCAGGGCATATCCGCCGTGATCACAACCTAAAGCTACCATGAAAAATGCACCCTCTTTCTCAAATACTTTCAAACATATTGTCAAGCCTGTCCTCTCGTTCGAGAGAATCTGCCACAAGTGTGGCTGTCTTACGAATCATACTTTCCATTTCTACAAAACACAAATCATAGTCTTCAAGCGTTCCGCCATAGGGATTACGAAAAGGAATATCTTCTCCAACCAACTCGGACAGGGTTTTCGCCGTCACATACGGATAACGCTTATGGAGTCTTTCCTTGTCGGAATCCAAAAGAGTCAGTACCAAACTCGAATCGGTAATGTCTCCTTCCTTAAGAGGCTTACTTGTCTGCGAAATCAGCCTGACATTATGATTCTTAAGAACCGTCTCCACCTTGGGATTACACGGCATCGGCATCAGAACAACAAGACCTCTGGATGCCACATACACGGGCTTTCCTTCATAGATATGAACAAATAAGCTTTCTGCCATCATGCTCAAACTTGTATTGTCTCTGCAAATCCATAAAACCTTATCATACTTCATCGCAATCTCCGGTCACACTTTTTCGATATGATATCCAGCCGCCTTAATCAGACGGTTCATAATCGCCTGTCCAACACCGTCTGTTTTGAAACATTCGCCGTAGATAAATTCCGCTCCCATATGGTCGAATTCCCGCAGCGTATCAAACAGATTGGCAGCGATTCCTTCCTCATCATCCCGATCTCCGACACATAATGTGTACAGACCATCGTAATAATCTTTTGTTTCTGCAGAGGCAAGTATGGCTACGCGATATCCTTCCTTTTGCTTCTCTGTTGCACACTCACGGACCTTATTCTTTACCGCATCCATATCGCCTTCGAAGATTGTGAGGTCACCCTTCGGAGCGTAGTGACGGTATTTCATCCCGGGTGCTTTTGCTACAATGTTGTCATTACGTTCCCGTTTCAGTACTGCCGGGTCATATGCAACATCCGGCAGCAACTCGCGGATATCCTCAAGAGTAATATATCCCGGTCGTAAAATGAGCGGTTTCTCACCGGTCAGGTCGATAATGGTGGATTCCAATCCTATCTTTACGGCTCCGCCATCAAGAATCATCGGAATTCGTCCATTCAAATCCTCATAAACATGCGATGCCTTCGTTGTGCTCGGTCTTCCGGATGCATTAGCACTCGGTGCTGCAATATAAAGACCACTCACGTGAATCATCATCGCAGCAATCGGATCGCTTGGCATACGGATGGCAACCGTATCCAGACCTCCGGTCGTTTCCTCAGGAACAATGTCCTGCTTCTTAAGAATCATCGTCATCGGGCCCGGCCAAAACTTCTTCGCCAAAAGCCAGGCGCTGTCCGGAATATCCCTTGCCAAAACAGTAAGGGCATCCGTATCACATATATGTACAATCAGCGGGTTGTCCGAAGGACGTCCCTTCGCTGCATAAATCTTTGCAGAGGCAGTCGGGTCGAGTGCATTTCCGCCAAGCCCATAAACGGTTTCTGTGGGAAATGCCACCAATTCACCGTTTTGTAAAAGATTTGCGGCTTCTGCAAACTGTTCTTCTTGTAAATTCTCCCGATTCAAAACAACCATTCGGGTTTCCATACTATCGCCTCCTGCGTCATAAGTGAAGTCACGGAACCAGTTCTCACGACGCAAAATGAACTGCCCGGTCGGCTCTTTCTAGAATAATAGCCCATACAAATTTGATTATATCATAAACCGCGCAAAAAAACACCCCGTAAATAAAATTTTACGGGGTGTTTACATTCCGATTTGACTTACCGGCTTATTCGAATAATAAGCTTGCTGTTTTTCCTCCGTTTAACCGATTTTTGCACCGCATTTATTGCAAAACAGCATACCCTCCTGTATCGGGTTTCCGCAACTCGGGCAAAAGGTTGCTGCCGGTGCCGGAGCAGGTGCTGCTTCCGGAAGTTTCGTGCCACACTTATTACAGAAAAGCATATCCTCACTGACTACATTACCACATCCCGGACAAACCTTACCCGCAGGAGCAGCTCCGGAAGTACCTCTTCCGAAAAGTCCGTTTGCTTTGGCAGCAAATTCTGCAGCACGTGCTGCTCTCTGGTTGGCCGCCTCCGCCTGTTTTCTTTCCTTCTCTGCAGCCTTCTGTGCTTCTTCTTCGGCAATCAAATCCTGGATTCTCTGAATCTCTGTATTGCAATTTTCAATAGACGCTCTCGCAGCCTTCACGCCTTCATACTGCTGCATAATTTCTTCGTCAAAGACCATTCCCTCATCGAGTTTCTTAAGGAGCAGTACCCCAAGTGTATACTGGTATCCGGAAATCTTTCCGTTCTCCGATTTAATCTGATTATTCAGCTGAGACAGTTCAGCATTGTGTGGTCCAAAAAACGCCATAATAAAACCTCCTGATAGCAGGACGACCATCCCCCAAATTTCGAGCCGGGTGTCTTTTAATCCCACGACCGGTCGGGCAGATAATAGTAATCCTTATGTGATCCAACATATTTATAAGCCGGGCGAATAATCTTACCGTTGTTGATGATTTCCTCAAGGCGGTGTGCCGACCATCCGCTGATTCTGGATACTGCAAAAAGCGGTGTGAACAGCTCCTCCGGTATCTCAAGCATATCATATACAAATCCGCTGTAAAAGTCAACATTAGCGCAAAGCGGTTTGAACAGATGGCGGTTCTGTGCAATCACTTCTTTAGCCAATCGTTCTACCGTCATGTAAAGCTGCAATTCCTCTGTACGTCCCTTGGCCTCTGCGAGTCTGGACGCATATTCCTTTAGGATAACGGCACGAGGGTCCGACAGTGTATATACCGCATGTCCGATGCCGTAAACAAGTCCCGTTTGGTCAAATGCCTGCTTAGTTACCACCTTGGAAAGATGCTCTCGAATCTGTGTTTCATCCTTCCAGTCTGTAATGTGATCCTTAAGATCCTTCATCATTTGACGTACCTTCAGGTTGGCACCACCATGTCGAAATCCCTTTAAGGAAGCAATTGCCGCCGCCATTGCGGAATAGGTATCGGTTCCGGCAGAAGTAACAACATGCGTCGTAAAGGTGGAATTGTTACCGCCACCATGTTCCGCATGAAGCACAAGGCAAATATCAAGCACCTCTGCTTCAAGTTCCGTGAACTTTCCGTCCATACGAAGAAGTGACAGAATATTCTCTGCGGTGGAATACTCCGGGTTCGGCTTTCTGATAATCAATGTCTCATCTTTCTTAAAATGACGAAAAGCCCGATAAGCATAGGCAGAAATAATCGGAAGCTTTGCTATCAGATTCATAGACTGTTTCAGTACATTGGAAACAGACAAGTCATCCGGATTTTCATCGTAGGAATACAATGTCAGAACATCCTTCTGAAGACCATTCATGACATTAGGCCCTGCCGCCTTCATAACGACATCGCGCATGAATTTGTTGGAAAGGCCCTGAAAAGAGGTAATCAGTTCAATGAACTCCTTCAGCTGCCTCTCATTCGGAAGTTCGCCAAAAAGAAGAAGATACGTTGTCTCCTCAAAAGCATAACGACGTCCCTGAAATCCTTTTACAAGTTCCTGTACATCATAGCCTTGATAAAAAAGCTTTCCGTCTGCGGGAACCTTTTGACCGTTAATTGTACGGTAACCGTTTACATCGCTAATCTCCGTAAGTCCGGTCAGTACTCCTGCTCCGTTACTGTCTCGAAGTCCCCTTTTTACATCATATTCCGCATAAAGGTTTTGGTCGATTACGCCCGCCTTCATACACTCGTTCAACAGAAAATCAAATGATTTTTGCTTTTGCTCATCCAAAGACATCCTATGTCCCATACTATGCACCCACCTTTCCGAACGCTCTGAGCATTTCATACTTTCTTGCACATTTTTATATTTGCGAATCTATTTTGTTTATAATGTTGTAATGATACTACATATCAGTAAAAAAGGCAAGTCTTTTCTGGCATGGTCAAGAAACGGAGTATACAGATTTTTTAATATTTGAACGATTATTTCGCTTACGATATGCTCGCGCCGCCTGTGCGTCGTTTGTGACATGTTTCCTCTGCACAGGCGTGTGTTTCCTTAGCGGAGCGTTTTTTGTATCATAGGAAATGCAACGCAATATCCTATGATACAAAAAACGGAGCAGTCTGACTGCTCCGCCTCTAAAATGCTATACTATTATCCGCAAACCATCCTACCGATACAGATTTCTCCACTCAAGATCGCCGTTATTCATTCCCTTCAAAAGCATTTCTGCCGTTGCAATATTGGTTGCCAAAGGAATGCTGTACTCATCACAAAGAGGAATAACATAATTAAACTGAACATCATAATTAATCGACTTATCGACATTACGGAGAAAAATCACCATATCAATCTGATTCTGCTCTATCATCATTGCAAGCTGCTGTTCGCCGCCAAGACTTCCCGCGAGGAACTTATGTACATGAAGATTGGTCGCTTCTTCAATCATTCGTCCGGTGACACCCGTGGAATACAGTTCATGCTTTCCGAGAATCCCCTTGTATGCAATACAGAGGTTCTGCATCAATGTCTTTCTTGTATCGTCTGCTATCAATCCGATAATCATACCTTTTCCCCTTTTTCACGCCTGCGGTATAAACCGTTATCAGCCTTTTCCCATAAACGGGAACGAAAAATAATACCCCAAAATCTATGCTTAATATAGCACAAACCGTTTTCTCAGTCAATAAAGACCTCATTTTGACAAAGTGCTAAATCTTCTATTAAAAAAAGGACGATAATTATGTCATTTGCCCATTGTTTTTAGCTGTTAAAATCAATAGAATTGAACTTGTGTGAAAGCATACTCATTTTTAATTGTAGAAACAGGTTACGTTTCGTATCCTTTTTGAATATTTTCGGAGGCATCTATGGAAAATGCAAATACTGTCTTTCTCGATTTGGCGATAATCATAGCATCCGCTAAAATTTTAGGAATGCTTGTCCGTAAAATCCGTATTCCCCAGGTTGTCGGTGAGATTTTGGCCGGATTGATTATTGGTCCTTCCGTACTCGGAATTGTGGATTCCAATGATTTTCTTGTAACGATGGCTCAAATCGGCGTTGTTCTTCTGATGTTCTCAGCGGGTCTTGAGACCGACTTAAAGAAACTGGCACAATCAGGATTTGTTGCCACACTCATTGCGATGTTCGGTGTTGCGATTCCGATGGCCGGCGGCACCTTCCTGTATATGGCTTATTATGGAATCTCCTTTGGAGATGCCGAGGTCATTAACGCAGTACTGATTGGCTGTATTATGACTGCCACAAGCGTAGGCATCACAGTCGAATCCCTTAAGGAAATGGGCTTTTTACAGGGTAAGGTCGGCACCACCATTCTGAGTGCTGCCATCATAGATGATGTTATCGGTATTGTCGTGCTCACATTTGTCCTCGGTTTTAAAGACAAGAGTATTTCTCCGTTGACAACCGTATGGCATACCCTCCTGTTCTTCGCATGGGTTTTCCTGTTCGGTTATGTCTGCTATCGTATATTCAAATGGTATGATGCCAAGCATCCGCATACAAGACGTATTCCGATTGCCGGACTTGCCCTCTGCCTGTTTATGGCTTACACCGCACCAAAGTTCTTCGGTATTGCCGACATCACAGGCGCATTTGCTGCCGGCATCATTCTTTGCAATGTTCGCGACTCCAAATACATTGCCGAGAAGATGGATATCAACTCCTATATGCTGTTCGGACCGGTTTTCTTTGCAAGTATCGGTATCAAAACCACCATCAAAGGTTCCGAGATTCTTCCGCTTCTCGGTTTCTCCTTACTGTTCGTTTTGGTTGCCATGGCTACCAAAATAATCGGTTGCGGTTTCATTTCAAAAATCTGTCGATTCAGTTGGAGTGATTCCCTGAAAATCGGATGCGGTATGATGACACGTGGAGAAGTTGCATTGATTATTTCGCAAATGGGTCTTACAATGGGATTGATTGAACCAAAATTCTTTACTTCGGTCATTCTTCTGATTTTGTGTTCCTCTATATTAACACCGATTATATTAAAACTTCTGTATGCGAAGTTCCCTGAACAGATTGATGTGTCCATTGCAGGCTCCGAATCGGCTTTGGTTCCTGTTGCCGTCGAAACGATGCCCGCCGTTTCTTCTGAAGGAAATCATTCTGTATAAATATCATATTTTTCATAACAAAGGGGGTCCTTATGAGAAAAATAACATCCGCTCTGTTCCCGCTCCTTCTGCTTTTCGTATGTCTGTTCAGCTGTACCGCTGCAATGGCTGAAGGTGAACAACCCGTTGAGATTTATACCTTTGAAGACCTCTGCAAAATCGCAGAGAATCCGTCCGGTAACTACATTCTTATGGCTGACATTGATATGAATGGTTTGGATTGGCCGGCCATCACATTTACCGGCAACTTTGACGGCAACGGACATATTCTTTTGAATGCCAACAAAATTGGGATTTCCACGGAAACCCGTGTTACCTATGACGGAAACAGAAAGACTTACGATACACATTTCGGCGGTTTCTTCTCCATTTTGGAACATGCTACTGTCAGGAATCTTCGATTGATTAACATCGATATGAATGTCAATTATGAGGGAGATTGTTTCCTCGGCGGTATCGCAGGATTCTTCTCGGACAGCACCATTGAAAACTGCACGGTCAGCGGGACAATCCGTCTTGATGTTACCGGGAAAATGTTCGGTGTCGCAGGAATTGTCGGATACGGCAACGGTTCCATCCTGAAGTGTAAAGGCGATGTAACGCTGATTAATATCGACAAGGATAAGGACAATAAAGACGAGCAATTCCTCGGCGGTGTCTGTGCCTGCGGTTATCCGGATCTTGACGGATGTGAAATCAATCTTGCCGGCTACATCTCCGATCACGGCTATGTTCACAGCGGCGGACTGCTCGGTATGTACATCGTATATCCCACCCGTTTTCAGAGAGACGGTTATATTAAGAACAATACCCTGGAGGGATTTATCACTTTCTTTGAGGACAATCGTGACCGTCGTGCTTACTGTGACCAGCGGTGCGGCGAGATTATGGACTGGATGTTCTCCGATTCCGGTAATCGCTACCGTTTTACCCGTGATGAACGAAAGACCTACTCCACCGACTTGCTGCCTCATTGTGACTGTAAGGAACCTGCATTCGCTGACACCATTGTTCCTGCAACCTGTTCGGATGCCGGATATACCTATCACCTGTGTAAAAACTGCAGTTATTCCTATCGTGACCAATACACACTAACCACACATAATCCCGGTGCAGAGTACGATACCGTGAAAGAGCCTTCTCTGACAGAACCGGGAATTGCCGAATATACTTGTACAAACTGCGGTACAAAAATGCGCAGTGAGATTCCGATGCTTACCCCGTCGCCTACTCCGACAGTAACACCGACACCTTCTCCTGCTCCGACTGTAACTGTTGCACCAACATATGCACCTCTTGTCAATAACAATGCCACAAAGAAAAAGCCTCCGTTCATTCCGGCGGCAATCGCTATTGCGGTTCTTCTATGTATCGGTGTATTCGTATACATTCAAAAAGGCAAGCGCAAATAATCTTCCAATGCTATAACAAAGATTGAAACAGAAAAGGGAAGTCCACTTAAGGACTTCCCTTTTGTTATTATGATTGTTATTCTATCTATTCTTCTGTAAGTGAAAGCAACATTATAATCCATTCTGCATCAATACTGATTCAGCAGATTCCATACATCATTCGACTCCAGTCCAAGTTTCCAGCCTGCATAACCTGCCAGATTGTTCTCAGTAATCAGTTTCAGCTTATATTCCAGTGAGGTAACATCCTCAAGCCAGAACTGATACCTGATATTCGTCTTCTTGTCGGTATACTCCGAATAATACTGTTTACACTCTTCATCCCAAGCAAGTGTTCCCTTTTTAGCCTGCTCAGCAACCGTATCCATACCATCATTCTTCAATGTCAGATTTCCGTCCTTATCCGTCATCCAGATACGGTTATAAAGCGGAATGCCAAGCACAATTTTCTCAGGCGGAATCATAGTAACCGCTGTATTCACAGCTGTTTCTACCCATGGATAGGAAGCCACAGAGCCGGCACCGGAAGCCTTGTTGTAATGCTCATCATATGCCATAAAAATCACATAATCAACAACATCGCCCTGTTCCTCAAGTCGGTATTGGGATTTGCCTGCACTCGGAACAAAATTCGCTACAGAGAGAACCAGATTATTCTCACGGCATTTCAGATAAAGTTCACGGATAAACTGAATGTAATGTGGTCCGGAATCCTTTGTAATATACTCGAAATCAAGATTGATTCCATCTGCGCCAACACGAACAACCTCATTCACAAGGTTATCCTCCAGGTTGTTTCTGGATTCGGTTCTCGAAAGAATATCGTATCCTTTTATATCCTCTGCAAAATCGCTGCACAAAGCCCAAACCTGAATTCCCTGATTGTGTGCTTCCTTAACATAAGTCTCATCTGCGAAAGACACAATTGCTCCGTCCACATCCTTAAAATCAAACCATGTCGGTGAAATAACATTGATTCCCTTTGTATTGCTCAGTGCGGTTTTCAGATTATCACCACCCTGCTTTGCCCACATCTGATGCCACATCATATGAACATGATCCAGCGTAGTGGTTCTCTCGTATTTCTTCATGCTGGCATGAAGAAGAAGGGACTTCTGTTCTCCAAGATCGGCTTCTGCCACATAACCGACCATGCCGTCTTCGGTAGAAACCGCACAATAACCATTCTGCTTCTCGCCGGTAAGAATCAGATTCGCTCCACTCTTCATCTCGGTAACAATATCCTTCTGCATGGATGCTCCGATACGAATTACCGTATCTTTGTTCACAGAAGCGGACGGATACGGTATTCCATTCTCAAATAAAACAACACGGGAAGGATTCTCCAAAACACGTGTGCTGATATCCGAATATTTCAAAAAGAATCCGGATGATACAAAAAGCTTTCCTTCGAAGGTTCTGAGAAGCGGTATCCTGTCTTCAACAGATTCTTCCCCACAATTATGTCTGAAGGAATCCGGCCACAGATACAGAATATCCGTAGGAGAAGTCACAATCATCTGTTCCTCTTCGCGATTGAAATAGAATCTGGAGTCCAGGCTCTTTACTACACCGTAAGGCAGATAGACTTCCCCATCCGCCTTAATGGAACGGTCCTCATTAATCACACCGTTAATAACCGTCAGATAGAGATAATCCGACAGATTGTATAAATCCATTAAATCAGCATACTCCGTGGAAGCCTTCGGTCCCTGATCTCCACCGACACCTTTATCTATTTCACATGCCGTAAAGCATAGCATCATCAATATTGAAATGACACACAAAACAGTTTTCTTCATTCTTGTCCCCGCCCTTCATAATCATAACCGCCTGCACACTCCCCCTGCCTCTGCAAGCGTTCGAATCCTGTTTAGTATATCACATTATGGTCAGATTGAAAAGATATAGAATTGCTTTCCTTTCGGGTGGGACCAATCCGGTCGAACCGTGTGAATGGTATTCTTCCTGTTCTGATATTCCCACCCGAAGAAAAATGTCGCAGGTGCTTTTTACAATCGCATGCTTACAACCATTGCACGCAAAGGATTCCGTTTCAGATATGAGGTAACTCCGCAGTATACCTTCCCTTATTCCCGGAACCGTTTTTTATTAACGTTTCTTCTTCAGAGCCCCGCCACGATTTAATCATATCCTCTCCCAATCGGTTTTGCCATTGATAACTTTTATAAAAAGCGAAGGAAAATACCATCCATTTGACGGAACATCTGTCTTTCATGGGAACTGTGTCATATGAATATTTCACAAAAAATTCATTGACTTTACTGCACATTTCCCTTACACTTTTGATACAAAAATGATATAATAGTAGTAGGGGATATAGATTTTTCAGAAAGGAGTCAGGCATATGAAGATTGAAAAAATTAACGACAACCAGATTCGTTGCATTTTGAATTCTCAGGATTTGCAGGAGCGTCAGTTAAAACTTAGTGAGTTTGCCTACGGCTCCGGGAAAGCAAAGGAGCTTTTTCATGACATGATGGAGAAGGCTTCTGAAGAATATGATTTTGAAGTAGATAATACTCCGCTTATGATTGAAGCCATTCCGACCTCAGCGGAATCACTGATTTTGATTATTACGAAAGTCGATAATCCGGATGAACTTGATACCCGTTTTTCCACTTTCACACCTTATGATGAAAAGGCTGACGGAGAAGACGACGAGGACTTGAACGACGCCGAGACAGAGGTCGCACCTCCTGAACTTGACCAGTTCAACAATCAGATTTTAGATTTGATTAAGAAGAAATTGCATGAGCTTTCCGAGAAGGTTGAAGAGAAGACTGATGTTTCTCCGACGCCGGTTCTTACGAAAGCCAGAGTATTCCGTTTCGGTACCTTCGACCATCTGGTATCCTTCGCGAAATCCGTGAGTGGATTCTTCCACGGTATGTGTGAATTATTTCACGACGAGAAAGAGCATGCATATTTCCTTTGTATTTTCCTGGAAGGCAGTACGGCAGACGAGTTTAATCGAATCTGCAACATCGCCTGTGAATATGGCGAGATGCTTCCGAAGACGAACCTGCACTATTTTTCTGAACACTGCAAATCTTTAATGGACAGCGATGTACTTGAGAAGTTGTCTGAGTTTTAATGTTGGGAAAGCGTCCCCGCTTCTTCCCATTTGCATGAACACAATTATATGAAATAAAGGCTGTCGATAATACAATCGACAGCCTTTTTCACATATTAATGTCATTCAATTTTGATGTTATAAACTGTTGCGATATTCGCTCGGAGTCATATCGGTAACATCCTTAAACTGACGCATGAAGTAAAATTCGTTCTGATAACCGCATTTCTTTGCGATATCCCGAAGCGTATACTTTGTTCCGCCGAGCAGTTTCTTCGAATAATTAATTCTGGAAGCTATTACATCGGTTGAAATCGGAACACCAAACATCTTCTTATACATATGCTGAAGACCGGAACGGCTTACACCAATCTGCCCTGCCATATGGTCAACGGAACCAATCTCTCCCGGCGAAGTAAATATCTGCGCACGAAGTTCATTCAAAGCAGAATACTTTCCCTTCGGCAACGCCATCGGACCGTTTGAAACCTGTGAAGTCTGTCGGTATAACAGCAGATAAAGAACCTTCATCAGATTGGTCTCAACATCCTCATGCACCTCATCATTCAGATAATGTTCATAGTGCATAACCTTAATCAGCGTGTTGACTTCCTTTTCAGACATCAGCGGAACAGGTTTGTCAGTTTCCAGTTTACTCTCATCCATCCACTTTAAATCTTCTTCATTCGGGCGGAAAGAAATCCAGTTTACATCAAATGTTCCACGAAGAGGTCCATACCGAACCGGTGTGTTCGGCTTCAACAGGATATACGACGGCTTTCGAACCTCTATCGACTCACCATCAATATGAAACCGTGCTCTCGATTTAATCAGAATCAGCAGCCAGAATCCAATTCCGTTCGGGCGATTCTCTTCAAATTCTTTCCCCAAGGAATCATCGATACCAATATCTTCAATAATCATACAAATGTACCTATTCTCCAATACAATATTTCATCAAACAAAGCCAATCAGTCTAAAGACGAAACAGACTTAATCATTCTGTGCATTCTTCAGATAATCGTTAATCTTTTCGACAACTTCATCGGCATCCAATCCGTGAACCATGCATGCCTGCTCCAAAGTTTCTCCCTGAGCGGAAGGACAACCTACACAGTGCATTCCAACACCCATCAGAATTTCAACAATGTTGAAATCCGTCATAATAATTTCACCGATTCTCATATCCTTTGTAATCATATTTCTAACAGCCTCCTTATTAATTCAAGTTGCATCGCAACCAAAATAGTTTTACTAAACGCATACCATTACTTATTATAATGGTGGAAAGCACTTTCGTCAACAATCGCCCACACAGCATTTTCTGTATTTTTTAACAAACTATAAGAAAATACGAAATTAGTTCCGAAAATATGGCGTTTTTCTTTCCATCACACCATAATTCTTCAATAAAAAACTTCTCTCAATAGCCCGTCTTTCCATTCCGTCCCTTCACAAAGATTTCACTTGCATTTGCAGATGAGATGATATAATATGAATCTGACGGAGAGATTACGTCAAGTACTTAGTTAGGAGGACATTTGATTATGGCATATGTAATTAGCGACGCTTGTGTTGCTTGCGGTTCTTGTGCAGATACCTGCCCTGTTGGCGCTATCAGTGAAGGAGACGGCAAGTATGTTATCGATGCTGACGCTTGCTTGGAGTGTGGCTCCTGTGCAGCTCAGTGCCCTATGTCTGCTATTTCTGAAGGCTAATTGGCTGTTCGAAAGAACGCCTTTGCAAGTAATTGCATACAAGTCGTAAGTTAAGGCTGAACATCATATCGGAACAGGTTTTCCTGTTCCGATATTTTTTTGCGCAAAAAACGCCGCCCGGGCTCACGCTAACGGCAGGTTTCCTCTTCACAGACGCACTTCCTTAGCGGGCTGGTTTGTCTCATAGACTATTACCTACGATACAAAAAAGGGGCTGTGAAAAAATGTGAAAACATTTTTCGCAGCCCTTGATTTTGTTTATGGCTTTCTTTCACTTCATCTTTTTCGTTGATAAATGAGCACACTCCCCCTACCCCATGGGATTCATCTGCAAATGCTCTATGCGGC
>JAZQNM010000049.1:0-2786 GCA_045627305.1 Lachnospiraceae bacterium
TATATCGTGCACAAGGTAGAGCGTTTTGAGATACGAGGCAAGAAACTGCTGGAGAGCAATGACAAATATTACTTCGAGGATGCCGGAATACGTAATACCCATACCATGGTTGGCCGTGACAAAGACATCGAGAAGGTAATAGAGAACATTATTTATCAGCAGCTTATCCACAACGGATACAAGGTACAGGTCGGCCAGCTGCAGGCAGGTGAGATAGACTTCGTTTGTACGAAGGGAAGTACCAGAATATATGTACAGGCATCATATCTGATTGCCAGCGAAGAAACCAGAGAAAGAGAATTCGGTGCATTGAAAAAGATAAAGGACAACTATCCGAAATATGTCATATCGATGACACCTCTGGTGACAAGAACGGACGATGACGGAATAATTCATTTGAGTCTTCGCGAGTTCCTCGCAAGAGGTTTCTGACCAGGTTTTCGTAATAGCAAAGAAACAGAATTAATCCCCCGCTTCTTCGCCGCCGTCAACTGGGACAGACATTGACGAATCGAACGCAATTATTTCACATCCAGGACGAGACGGACAGAGTGACCATTGCTACGTTCGTAATCTTGCTTAGGATAAATACTAAGACTATACGTAAAGTACACAACTTTTGCACAAATGCTATCGCTCGCCGCCGTTCCGGACCAGTAATAACCATAGTTTTTCACACCTTCCAAGGTGGTCGCACAACGCTGCCCGGCTGCCGGCAGAAGGACAAGGTTCGAGGAAGACTCGGCATCTTTCCATTTATCAATGGTGTAACTACCGCTGATTTCTCCGACAAAATCGTCAGGTGCGATAACGAGTCCGAAGAAGAGAGTAGTTGTGGCATCATTAAATCTAACGATCCTGCATTTGCCTTTTCTTAGATCCGATTTTTCACCAAGAAGATACTGCCACTCTTCACTCGACAAAGTGCGCCAACCGAGGTTCTCCGAATCTCCGCCATTGATGATTTTATTATAGCCCCAATCCGCGCGTCCGTCACCATCGGACAGATTACAATTCGAATCACCGTAAGCATAATAATCAGCGTCATATGTCCCGGTGCTCCAGGGCTGAAAGCAAGATGCACCATGATCATAGCCCGAAGTCCCCCAACCGAACAAATCTATCCAGCTTGTGGAGTATTCAGCATAATAGGAAGTCTGGCCGTTAAGGGATAAAATATCATACTGGTTATCGGCGAAGCGCCAAATCCTATTTTTTGGAAGAAAACGCAAGTTGCCCTGCGAAAAGTAAACCTTTGTGGTGTCACTGACGCTGAACACGCCCGGAAGTGCGCCGGCAGGAAGGTTAGACTTGAAGTTCAGCTTGTCTGCGCCGAATGTGAGTGGCTTGATGTGATTGTTCGCTACTGTGATGCCGGATGCCGCCGTCAGGGTGCAGACCTTGTCATTGTTGTCAGTGATCACTATCTTGTTGTAGCTTCCTGCAGCAACGGAGATATAGAAGGCTGTTTTTTCTGCGATGCTCTGCGCATCCGTGCAGGTCATGGTGTAGGTGGTCTCAGACCCGCCTGTCGGGGTGCCGGTCACGGCTATGCTCTTGACTGACTCCCCGGCTTTGGTGAGGTTGATTTCCATCAGACCGCACTGGACGGTGAATTCGAGACTGGTGCCGGATGTGGCCGTCGCTGTCATATAGAGTTTGCCCGGAGTTGCGCTATAGGTCTGAGCCGTTGTAGGAGCGGTTCCGTAAGTGGCAGTGTATGGACATTCACCAAGCGTATCACCGGATTTGTACACAAATGTAGCCCTTCCGGTAGTCCCGTCAATGCTTTCAATACTGTAAACGGCTGTTTTCTGGTCCTTATCGGTGACTGTAATTTCATCGGTTGTCTCCCAGGAAACCTTGCCTTCAGTTGCATCAACCGTGGTCTTGGTTCCGGCGTTGATTGTTCCCGTGAATACAGGCGATTCGGATACGGCTGAAGGGTCATTCTTTACAACTTCATTCAGACCTTCCTTCTGGCAGGATGCCAGTGAAAGTGCGGCAGCGAAGGCTGCGAATATCATAATCTTTTTCATTGTCTTCCCCTCCTGTTAATTGAATAACTCTCCCTCATCATCATCTCGCTGCATGTTGTCGATTCCTCCGCTCTGGCAGATGATTGCCTGAGTCTTGATTTCTATTGTCTTCACCTTGGGAGACACATAGATTTGTTGCTGTTCTTTTTTTGTCATTTCTTTATCTTTTTTTTGTTGTTAATTTCTCGTTTGCTTATCGGATGGATATGTGCATAAGACTTCCGCCCGAAACCCCACTACGGTGTCTCAGGCGGAAATTCTCGCTATTGTTCGATGTTAATTCTTTGAATACTAAGCAGTTGCTTACCCCCCCCCAGACTGAGGAGGAAGTCCTTTCGGAATTATTGAAAGTTAAAGCTAGCATAAATCCCACGAAGATACTCAAAATATATGGAATCCGGGTAATTTGACACTCAAGAAATCGGGATAGGTAACACAATGAATTTTGAACACCCTAAACTTACAACGGGTTTACTTACGCTATGGTAGACACGGAACTTTGCAGGTGAGCCAAACCGGATCAACTTGGTAATTATTTGCAGAGAGACTGAGATTGGCTTACCTTTGCTATACAAAACTTGAAAATTTAATAATTATGGATACAATAATAACCGAAATAGACATAAATGAATGGCAAGAATATGGAAATGGCGGTACTGCTAGGGTTTATATAAAAAAAGATGATAACACTGTTATCCTGAAATTATTCAAAGAGGAGGGTACAGAGAAACTGGCCGAGCAGGAGTT
>JAZQNM010000050.1:0-8623 GCA_045627305.1 Lachnospiraceae bacterium
ATTTTGTTCGCAAAATAGTACACAACCTCCGTCCCCGTGTTACATTTGCTACACAACCTCCGTCCCCGTGTTTCATTATCTCATATATTCTTTCAGATACACAATCGCTTTGTGATAGCCTTCAAATCCGTATCCGGCGTATGTCTCCAGACATGCCATCCCTGCATAGGAAACAAGGCGGAAGTCCTCACGCTCAGAAACCTTTGAGATATGCACCTCAACAGCGGGAATGGAAACCGCCTTCAAAGCATCCAGAATTGCCACGCTGGTGTGCGTATAGGCTGCCGGATTAATCACAATTCCGTCGAAAACTCCGTACGCTGCCTGAATTTTGTCCACCAAATCCCCTTCGTGATTGCTCTGGTAACATTCGACCCAGACGCCCTCTTCTTTTGCGCTCTTTTCGACAAATTCCACAAGGTCTCCATAGGTGCGCTTACCGTAAATCTCCGGCTCGCGAATGCCTAACATATTGATATTCGGTCCGTTAATAACCAGTATTTTCATAAATCTAAAATCTCCTCCGCTGTATGATTCGTAACCGAAACGATTCGGTCGGCAAACCGTCTGTAAAGCGGTTCCCGTATGCGGTACAATTCTCTGACACCCGTCGTCTGAGAAATCGGTCTGTGTTCAGAGCCCAGGGTCTCAATGTCTCTTTGTAGCCATATGATAGTCCCATTCTGGTGCAGAAGCGGATAATTCTCCTCACGTGTCACAACGCCGCCTCCTGTCGAAAGAATCGTACCGGAAAGTACTCCAAGATCCCGTAAAATCTCGGTTTCCATACGTCGGAAGGTTTCCTCACCATCAGTTCTGATAACTTCCTCCGGCGTCCGTCCGTAACGCTTTGTAAACTCCGCATCAGAGTCCATTACCTTTCGACCCGTAAGTTCTCCGAGTCGGTTTGCTACGGTACTCTTTCCACAACCCGGCATGCCTATCAGTACAATATTCTGCAGTTCCCGGGACAATGTCCCATAAATTCTGTCAATCTCCGAGTCCGAAATCTGTGTATCCGTAAATAGTTCCGAGGCTCTTTTGGCCTGCGCAACCAGCATATAAAGCCCGTTCTCATAAGGAATTCCAAGCTTTTCTGCCTGCATAAGAAGCGCTGTCCTCGCCGGATTATATACAATGTCCAAAACCACCTTGCATGCAGGAAAATCCAACAAATCCACCGGGCTTTCTCCATTCTTCGGGTACATCCCCAAAGGTGTTGTATTTACAATTGCAAATGCGTCGGTATGTTTCTCAAGATTATTGTAATTGTCGGATCCACTGCGGCTGATTACCACAGGACACGCCCCCATATTTCGTAACACATACTGTACCGAAACGGATGCCCCACCACTGCCAAGTACAAGCACCTTCTGTCCGGCAAGGGAGATTCCCGACTTATCTGCCATTTTCCGAAATCCATACACGTCAGTATTATATCCGTTAAGCGTTCCGTCCGCCCGACGGACAATCGTATTGATGCTTCCTACTTCCCTTGCGGCTTCGGAAACGGCATTCATATACGGAAACACCACCTTTTTATAGGGAATTGTCACGTTCAGCCCGTCAAATGTACCGCTTTTTATGAATTCCTCGACTTCCTCGGGAGATTTTTCGATAATCTCATAGGAATAGTCTCCGAGCATCCGATGAATTGCGGGCGAATAACTGTGACCGAGTTTTTCTCCTAGAAGACCGCACCGTAACATAACAAAGCCCTTTCCAATAACCTTATTTCAACTCTTTCTTTCTGCCAAGAAAAGCATCGTAGACTGCAATCGCTGCAGCTGCCTCAACACACGGTAATGCACGTGGAACAATGCAAGGGTCGTGGCGTCCTTTAATCTGAAGCTCCGTATTCTCCCCGGTTTCAAGATTCACACTCTTCTGTACCTTTGCAATCGATGGTGTCGCTTTAAACGCCACATTAAATACGATTGGCATCCCGTTCGTAATGCCGCCCTGAATGCCGCCGGCGTTATTCGTAGCCGTCTTTACGACGTCACCGTCCATCAAAAACGCATCATTATTCTCGCTTCCCGACTTCACCGAGCCGAGGAAACCCGAGCCAAATTCTATCCCCTTTACAGCAGGAATCCCGAACACCGCTTGCGAAATCCGATTCTCCATTCCGCCGAATATCGGATCTCCAAGGCCGACCGGCAAACCATTCACAACACATTGAATTACACCACCAACAGAATCTCCTGCCGCCTTGGCTGCAAGAATTGCCTCCTGCATCTTTTCTCCCTGCGTTTCATCCATCACAGGAAAATCCTTACCGATTACCGCTTCCGTTATCTCTCCGTTATCGTAAACCGTTCCGATGGATAAAATTCGAGTATAAACCGAAATTCCTTCTCTTTTAAGAATCTGCTTACAGATGCCGCCTGCAACACATAACGGTGCAGTCAGTCTTCCCGAAAAATGGCCGCCGCCGGCATAATCCTGATGCCCGTCGTATTTGACCGAAGCAACATAATCGGCGTGTCCGGGTCTCGGAACAACTCTCAGGTTGTCATAATCTCCAGATCGCGTGTCTGAATTGCGTATGATTGCGGTAATCGGTGCCCCACAAGTCACATTGTCCTTAATCCCGCTTAAGAATTCAGGTGCATCGGCTTCTTTTCTCGGCGTCGAAAGCGCATTGTTTCCGGGTGCCCTTCGCGAAAGAAACTTCGCAAGTTCCTCCATATCAATCGTTTCTCCTGCCGGGATACCGTCCATTGTAACACCGATAGCCGGCGAATGAGACTGCCCAAATATGGAAACCTTAATATTCTCCCCATAAATACTACTCATCTGATACCTCCAAAAAAGGAAAATGTCATATCTCCTGTGACAAACTTTCCAAATCTTCAAAAAATTTCGGGTAGGATTTCTCTACGCATTCCGCACCACAGATTCTAACCTTCTCGCTGCATATAGCAGCTGCAATCGCTGCAGACATCGCAATTCTGTGGTCATTAACCGCATCTGCCGTTCCCCCGATAAGGTTACCGGTTCCGTGAATCACCAATCCGTCAGCCGTCTCCTCAGCCGAGCCGCCAAGGTCACGAAGAAGTGCCACTGTTGTCTGAAGCCTGTCGGATTCCTTGTAACGAAGCCTCGACGCCCCATATATTCTCGTATCTCCAACCGCTCCTGCTGCCAACACCGAGGTAATCGGAACCAGGTCCGGAATCTCGGATGCATCAATTTCGCAGCCGTGAAGCGGTGCCTTTTGCACGGTAATCGAACAAAATCCTTTATCCGTTGTTTCGGAAGACGAGTCTTCCCCATCGGCCTTATCCTTTATATATACGGACGCCCCGAACTGCTGCAAAATCTGAATAAACTTTTTATCCCCCTGCGCTGATTCGAGATTCATATCATTTACCGTTATTCCCTTATCGGAAAATGCACCAAGACACAGGAAGAACGCTGCATTGGACCAGTCTCTTTCAACCTTACTATGCTCTGTCTCGCAGTATTTCTGCCCTCCCGGAATTGTATAGGTGCGTTCTGCTTTTCGGAAACGAATTCCGGCTTCGGTAATCGCCTGTTCGGTCATGGAAATATAAGCTCCTGACTCTATTCTTCCGGTAATTTTAAGTGTGCTCGTTTCATCAAGAAGTGGCAACGCAAAAAGAAGTCCCGATATAAACTGTGAGGAAATATCACCCGGAATCACATATTCTCCGGCTTTTATGCGGCCGGAACAATAAAGCAGTTCACCTGCCTGATAAATCTCCGCACCATGCGCACAAAGCTGCGCAATCAACTCCTCATGCGGCCGTTTGGAGAGCTTTCCTTCCATGTGAAACATCACCGGAATCCCTAATGCTGCGGCAATCGGGAGGATAAAGCGTAATGTGGAACCGCTTTCCTCGCAATAAAGGTGTCTGCGTTCTTCTCTTATGGCATCTATTCCGGCAAAATCAATCGGATGTACGCCAATCCGAGCCTCCACATCCTGTTCGAAAGCGGCGGAAAGTGCCTTCAGACAACGCATAGTCGCCATAATATCCTTTGAAAGACCCTCGCAGACAAGGGAGGAATTCCTGTCGGAAAGAGCAGCACATATCAGTTTTCTGTGTGCCATGGATTTTGATGCGGGAACACAAATCGAGCCGCTTCTTGTTCCTGAACTTACTGTTCTAAGCATAAATTCCTCCTCTTCCCTCTTTCGAATCCATAGAATATTCTTACAGGATAATCTAAATAGTAATTGCTTTCCTTATTCTTCGGCTACGGCAGCACGAAGCCACTCCATAAAGACATTCCCGGATACTTCCATTACTTCACAATCCCCGATTCCCTTCGGAACGATAAATCTCATCGTATTGGCCGTATTCTTCTTATCCTTTGCGGCAGCCTCGAACAAATCCTCTGTTTCATAAGGCACTTCCACAGGTAAACCATAAGTCTGAATCAATGCAAGAAGCCTCTCGCATATCGTATTCTCACAGTATCCAAAATGCACTGCAGCCCTTGTAATTGCTGCCATTCCGATGGCAACACCCGTCCCATGCGGAATCGCAAAATCACTGCAAGCTTCCACCGCATGACCGATTGTATGACCAAAATTCAGAAGCATTCTCTGACCTCTGTCGAACTCATCGTTTTCAACAAAACGGCTTTTAATCTGTACACAACGGGAAATGATATCTTCGTATTGGCTGCAAATAGCTGTTTTTTCAATCTTTTCAAACAATTCCTCGCCGTCAAGCATGGCATATTTGATAATCTCCGCACTGCCGTTCCGATACTCCTCTATCGGAAGGGTAGCCAATAAATCCGTATCACACAGAACGAAGACCGGCTGATAAAAACAGCCAACCTGATTCTTTCCGGAAGGAAGATCAACCGCCGTCTTCCCTCCAACCGAGGAATCCACGGCAGCAAGAAGCGTCGTCGGCACTTGGACAAATGGAATTCCGCGCTGATAGGTTGCGGCAGCAAAACCGGCAATGTCACCGACCACGCCGCCTCCAAGAGCAACCACAACATCCTCTCTGGTCATTCCAAAGCCGCTCATTTTCTCTAAAATCTGACCGTATGTGGTCAGATTCTTGCTTTCCTCGCCATGTGCAAACAGACAGCATTCCGCAAGGAATCCTGCCTCACCAAGAATACTCTGCACTTTGGTGCCATATAAGGACCAAACTCTGTCATCGGATACAATGGTAGCCTTTTTCGCCTTCGTTTCGGCCAGGAGTTTCTCACCCAAAGTAGCAATAATCCCACTTCCGATATATACGTCGTAAGGTTGTCCTGCATTTACATGAACTGTTTGCATAGCTGCCTCCTACTTAGGTCCGTCCAGTTCCTCTTTCCGTCTGCGCCCGTCATCCAGAAGCTTACGGAGCTTCTCACGGTCATAATCCTCTAGCGCATCGCGGTATTCCTTGATATTCTGCATCAATGTATCAATTTCATAAATCAGATTCTCACGGTTATCAAAAAACAGCTGTGTCCACATCTCAGGGTTCAACCGGGCAACTCTGGTAAGGTCCTTGTAGCTTCCTGCCGACATACCCGTATGAATGGATGCGGTCGGACTCTTAACATAGGCGTTGCTTACCACATGCGCAAGCTGCGAGGAAAATGCGATGACGCGGTCATGTTTCTCCGCCGTTGTCACCGTAATACTGCCAAATCCTGCCGGTGCAAGAAGTTCTTTCACACGCTCCAAAAACAGAATATCGTCATTTTTCGCAGGAATCAGTACCATCGGAGCACCAACATACATATCCGGTTTTGCATATTTGAAGCCGGAGAACTGCGTTCCCGCCATCGGATGACCGCCAAGATAGGTGAAACCGTATTCCTCTGCAAGCGCAAATCCTTTATCCACAATATTCTGCTTGGTTCCGCAGCAATCAATCACTACCGGTTTGGAACCGAAATAAGGGCCATTGTCCTCCATAAACCGTATTGTAGCTTCCGGATAAGTGCAAATCAGAATCAGATCACACTCGGGAACCACCTCTTTGGTAAGCGTTTCCTGCACTGCACCGCTCATTCTTGCAAACTGCAGCATCATTTCATCCGTATCAAAAGCAGCAACGGTATGCCCTGCCTGACTGTAGGCCTTCGCAAAGGAGCCTCCGATTAAGCCAAGTCCAACAATACCTATCTTCATAAAAGCCTCCAAAACACAACTAATCTATCGAAAAAGGAAAATACAACTACCATTTTCCTATTCTGATTCGCTCCAAACACAAATCGGTGTATGTAACCTTTCAGACCTTAGCGGGTAATCTCCCGTACCGCATAGACTTTCTTAGCGAGCTCGGCAAACTCCTCCGGACGGATAGACTGTGCACCATCGCAAAGCGCTCTCGGAGGATTGTTATGAACCTCTATCATCAGACCGTCGCAGCCGCTCGCGGTTGCGGCAAGTGCCATGGGCGGTACCATTCTCGCGAGTCCGGTTGCATGGCTCGGGTCAACAATTACAGGCAAATGAGACAGCTCATGCAGCATCGGTACCGCTGCAAGGTCAAGTGTATTTCTCAAATAATCGCTGTAGGAACGAATTCCCCGTTCGCAGAGAATTACATTCTCGTTACCGCTTGACATAATGTACTCTGCGCTCATCAGAAGCTCCTTTAACGTTCCTGCAATTCCTCTCTTCAGCAAAATAGGCTTTTTCGTATGTCCAACCTCACGAAGAAGGTCGAAATTCTGCGTATTTCTCGCTCCGATCTGGAGTACGTCAACGTCCTCGAACAGCTCTAAGTCGGACGGATTCATAATTTCCGTAACAATCGGAAGGCCGGTTTCCTTCTTAGCAATCTTAAGAAGGTCAATCCCCTCTGCCTTCAATCCCTGAAAATCATACGGAGAGGTTCTCGGCTTAAAGGCGCCTCCGCGAAGCATATGCGCGCCCGCTGCCTTCACATCCCTAGCAATTCCTACAATCTGCTCTTCTGATTCAACCGAGCAGGGACCGGCAATGATACAGAAATTCCCACCGCCTATCTTCACATCTCCGACCGAAATCACGGTATCCTCGGGATGGAATTTCCGGTTTGCGCACTTAAAGGTTTCCGATACTCTCTTTACGGAGTCAACAATATCAAGACTTGCAACGAGCTCCGTGTCCACATGACTCGTATCACCGATTAATCCAAGAACGGTTTGGAACTGGCCGTCCGAAACGTGAACTCCGAGCCCCATGCTTTTAAACCAATCTATCAGTTGTGTTTCCTTTTCCGTATCAATTTGCGGTTTTAATACAACAATCATTTCAAAAACCTCCAAAATCTATCACTCGCGACACAAAACCATGATATGTCGTTGCAAATTTCCTATAAAAGTCTCAAAAACAAACTCTTACCTAATGATACATTACCACAAAACAGGAAAAAGGGAAAGATTATCCTTATTTTTCTTGCATTCTTGTTAGTTTTTTCCACAAAATTCCCGCCACTTTGTATCTGTCCCAAAAGTAAACGGGCGTGGAAAAATGAGTTTTCATTTTTTCCACGCCTGTTTTTTGTGCGTAAGAGATATGGTTGTATTAATCCACCATCAAAACCATACATAATGAAGTTATGGACAAAAGAGTGGCTTCCTCGCCATAACGCATAATTTTCGCAGCAATCAGTATCAACACCACGCTCCATATCCTATTCCTCATATAAATCCCTTTCCCGCTCTTCCTGGACTTCCTGGGCGATTGACCGCAAGTTGAGAATAGCAAACCTATTTTTTCATAATCTCTTCCTTCGGCAAAATACCAGAACTTACTTTTATTATTCAAGACTCGCGAGCGAGTCTTGAAGTATAAGGAGACTGTGGAATTACACAGGTATAGAACAATGAAACTTAAAGCGAAGCTGCTTCAAAACCTCCTTATATTCGATATCCGGTTTTGCCACCGGCTGACAGCCCTTGATAATCATTCGAAGGTATTCCTCACGACTCATGTTTGTGAGCGCAACCTTCTCATTCAATTCCTGCAATTCCTGATCATTCAAATGAATTGCGATAAAGTTCTCTCTGTTCCTTTTCACCATGCGAATCCCTCCTTTCATCTGGTCCGGGGTCTTAGGGTCTCCCTAACAAGCGACTTTGGGTACTCAGAGTCAATGCTTGCTAAGAACAGGGCAGACCTTCCCCTGTTCTCTTTCGGCCGCTTCGCCAGGCCGGATTATTTACTTTCTCAAAAGAAAAACAGATCCTTAGGGCTTCTAAAGATCTGCTTTTTGACCATATTTAGTTGGTATAATCCCGATAATTCTGTCTATCAGGGATCGTAAATTGCACCCATAACTTTAGTGCGTTAATGTGTGTAATGATTCGAAAAAATTTCAAGTTAACGGGCTATTATCATTTTCAGAATATTCTCTAAAACCTGCTTCCATCATTTATATATTCTAGAATATTAATATATTAAATAGAAGTTAACACCATAGAATCGTATAGCATTACCAAGTGATGTTTTCATTTCGTTAGTAAACAATTCTTTTTTCATAAATCCCAGGATAAGAATTATATCATAGTCAATATTTTCTTACCTATTTCATCAATATTGTACTCATTTATTCCATGATGGTTTTCCAACATTACAACACCCACATTACTATCTTCCTTAAAGCCAACAAAGGAATGGAAACATCCTGTAGCACCA
>JAZQNM010000051.1:0-25026 GCA_045627305.1 Lachnospiraceae bacterium
AAAAGTTAGTAAACTATGGAAAGTCGGTTACAAAAGGGGACTTTCATTTACAAAACGGGATTTCTGGTTGCAAAATGTGCGCTTCATTTGCAAAACGGGATTCTCGCGTTACAAACGGGAATCTCGGATTGCAATTCATCACCTATAGACTATACTATAAAAAATCGAACGCAATTCTTTCAAAATTATAAGAAACTACATTCCATTTTCAAATAATTCGCCTGTTTTTTGTTGTCTTTTACTCGGGAAAATGCTATAATTTTTGCGTATTTTGTGTTAATGGCTTTTAGAAACGAGGCTTTGGGGATTAATACATGAAAACTTTATTCGGTTAGGATGTGTATTATGAAGTTATTCCAGAAAGATTCCAATTTTTACAAAAAAGTAATCGTTCTTGCGCTGCCGATTGCATTACAGAGTTTAATCACGGTAGGCGTAAACATGCTCGATACGATTATGCTTGGTCGTATCGGTGACGAGTTGACAGCAGAGCTTGGCACGGAAGCGTCCAAAATCGCCAGCAGCAATTCCGTATCCGCCGCTGCATTTGCCAACTCCTTCATCAGCATCTACCATATTCTCTGTATGGGACTCGGCATGGGTGCTTCCGTACTTGTATCGCGTTACTGGGGCATGAAGCAGCATACCAAGGATACGATTGCGGCGGACGACAGTGACCCGGACAAAGCCTTAAAGCAGACTGTTTCTTTGATGCTTCGCCTTGCAATGGGACTTGCTTTGATATTTGCCCTGCTTACCTTGTTCTTTGCTCCGCAGATTATGGGTACCTACATCAGTGCCAAGGACCCGCAGAAGGATGACATTCTCGCAAGGGGTGTCGGATATCTCCGTTACTCGATTCCGACCTACTTCTTCCTCGGTTCCTCTTTGGTAACCACGATTGTTTTAAGAAGCGTCGGTCAGGCATTGTATCCTTTGTTCGTAAGTATTGGCGCATTTTTCGTAAACCTGATTGCGAACTATATGCTTATCTTCGGCAAATGGGGCGCGCCCCGTATGGAGGTCGAAGGCGCTGCGCTCGGAACGCTGATTGCCCGTATTTTTGAGGCGGTATGCATTCTTGTATATCTGTTCGTTGTTGATAAAAAGATGCAGTTCCGTATCAGGCATCTGTTTATGTCCTGCAAGTCTCTTCTGAAGGAATATATCCGTATCTGTATCCCGGTATTAATCAGCGACGGTCTTCTGGCATTCGGAAACAATACCTTCGCGCAGATTATCGGCAAGCTCGGGTTCGGCGCAGCGAATTCCATTACATCGGTTACGCAGCAGCTCAGCACGGTCGGCATTCAGGGCGTATGTCAGGCAGGTGCCATCGTAACCGGACAGACGCTCGGCACGGGTGACCGTGAGCGTACAATGAAGCAGGGCTGGATGTTCCTCGGACTCGGTCTTGCGCTCGGAACCATATCCGCAGGATTTATCTTCGGTTTCAGCCCGCTCATCATCAGCGGTTACAGCGTTACCGCAGCAGACAAGACTATTGCCGGTCACCTGATGGACGCAATCAGTTTGATTATCATATTCCAGGCTACAAACAGTATTATGACCAAGGGTGTTCTTCGAGGTGGCGGCGATACGAAGATGCTTATGCTCATGGATAATGTATTTCTCTGGGCAATTGCTCTTCCGCTTGGCGCAGTTGCAGGCTTCGTTCTTCATTGGTCACCGTTTTGGATTTACGTATGCCTCAAGTCCGACCAGATTATCAAATCCGTATGGTGTGTATTCCGTTTAAGAAGCGGCAAATGGATTAAAAAGATTTCAACCGGTGATAAAGAAGAGAAGAAAGCCGCTATGAATTAATCGCTATCTGCCCGGCATTCCATACAATAAGGTTTTCGTATTGAATTACCGGAAAGAATAAAAATGTATATGTATCAGGAGGTTTACTATGGCTAAAACAGCTACCGTCACGGTGCATCCCGGGTTTGAGATTGGGGACATCTCTCCCGAGCTTTTCTCGGCTTTTCTTGAGCCGATCGGCACTATGGTCAACGGTACGATGTACAACCCGAAGCATCCCACTGCGGATGAACAGGGCTTCCGTACCGACTTTATCAATGCATTGAAACAGACCGGTCTCCCGGCAGTACGTCTCCCCGGAGGAAACTTTGTATCTGCCTGGCAGTGGAAGGATTCCATCGGACCGAAATCCGAAAGAAAGGTTCATCTTGATCAGGCATGGTATCAGTATATTACCAATGAGGTCGGACACGATGAGTACCTGCAGTGGGCCGAGAAGGTCGGAACCACTCCGCTTTATACGATTAATATGGGAATCGGACGCACGCAGGATGCTTTGGATCTTGTAGAATATACGAATCATGAGGGCGGTACCTACTGGTCCGACCTTCGGCGTAAAAACGGGCACGAGGCGCCTTACGGCGTTAAGACCTGGTACCTCGGAAATGAAATGGACGGTCCCTGGCAGCTCGGTTCCTGGGACAAGGACCCCTTCGGCTACGGTGTCATGGTCAATGAAACAGCCAAAGCCATGAAATGGATTGACGCTTCCATCAAGGTTGGCGTGTGCGGTTCTTCCGCACCGTTTATGGAGCATTTTCCGGAATGGGACGAGAAGGTTCTCGACACCTGCTATGATGCCGTGGATTACCTTTCCGTACACCATTACCACAGCGCACCTCCCGGAGATACCCTCTCCCTTCTCGGCGGTGCGGAATACTACGAGGATTTTATCAACACGGAAATCGCAATGATTGACTTCGTTGCGAGCAAGCATCGTTCCCCGAAGAAGGTTATGATTTCCTTCGACGAGTACGGCGGCATGATTCGTCCGAACAGCCCGCTGAATCCCGGCTGGGGACGTTACAATATGACCCGAAGCCATTATCGCTTCGACCCGAACCGCAAGTACATTCTTCACGACCCGGACAATATGCCCGACCGTGAGTGGCCCGGCGGTGACCGCATTCATATGCTTTCGATGGCATCCATTCAGCTGGCATTTCTCCGTCACGCAGACCGCGTCAAGATTGGCTGCATGACCGGCGGTCTCGGTGCTCTTTGTTCCAGTAACCATGACCATGTATGGCGCTCCGCTTCCCATTATGCATTTATGTCCATGCTCAATTACGCAAAGGGAACCTCCATGCAGGTTAGCGTTGACTGTGAAACCTTCGATATTCCGGGTTACGCAATTGACGACACCTCTCAGTACACCGGTAAGGAAGGACTCAACTACGTTGACTGTGCCGCTGCATGGGACAAGGACAGCGAGCGTCTTGCCGTATTCCTCATTAACCGTAATGAAAATGATGACTACGCGCTCGAGCTTGATGTAAAGGGCTTCGCCGGTTACACCGGGTGCACACATCTTGAGATTGCTACGGACGATCCCGACCTCAAGAGCCGTTACGGAAACGACGAGCTTTTCGTTCCTGTTGAAAATAAGGAGGCTGCCTTAACAGGCGGCGTGATTACGACACACGTAAAGCCTCTGTCGTTCAACGTTATACTGTTTGAAAAATAAACCGTGATACGGTATAAAAAAACAAGAGAGTCAGTATTCTACCAATGTAGAATGCTGACTCTCTTCCATCATAAGCATACCGTACTTTGCTGCGGCTTTCGACGGTAATGAAGATTTCATTCCCCGCTTCGAATCCGTCCGAAAACACCGCTTTCGATGCCTGTATATCACGCCTTATAATACTATCCTGACAATCGGCCTTAACGGAGTACATTTGATCTCGAATAGATGTAGAATAATTCCTGCGCATCCTCGCGGAGCATTTATCTCAGTGGGAGATTGAACCCCGCACCTCGTGAAAGCTTCACCCACCACCTAAAGGTAGTGGGTTATCTTTCAATTTTATATACTGTTATCCTACCAGACCTTCTTCTTCAGGCTCTCTGCGGAAACAAACGGACCGGGAACGGTACGAATGCCTCGCGCATCTCCGAAATAGTCTCTGTCGAATCGAATCAGGGAACCGTCCGGGCTCTCAAACCGCTGCTCGGGCTGGAAGGCCTTTCCGAGAATATCGCTGTCGATGATTCCCGCCGTGTAATCCTTCATCAGTTCGTACACGTTCGTATCAAGCCGGTACTCGCCGTTCTGCTCAACCAGTTCAACATAAACCTCAGCCTGTTCATCAAGGAAGTAGTTCTTCTCCTTCTTCCACTGTTTTGCGCCGCCGAGGTAAGCATTTCCGGACGCCCATACAGGCAAATGCTCCTTCTCATGCCACTGCGCAAGCTTGCCCATATCCGGTCTCGCGACGTCAAGATCGAAGTTCGGAATCCACTCCTCATAGGTCGGATACTCATCAAACTGCCAGGTCCCGACAAGAGAATCCTTCTCTCTCTTCTCGCCTGTCTTCTCGTCGACAATAATCGGCCACTTCTGAACAAATATGTTGTTATAGAACCGGTCGTCTCCGTGAAGAATCGTCATAAAGCCCGCAACCTCGGTCCGATGACGGATATGATATGGTGTATAACGGGCCCCCGTACCACCGCCGACATTCAGAAAAGCTCCCAGAATCAGATTGTGAACCATTGCCACACTTTCCGTAGCAATCATTAGGGAAGCCTTGGAAAGCATAATATTATTGTCAATCAGTGTCGGACCGTGACCAACCTCAACAAAGATATCCTGGCTGCCCATACCGCCCTCTGCCCATGTGCAGAAGTCCGGACGATAGTTGTCATGGAGAAGATTCTGCGAAATACGCGTACCCTGTGCCTCCCAGTCGCACCAGATACCCATCGTGGAATGATGAATATGGTTTCTGCGAATCGTAACGTCAATAGCAGCATGAAGCTTAATTCCGGAAATTTCAGCACCGCCAAGCTGCTGCATATTGTTGATATGGTGAATATGGTTATCCTCAATAACGGAGAACACAGCACCCATACGCCCAACAATGCCGGTCTGTTCACAGTTATGGATGTGGCATCTTCTGACGATGTGGCTGCCGATTCTCTCCTTCAGCCAGCCGTGATACTGACCGCGGCATACAGCGTCACGCTCCATCTGTGTCGGGCTCTTCATATGGGTTGTCGTAAAATAATGGTCGTTCTCCGGGTCATAGTATTTGCCAAGGGAAATACCACAGCACTTACTGTTGGAAATCTCACAATCCTCGATAATCCATCCCTTGCTCCAATGAGGTCCTACCATACCATCCTGAAAAGCAGCGGGAGGAGCCCATGTTGTTGCAGCCTTTTGAATATTGAAACCGCTTACGGTTACATAGTTTCTGCCAACCTTATCCGGGAAGAAGCAGCGCCTTCTGACATTAATCTCAACATTCTCCGCATTCGGGTCTGCATCCTGAAAATTCGCATACAAAACAGTATCCTTACCATCCTGTTCGCAGTACCATTTGTATACGGAGTATTGCGGTTCCCAGGAGGGTGTATAAACCTCGCCGGCAATACACTCGTCAAGGCTCTCTGTCTCATAAAGCATGCGGTCGTTTAAATATACAGCTCCCGTATGGCGCACAGCCGGAGCAAAATACCAGTCACCGTAAACCTCGGTCGTATAAGGGTTATAATCCCCGAATATGCCGTTATCGATGCGGACTGTCCAGACATTCTTCGTCTTCCCGTAACGTTTCCATCCTTTCACAATCTCTGCGCCGGTAATCACCGCACCCAGAGGCTCTTCGGAACGATAGACGATTCTTGCTTCCTTTGTGCCACCATGCAAAGGATTCACCCATTCACGGTATACACCCTTTGCAACAACGACCTCGTCACCCGGCAAGGCAATTCTCGCCGCGTCCCCAATGCGCTTAAAAGGGCGTTCCTTGCTGCCGTCACCATCACAGGCTGAAGCCTGATTTACATAATATAGCATAGCTACCTCCTTATATACAGACCCATTTGGGTCCTGTTTTCTGTGCCATCAAGTATTCTATACTAACGCTTACGTCAGTTACTTTCCTGAATATGCTGCAGATTCGCATAGATGCCGCCCATGGCCATCAGTTCCTCATGCGTACCGCGCTCCGCAATTGTTCCGTCATTAATCACAAGAATCATATCTGCATTCCGGATTGTGGAAAGCCGGTGCGCAATCGCAACTATGGTACTCTGCCCTGAAATATTCGCAACAGCCTCCTGGATACGGCGTTCCGTCTGCACATCTACGGAAGCCGTGGCCTCATCAAGAATGATAATCGGCGACTTTCTAAGAATTGCTCTTGCAATCGCTACACGCTGTTTCTCACCGCCCGAAAGACGAAGTCCGCGCTCACCCACCTGCGTCTGATACCCGTCAGGCATTGCCATGATGTCATCATGAATACGGGCAGCCTTGGCAGCTTCTACAATCTCCTCATGTGTTGCATCAGGCTTTGCATAGCCGATATTGGCCTCCACGGTACCATTGAACAGAAATGTATCCTGCAGTACCGGGCTTATATTACGCCGTAATGACTCCACAGTCACGGTTTTTATATCCTTGCCGTCAATTCTTACGGTTCCCTCCGTCGGGTCGTAGAAACGCGAAATCAGCTGCGTCAGCGTCGTCTTGCCGATACCGGTCGGTCCGACAAGCGCAACCATCATACCGGGCTTACAGGAAAATGTAATGTCCTTAAGGACAGGTACATCCTCCAGATAACGGAAGTTCACATGTTCAAATGCAATCGCACCCTTTACCTCACCAATCGGCTCGGCATCCGGTGCATCCTGAATCTTGGATTCCGTATCCAGAATCATCATGATTCGTTCTGCACCTGCAAGCGATTGCTGAATGTTCTCAAGAAGCTGTGCCAGCCCGGAAACCGGAGCATAAAACATTCCGAGATACAGAAGAAATGCGACAATATCGGAAACGGATAAACCGTATTTGTATGCTAAAACTCCGCCGACACTTACAACGAGAATTGTTCCGATGCTTGAAATAAACTCTACTGTCGGATGAAAGAAGGCGCTGAGTTTCAAGGCATAGAGCTGGATGTCAACCTGCTCGAAATTGACCTGATTCACCTGCTCCGTTTCGTATTCCTCCTGACCGAAGGACTGGATTTCATGAATACCGGAAAGATTGTCCTGCAGCTTCGCATTCAGTTCTCCCATCTTCTTCTGTGCTTTCTTAAAGCAGGGGCGAATCTTCTTCACAAAAATCAGTCCCCCTAAGAATATGAGCGGAAGCGGCGCACATGTCACAAGCGCCAGCCTCGTATTAATCTTTAAAAGAACGACCAGAACACCGACAAATGTCACAAGATTCGTAAACATATCCGGAATGCAGTGTGCGTACAGAAGTTCCAAATCTCTGGAATCGTTTGTAACACGGCTCATCAAATCACCGGTCTGCTTATTGTGGAAGAATCCAAGGTCCAGATGCTCCAGTTTATCGTAGATATTCCGGCGCATATCCCCCACGAGATACCACGCTGCCTTATGCGCCATATAATTACTGCAGAATCGAAACAGAATACGGCTCATATAAAGAATTACAAGAACTATCGTTAACCTTCCGATTGTCTTAAGGTCCTCTTTTTCAACCCCCTCTTCTACAATCTTTGTCATCGAACGCATTACATCCGGCGCAATCAGATTTACTACGGTAAGCATAAATGTGGAAAGAATTGCAACCACATACAATGCCTTATAACGCAAAGCCTCCTTTGCCATTCTCCATAAAATCTTCATAGGCTTTCCTTTCCGGGAGGGGTTCTTCTTTCACCCTCTTCTCATCAACCATTCTTAAAGAATATCGTAACATTCTCCGAATATGAAATCAATGGAACAATCCTTGCAATGATTTGTAATATCTTGGTAAACAACAAATGCTCCGGCGATTTCAAGACTCGCTCGCGAGTCTTGGCGCGGGATTCGGGTCAGCTTCAGCTGACAATATTCCTTTCCGAATCCCTGCGCACCTTTTGTAGGGCATTTATGCCTAAGGCTCCCCATACTGCAAAAAGAACCCCGGAGCGCCACATCCGGCGTTCCGGGGTTGTAATATAAACGGATTCGTTACATATTCCCGTGAATCATTCCAAGGGACATTCAATCTTTCTGCCATTTTCCTGAAGGCTTATGTACAGCATAAACAAGGCTGCTCCCATCATAAATCCTTCCAAAAGCCAAGAAATATAATGAATCTTCGGAAACTGATAAAGCCCTGCAAAATGGGAAAAGAAACCTGCAAAAAGCGAAAGCATCATCATCAGTCCCGCAGTACGCGTTTCCATCTCCGTTGACATAATACACGTTCTGCGAATCCACTCGCTCATCACATAGTAAACGGTACACAGAGGCAAAAATATGTCCGCCAGTCTGGTAAAATACTCTCCGCCGTATGTATCTACGCCGCTTGTATAAAACGGAAGGAAACGTATCAGCGCAATCGCCTCAAGAGAAAGAACAGCGCATAAAACAACGATTATATCATATTTAATACTTCGCTTGCCGCAGCGGGTCATCCTGCCCCGCGGTTTACGGATTCTCTTGCCGTTCTCCTCAATAATGTAAACCGGCTTAACGTTTGGACCGCCGATACATACAAGCACAATCAGAATCAGAAGAGCGGGAACATCCGACAGCAAATCCACCTGAAGGTTGTCTCCGACAACCTCATCCATAATGAACATCTGTGTCTTACGTCCGTACATCTCATTAAACTCGTATTCCGGATACTTTATGTCCGTGGTATAGAATAAATCAGCCCACATAAGGAATAATGCAATTGTTAAAAGCCAGAATCTTCTCATATTATCTCACTGTTATTCGTCAAATCCTGCGAACTCTTTCAACTGTGCCGCACCATAGAATGCAAACTTGGGTTTCAGCATCATCGTATAAAGAAGCGGGCTCTGTGAACTTCTCCAGGACAGGCCGTCTGAGAATCCCCAGAAGGTAAGTGCCTCCATCTTAACCTTACCGGAATCCACTCTTTCAAAAATACCATTAATCAGGTTGTAATAGTACTTTCCCTGCGTCTTAAGGTTCTTCTCGCTTGCGGAAAGCGTCTTCTGATAAGCACCAAGACATACATCCAGCTCGGTAAGCTGAATCTGAAGTCCCTTTTCTGCAATTGCATCCATATTCTTAAAATACAGTGTAAGATCATCCTCTGTATAAAGATGCGCCTGGAAACCGATACCGTCAATCAGAGAATTGCCCTGATCGTCCTTCAAAGTATCAATCAGTTCAAGCAGACCTTTGGTCTTAAACTGCTCATTGAAATCATTATAGAACAGAGCGATATTATCGGGAGCATACTTATTTGCTGCGATAAATGCCTGTTTGATGAAATCATCACCAATGGTTGCATACCAGTTGTTCATATCCTTACGAAGTGTGCTGTCATCAAGAATTGCTTCGTTCACTACATCATAGGCATAGATGATATCCGCATATCCGGATTCCTTGAGCTGGTCAAACAACTGCTTCACATAGCTGTCAAGACGTTTAATCATAACATCACGGCTGACAAGCTTTCCCGTCTTCTCATCGAAGTTATCGTAGAAAATCCAAGCGGGAGTCTGGCTGTACCATACAAGGGTATGACCACGGACTGCCATGCCGTTATTCTTAGCCCATTCGAGCATTTTCAGCATATTCGGATTAAACTCAACAACAAGATCACCCTTAGCAATACTCTTCTCTTTGTTGAAGATATAGTCGGGTTTCATGTCGTTCTCCATTGTAATACTGTTGAACTGTTCCTTGATAAGGGCACTCTGCTTTTCACTGTTAATCATATTAACGGTAAGACAGGTTCCCACCTTCATACCATGCTCAGCAAAAACATCACGAAGAGATACTACAGGAGCGGTCGGTGTCGGGCTCGGAGTAGGCTCCTCGGTGGGTGTGGGTGTCGCGGTAGGCGCCGATGTAGGCGTGGGTTCAGGTGTAGGCGTAGGTGTCTGGTTACCCTTTTTGCCACATGCTGCAAATGCGCATACAAGCATAATGACAATCAGACTCAATGCCATTTTCTTCTTCATAATTCTTTCTTCTCCTTAAAGGTGTTATATCTGCAAAACCGGCCGCTTTATCGGCGGCCGGATTCAGCAACAGTATTATTTCACAAACAAATCACATTCCCTGTCTCTCATATGAACTTCATAGTAGATGTAATACTCATTCTCCTCATCCTTCATGACAGCCATATACTCTGTGAAAACCTTCTCTTCAATCGGACACTTCTTCTTCGTCACTCTGTAGTACTCTTTAACGAAACCTTTGATTTCATCGGCAGTGAACTTACCGTTTGGTGCCGTCTTAAAATACTCATTGGATGCTTCCGGAAGCCAATCATTCGTCTGCTCCAAATCATACTCAAGAGATGTCCAAGTGCCCTTTCCAATCTTTAGGCGGCATACATAGTCTTCATCCTCTTCCACAAGCTTCTCTTCAATCTTGTAGCCGTCCCAAAGAGCCTTCTTCTGACTGAACGCAACCTTAGGCATAATCACGCTAAGGGCTGCAATAACAACAGCTGCAATGATTGCAAGCACAAGCAATGTCTTCAGTGTCTTCATGATGCTTACCGGCAAATCCGTTCCCGGATTCACCTTACTCCTTTCCAATTTGATTCTATCATATAATTCCTCTATGGGTCGTGGCCACGATGCCCGACCAACTTAACAGAATTATTATAACATTATCAAACAGAAAAAACAAGAGACACTTCTTCTAAGCGGCTCAATAATTCTTTAGAACTCCGTCACGTCGGCCTTGCTCATTCGTCTTCCTTTGCTGATGATAATCGGTACAAGAATCATCAGATTGCAGACAACCATACCGATTACACCAAGCTTTGAGCAATACAGAAGATATAATCCGTTCTTCCGATAGTACAGTTCGTTCATCAGATAGGTAAATAAGAGGGACGTAAGAATGCCTGCTGCCATTCCAAGTAAATCCATCACAACCATCTCACCCGCAATCTTTCTGCGAATCTCCCCTTTTGTTTTACCGATTGCCCGATATACGGCAAATTCGAACGTTCTCTTCAGATACTGTCCGGACACAACCGAATTCACGGTCACCGCAAGCACAATGCCGACAAGTACAATCGTCAGATAGAACAGATAGAGAAATACGTTCATCTCCTCCGCCAAATCCAATCGGAAATCTCTCGCCATATGGACCTTACGGTCTCCCATCAGATTCTGTATATAGTCTCTCAGTTCATTTCCTTCCATCGTATCACTGTATACGTACATTCTGGAAAGATTGTCATTGTCCTCAATCACATAAAAACATACGTAGCTGTCTCCGTCTACAAGTGCATCAACCGTATAGCTGCCCTCCAATGCGCTTTCAAAGCTCCTGTCCAAAGTCTGCCCGAGTTCGACCCCGATAGCCTTGGCATACATCTCACTCATGACAACGCTTCCGTTTTTGCAGGCGGAAAGGTCTCCCTGAATTCCGAGGACCCGGAAAGCCTCCTCCATATCCTGAACGGAATTAAATGCCAAGGAACCGTTTCCTATCGTAATCCCAAGCACGCTTTTATGGGAGAAAGACGGCGTTCCTCTTCCGGTTCTGTAAAGGCACTTCAGATTGTCATCCGCCTTAACCAGTTCCTGAAATTCCGCATAATCCTTTCCATCGGTATCGGAGCTTTCATAGCCAATCAGAATCAGCTTATCGGTAAACTCCGTATACGGTTCAAACGTATCAATTGTCGATGCAATATAATTGCCGCCCAGAAAAATCAACGTAGCGAAAAAGAACATAATAATCGTGATGGCAACTTTTCCACGATTTTCCTTCACATAATATAATGCCGAAAACGGATGATTACGCATTACGTGCCTCCACTTTACTTAATTTGCCGTCCCACATCTCCACAAGCATGTCAACGTCTCCCAATATCGAGCGGTCATGCGTTACCACAATAACCAGCTTGCTCTCGGAACACTTCTTCAGAATCTTCATAACGTGAAACGCATTCTCATGGTCCAGGGAAGCCGTCGGTTCATCGGCAAATATCACCTTCGGGTTATTCATCATCGCTCTCGCAATCGCAATCCTCTGACACTGTCCGCCGGAAAGCTTCGCCGGTTTCTTCGAAAACTCCCTTGTGCCAAGTCCCAATTCTGTTAAGAATTCTTCTGCCTTCTTCGCTGCCACATCACGGTCACAGTTTGCTGCAACAATAACGTTATCCTTTGCCGTCATATACGGCACAAGATAGTGCTTCTGAAAGATAAATCCGAACTCATTTCTGCGCACCTCTTCACGCTCTCGGTCATTCAGCTTTGTTATCTCTCTCCCTCCATAAAGAATGCTTCCCTCTGTCGGTTTCTTCAGAGTTGACATCACGTACATAAGTGTACTTTTACCACTTCCGGAGGGACCAACAATTCCTACCAGACCGGTATCGGGAAGTTTCAAATCAAAGCCCGAAAGAGCATACATTTTATCATCGGAATCCGCATCATATATCATACTTACGTTACTAATATCAAACATATCATTTTCTCCTTGTCACTTATGATTCTTCAATCAGATCAACTGTCTTGATTCGGTGTATGGTTAAGGCCATCGGAATCTGTAAAAGCCCTATAATAGCCACATAACAGGCAATGATTTCAAAAAACTTCTTCGAATCTATGTACCGATAGGACAGACCGAGCTGCTTCATTGCCGTCTCTGCAATCAGCCAAACGCCGGCGCCGGACAGAAGGATGCCAATACCTATGGCAATTCCGAACATCAAAAGAATCTCACGAATCATCATACCGTAAATCTGCTTTCGTCCATACCCAATCGATGCATACAGACAGTATTCATTCACGCGGCTTCTCATAAAGGAGATATTGGCCACCAGAATGGAGAGTGTCAAAAATACCATAACAACGCATACAATGGATGTCATCCCGATGTCCACTTCCTTAGCAATGTTTTCTTTGTACATTCGAACGGAATCCGGGTAATCTGAAATCGAATCGTATTCGCTTGTTTCATATCCGATATCCGCCAGTACTTTCTTCAAATCGGATGTCTTCTCATTGCATTCCACCGTAAACTGCCAGCCGGAATTCGCAAATCCGCAAGGGGTCCCTGTGCAGACATATATATCCGATTGTAAAATACCAACGACTTTGAAAACCTTGCCGTAGGTATTCTCATTGAAATACCCGCCAAGTTTCAGTTTTTCATTCATAAAAACCTTTTCGTCAACAAGTATTTCCCCGTCTCCTTCCGGCATCCTGCCGTCAATGAGCTTCGCATTCATATGTTTGAGAAAGCCGGGAATCTCTTCCGGCGAAAGAAGCGGAAAATCATACGTCAGATTTCCGACAAGCGCATTGTATGACGCATACATTGTCTGACCGAAATAGACGTGGTCAATTCCTTCATACGCCTCCATCTTTTCAATCAATTCCTGCCGTTTTTCTTCCATAACGGCATCTATTTCCTCATCCGAATATTCGCTCCGCTGCACTCCCAGTGTCTCCATGGAGAGGGACATATACCCCACATTCTTCGTCTGCCCGTAAAGCAACGTCTGGAAGCTTTCCTTCGTTGAACTCAGCAGAAAATTCACAACATACATCGTCATAAAAGTCATGGACAGCGCAACTAGCATAATCCAAACCTGCTTCTTGTTGTTTCGGATAAATTTCATTGCCGATAGCTTACTCTTCATATACTTCTCTTCATTTCTCCTTTTGAATCAATTTCCGTAAATAATGCATTCCTTGAACTCTTCCTTAGCGGAGCGTTTTTTATATCATAGTAAATCCTATGCTATAAAAAAAGTGACCGCAGTCACATTTTTCATATGACTCCGGTCATTGCTTTGAAAGTTCGATAATCAGTTTCACGCGGTCATGAATCCCCGACTTATCGTATACATTCGAAATATAATTCTTTACGGTACCTTCCGAGATATAAAGCCTGTCAGCAATCTGTTTATTCGTAAGACCTTCCACTAAGAGGGAACAGATTTCCTTCTCCCGTTCCGTCAATTCGTAGTCCTGTTCATTGTTCCGATTCTTCGCTGCGTCCGCCGAGCCGTTTCTTGCCATCAGCGCCATCATACGGTTCATGACCTTTTGGTCGAACACCGCCGTACCGCACAGAATCTGGTTCACCGCACCGAGAATCGCTTCCTTACCGCTGTCCTTCAGAAGGTATCCGTCCGCCCCTCCGGTAATTGCTTCGGTTATGTAGGTGTCGTCATAGAATGTTGTGAGCACCAGAATTTTAATGGTCGGGTAACGCTTCTTCATAATCCCGATCAATTCGATTCCGCCCATCCCTGCCATATTCAAGTCGACCAGTGCAATGTCGCACTGCCCGTCCTTTTCAGACAGATACTGCAACGCCTCATTGCCGTCCGAAGCCTTTCCGATAATCGTGTAACCGCTGTAGGAAAGAATAATCTCCAGACTGTCAAGAAGCAGGCTCTCGTCGTCTACCAATAATACCCGATACTGTCCCATTTCATACCTCTTCAATCTATGACAAATGCCATTGAAACTTTTTACTTCTGCTCTTTATCACCTAAAAGCGGCAATTCCAAAACGGTTCGAAAACCATTCTCATTTGCATAAGATACCCTGCCGCCGTTTTGCTCCACATAGCTTGTGATCTTTCGAAGGCCGAATCCCTGACTAAGAAGCGTATCTCTGTTGTCTCCTCCGAAATCACTCCGTCCGTTATCCGAAACCTTTAACTGAATGTGCGCGCTGTCACCGTTCAAAAAAACAAGGAATTCATCCGCTTTTCCGTGCTTGACACCATTCGTCATCAGCTCCGATAATGCCCCCGTAAGGAACACTGCATGGTCGTTCGGAATACGGATGTCATCTGCAATTCCCTCATAATACTGTGCCACCCGGATACTCGTATCCATCACAAATTCCTTCACGATGGAAGCAAACTGGGCTTTGACATCGGAAGCCGCAATCGGCTTGTCATCCTCATCCAGTACACGAACCGCTCTTCGGATGGATTCCAGGCTTCCCCGCATCCGGTCGTTGGCGTCGTTCATCCGTTTATGTGCTTCGTCCGGCTTAGCCTCAAAAACCATATCTGCCGCATCCAAAGTCATAATGGCCGCCGTAATGGAATGCCCGACACTGTTATGGATGTTACGACTGATATTCTCCCGTTCGGTCAGTCTCGCATTACGTTCATCGACAACCTTCTGCTTTATCAGCTGCTCATTGAGCTGTTTCTCATGCAGTTCGCTCAGGGTTGCCTGCTCCACGCGCTTTTCGTTCTCACGTTTACGCTTTTCGGATTGTGCGATTACCTCATAAATAAGGAACACGACTGCATCCAGAAGTAACAGGAACAGTACCCTGAGAATACAGTCCGCCGGTGACGAACCTTTTTCCCAAAGCATAAACGATATAATAAAGAAACTCATGCTCAAAAGAAATCGCAACGCAGGCTTCATTTCATGTATCAAAAGAAATACGACAAATACAATCCATATTCCCGATACAAGCGAAAAGGCAGCAAACAGAGTAGCTTTACATCCTATCATCCACCATTTCTTCTCCTCCACAAACGACTGGTAGGTAATCCACACCAGACACATGGCGCAAAGAATCACAAGCCATACCGGGTATTCCGTAAAAAAAATGCCCACAATGGTCAGTGCCATCAGAATGATATTGTCGAGTATAGTATAAACCATATAAGCCCTCTCACTCTTGTCGGAATCAAAACTATTATATTGCATTTTCCTCCCTGTGCCAAGACAAAGGCGGAAAATGTCACTTTTGCCATTTCAAAACAGGAAAGGATATGCTATAATTACTCGGAATTCAATCAATAAACATCTGCAAATCCGCCTTCATTTGGCGCGGTCGGTTGCGAAAGGAATCCGTAATAACCATGAAGAAGAAAAATGCCGTTTTCTCCTGGGGACCGTTTCTGAAAAGTTTATGTGCCATAGCCATCCCGGTTGCGATGCAGAACCTGCTCACAACCACCGGAAGTATGGTCGATACCATAATGGTAAAGCCGCTCGGGGAAGACACCGTTGGGGCTTTGGGTCTTTGCGCACAATACTCCTCTCTGATGTTCTCCTGCTATTGGGGATTCGTTGGCGGCGGCATGCTTTTCATGTCACAGTATTACGGCGCCAAGGATGAAAAGGGCGTGGAACGTTCCTACGGTATGACGATGTTCTTTCTTCTGTCCGTTGCGCTTCTATTCGGTGCGATGGCTATCTTCTGTCCCGAGATGATTATGAAGCTCTATACGAATAAGGCAGGACACCAGGCCATCGGCGTGCAGTATCTTCACATTGTAGGCTATGCTTATATCTTCCAGGTTATCTCCATGGGCATGAGTATTTTGCTTCGTACGACCGGGCATGCCACCATTCCGCTCATTGCTTCCATCGTGTCCGTTTCGACGAACATATTTCTGAACTGGGTTCTGATTGGTGGTCACCTTGGTGCACCGGCCTTTGGGATTAAAGGTGCTGCAATGGCTACCGTTGCGGCTGGTATGATGAATGTACTTGTTATTATCATTCTTTCTGCTGCCATTCGCTATCGGCTTCTGTTTCGTATCCGAAAACATTTTGCCTGGAGCCGGGCTTCCATCCGAAATTATTTGCACAAATGCTTTCCGATTATCTGTAACGAACTTCTTGTCGGAATTGGCTTTATGATTATCAATATTACCCTTGGTCGTCAGCCGGAGCACATCATCAATGCAGTCAGTGTATTCCGAATCATCGAAGGTCTGATTATCGGTTTCTTCGCAGGCTTCTCAAATGCTTCCTCTATTCTCGTCGGCACCTGTGTTGGAGAAGGACAGCCGCGTGTTGCTTTCGAGCGGGCGAAGCGCCTTATATATCTGTGCAGTGGTGTCATTGCTACAGTGGAAATCATTCTCTTTGCCCTGCGCCGCCCAATTCTTACTACGATGAGTCTCTCAGGTCAGTCCTACGCGGCCGGTGTAAACCTTCTTTTGATTTATTTCATTGCCGCTGTGTTCCGTATGGGAAACTGGATGCAGAACGACACCTACCGTGTTTCCGGTGATACAATATTCGGAACTGTGCTGGAGATTTCCTTCCAGTATGCGATGGTGATTCCGTGCATGCTTCTGGCAGCGTTTTATTTTCATGCACCTTACTGGGTCGTATTTCTATGCTGTTATATTGATGAACCGATTCGTTACGTCCTGATGCAGTGTCACTTTTATTCCGCCAAATGGATTAAGCCGGTAACGGAAGTCGGAAAGAAAGCGTTAGAAGCATTTTTGAAGGAACGAAAAGGCGAAGCGTCCGCACAGGAAGGTTAATCGCCATAACGGTCCTTTTTGCCACTCGTTACCACCCAAACGGATTGCTTCGATTCACCCCGTGAATCCTTCATATATGCAGACATCCATCGGCGGACATTGAAAAGACAACAACTCGCAAGAATAATAGCAGCGTTCCAACTTGTCAGCCAATTCATATCCCAGAACTTTCATCGCCAAATCCGCAAGCTCTCCGTCCCAAGAATCATATTCCAGCATAGCATTATATGAATAACCCGGTTTTGCTATTCCTATCACCATCGGTTGGAAAAAATCTGCAATTGCTTCGGCCTCTTCCACCGTAAACTCTACCTGCCCGTTCTGCAAAATAGTATTTATCAAATAGGAACGGAAATCGGTTCCATCCGTAAAGAATTCGTCCGGACTCACCACATGACCGTCTTTTATAATGATATATCCCCAGATTCGTGAAACCTCTTCATTCTCAAGCTTTCCGTCACGAAGTGCATCGTCTTTGAATCGTACAAGATCTACTCCGATTTGCATATAATCGTTTGGCAGCAATTCAACTCTCCACAATGTCACAGCATCAAAACCATATGGGCATAAGTCATTCTTGCATAAATCTGCGAACTGCTCATATGACAGGCTCTGAAACGGAATCTCGGGATAATCTACTATAGCAGTGAATTCTTCTCCATTATTCCCCATAACCTGAATTGCTTTAGAATAATCATATGAAGGATTTAAGTAAGGATAATAGGCATCATCATATTCAAATCCTATATAGGGATTACTATCATATGCATATTCTTTCGTATCATAGATGTCCGTATAATCGGTTATTGTTTTACTGCAAAATGGAATATCGGCATTATCTGAAAATATAAACACATCATGAAATCCCTCTGTCCCGGGTGTATCGGAATCAAACAATAAACGTACATCTGAAGGACCCTCTATTAAAAATTTTTGATTGGCAGCAATTCCGGAGAACGGTGTTCTTTCTTCTGAATCAAATTCCTCCTCTTCATTGTAATAAAAGTCCCGATATTCTCCGTACCATTCATACTCTTCAAACCGGCTCGTCACATAATGTTGATACAGTTCCGTATCATACTTTTGCAGATACTCCTCGCCCTCCGGTACAAAATCCGCAAGGCACAATTCTTCTCCGGTTTCCAAATTGAAGTTAAGCGGATAATCATAATAACGGATTTCTTCACAGCAAAGACCAAACTCATCGTATTCCGTGTAACGACACAATACATATCCGCAATCAACACTGAGCAGATTATTGGAATTGTAGACAACTCTGCATGAAACATAAGGAAACACTGAGGGATCCCGCATCAGTTCCACGATACCGCGCTGTTTCGGATAAAAGTTTTTATCAGTTAATGCCTGAAAAACATCTTGAATACGCTGATTGATTGCATTTTCCAGTTTCTTATCTTTAAGCCCTGATATCTGATCGTATTCATTTATCGTATAATCAGGGAACAAATCAGAAAGGCCCTCCGGAAGATTGTACCGTTTCTTCCTAATCGTTGTGACTTCCAAAGGATTAACCCGTTCAATCCCGTATTTTTGATAAATTAGCCCTTTTTCGGTCGGTTTCTGTGTACCGCGTGTCGGACAATCCGTCCATTCTTTTAATACATCCGCGTGCAAATCAGGTGTCGGATATCCCGGATTGGTACTGTCATCAGGCAAAGGAGTAACTGTCACTTCACCTGTCGGTTCTTCGGTTATTTTTACGGTAGCGGAAGGTGAAACCATCTCCGTTACCTTGTTTTGATTGTTGTGTTTCTCATTGTTGTCACATGCTGTCAAAAGAAGCATGACAATGCTGAACAACATGATTAAAAGGCATGTGTCTGATTTCTGACGCATTCTTCAGTCCCCCTGTTCAATCGCTCCCGATATCTTTAATCCTGCTTTATATGGTTCGGTACATACCCAAGTTCTTCGGCTATGCCATCTCCGTTGCCTTCCAGAATCCAGTCAATAATTTTATATACATTGCTATCCTTCGGTGTGTCACTTCTGATAATCACCTGAGAAAAATTCAGAAAAGGATACTGTCCCTCCGCTATCGTCTCAAAACTGGGAATGACCCCGTTCACACCAATCAATTTAATCTGGTCTTTGTTGTACATATTGGCAACATAGTAGTAGTAAGAATAGCAGATGGCACCTGCTCCGTTATCATAGGCAGACACTACATTAACAGCCCCCATCATATCATCCACATAATGCTCCATGGGTGCTTCCGCCACCTTTTCCTTGGGAAGGACATAACGATATAATCCGGTCTGACTTCCGGAGCCTTCATTTCTCTGATATGCAACAATCGGAACGTCATCGCCGCCAACTTCCTTCCAGTTGGTAATCTTTCCACTGTAAATACCCTGCAACTGCTCTACCGTCAGCGAATCCACGGGATTGTCCTTATTCACGAAGAACACAAATCCACCGTTCAGAATCGTTTGATAGGAAAATTCTACACCCGCCTCAGTTGCAGCCGCAATCTGATCCTCGGACGGAAGGGCACAGAAAATCATATCGACTTTTCCGTCAATCAGATTCTGATATGCTTCTCCGGTAGTGTTACACTGCACAAACATACGGGCATCCTCCACGGGCATGCCAAGGATTTTAGCAGCAACCGCCTCATAGAATGGTGCAAGTGCGGTAGCACCGTCGATTCTCGGGAACACCTCCAACGTCATTGTTAATCCGCCCTCTTCAGGAGTCGGTTCTGCCACCGGCTCCGGTGTGGGTGTCGGTGTCGCCGTCGGTGTCACCGTAGCCTCTTTCGTCGGTGTCACTGTTATCGTCGGTGTAGGATTTGCTTTATTTGCGGATTTGTTACATCCCATTAAAAAGCACACAGACAGTATCAGCAAGGAAACTTCCATAAGTGTGCTAAAAAACTTTTTTGACATCATATTTCTCTCCCTTTCTTTATGACATAAGCCGTCTTTTGTCATCCAAAGACAAACATATTCATTATCACGTGAAAATGCAATAAATTTATCCTAATACCCGTGTCTATTTGTTCCCTATATCGAAAAAACATCCCTATATTACTGTCCCGATATGTCAACCCACATGGCCGGACGAAGATAATAATCAGATGTCACGCCATTGAAATCCGGAGCAAAATCATTTTCAGCCCCGTCACCGTCTCTTGTCATCCAAAGACAGTATTCATTACCACATGAAAATGCTATATTATTATCCTTATGTCTGTTTATTTCATCAACAGACAACAAAAATACACCATCTATCGTATTCTCTAATTGAGTCTGACTGGAATAGATTATATTCTTCAGTTCAGTCTCAAGAATTCCTGCTTTTTCTTCTTTTGTAAAAGCAGCATACAGAAACGCTCCATTCAAATATTTTCGTGCTACCGAATCCTCCCAATCGTATGGATAGCAGAAGTCTCGAGATACTCTATCTGTCATTGTGTTCTTCATAAGAAGAAGAGCCTTTCCATCCTGCTTCTCCATAAGAATCCATTCCGTTTCACCGAAGTAAAAACCGTATGAAACGATGTCTCCCGGATTTGCGGAAACAATTGTGGCTATCTCATTGTGATAGGAAATCTTGTAAGGATTATCCGCATCTGTCACGGCAGCACCGTCTCTCAATTTACCGTAGTAATCAATCAGTTCCGAGATATTGCGAAAATTCTCGGTCTGTTCAATGGTCTCCAGGCACTTAATTGCAGCATCGTATTTGCCGCTATCAGCAAGAGACTGTGCTTTGATGAACTGCACCTGTGAAATCCGTTCCTCCATATTTGAATAATCTCTGATTTCATAGAGAATTGCAAGTGCATCATCGTAACGTCCTTTATCCACGAGATACATTGCCTTTTCGTATTTGGTTTCCTTAACTTCCTCTTCCGCAGTAAGTCCGTCATCGTTATCCCTATATTCCAAAGGAAGTTTTTCAAATAAGGAAATCGCCTTATCATAACTGTCCAAATAAGAACCATATTCTCTGTAGTAGTATGCCTCATGAAAAGTCACTTTCCACAGCCACTCTTCCGAATTTAGGAAATTACCGAGTGCCTGAAATGTTTGTACTGCTTCATCCGCCTTCTGAATATCCACAAACTCGTTAAATCTTGAGGCACCAATACAAGAGTAGTCATATTCGTCCCATAGCCAAATTCCCTTGATATATTCATAATATTTCTTTGCCTCTTTATAGTTTCCCAGTCCGCGAAACAGATTTTGAGCCTCTATTAGACATGGATTCCCCCAACCGTCTTCTTCTGTACACTCTTGTATCAGACTGATTCCAAGTTGGTAACGGTCCTCCTTGGGAATAAAACTCATGTCAAAATCAAACAGAAGATAAGCTACCGGAACATCCGCCAGACTTCCATTCTTCAATATTTCCTTTACAATCTCACCTGCACGCGCATCCAGTTCCTTTTCCACTTTAGGGGTTGCATCGAATTCTCCTTGGTGTTTTACAGATAGATAAACATTGTACACACAATAATTGTCACGACTTTCCATATTCGAAAAAGCCTCATTGATCTTAGCCTGTTCGTATAATTCACTCAAATTTTTATAGCCTTCTACATCCATCCAACTCATGTATGCACAGGCACTGCTCCAATCTTCTGCTTCAATATATTTCATAACCAGAAGGTATTCTGCTTCCTTCTGCATTTCCTCGGAGTCTTTATAATTCAATGTCGCAAGTTGAGTAAATAGAATACCCGCCTCTTCATACAACTCCTGTTCCAAACATTCTACAGCCTTTTGGTATCTTGCCTCGTTATACTGATTCAAAGCATCTTTATAATCACCTAGTCCTTCAAACCATAGTATCGCATTGTCATAATCCGCTTTGGTCACTGCATTCAAAGCGTCCTGATAAAGCAATTGCCGGCATTCCTCAACCTTTTCTACAGAATCACTATATTCTCCCAGTTTCAACAACAGGTTAATCGCTGTAGCATATTCACTGTCCGCCATTTTCTTAATAGCCTTGTCATACGATTCCTGCAGTTGCTTCTCCTTTGAAATCAACTGATTCTGTTTTGCCTGCAATTCCAAGCATTTAGTCAACTTGTCAGCAGAATCCTTATAATCCACCATATCCTGATACAATGCAATCGCGCCGTCGTAATCTTCCTTGTCCATCAGCCGGTCTGCCTTGCGGTAATCCAATGCCGGCTTCAAAAAACGAAGGTATCCAAAGACTCCACCGAAGGCAACGAAAAATGCCAAAAGAATCAGGCAGAGTTTTCTGCCATAGCGTTTCTCCACCTTGGGCTGTTCCGTAACCGTTTCCCCTACGGGTATCGGCTCTGTGGAGTTCTGCTCACTTGCTGACTGTGTCAAAAATCCCTGTACCCAACCGGTGCAGGTAAGGTTTACCTCCTCCGGCTTACTCTCAGGTCCCTGCGTGCTTATCGTCTCCGCCTGCGCACTCAAATTCTCTTTCATTTCACCCTCGGCATCAGCAACCGCTTCTTCGTTAACCTTATTGTCATTCGCTTCACTCATAACATTCCCTCCACCTATATACCTTCATTCTCTTGGAAACACCTTAATTATAGTTCTTACATTACATTTCGGTCAAGTTAACTTTCTCTCGGAAAGTTGCAATATTTTCATCAAAAAAATCTTATTTTCAATGTTTCTACTATTGTAGAATAATTGTTACAAACTTCTTACATTTTTGTAACAATTATAGTTCCACACCTTCCTGTTAGAACAAAGCTTATTGCTTGCGATATGCTCTGCGACGCACAGGCGTGTACCTCTTTAGCGAAGCGTTTTTTATATCATAGGAAATGCGACGCAATTTCCTATGATATAAAAAAGGTTCCGTCACAAAATGCAACGGAACCCATAAAACTATATTCCCAAATTAGGAATATGTACTCTCGAAGTACTTATTCAATCTCAAGCGGTACGAAACAGAACTTATTGCAATCTACCAATCCACGGTCAGTCAGACGAAGGTCCGGAATACATGCAAGCGGAATCAGTGCCATTGTCATGAACGGCGATACGATATCGCAACCAATGGAAATCCAAGCTTCGTTCAGTTTCTCAACACGTGCCGCCATTTCCTCATTCGGAAGCGGATTCATAAGTCCTGCAAGCGGAAGTTCTACGCGACCGAGCACCTTGCCGTTCTGCACAACGCAGAGACCGCCACCGCACTCGATAAGGGTGTTGGCAGCAAGAGCCATATCCTCATCATTGGTACCGACAACGAGAAGGTTATGTGCGTCATGAGCAACCGTAGAAGCCATCGCACCACACTTGATGTTGAAACCTTTGACAAATCCAACACCGTGCTTTCCGGTTTCATGATGACGCTCAAATACGAAGGTCTTTAAAACGCCCTGTGATACATCGGACTCGAGATAGCCGTTTACAACAGGAATTTCCGCTGTTGTTCCGATATCATTAACCTTAGCAGGAATAATCTCGATAACATTTATCTTAGCCTTACCCTGCTTCGTCGTCGGAACTTTGAAGGTCTCCGGTGTAATCTTCTCGCCGACATGCATCGTATTCAATGCAAATTCAGGATACTTGTAGGATTCCCATGTTACGAGCATATTACCGTCCTTTGCAACTTCATCGCCGTCAATCAAGACACGGGATACGCGGAATTCACGAAGATCCTTAACGAAGATAATATCCGCACATTTGCCCGGAGTGATGGAACCAAGTTCCTGCTCCATTCTGAAGCAGGTTGCGGTATTGATGGTAGCCATCTGGATTGCCGTAATCGGATCGATGCCGCAACTGATGGCGATACGGATGATGTAATCAAGATGACCTTCCTTCTTCAATGTGAAGGGATGTGCATCATCGGAAACGAGATTTGCAAAACGGGTATCTACGGAATGTTCGGTAATTGCCTTGCTGACAACCGGAAGGTCATGCCAAGCAGAACCCATACGAAGCTGACCGTACATACCGAGACGCATCTTCGCAAGAATATCCTCTGCACGCGTAGACTCGTGACAGCAGCGGATACCTGCAGCAACATACGCATTTAACATGGGACCGGTTTCCGGTACGGAAAAATGCCCCGTTACAACTTTATCGGCACGAAGCGTGTTGCCGGTAATCTTGTGAGTTTCCTCAACAGAATTGATAATTCCCGGGAAATTCATCATCTCGCCAAGACCGACAACCTCGTCTCTTTCCATTGCCTTAGCAACATCTTCGCTAGTGATGGATGAACCGGAATCTTCAAAACCGGGAACCGCCGGAACACAGGAAGGAATCGTAAGCATTGCCTTAAGAGGGGTACGCTTGCCATCCTCGACCATCAAATCAACTCCGGGAATTCCCAGAACATTACAGATTTCATGCGGGTCATAATAGATACCTACGGTACCATGCGGGATAACGGTCTTCGCATATTCACCAACGCTGAGCATCGAGGACTCGATATGCATATGTCCGTCCAAAAGACCGGGTGCGATATACTGTCCCTCGGCATCGATTACGCGGGTACCTTCACCGATACAGTGAGAAGCATCACCGACAAGAGCGATGCGGCCGCTGTGAATTGCTACGCTGATGCCCTCCTGAATCTCATGTGTACATACATTGACGAGTTTCGCATTGATGATAACCGTCTCTGCCGGCAGCTTCCCCATTGCTACCATAGACAGTTCTCGCGAACACTCATACAAGGGTTTCTTACAGAATTTGTTCTCCATATGTTTTCTACCTCCTGGGTTTTGTTTTGATATCTTGGGGTGTGGTGTGGTATAGGGGGACGGAGGTTGTGTGGTACATGGGG
>JAZQNM010000052.1:0-2966 GCA_045627305.1 Lachnospiraceae bacterium
AAGATAAAAAAGTTCTGGGGTAACTCCGAAAACGCCGTCCGCATCCAGATATACGCCGCCATCATAACCTATTGCCTGATGGCCATTGTACAGAAGAAACTGGGCGTCGACAGGTCAATCTACGAGATGCTGCAGATTGTAAGTATCTCACTTACAGATACAACGCCTCTGAGAGACCTCTTTGGAAAACCTAACTGCAATATTGTCAATGAACTTGATGGTTCTACCGAACCAACTTTGTTTTAATTGTTAAACTTTATATAAACCGTCCGGAACTTTTACCGGACACACATGATCTTATGTAAAGATAATTATTTTCTCCGTATTGCTCGCGGAACGACACAGGCCATTCTCGGTCATGTCCCGTACGGAAAAGCCTTGGAAGTATGCCGCCGATCTTGCTATACCAGCTCTCATTTGGCATATAAGACCATCGTCATGCAGTAACTATGATGCCATTATCATAGAGGGATCCCTGCGCGATATTACTCTCTCCATCAGTTTCCAGAATCGCTCAATTCCTTAAATTTCGGATCCTTGGCAATTACTGGGCTGAGGACTATTGTTACTTACTTCGACTTCTCAAGAGACTAAATCATTATTTGAAGTTCCAGTGCGTTTAAATGGATTGTTCCATAGTGTACCATCAGAATGATCATTGGGCATGTAATAAACCAGCAGAGCCACAATAAGACGGCAATTACTATTTGTATTTGCCGTTTTATTTCATACATTTGTGAAGGAGAAAACTTTGTACAAAATGGCCAAAGGACTTCATATCGAGGAGATTGAGCAACTGCTCGCCACGAAATCAGCTCTCACGACAGCGGATTTCTTCAATGTCATGTCTGATTGTCCGGCCCAAACAGTTTATTCCAGGATAAGGTCTCTTGTGCAAAAGGGCAGGCTACAAGCCATCGGGTATGGAATGTATATTGTTGGCGCAAGACCCGAATACAAAGAGATTGTTACTCCTTGGATGATAGAAGTCAGCCGGTACTTGATTGAGCATTGTCCCGGGATCAATCATTGTGTAAGACTTTGCAGGAGCAATCTGTTCGTAGAGGCCAACAAAAACGACATAAAGGCTGTTTGCGCCGCATTAAAGAACGGTTTTCCGAGGGTGGCGGAATACAATCAAGCAAAAGACATTATTGATGTCCTGGACGGAGTCATCATAATCCGTCAGATGATCACTGAAGCACCCATTGTCAAACAAGAAGGTTGCTTCACTCCGTCCTTGGAGAAAAATCTTGTCGATGCCATTGCAGAAGGGCTCACCCCGGAGCCGGAGCTCCAAAAATACTTTCAGAAAGCATTCGAAGTCTATCCGGTCAACAAAAGCACGCTTCTCCGTTACGCGTCACGCAGAAACGTGAAAAGTGCAGTAGAAAAGCACATCAGCAGATTGGACCGTAACAGGATGGATATCATCAAGGAAATACAGGATTTCTTCTCCACCCAGCCTGTCGACAAAGCATGGTTGTTCGGATCGTATTCAAGGTGTGAAGAGCATCCAGGGAGCGATGTTGACCTGCTTGTGGATTTCACACCGTCAGCCAATATCAGCCTGATGGATCACGTCAGAATCAGTGAATCCCTTCAGAATAAAATCAAGAAGGAGGTGGATCTCGTCACGAATGGCACACTGCTTCCCTTTGCCGCCAAGACCGCAGATATTGACAAATACTTAATCTATGAGAGAACAAGTCAGAGACCTCGGTAGGCTGGAGCACATTCTGGAAGCCATCCGGAACGCCATGGAATTCGGGAAAGACGCCACCCCGGAATCCTTGGCTAAAGACCAGATGAGATATTTTGCCATAGTGAAAAATATCGAGATTATCGGAGAAGCAGCATACATGCTTTCCATGGAGTTTAAAAGGGATCATCCGGATACAGAATGGGATACCATCATCAGGATGAGACATGTCCTAGTCCACGGATACTATCAGGTATCATATGATGAGATTGTTTCTGTGATAGCAAAAGATCTGTGGCCCCTATACGAACAGATAGTCAATTACATTGGAGAATTAACCCAACAAAAAAAGAAAACTCCCTCTGACGCAATCGGAGGGAGCCCATCTATTATTATGTGAATCAATTACATAGCCTGAGCAACTGCAACAGCGACTGCTACGGTAGCACCTACCATAGGGTTGTTACCCATGTACGTCCGGCAAGCTCTTCCGCCGGTTTGGTCCCGTTATCACATGCCATGACGAAAAGCAGGAAGGGGAAAGCCAGGAGAATATGTTTCATACAGAGTGAAAAAAGGTGAATTCTATTCTGAAGTGCAATAGCACTAGTAACCAAAATTATACATTAATATACAATAGACAAACACTAGTGTGTAAAAGCAAATTCTGCTACAACAATTTTCGAAAAATTAACGTTCTGCACCTTTCGGCAACATAGATTCTGCATCTGGTTGCCGTTTTTCTTTATCTTACTGATGATTATTCTCGAAAATAGGCGATAAGATATATAAGAGCACTCGAGAACTCTCCGAGTTTCACTCAATGATTCAATTTGACGAATAATTAGGGAGAAAATTTGAAAAGGTGGGGAGAAAGTTCTATATTTGCGGAAATGACAGAAAATATGGGACGAAAGGAAGAACTTATATCTCTTGTAGAACTATATCGTGAACTTGGCATTGACAGACAGATAGATTATGATAAATTCTATCTGTATTCGATAATTACGCACTCCACTGCAATAGAGGGATCGACGATCACCGAAGTCGAGAACCAGTTGCTGTTCGACCAGGGTATCACGGCTGCCGGAAAGACACTTTCCGAACAGATGATGAACCTTGACTTGAAGAATGCCTACGAGAAGTGTATCTCACTTGCGTCATCCCATGCCGACATAACGGTTGACTTGCTTAAGGATCTCTCGTCCATCGTGATGAAGAATACAGGTTCCGAGTATAAGACCGCCATGGGCGATTTCTCATC
>JAZQNM010000053.1:0-7529 GCA_045627305.1 Lachnospiraceae bacterium
GAGAGAGTTCTTTGGCTTCATTATCGATTGTGCGGGTTAAGGATGTCCTGCACACTTTACATAACCAACGTTGCGAGCCAGCGTTTGTTTTACCAGATTTAACGCATTTGTTTCCGCAAATAGGGCAATTCACCTGTTTCAACTAATCTTCCTCCTAAATAGCTATTTCAAAGAAGATTAAACCCCTTACAGCCCTTATATATCAAGGGTTTCACGCATGTTTTATCAACACGTTTTGTCCAGCCTCAATCTTGTTTCAAAAAAAGATTAAACTGCATCAAGCCCTTATGAATCAAGGGTTTGATGCAGTTTTTATCAACACGTTTTGTCCTATATCTCATTTCTGTATGTATATGGTTTACATCGGTGCGGAAATCAACAGCCTTTTGAAGCTTTATCAATATCGAAAGCAAAGAATTGAACGCAAAAAAGAAGCGCGCAAGGCAAAACGCGATGCGCGCAACAACAAATCCCAATAAAGTTCTGAAAACTGTCCTATTGTTCTGTTAATTTATGCTTCTCATATAAGCAATAAAATCATCTACATATCTGGTATCCATCATAAAATCAAGATTACCGTCTACGGAAACCAAATATACTCCGTTCTGATACTCATAGAATCTGATATCCGTATTGCTCATGGTCGAGGTATCATTGACTTCAATCAGGAAGCGGAACACCTCTTCTCCCGGCGTTTCATCCTTAGCAATTCCGCAGTACTTTAAGGAAAGAATCTTACCGCTCCATTCATTTAAGGAATCCTGAGAAAGCGGAACACCATTTAAGGAATACTGCGCCGTATCCGAGCCGGAATGAAGATTCTGCATAATCCACTCTTCGCGTGGCGTCTGCATTGTAATCTTATCCAATACGGAAACTCCGGGATAAAATACTGTCTGATAAATGTGGTCAAAAAGTTCAATATCCGTCATATAGGAAACCACATCATTGTCCATTAAGAATACCCAGTCAATTCCCTTAAAACGTGCATAAGTGCCTTCCTCGGTCTGATTTCCGAGATAAAGTGTATAGGAATAATCCTCACGTCCTTTTGTGTCGGCATAACGCACATAAATCGTTTTGGACGGATCATCCAAACCGTACTTTGCATCATCGGAAATTCCAAAGGCAACTAACTTGTTATAGGCAACCGTGGTATATCTTGTCATAATCAGATACCACTTATCGCTTTGGAAATTCGCATTTACTCTTCCCTTAAGCGGTTCGGTAAAATACCAGTTGAACAGCATAACATTGGCATAATTAAAAGGATTTTTTGCATCATAATAGGCATGCAGGCTCTTGCCGTCCTTCGAGGTAATGGAAACCTCACGCATCAGTTCAACATCGGATACCTTAGGAAAATCAATTGATTCAAGAAAATCCACACGTTCTTTTACAAGATAGGTATGAAAATTTTCCGAAACAATATAGATATTGTCATCGCCTTCAATCTTCATGTAGTAATGGTTGTTCGTCGTCGGAACAACATTACCGACATACAATCTTAAAAGAAGATTTTGCCCGTCGAACAGCTGTAAATCAGCCGCAGGATTCTCCAACCCGTATTCGGAAAGTCCGGCAGGATTGGCAAGCTTTTCAAATGCATTCAAATTAGCTGCCAAAATAGACACAATATTAGTAATTGTTGCCTGCTTTACAGGAAATACTTCCTCATCATCACGAACCCATTTATCGTCCTGCAAGGAGAAATTACCTTTGAAGTTCTGGGTTTTTAACGTAATCCTGTTAATCTTTTCGAAATCGATTTTACAGATTTCAAAATAGGTACTTGTCTCACCGGGTTCTTCGGACGGCTGCTGCTTTTTGATTGCAAAAAGGTAAACAGCAAGAAGTGCCGCTGCAACAACGACAAGACCAATGACTAAAATGATATTTTTCTTATTCATTATCTTCTCCGTATAATAACTACCGATACTCCAAGAAGCAGAATCAATCCGGGAATCGCGCCGACAAGAATAACAAGAAGGAAATTCTTATCATGTGTAGTCAATTTTAATGCTTCCTCCAAAGCTCCGTTGTCGGGAATGGAGATACTGCTCTGTTTCTGGCACAGGTCTCCGAGCGTATCCAGAAGGATGTCTGAATTTGCGTAAGAAACATTGGTCTTGATAAACGCATCCACAAAGAAGAAATCGGTATTAAACACATACATAACACCGGTATTGTTTTTATAACTTTCGGATACTTTTGCCAGGAGTGCATAAACTGCCTTCTTATCCCCGTCGCCGAATGCAAGATTATTGATATCTTTCTTCAGATAAGCCTGGTCCGTAGTTGTATAAACAGCGCTGACTTCAAGAGAATCACGGTATGTTTCGACTTTGGAAATCCCGACACCCAAAGCCCATTGTGCATTCTTCGTTCCGTAGGATGTTAGAATGTAGTCGGGAATATCGCCTTCCGTGTGATTGCTGTCGCCTTCACACAAAAGTGCTTCTTCCATATGAAGGCCATAGTAATTCAGGAGAGACTCCTGTACAGGACGTTCCATACCGGCATATCCCAATACCCAGATTACCTTGCCACCATTAGACATATAATCCTTTATTTCTTCGCATTCTGCTTCGGTAAAGTCATTCTGCGGTCCGAGAAGCATCAAAACATCGCAACTCTCGGGAACAGGATTCTTCTTCAAATCAACATACTTGACAAGATATGCATTGAGGGATAACAGATCCGAAAAGGTCTTGGAAACCGCTCCCGTGTCGCCCAAAAGTCGCTCGCCATGACCTGTCGCAATATAAACAAGGGAAACGGAATGTTCCGATACCTCTACAAGTGCTTTCAGAATTTCGGACTCCGCACAGTAACCTGCGAACTCTTTCGTCTGGAAATCCTTCTGACTGTAAACATATTTCATCATCTGCTCTGCGTCCAGATATACATAACGGTCCGGATTGCTGCGGTTACAGATAATTACGCTGTTGTTATTAATGTCATGTCCTACACCGGCATACTCTAAAATACGCTCCGGATACTGTTTCGGATCAATGTAGGATATACTGATATTCTGTCCGTCATTGGCAAAATTCTCTGCCGTATTCTTTATGACAACATCCTCCTGCCCTGCAGTAACAACGTACTTGATATCAATCGGAGTATCATAATCCTTCAGAAAACCAAGTGTATCTTTCTGTAAAGAGTAGGTTCCCTTCGTCGTGAGGTCCTTCGTACGGGAAAATGCCGAAACCAAAAGGTTTGCAACAAGTACCACGAAAAGAACCAGTACGGAAAGAATGGTCGTATAGGCGCCGCCTTTGAATTTTCTGCTGTTAAACGATGAATTCTTCATATTGCGGTCCTCCTAACTCCATCTCCGCTTTTTGATTGCCTGAATGGTCAGGAATACAAAAAGGAAGCTGATACTGAAATAAAAAACATATGCCGCAATATCGAATAGACCATATACGAAGTTGTCGAATCTGGAAACAAGAGATGCCCATCCGAGCATTTTCGTTAACAGACCGTCATACCATGTCGGGTGTGTCAGATAAGTGACCGCCAGAGCACCGAACAAAATGACACCACAGCTGACCGATACAATCCAGTTCTTCATCATAATATAAGTCATTGTCGCAAGTACCAGCACCAAAATGGCAAGTACCAAAACGGAAATATTATGATCGGAGGGAATCAGATTCTTCAGTGCATCGGCAAGCAAAGTGAACAGAATTACGATAAATGTCAGAATAGCAGCTACAATCTGACTTTCCGTCAAAGCGGAAATAAAAAGTCCGATGGCAAGATAAGAACAGCCAAGTAGGAAGAACGCAACAATGTTGCTGTATGCTACCTTCATATTCACTGCACCGTATTTGGAAAGGACAAGCGGATATGTGCTGATAATCGCTACGGCAATCAGAAGAATCGTAACAAGTGCAAGATATTTGCCGAGAACAATTCTGGTAATGCTGACAGGTGATGTAAACAGGAGCTGGTCCGTCTTCTGTCTCTTCTCCTCGGAAAGCACACGCATTGTAAGCATCGGAACGAGGAACAAAAAGAAAGTCGTAACGCTACTGATTGCACGGGCAATACTGGAATACTCCAGTTTCAGGTTGTAAACATATACATATACGCCAACAAGTGCAAGTAAGAATGTCAGAAACAGGTATCCGAAGATGGATGTAAAGGACTGGCGCATCTCCTTCTTATAAACTGCTAACATGTGCCCTCCTCTCCGGTAAGTGATATAAACACTTCCTCTAACGTCTTAGTCTCGGAGCGCATTTCAAGAATTGTCAGACCTGCATTGGCAAATGCATGGAATAACTCCTCACGAATGTCGGTGCTCTCTTTGGCGAACAGAGAATAAGCAACCGTATTGTCTTGCGGGCTTCGTTCCTCTCTCTTCGTCTGAATCGCATCGATTTTCCGAAGAACGTCGTCCACCATTTTCTTTGCTACATCGTTAGCCGTTCCATCCGGAACCTTTACGCACAGATACACGCCCTCAGTACCGCCGAGTGTACGGATAACATTCTCCGGTGTATCGATGACAATCTTCTTACCATGATTGATAATCAAAACACGGTCACAGACGGCATTTACCTCGAACAGAATATGAGAACTGAGGATAACCGTATGTTCCTTTGCAAGACTGCGGATAAACTCTCTCATCCAGGAAATCTGCATCGGATCAAGACCTACGGTAGGCTCATCAAGAATAATCACCTTCGGGTTGCCGAGAAGTGCCTGCGCAAGTCCGACTCTCTGACGATATCCTTTACTCAGGTGTTTAATCAGTTTGTGCTGCATGTGATCGACACGTGCAAGACCCATAACACGTTCTACTTCCGCCTTGCATTCCTTGGCAGGAACCTTTCTAAGTTCTGCAACGAATTTCAGATACTCGCGGACACGCATATCGGGATAAACCGGCGGAATCTCCGGCAGGTAACCGATACACTTCTTTGCCTCCTCGGGTTCCGTAAACATATTATGCCCTTCAATCAATACATCTCCGGACGTTGCGGAGATGTATCCGGTAATCATGTTCATCGTTGTCGATTTGCCTGCACCGTTCGGACCAAGGAATCCAAGAATCTCTCCGTCGTTAACGGTAAATGACAAATCATCGACTGCAGCAAAATCGCCGTATTTTTTCACCAGATTATTGACTTCAATCATGATTTACTCCATAACCTTATTCCACAAAAGTGGTTAATATCAACTAAAAGTAGGGCTGTCTCATCGACTGCCCTACTCAATTACTGTTCATCAATTGCATCCTGCATATCATACATACCGGGCTTACAACCTTTCAAAAACTTTGCGGCGGCAACTGCGCCTTTGCCGAATATAGCCTTGGAATAAGCGGTATGCTTGATTTCGATGACCTCATCATTGCCGGCAAATATAACCTCATGTTCACCGACAATCGTTCCACCTCTGACAGCAGAAATACCAATTTCCTCCTTTGGTCTCTGCTCTCTGCGGTCGGAACGGTCATATACATATTCATATTGCTTCGGAAGTGCCGAATTAACAGCATCCGCAATGGCTAAAGCGGTACCACTCGGGGCGTCCTTCTTGAGTCTGTGATGCTTTTCAACAATATCAATATCAAAGCCTTCATTTGCAAGAACTGCGGCAGCCTCCTTAACAAGCTTGAAAAGAATATTCACACCAAGTGACATATTGGCGGAACGAAGAATCGGAATCACTTCGGAAGCTTTTTTAATCTCTTCAATCTGTTCTTCGGAATATCCTGTTGTGCATAAAACAAGAGGCATATTCTTCGCCTTAGCATCCTGCAAAAGTTCCGTAAGCAGCTTCGGTGAAGTAAAATCAATCAGCACATCGGCCTCTTCTTTCACGGAAGCAAGACTCTCATATACCGGGAATGGGCGATCGCTCTGGCCGGTAATGTCAATGCCTGCAACAATCTCTGCATTGTCATCCTCTGCAACCAGATCAGCTATTACTCTTCCCATGTGGCCATTACAGCCACGCATAATAATCCTTGTCATACATCCTCCAAAACCATTCATTACAGTAATCATATATCCGAATTCCGTACCTTAGTATACGTGAGCTACATCCATAATTGAATTACCGAGCCTTCCCATATATACTCCTGAAGTGTAACATCCTCCGGAATAAAAGCCGTACTAAATGATTCCCAGTTTATGTAATTCGTTATAAAGAACAACCTGATTCTCAGGCTCCATCTCGGTAAGAGGTGCACGGACAACGCCGTTGCAGAAGCCCATCATAGCACATGCAGCCTTCGCAGGAATCGGATTTACTTCCATGAACAAAGCCTTAATCAGCGGCAGATACTTGAACTGCAAATCTCTTGCCTTCTTCACATCTCCGTTCAGAAAACTCATAACCATTTCATGGGTTTCCTCAGGTGCACAATGGGAAAGAACGGAAATAACACCGCTTCCGCCAAGAGAAAGCACCGGGATAACTTGGTCATCATTACCGGAATATAACTCAAAATTCTCATCGACAAGACTCATCAGCTTAGCCATCTCACTAAAGTCACCGGTTGCATCCTTTACGCCGACAATGTTCGTAACTTCCTTGTAAAGCTTTGCAACGGTCTCAGGAGCCATCTTACAACCGGTACGTCCCGGAATATTGTAAAGAATAATCGGCTTCGTCGTGCAGTTCGCAACAGCGGTAAAATGAGCAATCAAGCCCTTCTGCGTTGCCTTGTTATAATAAGGCGTAACAACAAGCATGGCATCAGCACCGGCCTTCTCAGCCTCCTCTGTCAGATAAATTGCAGTCTCGGTACAGTTGGATCCGGTACCTGCAATAACCGGAATTCTTCCGGCAACCTGCTTGCAGCAGAACTTTATACAATCAATGTGCTCCTCGTGACTCAGCGTGGAAGCCTCACCCGTAGTACCCATGACAACAATCGCATCGGTTTTATGCGCAATCTGATACTCAATCAGTGCCGCAAACTCTTCATAATTCACACTGCCGTCACTGTTGAACGGAGTAATAATTGCAACTGCGGAACCTTTAAAAACAGACATAGTACACCTCCGAAAACATAAAGACCCATATTTGTGGATATTCTATCATTTTCCGTTCCTTATGTCAATGTTTCAGTTGTGGGGATTCTGTCACAATATTGTGAACAAAAGGCAGAAAGGGGCTGTCGCATTAGCAAATAGTTTTTGCTGGGCGATAGCCCTTTTTTTGACAAAAATCCGTCGAAATCTTACCGATTCAGACGGATTTTCTTTTAGACAGAGACTTTTAACAGGCATCCCTTCCAGCATGCCTTTATCTTTCTGATTCTGTTTTACATTTTTAAAATTTATGCGACCTTCAGTTCGAACAAATGCTGTCCTGTACGCCCTGATTGGATTTTACAATGAAGCTTATTTATGTTCCGACCCATCGCAAGCAGGATGCTTTCTGCCAGCGCATTTGCTTTTCCACGGTATAGATACCGTCTGAAATTCATGTCTTCCTTTACATCTGCAAATGAGCCTTCTGCCTGTATGCTTCTGTTCATCCTTAGCATCGTACCGTAT
>JAZQNM010000054.1:0-28906 GCA_045627305.1 Lachnospiraceae bacterium
GCTCATTATATTACAACATGTGTTGCAAAACTGTTGCAAAAAAGAGGTATTTTTAAAATTTTTTTAAATTTACTAAAAGGAGTTTTCAAAACAGAAACACAGAACGGTTTCGTAATAGGATGGAAGGTAATCCGTCAGTTATCTGCTGAAAAATGAAACATCTGCATTTAGTCATAGGAAAATGAGATGTTTTCTTTGCTCCAACCGGGCCCCATGCCCTCGCATATGACAGACATGGAGTGCGATACTTATCTGAACGTAACGAAATGGATAGATTCCTTGCAAATTCAGCACTCTTTATGCTATAATAACTTTGTATGGGCTTTTGGAAGCTCAGATTAGCAATTGATTGGAGACGGAATATGATTCAGGCATGTAATGTAACATTAAGAATCGGAAAGAAAGCTCTTTTCGAGGATGTCAATATTAAATTCACGGAAGGTAACTGCTATGGTATTATCGGTGCAAACGGTGCCGGCAAATCCACCTTTCTGAAGATTCTGAACGGACAGCTGGAGCCGAGCAAGGGTGAGGTAGTCATCACACCCGGACAGCGTCTTTCCTTCCTGCAACAGGATCACTTCAAGTATGATTCCTTCAACGTATTGGATACTGTAATTATGGGCAACAAGCGCCTCTACGATATTATGCAGGAGAAGGACGCCATATATGCGAAGGAGGATTTCTCCGAGGAAGACGGTATCCGTGCAAGTGAATTGGAAACGGAATTTGCCGAACTGAACGGATGGGAAGCAGAAAGTGATGCTGCAACCCTATTGAACGGTCTTGGCATTGAAACCGACCTTCACTACAATCTGCTCGGGGAATTGAATGATAATGATAAGATTAAGGTTCTTCTTGCACAGGCATTGTTCGGTAATCCGGATATTCTTCTTCTCGATGAGCCGACGAACCACTTGGACCTCGATGCAATCGACTGGCTTGAGGAATTCCTAATCAATTTTGAGAATACGGTTATTGTTGTCAGCCATGACCGTTATTTCCTAAATAAAGTATGTACTCATATTGCAGATATTGATTATGCCAAGATTCAGCTCTATGCAGGAAACTACGACTTCTGGTATGAATCCAGCCAGCTGATGATTCGTCAGATGAAGGAAGCCAATCGTAAGAAAGAGGAGAAGATTAAGGAGTTGCAGGAATTCATTCAGAGATTCTCTGCAAATGCTTCCAAATCCAAGCAGGCTACCAGTAGAAAGCGTGCACTCGAAAAGATTGAGCTTGATGACATTCGTCCTTCAAGCCGTAAATATCCTTATATTGATTTCCGTCCCGCACGTGAAATCGGTAATGAGGTTCTTACCGTTTCCCATGTATCCAAGACAGTAGATGGCGTAAAGCTTCTGGATGACATATCCTTTGTGGTAGGACGAGAGGATAAGATTGCATTTGTCGGAAGCAATAATCTTGCAACCACGGCACTCTTTAAGATTCTGGCAGGTGAGGACGAGCCCGACAGCGGTGAAGTAAAATGGGGCGTAACCACAACGCAGGCATATTTCCCGAAGGATAATACCGAACTGTTCCGCGGAGATGAGTCAATTGTGGATTTCCTGATGCCATTTTCTCCCGAGAAGGATGTTACCTATGTTCGTGGCTTCCTCGGCAGAATGCTTTTTGCCGGCGATGACGGCGTAAAGTCCGTTAATGTCCTGTCCGGTGGTGAGCGTGTGCGTGTTATGCTCAGTAAGATGATGATTATGGGAGCCAATGTACTTCTTCTTGACGAACCTACCAACCACCTTGACATGGAATCCATTACCGCATTGAACAACGGTCTGATTAAATTCCCCGGTGTGGCACTGTTCACTGCGCTTGACCATCAGTTTATTCAGACCGTGGCTAACAGAATTATGGAAATCATTCCGGACGGTACTTTGATTGATAAGGTAACAACATACGACGAGTACCTTGAGAGCGATGAGATGGCGAGAAAACGTCAGAAACTTACCGTGAACGCGGAAGAGGAAGAGATTACGGAAGAATGAAAGTATTAGGTGAGAATACAATCTGTACGGCAAAGGGAGACCCCTCTGTTCTCGGGGCAACCGTTATGGGACGGTTTGTGAACTATGCGGTAGCGGTTCCGGGAACGGATGAGGTGATTCTTCATGTCTATCAGGGCAAGGAGCGTCAACCAAAGTACAGCATATGTCTTGGTGAGGAGGACCGCTACGGAGATATTTTCTCTATTCAGGTTGCCGATAAGGCTAAAGATTTGACCTATCTCTATGAAGCCAAAGGTGAATGCTTCCTCGATCCCTATGCAAAGCTTGTAACAGGGAGAAACAGTTTTGGCCATAAGCTTACGAACGTTGAAAGAAAATCGCTTCGTTCGCTTGTGAGATTTCATGATTTTTCCTGGCAGGATGACCGCCATCCGGCAATTCCTTATACGGATACCGTTCTTTATAAGCTCCATGTCCGCGGTTTTACCATGACTGCAGGTGTAGCACATAAGGGGACTTACCTGGGCGTTTCCGAGAAGGCAGAGTATCTGCGTGAACTGGGTGTCAATGCGGTGCTTCTGATGCCGTGCGTAGAGTTTAACGAAGTGGATGAACCGGGTGTCAGCGAGAATGTACCAAGCTTTAATTCATCATCATTCTACAGAAGTAGTACATATAAAAATAAGGAAAATGACATGGACGAGGCAACACTTCGTAAGGAGAATGAGCCGAAGCCGAGAATCAATTATTGGGGATACACGGACCATTATTTCTTCTTTGCTCCTAAAGCATCCTATGCGGCTGTACCGGAGCGGGCTGATGCAGAGTTCAAAGCGATGGTGCGAAAACTGCATGCTCTCGGAATTGAGGTACTTCTTGAATTCAACATTCCTGTAGGAACGAACCGTTGCATGCTTGTGGACGCCCTCAGATTCTGGGTAAAGGAATATCATATTGACGGCTTTCGAATTAATCTCGAGCAGACCGACCCGCTTCTTCTTGCGGGAGACCCGTACCTTTCCGGAACGAAACTTCTCGGTAGCGGTTGGGATATTCCTGCCATTTACCCGAGAGACCGTGTTCCTTCATCTGTTACACTTGCGGAATTCAATGATGGTTTTCGAACCGATATCCGTAAGTTTTTAAAAAGTGACGAAGGAATGGCTGGTGCTCTGGCAGGACGCGTTATGCGTCATCCGGATCGCATGGCTGTTATCAATTATATAACCGATCATAATGGCTTTACATTGAATGATCTGTATATGTACGACATCAAACATAATGAAGCCAATGGAGAGAACGGTCGTGACGGCAGTGATTATAATTATGGTTGGAACTGCGGAAGTGAAGGACCGGATCGAAGAAGAAAGATTCGTGATTTGCGACTCAAGATGAAGAAGAATGCGTTACTGACAATGTTTCTGTCGCAGGGTGTTCCGATGCTTCTTGCAGGCGATGAATTCGGAAACACACAGGACGGCAATAACAATGCCTACTGTCAGGATAATACAATAGGCTGGCTTTCCTGGAAGGAAGCAAGAAAGAATACGGAACTGTCTTCATTTGTTCGTCAGATTTCGGCACTTCGAAAAGCACATCCCGTATTTCGTAATCCGGTCCCGCTTAAAGGAACCGATTACCTGTCCTGCGGTTTACCTGATGTATCTGTTCACAGTAAATCAGCATGGAGACCTGACGAGGGACCGTATAACCGTAGCGTTGGGATTCTTTTTTGCGGAGAGTTCGCACTGAAGAACAAAGAGGAACATGACGATTCCTTTTATGTGATTTTCAATATGTACTGGGAAGAACAGACATTTGAATTGCCGTTACCTTCCGATAAGTGTAAATGGAAGACTGTTCTGGCAACGGATCCTGACGTTTTGTTATCGGATATTTCGGGAACAAAGCTTACAGTTCCGCAAAGAACGATAGTAGTACTTCAAAGTGAGGAAGAACATGACAAAAAGCAATCGAAGCGTAAAAAATCAGAAAAAGCAAAAGAAAAATCTGCAGAATAGAGTTACGCCTGTTTCCGGAACCGTAGAGAACAAGCCGCCAAAACTTTCCCGTGATGCACGTCGCAGACTGGCACGACAGAATGAGCAGGCTGGTGTTGATGTTGTTGAGGAGCCTTCGGGGCGGTTCGCAGTCAATACACTGTTCTTGAAGATTCTTTTGCTTCTGCTCACAACTGTTGGGGTGATAGGTCTTTTGGCAACCAAGTTCGATGCACCTGCCCGTTCAACATTAAGATGTGTAGGTATTATGGCGATTCCCATAAGCGTATTTCTTATGGTGGAGGGCTTCTATCATACAAGCAGCCGCGGGCGTTACCTTGGCAGACTGTTTTTGTGGGCGATGATTGCCGAAGTTCCGGCAATGCTGATTAATGTATACGATCAGACGAGAGCAATGCTTCTTCGCTCGGATTTCAATGAATTGACTGAGGAAAATCAGAGCGCTTACCTCTTTGAAATGCAGGAATTTTCGATTCTGGATTATCTGTTTACGCTTGTATTCTGCCTTATAGTGGTATGGCTGATTGACAAACTGTTTCAGAAATTTCAGGCAGAACAGGCAAGCATTGTCAGAAAGATGCTGCTTGGCGTAGGTATGGTATCCATTCTGATTGTCAGCCTTTTTGCATGTGGTCTTTTGCAGATGCTTAAGCTGATGAATTACCCGATTATCGCTTTGATGCTTGCATTTTTCTGCATCATATTCCGTGGAAAGAAAGATATGCTTACGGTTGTATTTACCCTAGTTGGCATAACCTACGGCGCTTTTCTTGGACCTAAAGGGGAACGGATTATGTATGCAATCGGATTTTCCATGCCTTCCATTTTGGTAAAACTGTACGATGGAAAGCTCGGTTACAATAAAGAAAAGAGACCGCGTTTGCGAATGGCATTTTATTCCTATTATGCATCTTTGCTTGCAATGGCTGTCGTTATCGCAATGGTGGTTTTTGCATCTGCACACGGAACGAAATAGGTTTTGGAATGTAGAATATTTCACATTATTAGCACTCACGATAAATGAGTGCTAATTTTTTATTGACTTTTGTATCGCACGAGGATATACTGTACTATGTTCGTAAAAGAGAATGATGCCGAAAGGCTGAAGATAGGAGTGCGATTATTTATGAAACAGGGTAGTTTATCAATTAATTCGGAGAATATATTCCCGATTATCAAGAAGTGGCTTTATTCCGACCATGACATTTTCGCCAGAGAACTTGTCAGCAACGGTTGCGATGCCATTACGAAGTTGAAAAAGCTTGCTTTAATCGGAGAGGCTGAACTTCCGGAGGACAACGAATGGAAGATTCTCGTTCGTACCAATCCTGAGGAGAAGACACTCACATTTATCGACAATGGTATCGGTATGACCGCAGACGAGGTTGAAGAGTACATTAACCAGATTGCTTTCTCCGGTGCAACCGATTTCCTTGAAAAATATAAAGACAAGGCCAGTGAGGACCAGATTATCGGACATTTCGGTCTTGGCTTTTACAGTGCATTTATGGTTGCACACAAGGTAACCATTGATACACTTTCCTATAAGGAAGGCGCAAAGGCAGTGCATTGGGAGTCTGAAGAAGGCATGGAGTTCTCCATGGATGAGAGCGACCGTACCGAGCGAGGAACGGAAATCACTCTGTACCTGAATGAGGACAGTTATGAGTTCTCTAACGAATATCGCATCAAGGGAGTTCTGGATAAGTACTGTTCCTTTATGCCGGTACCGATTTTCTTCGAGGATGAGACCAAGCCTGTAAAGGAAGAGATTGCAACAGCCGAGGTGGACGAGAACGGAAAGGCTACCGAAGAGAAGAAGGAAGAAAAGAAACCGGAGCCGATTAATGAAATCAATCCGCTGTTTATGCACAATCCGAGCGAGTGCACCGAAGAGGAATATAAAGAGTTTTATCGTAAGACGTTCCATGATTATAAAGAACCGCTGTTCTGGATTCACCTGAATATGGATTATCCGTTCAACCTGAAGGGTATTTTGTATTTTCCTAAGATTAACACGGAATATGACAGCATTGAGGGAACGATTAAGCTTTACAACAATCAGGTTTTCATTGCCGACAATATCAAAGAGGTTATTCCGGAATTCCTGATGCTTTTGAAGGGCGTTATCGATTGCCCCGATATTCCGCTTAATGTATCCAGAAGTGCGTTGCAGAACGATGGTTTTGTTAAGAAAATCAGTGATTATATCTCTAAGAAAGTTGCGGATAAGTTGTCCGGTATGTACAGAACCGAACGTGAGAATTACGAAAAATGCTGGGATGACATATGTCCTTTCATCAAATTCGGTTGCCTGAAGGATACCAAGTTCCGTGACAAGATGAAGGATTTCATCATTTATAAGAACCTTGAGGGCAAGTATATTACGCTTCCTGAGTACCTTGAGGCTGTAAAGGCACCTGAAGTTGAAGAGCCGGAGAACAAAGAAACTTCCGATACTCCGATTACGGACGCCGAGGAAGCTAAGGAAAAGGCTAAGAAAACCGTATATTATGTAACGGATGAACAGCAGCAGAGTCAGTACATCAATATGTTCAAAGAAGCTGGCATGGATGCGCTTATTATGACACACAACATTGACCAGCCCTTCATAACACAGCTTGAGCAGGATAACGATACCTGCAGATTTATGCGTATCGATTCCGATGTCACCGAGGCATTCAAGGAGGAAACCGCAGAGGATGAGCTGAAGTCCGAGACCGAAGCTTTGACTGCACTGTTCCGCAGAGTTCTGGCAAATGATAAGCTGGATGTCAGGGTTGACAAGTTAAAGAATGCCAATGTTGCTTCCATCGTAACACTTTCTGAGGAAAATCGCAGAATGCAGGATATGATGAAGATGTACGGTATGGCCGGCATGGGAATGAACGATGACTTCGGCAACGAAGTAACGCTTGTTCTGAATGCCAATAATAATCTGGTACAGTTCGTATTCGAGAATCCGAACGATGAGAATACCGATATGATTTGCGAGCAGCTTTACGACCTTGCAATGCTGAAGCATAAGCCGCTGACAGCTGATGCCATGACGAAATTCATGGAGCGCAGCAACCGTATTATGAGCTTACTGATTAAATGAAATGAATGATAAAAGGCGGGTCCGGGAAATGCGGACCCGCTTGTGCTAACGAAATTTGTCGCTGACGTGACGCATGGGTGGAACGAGCATATCCCAAGCGATATGTTTTCTTCAAATTCCGAAATATTTATGTTGACAATTCGGGTTTCTTGTTGCATAATAGACGAGCACGGCAAAATGATATCGAGGCGTGGCTCAGTTTGGTAGAGCGCTGCGTTCGGGACGCAGAGGTCGTGGGTTCGAATCCCGTCGCCTCGACTCTTCTTGAAAGCGGTTCATCCGCAGTGGAAGAAATGCGCTATGGCGCGTGCTGGAATAGCTCAGCCGGTAGAGCACTTCACTCGTAATGAAGGGGTCGTCAGTTCGAATCTGATTTCCAGCTGTTACCCTTTGTTGTGCGGGTACAATTTAATATCGAGGCGTGGCTCAGTTTGGTAGAGCACCGTGTTAGGGACGCGGGGGTCGCGTGTTCAAGTCACGTCGCCTCGATTGAAAGACTGTTACGAATGTAACAGTCTTTTTTTATCATAGGAAATTGCGCCGCATTTCCTATGATACAAAAAACGCTCCGCTAAGGATGCGCGCTCGGCGCGTAGATTTTCGCAAGCGAAACTCTTTGTTCTTAACAAAAATCTTATAGAATAATGCGCCGTAATTATGCATACGCCTGTGTAAAGGAAGCGTGTCGATAGTGCGACGAACAGGCGAAACAGACACGTCGATTTCGGGGCGTTGTTACGAAACGATTGGTCATCTTTCACAAAACCGTATCCGATTTTTCTATCCTAAGAGAGATGAATTTTGATTGCATCCTTGCTTATGACATGCTACGATAAATATGTCGGAAGACTTCTTTTTCTTTTGGAGAATTGATTCTCCATTCTTTGTCTGCTTTCGAACAGACATCAGCCCGATCTCCGTTGGCGCAAGAACGGCAGGTGGCATTTTCCAGTATATTATTTATTAATTCGGAGGTATCTATGGAATCAGTGTGCCCAAAAACAGGGGATAACTATGTCCTTTTGGACTTTAAGCAGTTTTGTGAAGAAATCAGAAATCAGGTGGAAGGGAAACTCGGAGAAGAATGCGAGGCAAGTATTCGAAGCGTTGTGAAGAATAATCATACGGAACAGACGAGTATAACAATCCGGGTCGGAGAAACCAATGTAATGCCTGCCATATATTTGGAGGCATTTTACAGAGAATATAAGCAGGGAACTGCACTTAACGAGATTGTAAGCAATGTGGTTGAGATTTATGAAAAGAATCGAAATCCGTGGCCGAACGGATTGGATTTCTCCTTTGAGGGAGTCCGCGATAAGATATCGTTTCGACTTGTAAACTGTAAGAAAAACAGTGAACAGCTGATGAATATGCCGCATGTGGATTTTGATGAATGGGCAATCTGTTTTGAGTGTGTTCTTACCAGAGAGGGAGGAAGTGTCGGTGCCGTCAGAATTGAGAATTCAATGATGAGGGAATGGAACATAGGCTTGCAGGAATTGGTGCGGCTGGCTTCTGAGAACATGCCACGATTGATTCCGCCAAAGGTAGAACCGATTGAGGAGGTCTTGGCAGGCATTCTGATAGCAAGATTGATTGAGGATGATAGGATTACGGAGGACGAGCGAGAAGAGAAGACGAAGGAAATCCTTGACCATATTCTTGACAGAAAGGAAGATGCGGGAATTCCGATGTATGTTCTTTCCAATTGCTTGAATCATTACGGAGCCTGCGCAATTTTAGACATACCTTTTATGGATTCCGTACGGGAAAGACTGAAGGAGGATTTCTATATTCTGCCTTCAAGTATTCATGAGCTTATTCTGATACCGGTATCCGCAGCCCCCGGGGAGGACAGAATGCTGGAAATGGTACAGGAGGTCAATGAGAATGAGGTTCCGGAGGATGAATTTCTTTCGGACGGGATATACCGATACGGCACTCTTCGCAAGAAAATCTGCGCTGCACTGGCTATCGAATGAAAAGAAAAAGGTCCGTCGGGATTCTCCGAACGGACCTTTTCACGCACCTGAAGTGATTCGAACCCCCGACCATCGGCTTCGGAAGCCGCTACTCTATCCAGCTGAGCTACAAGTGCATAAGCATAATCGATTATACATTTAAGGAAGTGGAAAAGCAAGCGTTTTTCGGGAAATATTCTTGATTCATACCGTATGCAGTGGTATACTGTATCTTGTGAAAAGATGCGATTCTGTTTGCAAAACAGATAACAATACCGGTATTGAAAGAAGAGAGTTTCATGAGATTTTTATGCAGAACAAAACAAAGCAGCCGAAAGACGACACTGATATGCCTAATCGGTCTTACACTGGTATTGTGTCTTAGTGGATGTAAGAAGGATTCGAAAAAGAACGCGACTTCAGATACGAATAATCAGCAGCAACAGAATACAACGCCTTCTCCTGTTGTATCGTCAGCCAAGGAGGCTACGTTGTCAGAAGAGGCGAAAAGGATTTATCAGTTTGCGGATCCCAAGTCCGGTGATACGATTGTAAAAATCACTGTTAAGAAATACGGAACGATTTGCATAAAACTGTTTCCCGAGGAAGCCCCGAAGGCTGTAGAGAATTTTACCACGCTTGCAAGACAGGGGTGTTATGAGAATGTAAAGTTTTCACGTGTAGTTGCGGACTATATTATTCAGTCTGCGACCGCACAGGGATACCAGAGCAGTATCTTTGGCGGCGGATTTGAACAGGAAACCTCCGATAAACTGAAGCCGGTCAGAGGAGCACTTTGTATGGCGGATGCCGGTGAGGAAGGGACCATTACGACCAGCTTTTATATTGTGGCTACGAAGCCCTCGATTCTGCAGACACTTGATGAACCGTTGGACGCACGTTATCAGATGACATTTTCCGAATACCTGCAGGAAGCATATCATACGAAAATGTCAGAGGATGAACTGAATTATTATTATACCTATGGCGGTGCGCCGTGGCTTTACGGCCATCAGACCGTATTCGGTCAGGTCTACGATGGTTTTGATGTTTTGGACTCCATTCTTGAGGCACGCGTAACTTCAAAATGTGTTCCGAATCCCGGAATCTTCATAGAGTCCGTTACAGTTGAGACCTTGCCTTAGTTCTTCGCAGATTCTTCGTGCGGTATTCACATTTTTGTCATATTTCTTTAGTAAGGTTAGTTATATTATGGAGCGTATTTCGGAGAATGTACCGAAATGATGCTGATTTTTGTATTCCTCTCATGAAAGGAGTAAGTTCATGGACGAAATTCGTATTCTTGTTGTAGATGACGAAGCCAGAATGAGAAAACTTGTATGTGACTTTCTGTCGAAGCGCGGATACATTACCGTGGAAGCAGAGGATGGGGAGAAGGCAATTGAACTGTTCTTTGAGAAGAAGAACATTGATTTGATTGTTTTGGATGTTATGATGCCGAAGATGGACGGCTGGCAGGTATGTAAGGAAATCCGCCAGTATTCCAAGGTCCCGATTATTATGTTAACTGCCAAGAGTGAGGAACACGAAGAACTGCTTGGCTTCAAACTCGGTGTAGATGAATACATTACCAAACCGTTTAGTCCAAAGATACTGATGGCACGTGTAGACGCCATTTTACGCCGTACTACTACTGTAGAAGAAAACTGCGAAGCAGGTGGAATCGTAATTGACAAGACCGCTCATCTCGTTACAATTGACGGCAATCCGATAGACCTCAGCGTCAAGGAGTTTGAACTTCTTTCCTATTTCATTACGAATAAAGGTGTGGCATTGTCGCGTGAGAAAATCTTGAATAATGTCTGGAACTACGATTATTTTGGAGATGCCAGAACGATTGATACGCACGTAAAGAAGCTTAGAAGCAAACTGGGCGACAAGGGCGATTACATCAAAACTATCTGGGGAATGGGTTATAAATTCGATTACTGATTATGACGGTGCCCTGTGTTACAGCAGGGCATCTTTCTTTGTATCATAGGAAATTGTACCGTATTTCCTGCTATACAAAATAGGAGAAAGGATGCAGATGCGATGAAGTTTATCAATTCATTATCGCTTCGCGTCAGGATGGTTTTGGCCTTCATTTTTGTAACGATGGTCATCCTGATTGGAACCTGGCTTTTAACCAAGCTGGTACTCCCGAAGGTATATGAAAAATCAAAACTGAATGATCTGACGACAACCTTTGATTCCGTTACGCAGTTGCTTACGGAAAATGAATATAACTGGGAAACGAAATCCTCTCTTGATTCGCTTCGCGGTCAGAAAAATGTTGCCATTATCGTTGTGGACATCACGAAAACGGCAGCATTTGTTGCGGACCCGCTCTATTCAAACGGTTCGCTCCTGATGCGGGAACGTATGCTGGAAATACTGGAATTAAGAGTATATGGATTCCGTCTCAGAACAGAACAGTGGAAATGGAAGGAACGTCACATTCAAAAGGGGGAAAACTACGACATCTATCAGATGTTTGCGGAAGACCCCGAGGAAGTGCAGAGCGGTCGGCCGTTGATGCGTGGTGAGGAAGAACGTGACTATGAGCCGTCCAGACAGAACGGAACTTATTTTGACCTTTTGGGACGTGTCGGAGACAAATACTATGTCTATCTCAGTATAGATTATGCGAGTATTTATGCCGCAACGAGTATTGCAACGGGCTTCCAGTTGCGAATAGCAATTGCAATGCTTGTAGTTGCATCCGTTGTCATTTTCCTTTTGTGCAGAAGCATCACAAGACCGATTGAAAAGATGTCCAAGGCAGCACAGAAGATGTGTAATCTGGATTTCGCAACGCATTGTCCGGAGAACAGAAACGATGAAATCGGTGAACTTGGGAAGTCATTGAATGTGCTTTCCGATAAACTTGAAACGACAATTTCAGATTTGAAGCAGGCCAACAACGAATTGCAGAGGGATATCAAAAGGAAAGAGGAGATTGAGTCGATGCGAAGAGACTTTATCTCGAATGTTTCGCATGAGCTGAAGACCCCGATTGCATTGATTCAGGGATATGCGGAGGGACTCCAGGATAATATCAACGATGACCCTGAAAATCGTGAATACTATTGCGAGGTTATCATTGATGAAGCAATGAAGATGAATGAGATTGTTCGAAAGCTTCTATCGCTGAATCAACTTGAATATGGAGAAGAGGCTCTGGAATATGACCGCTTTGACATTATGGAACTTTTGGATAATGCAATTCGGGATACGGAGATATTGCAGAAACAGCAGAACGTGCGTGTAACTCTTTATGGCGAGAGACCATGTTTTGTATGGGCCGATGAGTATCGGATTGAGGAAGTCGTGACCAATTACATCAGTAATGCCTTCCATTATGTGAGCCGTTCAAAGAAGATTGCGATTTCTGTGAAAAAAACAGATGCAACCATTCGCGTTTCCGTGTATAATACTGGTGAGCCCATTCCTGAGGAAGACCTCGATAAGGTATGGATCAAGTTCTACAAGGTTGACAAGGCGCGAACGCGTGAGTATGGCGGAAGCGGAATCGGACTTTCCCTTGTAAAGGCAATTATGGATTTGCACAACCGTGAGTGTGGTGTGATTAATCACGAGGGCGGTGTGGAGTTCTGGTTTGAACTGGAATCCGCAGACGGTAAAAAGATATGAGAGATGCGGCACAAGCCCGAATGGCTTTTCATTAGCTGGTAACGGGTGCTGCCTGGAAAGGTTATATATATGATAGCGGTAATAGACTATGATGCGGGCAATATTCGCAGTGTGGAACATGCACTTGCGGCTCTGGGACTTCCGGCGGTAGTGACCGGTGATCCGGATGTAATAAGAAGTGCAGATAAGGTAATTCTTCCCGGAGTTGGTGCATTTGGCGACGCGATGGAGAAGCTGAATGCGAGAGGGCTGACTTCCGTGATTCGTGAGGTTGTGGCAGCAGGAAAGCCATTTCTCGGAATATGTCTCGGTATGCAGTTGATGTTCAGTTCGAGCGAGGAAGCACCGGGAGTTCCCGGACTGGGACTTCTTCCGGGACGGATTGTTCGGATTCCGGAGGGTGGTGGAAGAAAGATTCCGCACATTGGCTGGAACGACCTGACATTTCCGAAGGAAAGTACCCTTTTTGCAGGACTTCCAAATGGTAGTTATGTATATTTCGTTCATTCCTATTATCTGCAGGCCGATGATTTTGAATGTGTTGCCGCAACAACGGAGTATGGTGTTACGATTCATGCGGCAGTGGAACAGGGAAAGCTTTGCGGCTGTCAGTTTCATCCGGAGAAGAGCGGCGATGTCGGCATGACGATTTTGAAGAATTTCGGTAATATTCCCGTGTGATTGTTACGGGTAAGATACAGACCGTTTGAGGTGACATTATGTTTACGAAACGTATTATTCCTTGCCTGGATGTCAAGAACGGAAGGGTGGTAAAGGGAATCAATTTTGTGAATCTCCGTGATGCCGGAGACCCTGTTGAAGTAGGTAAAGCCTACGGTACAGCCGGAGCGGATGAACTGGTATTTTTGGATATCACTGCTTCCTCCGATGCACGTGAGATTAAAGCGGAGATGGTAAGAAAGGTTGCGGAAACGATATTCATTCCGTTCACGGTAGGCGGTGGAATCCGTACGATTGAGGATTTCCGTATGATTTTACGGGAAGGCGCCGATAAGGTTGCAGTGAATTCCGCAGCAATTATGGATCCCGAGTTAATCAGTCGGGCAGCAGACAAATTCGGCAGCCAGTGTGTGGTGTGTGCCATTGATGCAAAGCGTTTTGATGACGGAACATTCCACATTTTTAAGAATGGCGGACGCGTCGATATGGGAATTGACGCAATTGAATGGGCTAAGAAAGCCGAAAGCCTTGGAGCCGGTGAAATCCTGCTTACAAGTATGGACTGCGATGGTACAAAGGACGGTTATGACATAGAACTGACGCGAAAGGTCGCCGAAGCTGTTAAGATACCGGTAATTGCTTCCGGCGGAGCAGGAAAGGTAGAACATTTCTACGATGCTTTGACCGAGGGTAAGGCCGATGCAGCACTGGCGGCAACGCTTTTCCACTATAAAGAGCTTGAGATTTCCGAAGTGAAGCAATATCTGCGAGGCAGAGGTGTCAGCGTGCGTCTCTGAGTTTGCATTTTCAGACAAATACAACGGTGTGTTCGGCTTCGCTTTGAAGCATCGGTTTCGTTTACGTGAGGTAATGGGATGGCATCTTCGATTGACGAATGGCTTCCTGCCATAGGCGATGAATTTCAGAAAGACTACTATAAAAAGCTTGGTAAATTTGTAAACTGGGAATACAGTCAGCAAACGGTTTATCCGGAAAAGGAGGATATCTTCTCCGCATTCCGTCTGACTCCGCTTTCAAAGGTTAAGGTTGTCATTCTCGGTCAGGATCCCTACCATGAACCCGGTCAGGCACACGGGCTGTGTTTCTCAGTAAAACCGGGAGTGGATATTCCACCGTCTTTGGTGAATATATATAAAGAACTACAGGATGACCTCGGCTGTGAGATTCCGAATAACGGATACCTCGTTCATTGGGCGGAGCAGGGAGTTCTTCTTTTGAATACCGTGCTGACAGTTCGGGCACATCAGGCATTTTCTCATAAGGGAGTCGGCTGGGAGACCTTTACCGATGCAGTAATTGAGGCGATAAACCGTGAAAACCGACCGATTGTATTCCTTTTGTGGGGATCGCCTGCACAGAAAAAGGCAGCTATGCTTACCAATCCGAATCATCTTATTTTGCAGGCACCGCATCCGAGTCCGCTTTCCGCATATCGCGGTTTCTTCGGATGCAAGCATTTCAGTAAGGCAAACAGGTTTCTTACCGAACACGGTGAGACTCCGATTGATTGGCAGATAGAGAATATTTAGTTTTGGAGGATTTCGTTCATGCCGGATATCATTTCAGACATTTCCTATCAGGATTTACATCCTACCATTTGGTATTGCAGTCGTGTCAGAGATTCCCGTCTGGTGCACTATCATTCCCACAAGAACATAGAATTGGCATTTGTTCTCGCAGGAAACGGACAGTATTTCGTTGACGGACAGACCTTTGATGTAAAGCAGGGAGACATGTTGATTTTCAATCCGGGTGTAATGCATCAAAGCATTGTATCCGATCCGAGCGATCCGACGATTGAATTTGTCTGTGGCTTCTCGGATATTCACCTGCATGATATGCCGGAGAACAGAATTGTTCTTCCCGGAACATCGCCGATTTTATCGCTTACAAGTGAGAATAAGCGTGAAATCAGCCGGTGCTGCTACGAGATTATCGAAGAGAACAGTTCTTCGGAGCCCGGCCGTTATTATATGATTCAGGCACAACTTATGAGAATGCTTGTCCTTATATTCCGTTCAATTCGCGGACATAAGGAGAAGGAAGTTGAGGGCGTAAACTTTGAAAGCTATTCCAAGGGATATGTTGTAAAGAATATTCTCAGTTATCTGAATGAGAATTATTCCCAGCACATTTCTCTTGACCAGATTGCAAAGAATATGTATCTGAGTCCGGTGTATATTTCCAAGATTTTCAAGGAGAAGACGGGGGATTCCCCGATAAATTATCTGATTCATGTCAGATTGGAAAAGGCTAAGGAAATGCTTGAGGACGGAAGGGAAAGTATCCGCACGATAGCCAACTTAGTCGGATATGATGATGTGTACCATTTCAGCAAGCTTTTCAAAAAGCATTTTGGTGTATCTCCAATGTATTACCGAAAGAAGAGTCTTTCCGAGGAGGAACTGTAAAAGGAGGTAGCGGCGATGGATGAAGTAAGGAAACTTTCCGAGTGGATGAAGGAGTCGGACAATATTGTATTTTTCGGCGGCGCCGGTGTTTCCACAGCCAGTAACATTCCGGATTTTAGAAGCTCGAATGGTCTGTATGTAAAGAAATTGAGCAGAACCTGTTCTCCGGAGGAAATGGTTTCGCATACCTTTTTGATGCACCATACAGAAGAGTTTTTTGAGTTCTATAAGAAATACCTTGTCTATCCTGAGGCGCGTCCGAACCCGGCACATGATGCCTTGGCAGATTTGGAACGGATTGGCAAGCTCAAAGCAATTGTGACACAGAATATTGACGGACTGCATCAGATGGCGGGCAGTGAAGAAGTCTATGAGATTCACGGAACCGTTCATAAGAATTACTGTGTCTCCTGCGGAAAGCAGTTTGATGCATCGTATGTTATGAACTGTGACGGAATTCCGAAATGTGACAGTTGCGGTCATATGGTTCGTCCGGATGTTGTTCTGTATGAGGAGGGTCTTTCGGACTGGCTGATGACGAAGAGCATCCGAGCCATCCAAAAAGCGGATATGCTGATTATCGGAGGAACTTCTTTAGTCGTATATCCGGCTGCGGGACTGATTCAGTACTTCCGCGGCAAGCATCTTGTTTTGATTAACAAGAGTGAAACAGGTGCCGATTCCATGGCAGACCTGGTTATTCACGAAGATATTGCCCGTGTTCTACGGGAAGCAACCGATGAGGTTTTAAAAAGTATTCAGTAAGAAAAAGTGGGAGGATTTGTTAAGTGACAGAAGAACCTAACAAAAAGAAAAAAGAAGACGATGGCAAGAAAAAGGCACTGGTTGCGAGAATTCTTTCAACCATAGTCATTTTCCTTGTCTTCATCGTGGCTTACAAGATGATTAACAGCCGTATCGATGAGATTAAGCACAAGAAGATTTCCTATGACAAGTTTATTCAGATGGTTGAAGCGCACAATGTTAAGGAAGTGGAACTTCAAGTAGACTATGACAAGATTATCATTGTTCCTGTGACTCCAGAGGAGGAGACGACCGAGTATTACTATACGGGTATCGTTGACGATGAAGATTTGACCGGTTTCCTGTTGGAGAATAATGTTCAATTCAGCAGAAAGATTGTGGACAAGAGTTCCTCTCTTCTGGACTTCATTATCAGTATTATTGTACCGTTTGCCATTTTCTATTTTGCTGTTTGGGCAATGTTCCGATTCGCTTCCAAGAGCGGTGGCGGAATCGGTGGAATCGGCGGAGTCGGTAAGAGCCGTGCCAAGATGTATATGGAGAATGAAACCGGTATCACCTTTAAGGATGTAGCGGGGCAGGAGGAAGCAAAGGAATCCGTTATGGAATTGGTAGACTTCCTGCATGATCCTGCAAAATATACCCGTATCGGTGCCAAATTGCCGAAGGGTGCACTTTTGGTCGGACCTCCCGGAACCGGTAAGACATTGCTTGCAAAGGCTGTGGCAGGAGAGGCACATGTTCCGTTCTTCTCACTGTCCGGTTCGGACTTCGTGGAGATGTTCGTCGGTGTCGGTGCATCCCGTGTGCGTGACCTCTTTAAGCAGGCACAGAGCAATGCACCGTGTATCGTATTTATCGATGAAATTGATGCAATCGGTAAGAGCCGTGACAGCCGTTATGGTGGTGGAAATGACGAGCGTGAGCAGACATTGAACCAGCTCCTTGCAGAGATGGATGGTTTCGACACATCTAAAGGTGTTGTTATTCTCGCAGCTACCAACCGACCTGAGGTACTGGATAAGGCGCTTCTGCGTCCCGGCCGTTTTGACCGAAGAATCATTGTAGATAAGCCTGATTTGAAGGGACGAATTGCTATTTTGAAGGTTCATGCAAAGAATGTTTTGATGCATGATTCCGTTAATCTTGAGGAGATTGCACTGGCAACAAGTGGAGCAGTTGGCTCCGATCTTGCCAATATCATCAACGAGGCTGCCATTCTTGCCGTTAAGGAAGGGCGTACCGTTGTAAAGCAGTCTGATTTGATGGAGTCGGTAGAGGTCGTATTTGCCGGCAAAGAAAAGAAAGACCGTATTCTCGGACCCGAGGAGAAGCGTATTGTCGCATTCCACGAGGTTGGTCATGCTTTGGTTACTTGCCTGTCGAAGAATGCAGAGCCGGTACAGAAGATTACAATTGTTCCGCGAACAATGGGCGCACTTGGTTATACATTGCAGGTTCCGGAGGAGGAGAAATACCTTAATTCCAAGGAAGAGATGCTTACCATGATTCGTACCTTCTGCGGTGGTCGTGTGGCTGAGGAACTGATATTCCATTCCGTTACAACCGGCGCGAGCAATGATATCGAGCGGGCAACCAATATTGCGCGCAGAATGATTACGATGTATGGTATGTCCGACGAATTTGGATTTGTCTCCATGGAGACCGTGGAGAGTCAGTATCTGGAAGGACGTACGGTTATGAACTGCAGTGAGGAAACCTCGTTCAAGGTTGACGAGGAAGTTCGCAAACTGATGAAACAGCTCTATTCCGAGACGAAGGAATTGCTCTCCGATAACATTGAAGTACTTAACAAGGCTGCTGAATTCCTGATTGAGAAGGAGACCATTACCGGTAAGCAGTTTATGGATATCTTCAATTCCGTAAAGAATCCGGGACAGGTTATTGAAACGGAGCAGCCTGCCGATTCGGGACAGAACGCTTCCGAAGAGCCGATTATCGAGACGAGACAGAATGCTTCTGAAGAATCTGCTGCAGAAACGAACAATGCGTCGGAAACGGATAAAGCATCCACGGTTACGGAAGAAGTATAAGCAATAAAAAACTGATAATGGAAACACTTTACAGCCTCTATGATAAGAATCCGTTCTTGTGACAGAGGCTGTTTGTATGATATAATAACTATGATGCGGAAGTATTATTATTGGAACACGGAAAGGAGCGAAAAGGTGAGGGATTTTGACTTGCAAAAAGAATTGAAACAGTTGCCGAATCGCCCCGGTGTGTACTTGATGCACGATGCCGATGACCATATCATATATGTCGGTAAGGCAAAGGTTCTGAAAAACCGTGTACGGCAGTATTTCCAGACGGGCATCACCAGGTCTGCCAAAATTGAAATGATGATCAACCATATTGCATGGTTTGAATATATCGTAGTGGATTCCGAACTGGAGGCACTTGTTCTTGAGAACAATTTGATTAAGGAGCACACCCCCAAGTACAATACTCTTCTGAAGGACGGAAAGACGTATCCTTATATCAAGGTAACCACCGGTGAGGATTTTCCGCGTGTGTTTCTGACACGGGAACAGAAGAAGGATAAGGCACGTTATTTCGGACCATATGCATTGTCCGGTTCCATCAATGAGAAGATTGAACTGATTCGAAAACTGTTTCACATCCGCACCTGCAACCGGTCGCTTCCAAAGGATATCGGTAAGGAACGGCCGTGCCTCTATCACCAGATTGGGCAATGCGACGCACCTTGTTCCGGGAAGATGACGAAAGAGGAATACGGGCAGTCTGTAGAGAAGGTCATTCGGTTCCTATCGCACGATTACGGTGAGGTGTTGCGTTCTCTTAAGGAGAAAATGCTTGCGGCAAGTGAGACGATGGACTTTGAAAAAGCAGCCGAGTATCGTGATCTGATACAGCAGGTGGATGCACTGTTCCAGGAACAGAAGGCAGATGATTCATTGACGGAGGAAAGGGACATTATTGCCTTGGCAACGGAGAAAGGTCAGACAATCGTTTCCATTTTCTTTGAGAGGAACGGGAGACTCGTCGGAAGAGAACACCATTATATGGAGCAGACTGCCACGGCCAATGTTGCAGCTTCAGGCGATGCAGACGGTGAGAACACATTATCCACGGATACTGCTGCTGTGCTGGGTGATTTTATCAAACAGTTTTATGACGGTCTACCGTATATTCCGAAGGAAATTATTATGGAACAGGAGCCGGAGGATTGTGTACTTCTGGAAGAGTGGCTGAGTGAAAAGCGCGGTCACAATGTCCATATCAGGGTTCCGAAGATAGGAGATAAGGAGCATCTTCTTCGATTGGCTAAAGACAATGCGCTTCTTGTTTTGCATCAGGATCTTGAGAAACTGGCACGTGAACAGCAACGTACCAAGGGCGCGGCAGAGGAGATTGCTTCCCTGATCGGATTGCAGGATGTTCATCGGATGGAATCCTTTGATATCAGTAATATCAGCGGTTTTTTGAGTGTCGGCTCGATGGTTGTTTTTGTTGACGGTAAACCAAGAAAGAATGAATATCGGAAATTTCGGATTAAGAGCGTTGAAGGACCGAACGATTATGCCTCCATGGAGGAAGTGCTCACCAGGCGTTTCCTGCACGGCTTGGAGGAACGTGAAGAGGGGAAGGAATCCAGCTTTACCAGATTTCCCGATGTCATCCTGATGGATGGTGGAAAAGGACAGGTTCATATAGCTGAAGAAGTACTCGCCAAACTCGGTATTGACATACCGGTTGCCGGTATGGTGAAGGATGATAACCATCGAACACGGGGACTGTTTTATAAGGATGTGGAAACCCCGATTAATACAAAGGGAGAGGGCTTCGCACTGTTGACAAGAATTCAGGATGAAACGCATCGTTTCGCCATTGAATACCATAAGAGTCTTCGTACAAAGGAACAGGTCCACTCCTCGCTTGATGAAATCCCCGGAGTAGGACCGACAAGACGTCGCGCCCTGATGCGGAATTATGACAATATGGAAAGTCTCAGAAATGCCACTGCGGAGGAAATTGCCGCACTTCCCGGTATGAATAAAAGAGTGGCGGAAGATATTGTTGCATACCTTCACAAGTCGGATGAGTAAAGGATATGTCGTATTTGCCATTGCAACTACGGGACTTTCCGATTATACTGTATTGGGAAGGGTCGCGAGAGGCAACCCTACAGATTATGAATGATATGTTTAGGAAGGATAGAAACTATGTATACAGTTGAATTACAGAAAATGGTCGATAAGATGCATCTGACCAATTATACCCCCGAAATCGATATCAGTAAGAGATTGATTTCCACGCCTGAAATCAACCGTCCGGCTTTGCAGTTGGCGGGCTTCTTCAGTGATTTCGATGCAGAACGCGTTCAGCTTATCGGTAATGTTGAGTATGCGTATATGTATCACAATGAGATGAATTCGGAACAGCGCCACGCATGTTTTTCAAAACTGATGGACTATAATGTTCCGTGTATTGTATTTTGCCGGAATCTGGAAGTCAGCGAAGGCATGAGAAAGCTTGCACTGCAAAAGGGCGTTCCGCTTTTCGGTTGTGCAATGGAGACAACAGCGGTTGTTGCGGAACTGGTTCGCTGGCTGCAGGTTGAGCTTGCTCCGAGAATTTCCATTCATGGTGTTCTGGTCGATGTCTTCGGTGAAGGTGTTCTGATTACAGGTGAGAGCGGAATCGGTAAGAGTGAGGCTGCACTCGAACTGATTAAGCGTGGACATCGTCTTGTTTCGGATGATGTCGTAGAAATTAAAAAGGTTAGTGACGATACCCTCGTCGGAACGGCTCCGGATGTCACCAGACACCTGATTGAGCTTCGAGGTATCGGTATTATCGATGTAAAGACATTATACGGTGTACAGAGCGTTAAAGAGACGCAGTCCATTAATCTGGTTATCCGTCTTGAGGAGTGGGACAAGGATAAGGATTATGACCGTTTCGGTCTGGAAGACAATTACACGGAGTTTCTCGGAAACAAGGTTGTCTGCAACGACATTCCGATTCGTCCCGGCCGTAACCTCGCAATTATCTGTGAGGCGGCAGCAATCAATTACCGTCAGAAGAAGATGGGCTACAATGCGGCGAAGGAACTTCACAACCGTGTTATGAATAATTTGAGAAAGAATTCGGAGAACTGATTATGAAATATATATTCGGTATTGATATAGGCGGAACAACCGTGAAATGCGGTCTGTTTCAGGAAAATGGTGAACTTACGGACAAATGGGAGGTGCCCACGGACCGTACCAATAACGGTGCAAACATTCTGCCCGATGTAGCTGCTTCCATTTTACAAAAGGCGGATGAGAAGCGGATTGCGAAAGAGGACATTCTTGGAATCGGTATGGGTGTTCCGGGCCCGGTGCTTTCGGATGGAACCGTTCTTCGCTGCGCGAACCTCGGATGGGACGTTGTCAATGCAAAGAGCATTATGGAAGGTCTGACCGGAGTCCGTGTATGTGTTGGAAATGACGCTAATGTTGCGGCACTTGGTGAGGCTAAAAACGGAGGCGGCCGCGGTTTTAACAGTATTCTTATGGTTACGCTCGGAACCGGTGTCGGCGGCGGATTGATTATTGACGGAAAGATTATCTGCGGCAGTAACGGTGCGGCAGCGGAAATCGGCCATATTATTGTAAACGGTGAGGAAGGCGATACGTGCGGTTGCGGCGGTCATGGACATCTGGAGCAGTATGCATCGGCTACGGGAATCGTTCGTATGGCGAATAAGCGTCTGGCAGTTGAGAATATAGCAAGTTCGCTTCGCTCCTTTGAAAAACTGACCGCAAAGGATATTTTTGATGAGGCGAAGAAGGGAGATCAGCTTGCAACACAGCTTGTGGATAAGCTTGGTTCTTATCTGGCATTGGCATTAACACATGTTGCGGCTACGGCTGACCCGGAGGCATTTGTCATCGGCGGCGGTGTAAGTCGTGCCGGAGCAATCCTTCTTGATGCAATCGAAAGACATTACAACAACAATATTATGAAAGCTTTGCAGGGAAAGAAATTCCTCCTTGCCGAGCTTGGAAACGATGCCGGCATCTATGGTGCTGCCGGTATGGTAACGGAGTAATCCGGATATATGACACTGTCAAATGGTATATATGTGACAGCGCAGAGTGATTTTGAAGTACAGGCAGGTGGCAAAGTGGACTGGAAACAGGAATTGACGACAATCTACCCCGTAGGCAGAGTTTTCTTCGAAGAACCTATGGCAAGACATACAACCTTTCGTATCGGCGGACCGGCGGAAGCCTATGTGATTCCAACCTCGGAAGAGCAGATAGCGAGGACGGTCGCAATATGTAAAGAAGCCGGAGTTTCGTGGACGGTTATCGGAAACGGAAGCAATCTGCTTGTAAGCGATGCGGGTGTTCGCGGTGTTGTGATTCGTATGGAAGGTTCCGCATGGCATCCGATTGGAATGGATGAGAATAAAGTGCTGTTTCAGGTTACGGCCGGAACGCTTTTCTCCTCATTTGCCAAGGCTGTATCGAAGGAAGGCTACACCGGACTGGAGTATGCAACCGGAATCCCCGGCTCGGTCGGCGGTGCGGTTGTCATGAATGCAGGTGCATATGGCGGAGAGGTGAAGGATTCCCTTGTATATGCCGATGTTCTGACGAAGGAAGGAACGGTGGAAAGGCGTATGCTTGCTGACCTTGACTTGTCGTACCGTCACAGTAACGTGAGTGCGAACGGAGATACGGTTATCTCAGCCGTTTTTGCCATAGAGAAAAGTGATAATGCGGATGAGGTCGCAGCCAAGGTTATGGAACTGGCTGAAAAACGCAAAGAAAAACAGCCTCTCGAATATCCGAGTGCAGGAAGTACCTTTAAGCGCCCGGAAGGATATTTTGCAGGTAAATTGATTGATGACTGCGGATTAAGAGGCTTTCAGATAGGCGGGGCGCAGGTTTCCGAGAAGCATTGCGGTTTTGTAATCAATAAGGAAAATGCCACCGCAGCCGATGTATGCAATCTGATTTCCGAGGTGCAGAGAATCGTTTATGAAAGGTTCGGTGTGGAATTGGAAACGGAAGTAAAATTCCTCGGATTTTAACTTTTTGAAACTATTCGCGAAAGATGCGAAGGGATTGGGAGGAGCGGAATGTCATTTTCCTCTGAAGTAAGAGAAGAACTGATCGGACGTATGCCATCGGCCAAACATTGCAGAAAAGCTGAGCTTTGTGGGTATTTTGTATATAAAGGTACACTTCTTTCCGACGATACTTTGGAATTTGTTACCGAAAATCCTGCGATTGCAAAAAAGGTCTTTACTTTTTTGAAAAAGTCATTTAATATTGGATTGGTTACAGGAAATCGTAAGGTTTCGGGGCGTTCGCGGACGGAACAGGTAATCCATATTCCTGACAGTGAGGAAACTGCGGAGGTTCTTAGGGATCTTTCACTTTGTGAAAGTTTTGAGCGTGAAGGAAAGCTTACGATACTCAGTGAGGATTTTCTTTCGCTTCCCTGTTGCAAGCGCAGTTTTCTTCGTGCGGCATACTGTATGGCTGGCACGATGAATGATCCGGGGAAATCCTATCATTTTGAGATTGCTGCTCCGGAGGAATCAGTCGGAAGGATTCTTTCGAAACAGATGGAAGCATTTGAGTGTACACCCAAAATAACGACGCGCCGCGGAAATATGTGTCTGTACTTAAAGGACAGCAATTGCATTTCGAATATGCTGAATGTTGTTGAGGCACATAAATCGCTTCTTCAATATGAGAATGAGCGCACGGTTCGTGAGTTTCGCGGACAGGTAAACCGGCAGGTGAATTTGGAGGTTTCCAGATTGCAAAAGACTGTGCAGGCTTCCGAGAAACGGATTGAAGATATAAAGTTAATCCGTGATACGGTGGGACTTGAGAGCCTGCCGAAGGATTTATGTGATATGGCATTGCTTCGGCTTAATAACCCGGAAGCAACGCTTGGGGAATTGGGTATGATGTTGAATCCGACTTTGGGAAGGTCCGGAGTCAATCATCGTTTGCAGAAACTGTGTAGTATTGCGGAAGGTTTACGGCAATAATGTGGAGTGTACTGATTCAGTACAGTGAACGGGCATCGAAGCGAGTGGGTTTCGTGCCAATTCCAGGGAGGTTGATAGAATGATATCCAAAGACATTACAATTAGTATTCCGAGTGGTTTGGAAGCAAGACCGGTTGCACTTTTGGTACAGGTTGCAAGCCGTTATGATTCCAGCATTTATGTGGAGTGTGAGAATAAGAAGGTAAATGCCAAGAGTATTATGGGCATGATGAGTCTGGCACTTCCCGCAGGCACCATGATTACCGTAAGCGTTAACGGTCCGGATGAAGAAGCAGCTATGAATGGAATTGAAGAGTTTCTTGGCGGTTGCTGATCCATTCGCTGGCAGGCCTGAACATAAATAAATAGATTTGAGACCCTCGGATTCGTACAGGAATCCGGGGTGTTTTTTTGTATTATGGCGGATTGATTTGCAATTTTCATGATGCAAAAGCGTTTTGAAAGGGGATGATTCCTATGGCTATGATAGCAGTATCAGACTTGACATTCGGGTATGAAGGAAGCCCGGATGATATTTTTGAACATGTGTCATTTTCCGTAGACAGCAACTGGAAACTTGGATTTATCGGTCGAAACGGAAAAGGAAAGACAACTTTTTTGAAACTTCTGTTGGGAAAGCATGAATATCAGGGAGCGATTACGACCGGTGTACATTTTGATTACTTCCCTTACGAGGTGTCACACGAGGAATTGGAAAGTTCAGCTGTTGAACTGATGGAACACTGGAAGGAAGGTACCGAACTGTGGCGCGTTCTTCGGGAAATGGACGATTTGGGTATTGACGGCGAGGTGCTGTATCGCCCTTTTCAGACATTGAGTCACGGGGAACGGAATAAAGTCATGCTGGCCGTTTTGTTCTCCGGAGAGAACGATTTTCTTCTGATAGACGAGCCGACGAACCATCTGGATGCACAGTCGAGAGAAGTGATTAAACGATATCTTTCCGGCAAGAAAGGCTTTATTCTTGTTTCACACGACCGTGATCTCTTGGACGCATGTATCGACCATGTCCTTGTGCTGAACCGCCAGACAATTGAAATACAGGTAGGCAATTTTTCTTCCTGGTGGGAGAACAAGGAGAGAAAGGATGCATTTTCCTTAAGTGAAAATGAAAAGCACAAAAAGGAAATCGGCCGTCTTAAGGAAGCGGCCGACCGTGTGGGCCGATGGGCTGAACAAAACGAAGCAACCAAGATTGGATTTGATCCGATTAAGGAACAGAGAGGAAACGGAACCCGTCCGACAATCGGAAAGGTAACGCAGAAAATGGAATCACGGGCGAAGAACTTTGAACGAAGGATTGACCGTGAAATCGAAGAGAAGGAAGGCCTTCTTGTGGATATAGAAAAGCCGGTGGACTTAAAGATTATGCCGCTTACATATCATAAAAAGCTTTTGGTACACTGCCTTGATTATTCGCTTTCGTACGAGGGCGCAGCGGAAGAACTTTTTAGTGGCTTACGCTTTGATATTATGGCGGGTGACTGCGTATTCCTTGCCGGCGAGAACGGATGTGGAAAGTCCAGCTTGATTAAAGCAATTCTTGCACACAATGCGGGAAATGCACTTCCGGACGGAATGAAGGAAGCCGGAACGCTTCAGGTTGGGGCAGGTCTCGTTATTTCCTATGTAATGCAGGATGCCTCTTTTCTTCATGGCACACTGAAGGATTTTATCAGGGAACATTCATTGGACGAGAGTCTGTTTCTTAGTATTCTTCGTCAACTCGATTTTGAGAGAAAGCAGTTCACAAAACGTATGGAGGAGTATTCGGAAGGTCAGAAGAAGAAAGTGCTTCTTGCAGCAAGCCTTCTTACACCGGCACATTTGTATGTGTGGGATGAACCGTTGAATTATATTGATGTGTTCTCCAGAATGCAATTGGAAAAACTGATTGCAGAGTTTCGTCCGACAATGCTTTTGGTAGAGCATGATGTCCGTTTCCGTGAGAAACTTGCAACGAAGATAATTGAAATGTGATAGCCCTATTGAAATACACCGTGGTAAGATACGGTATACGTGGGTTTCTGTCGGCAGACGGTATATGTCTGCCGACATTTTTGCATTACGGGAAATTGTCCCACATTTTCTGTAATGCAAAAACAGCTCCGCAAGGAAGCACACATCTGTGCAGAAGAAATCTGTAGCCGCAAGGTTCACAGGAGGCGCGAGCATATCGCAAGCGATATACCTGTTCCCGAAGAATGGAAGAGATATTTTCGTGGCACCTTTTCTGAAAAAATATGGAAAATACCAAGCGCCTTATCCGAAAAAATGCTTTATGATTTGACGAATATGTGGTATGATAAAGTATGATGGTGCAAACTGTGAATTTGTATGGTTTGCCATCGGAAGAAATCAGATTTCTCAGAGTGGTATTGGCATATAATGTGGGATTTTCCTAAAGACGGAGAAGGAGGAGAATATGGCATTCACACATTTACATGTACATACGGAATACAGTCTCCTTGACGGCTCCGGCAAGATTAAGGAAATGGTCGGCAGGGCCAAGGAACTGGGGATGACCAGCCTTGCGATTACGGACCATGGCGTTATGTATGGCGTTATCAATTTTTATAAAGCGTGTAAGGATGCGGGAATCAATCCGATTATCGGATGTGAGGTTTATGTTGCTCCGGGGTCTCGCTTCGACCGTGAAGGAACGATTACCGATAAGCGGTATTATCATCTTGTTTTGCTTGCTGAGAATGACCTCGGCTACAAGAATCTGATGAAGATTGTTTCCAAAGGCTTTACCGAAGGCTATTATTATAAACCGCGTGTCGATTATGAACTGCTGAAACAGTATCATGAGGGAATCATTGCACTATCCGCCTGTCTGGCAGGTGAAGTTGCAACAGCACTTCGCATCGGGCTTTATGATGAGGCAAAGGAACGGGCTCTTGCCATGCAGGAGATATTTGGCGAGGGTAATTTCTTTTTGGAGTTGCAGGACCATGGTATTCCGGACCAGAAGGCAGTTAATCAGGGACTATTGAAACTGAATCGTGAGACCGGCATTCCGCTTGTGGCTACGAACGATGTGCATTACATTACCGCCGAGGACAGCGTGGCACACGATGTGCTTTTATGTATTCAGACGCAGGCTAAGGTCAGTGATGAGAACCGTATGCGTTACGATGGCGGTCAGTATTACCTGAAGAGCGAAGAGGAAATGCGTAACTTGTTTCCTTATGCCGAGCAGGCTCTCGACAACACTGCGAAGATTGCGGAACGTTGCCATGTGGACATTGAGTTCGGGCATTATAAACTGCCGAGATTCGATGTACCGGAAGGCTTTACCGCATATGAATACCTGCGTAAGCTTTGCGAAGACGGTATCAGAATGCGTTATCCGAATGATTGGGCAGACCATACGGACAGACTTGATTACGAACTTTCCGTTATTCGGGATATGGGATTTGTCGATTACTTCCTGATTGTATGGGATTTCATCCGTTATGCGAAGGACAATGACATCCCTGTAGGTCCGGGACGAGGTAGCGGCGCCGGCAGTATTGTTGCTTATTCTCTGAGGATTACGGACATTGACCCGATTCGATATAACCTTGTTTTTGAACGTTTCCTGAATCCGGAACGTGTGACGATGCCGGATATCGATATTGACTTCTGTTATGAAAGAAGACAGGAAGTTATCGATTATGTAAACCGTAAATATGGCAAGGAACAGGTCGTTCAGATAGTTACCTTCGGTACGATGGGAGCGAAAAGTGTTATCCGTGATGTTGCAAGAGCAATGGATATTCCGTATTCGCGTGCCGATGCCGTTGCGAAGATGATTCCGAACGAACTGGATATCACGATTGATAAGGCTTTGACCATCAACAAGGAGTTTGCGGATGTTGTTGAGTCCGATGCCGAGATTGCAAGTCTGATTGAGATTTCGAGAAGACTGGAAGGGCTTCCGAGACATACATCCATGCATGCGGCGGGCGTGCTTATCTGCCCCAAGGCCGCGGACGAATATGTACCCTTGTCGAGAGGCTCCGACGGTTCGATTACTACTCAGTATGTAATGACGACTCTCGAAGAACTCGGACTTTTGAAGATGGACTTTTTGGGGCTTCGGACACTTACGGTTATACAGGATGCCGTGCGGCTTATTAAGAACAGTCAGGGCATTGACATAGATATAGACAATATAGATTACAATGACGAAAAAGTCCTTGCGAGTATCGGTACGGGACGCTGCGAGGGCGTGTTTCAGCTTGAAAGCGCCGGAAT
>JAZQNM010000055.1:0-146644 GCA_045627305.1 Lachnospiraceae bacterium
ATATCGTATAATCACCATGTATTGATTTAGTTAGTAGCATAACATAATTATACCACAAACGCCGGACTCTTCGTAGCCCGGCGTTTCGTGTTATTATGCTTTTTTGAGAAGAGCTGCCACACGTTAGTGCGACAGCCCCTTATCAACACCTTAATAACTTACAATAATGTCATCATTTTTCAATCATAACCGTATCTCCGGTAATCTGGAGATTATTGAATTCAAAAGAATGATCCGGGTCTACAACATCAATGGGCATACCGGAGTTGCTCTTTATTCCGTATATGCTGACATTCTGAACAGAAACCACTTCCGGAAGTTTCGGACGATGCTCGCCTAAAACGGATGGGTCATTCTTCCATGAATCATAAGATACAGAAGGAGAATAAACTGCGAAGATACGCAATCCCTTTTGCCGAATTGAATTATAATCCTTATCCTCGTAGCCAAGTGTGGGTCTGATATCAAGATTTGTTATGTATACATTCGGAAGAACTGTTTCATAACCATAATACGTATCACCAATATTCTTGACCCATATAAGCTGAAGAGGCGCAACAGGATGCTCACCAAAAATATTGATTTTTGTTCCGGGATACCAGGTGCAATTCTTAATAATCAAATCACCATCCCATGAACTACCATAGTCTTCCCGCAGGCGAACAAAGAATTCATGATACACGGTCGTGTTTTCAATTAATGCCGTTCCACAACCGGTAAGACGAATTCCCGCAACACCGATAGTACTGTTTGTAATTGTTGCATTTGTCGTACCACGGTGCACGTCAAAACGGTTCAGGTAACAGTTGTTGGCACTTACATTCTTAACCCAGTTGGCACCCATAATGCCGAAACGTTTTTCCGCAAGAATATCCGTTACCTCGCGTACATTTTCCAGGTGAACGTTAATCGCATGTTGATAGTAAAGGTCATATGAGCCATCGCGATGATCGCTCAGATGCGAGGAAAGCTTACAGTTCTGAATGGTAACATTGCAGCAATTGATGACACTGATAAATCCCATATATTCGGATGCAAGAGTAGGATCGTACTCCTCAATGCGGTAATGGGTAATACCGTCCAATACAGTGTTCGACCGTTGAACCTGAATACCGCGATAGAGAATCTTTATTTTATATTCAGAAGAAGCACTGGCTTTTGCAACTGTTATAAAAGTACCGCCCGTAACGGTAAGCGTGTCCGCATCAATCGGATACGCATGGTATTCCGTAATCGTAGGATAATTGTAGGTAATCGGTGCATCCGGGTCAACCGTTCCGTCCTTATATACAATCATGGACTCCTGACATGGTTTAACGGAATAATCAATACCATTTCGGAAGAACTTAGTATTATTATTATCTATTACTGTTAAAAGAACATCGGTATTAAAATGCGTATTCAATTTAGTCTGTCCGGCGGAAATGGAATTAAACCACTCCTCCCCAGCATGTTTTCCAACATAATATCCGACATATGTCTTGTCCGAATTCTGGTGATACGAAACCTCCATTTTTTCCTGATAGGAAGCAACCGTAAACAGATTGATTTTATCATTGGAATCATTCTGAATTTCTGTCAGGCAACGGTCATCAATAATAAACGTGCCCCCGGTCCAGTCTGTTTCGGTTTTGATGACTGCACCCATCCCGTTATTCTTCTTCGGGTCCATAAAACTGATGTAATAGGTCGCCCCGGAATCCGCCTTTACGGGAAGATGATGCTCGTTCGCATAATCATGCGTGCTGACAATAGCCGCGTAATCATCCGTCTTACCGTCCCCTTTTGCACCAAACATACTGTATGTAACATAACCATCAACATTGGCATCCGGACTGATGGTCGGATAAACATACGTGATTGGCGTCTTACCGTAAGGACTCTCCGGGAGTTCGATTCCATAAGGGTTATCCGGCGAAGGTGTATCCGGCGTATCACCTGCTTCGATATATTCTTTCACTGCCTTAAAGTACCAGTACATACTTCTTACAAGCTTACTGATTAATGTATTCTCGCCATTCGTCACATCAGTAGTATAAGCATATGAAAGCACACTGTACTTCAGATGATATTCCATTCCAAGATATTTATGACTGACACACAAATCATAAGAATGGTCTAAATCCCAAATATCAATATTGCTAATCGAGAAGACCATAAAATCACCTGACTTCTCAGCACTAACAGAAGTTCCGTCGATTGTCGTCTTCAGATTCTTCTTAACATCGTCGGTATCCAAAAGACTCCAATCGGAAACAGTAAAATAATGCTTTATCGTAATGGAATCATCAAGTACAATGCTACTTCCGTAATACTGTGCAAATCCCATAAGGCTTCCACTTTGTGTCAGTGCATATTGCTTAAGGTCTACGCTATCCACGTCAGCAGTCTTTGGCTCACGTTCCGTGTAAAAATAATTGCTGGCACAATTCGTATATGTTCTAAGCGAACTAAGAATACTCTTAACTTTCGAATCTTCTGACAGTTCATAAGTTTTGTCAATAATATCATCAATGGAAAATGAAACAGTTCCATTCACAGCACTCTCATTAGCAAGCGGAATCTGATTGTACAAATCATAAACCGATACATCATAGGTTCCGAAGAAATCCTTTGGATATACATGCCAAATAACATCATATTCTCCACTGTTTTCAGTAGCAACAAAATTATATGGAGAACCATCAATCGATACATAACCTCTGTTAACCGCGAGACCATTTATTCCGCTGAAATGAAGAATAACGCCTATCCTTCCGTCTGTATACAAGGAAAGATTAACCCCTTTCAGTCTGATACCGGAAGAAAGTGCCAGTGCTTCTCCGTCATAACCGGATGCAGCAGAAGCCGACTGGTTACGATTCTGTCCCAATGTACCAAACAGTATTACCAGACATAATGTAATAGAAAGAAACCTTCGAATTGTATTAGATTGATTTTTCATAATCCTAATCCTCTTCTATTTCATCCATTGAAAATTCACATTTTTGTAAAAGAAATCGAACCCATGAATATTCAATTGAAGTTTACTGGTGAGATCTGACTCAAATCCGCGAACATATACATTCTTCGGAGGCTGAATATAATTAGCGCGGCGTTCCAGATATTCTCTGTAATATGCATTCGCGTCATTCCCGCTTACACGATATACGGCATCCCAGATATAAACACCTGCGTTTTTAAATGCACGCAATGCACTTTCCGTTTCATTAGCTTCCGTATCAGGTTTATCCGGGTAATTATTCAAAAGACTGTTATCCACAAACATACCGTCAATCAAAACATTCGTCGGCAGATAACAAGTATAGCCATATTGCGTTAATCCGTTATTCATCAATTCTATCATGATAGGAGTAGCATTACCGCGTTCAGGATTCAGTTCATAAGTAACATACCAGTATGCATTTTTAATTACAAGATTTCCATGCCATGTAGAACCATAATCATGTCTGATGCAGATATAATGTGTACCACAGCATTTTACATTATCAAAGTATGCTAACCCATCTCCGACTATATTAATTCCAAGAATACCAATTTCGGAATTCGTTAATGTTACGGATTCTGTTCCTGCATGAACATCAAATCTGGTCATGCTGCAATTATTTGCACGCAAATCCTTACAATAATTGGTGCCCATAATTCCCCATCTGGTTCCGTCCATAATGTCGGTAACTTCGGTAATATGCTCCAGATAAATACAACATGCCATTTTATAAGTGATATCATAAGGTGCAGTATTTGTTCCACCGACTTTTGCCTTATAATGAGAAGACAATCGGCAATCTTTCAATGTAACATATGCAGCTTCTTCTACACTGAAGAATCCATAATAAGGAGAAATAGTATCCTTATTCTTCACATCTTCGTCAAGAATATGCGTAACGCCCTCAACCAAAACATTGGAGCGAAGAATCTGAATTCCTCTGTGTACATAAGCTCTGTCATTGGCAGTATTAACCAAAGTAGTAAAGGTTCCTCCTGTAATCTGCAATACAGTCGGGTCAATCGGATGATACCAATACTGTGTAAATTCAGGATAATCCCATAAAACAGGGGTTAAAGAATCAATCGTTCCGTCACTGTGAAGAATGATTGCCTCCATCTGTTCCTTACCGTTATTGGAGTTTTCTCCGGTACTGCCTGTTCTGACAAAATTCTTATTATACCCGTCTCTGATATACAGGAGTCCATCTTCAGGAAGATTCAAACCTGAAACATCAACGGATGTCTGGTCGCGCATAATCGAAGAAACCTTACCAAACAAATTAATGGTTCCATCCCATACTACAGTACCGGATGCATCACGATGATATGCTGCCGTTCCGTGCTGAACCTCATAATCTGACTTAACGGTAAAATACCATAGTTCATTCTCGGTTGTGTGTCCCGCTTTCAGATATGAGTCATCCAAAATAAAGGAAGCACCGGTCCAGTCCGTATCGGTTTTGATTACAGCGGTTTCAAACGAAGAAAAACCTTCGGTACTCAAGTAAAAAGTCTTTTTCTTGTCAGGATTTCTTAAAGCCTGGACTTTTGCATTTGCCGCATTCGCATCTTTATGTGCCTGAATAATTCCGGGGAAATCATTGGTTACACCGTCAGCAGCACAATAATCCTCATAATAGATTACCTTATTGTAGCTATTCCGTTCGGAAGTAAACTGATGCGCAGGCTTGGGCGTAATTGCCTCCATCTCTTCCAGTGTCATCTCGGGAATCTCAATAATCGGATAAATCGGTTCAACAGGTTCATTCGGATCAGGTGTTACGGTTGGATCAGGTGTCACAGTCGGATCGGGCGTAATCGTCGGGTCGGGTGTAACATCCGGTGTGGGCGTCGTTTCCGGATTGGAATGTGCATTCAGATAATCCTTAATCGCCTTATTATACCAATAGATGCTCTTCACAAGAGAAACAAGCTTAGCATCAGTATCTCTATTGGCACAGAGATATGCATAAGATAAAGCACTGTAGTTCAGCGTAAAGTTCTTACTGTCTCCTGCTATCGTAAGAGAATAAGCATGGTCAATATTCCACGCTACCACTCCGGATATGTCAACATAATAAAGTTCATATATCTCGTTATATCCAACATCTGCCGCCTTACCGTCCACCTTCACCACATATTTGGTCGGATCGGTAACCTTAGTGTAATCAGCCGCAAAATAATGTCTCAACGTAATGCTGTTTCCAAGAATCAAAGTGCTTCCGTAATAGGAAATTCCATTCGGCAGATTACCAACAAAAACCGGCTCATAAGCCGCAAAATCAACATTCTGAACAGCAATCGGACTTTCCTTCGGATCATTGTCAAAATAGTTCTTTGCACATGCACCGTAGGAAGCCACTGCCTGATAAATCGCAGTATATTCTCCGCCGCTTGCCTTATCAAGTTCAATAGCACTGTCAATAAAATCACTACCGCTGATAACCGCTTTTCCATCAACAATAGGAACATTCTTATTCTGAAGCGGAACAAGTGTATTCCCATCCTGAACGGAAATCGTACGGATACCCGTAATGTCCTTAGCATCAAGGTAATAGGTGATGGAGTATACACCACTTGATACCTTTGTAAAAGAATAACTGTTGTCGTCTACAACAGCCGTCCCTCTCTGAACAGCGGCATCGTTAATTCCGGAAAATACGAGTGTCATTCCGATTCTTCCGTCAGCAATTACGGTCATTGCTGCATTGGCAATTGACACACCATACTGACCTGCAAAAGGTGTGGCCGCAGCACTGACTTTTTGGATACCATTCGGCATAACAGTTCCCAAAAGCACCAAAAGGCTAAGGGCAAATGCCAGCATTCTATGACGTTTTTCGTTTCGTTTTTTCATAACTTCCTCCTCTATATCAAACTAATTCTTACTCGTACTCATTCTCCCGGCATAATAACCGTCGGGTTCAGATTCAAGCCTGGATTTCTGGTGAGATAACCTCCAACGGTTACATCATCTTGAATACACCAGTTGTCCGGATGATTATTAAGGAATATGCAGTCCTTCATCTGCCAGCTGTTATTCAGATTAAATGTTGTGAAACCGCAGTTGATAATATCATTTCTTAATTTTGTATTCTCCGATTCATAGGTCGATGCGTTGGAGAACTCATATACATTCAGCGTGGATTTCACAAGTCTCCAGCTAAGTTCAAGTTTCTTTAATCTTTGTTGCACAAGTGCATTCTCTCCGGACGCTCTTGCATTGATAGCACGCCATAATCCTTCACATGTTCCGATATCCTTATCGGGCATACGGAAAGCTGTATCCTTCACCCCCGCCTTACTGTTAAAGGAATGAATTCCTCCGTATACCTCATACATAAAGGAACGGTATTTTGTTTCCTGGTCACGATAGTCTGTATTCTGATAATGGTTTCCGCATTGCTCTTCCAAAATACTCATATATTCCCGAACATAAGCCCCACAACTTCCGTAGAATGCATAAGTATAGAAAGCAAGTTCATCCTGATAATTACGTGAAGGATCCTGAAGGATTCTTCCGAGGACAAAGTTTCGGATATCACCAAACTCCGTATTGGAACTGTTCATGGAAGAATTGCTCTGCAAATATACGCCTTCAATTCCAAGTTCCTTATAAAGTTTGATATTATACTGAAATACATCAACATTCGCATACGGTGCAATCGTCGTCTGCCAGTTGGAATTATAATCCCAAATCCATACATGTTCACATGCTTTAAGCCATCCCAAAAGATAAGGATAATACTCCGAATTTCTGATATCATCCGAATCGACCGTATTGCCGTAATTACCTTCAATCGGAGCCCATCTGACAATAATATGAGAATTGCATTTGACATCACCGGGGCTCTTAATGGTCCATGTATATGCCAAAGTATCCAGATAAAGATTCGGGTATTTATTCTCAATATCAAGGTCTATACAGAGTTGATTCAGAAGCTGAATCATTTCTACCGCTTCGCAATCTCCTTCTGCATGATGCGCTTCACGATTGGCCAGGCATTTAGAACAGGTGCAGAACTTGTTCCCATCATTATTGGAAAGGGAAATAATCTGCATCGGTGCATCCGGATCATACTCTTTCGCAATGATATCTTTGCAATATTGCAATATCAGATTATATGCCTCCGAGTCGTGTAACATTGTATATTTGCAAAGCTGTTCCGGTGTCCTTTCACGTTTGCTGTCATCGGTAATCGGATCATCCCACGAGTAAATCGCCGTAGCGAACCAGTCCTTATGTGAATTATAATATTTGGAAGCGGGGATGAACTCGGATGTAAGTGTATGTGCCTGTCCGGCCAAAAGACCGACCGCACCTTCTGTATATCGACCTTCTTTATCAACATACTTTGTGCCTTTCGCACCGGTCAGATACCACCTTTCACCTCCGACACTCTTTCCATAAACCACCTGATCGGCAAAATATCCGTTCAAGCCAAAGGCCATAGAGAATAATCGTCCAGTATAAATAACCGGATACTCATCATCTTTGGTCTGTTCAATATATACCAAGTCATCAATCGTCTGGTCCGCTCCTCCCCATCCGTAGTTGACATCAATATCGGTAAATACAAATGCTCTTTCATAGTCAATATCTATACCGTTTTTCAGGTCAACCTTAAAATAATCTTGGTAACTCATCATGCCATCATCCCAGGACATATAAAAGTAACCGCCGCATGCCTCCAAAAACCTCATGGCTCCATGAATCAGGCCAAGTGCGCCGGCACCTGTGATGGAAACACCCTTTTTATTCTCAGTACTATCAATTCCTGATGGTTTAACGCCATAGGATTTGATGGAATAGCTGTCATTGGAGGAATACTTGGCAACACCGTGATAGCGATTGGTATTCCCCACGGAAATCTCGTATTTGCCTGCAACATTTTTTTCAGAATCCAAAACGATTTCCGGCTGATATCCGTTCTCGGCAAGAATATAGGTCTGGAGAAGTTTTGCAGAATATTTCTCTTCTTCGGTTGCGGACGCAGGAATGACAATCACTGCCGTCGGCATCTGATCCGGGTAGTCACTGTTCATATACTTCTGGTAATTGCTGAAGGTAATGCTTGTCCCGTCATCGGGATCTGTACCGGGAATATCACCACCCTGTCCATTCAGATACTCCTTAACTGCCTTGTCAAGCCAATACATACTTTGTACAAGTGCATTCAGATTGGAATTCATACTGTTCATCGTAGCAGAATAGGCATAGCTTAATGCACTGTAACTGAGGGAATAATGTTTATTACTGCCCCATGTGACATCTAATGTATACATTGTGCTGATATCGGAAAGTCTGATATTCGGAATATCCAAATAGAACAGACCACTATTCTCATCGTATCCGCCATTTAACGAAACGCCGTTCACTTTTGCAGAGTACTGACCCGGATCTGCATAAACCGAGAAATAATGTCTGATGGTAATGCTTTCGTCAAGAATAAGACTACTTCCGTAATAGGCAACACCATACGGAAGCGAACCTGAAACAGCCGCACTGAAAGAGGACAGGTTCGCACTTTGAACCTGTGCCGGATAACCATTGGCGTTCTGATAAAACCAGTTTTCGGCACATCCGCCATAAACCTTAAGTGATTTGACAATATCCGCTTTTTTATCACTACCGAGTAAAGCAATACACTGATTCAGATAATCCTCGCCCGAAACGGTTACTGCACCGTTAACGGCTTCGGAATTAGTGAGAGGAACAATCGAGGAACCTCTGTAGACTTTTATGGTTCGTGATTTAAGAATATCCTTTGCATCCAAATAATAGGTAATATAATAATACCCTCTGGTGTCTTTTTTATAAATCGTATACGTTTCACCGCTGACATTCACGGCATAATTATTAACTCCCGCATCACTTATACCGGAGAAATAAAGATTCATACCGATTTTACCATCGTCCCAAAGGGTTAGTGAGGCATCAACTAACAGAATGCCGGAATCTGCTGCCTCTGTTTTTTTAACGGTTGCGTGTACCAATAATCCCACGCAAACCGCAAAGCACAAGATGAATGAAATCACCTTGCGCAAGAACAAAGTATTTGATTTTCTCATATAATATCTCCTCTCCGACCCGATGTCGGAATGTCTCACGATATGAATGCCATATCGTATATGCATAAAAATACAGTGATTTTTGTGCATTTATAAGTGTGCATACACCCTTTTCAACCATACCAAAGATATTATAAACGAATCAATCCAAAAAATAAAGACTAAAAATGAATATTTATCTTTTTTTCATTTGGTTAGCATATTATTCCATAGGAAATCCGCATTTTGCAAATCACATTCTTCACAGTCCCTGCATTCTGTCAGTTAGAACAATTATTCAGAATAATCCGGCAATGTTACAGTCGGATTCGGATTACAATCAGAAAGAGCTCTCGAAAAGTTCTGCATTACATAATCCGTTTTTCTGCACCAGTTATCAGGATGATTTTCGGGATAAATACAATCAGTCATCCGTTTACTTTCCAAATAATTATACCTGGTTACTCCTGAGTTAATCAAATCATCAATCAGCTTTTGATTCTCCGAGGCATATGTTTTCGAATTGGAGAATTCATACACATTCAAGGTGGACTTAATGATTCTCCAACTGAATTCAAGCATATGAAGGCGGTTCTGCACTTCCTGCGGTTCTGTTTGCGCAATTCGGTTAATCTCCTGCCAGATTCCTTCGCATGCACCGATTTCACTGTCAGGCATTCTTCGCGATATATTTGTACCGATTCCGGTATTCTCATCAATATTGTATGCTTTCAGTCCGTCATAAACCTCAAACATAAAGGAATCATACATAGTGAATTTATCGCGGTGTGTCCAGTTATTCTCATGATATGCAGCCTGCTTTTCCAGACGTTTCATATAATCTCGAACATACGCACCGCATTCTCCGTAGTACGCATCCGTGAAGAATTCCAGTTCTTTCTCATAATCTCTGGTCGGATCCTGCAGAATTCTGCCAAGAATGTAATTTCGAATATCACTGAGTTCAGTATTATAATCGAGGAAATTCACATTGCTCTGCAGATACACGCCTTCAACGCCAAGCGAATCATACAGCTTAATATCATGCTGCATAACGTCAACATTCGCATACGGTCCAAGTGAAGTGCGATATTCGGCATTATAGTCCCAAATCCATACATGCTTACAAACCTTTAACCAACCAAGCAGTATCTCATAGTATTCCGCATTCCTGTAATCCACCTCTTTTGGAGAATCCAGATAATGTCCGTAGCATCTCATGATTGGTGCCCAGCGAATAATAACATGATCATCACAAGTCAAATCTCCGGGTGGATTCAATGTCCGTGTATATGCCAAGGCATCAATATATACATTCTGATTAGCGCCGTTCTTATGAATATCCGCAGATATTTTATTCAGAAGTTCAACCATATCTATCGAAACATTGTTTCCGTCTGTATCACCGTGGCTTCTTCTCTCGGCTTTACATTTACTGCACTGGCAGTAAGCATCCCCGTCATTATTGGATAAAGAAATAATCTGCATTTCTGCATTCTTATCTGAATTGGCACAAAGTTTCTCACAATGCTGAAGAATCAATCCGTATGCGGTAGCATCCTTTAATACGGTTGTCAGACATAACTGTGTGCTGTTTTTACTCCCATTGTAGGTCGCATACCATTCCGGATGACTTGCAAAATACTTATCAGCCGGCAGAATCTCCGTTGTAAGCGTATGCGCTTGACCTGCCGGAACCCAGTTGCCTCCCGACAATACATAATGATCACCCTGTTTATACGAGGTAAGATACCAGCTTTCACGTCCTGCTTCCGTCAAGGGAAGCTGATACTGACTCATAAAGAAACCGTTCATTCCCATCGCAAGTGCATACAATCTACCGGTTCTCGGTCTCTCGTAACCGGCTGGTGTGCTTTTGTTAAAATAAGGATCGGTAACATCATAATTCGGATTCAGGCTCGAATAACAAATATCACTGTCGGTAAATACAAATGCTCTTTCATAATCAATTCGAAAGCCATTCGTCAAATCAACCTTGAAATGATTCTGATAAGTCTGCATCAAATCATTCCATGACATATAGAAATATCCACCGCACGCCTCTAAAAAGCGCATTGCCCCATACATAAGTCCCTGCTGCCCTACTCCAGTAATCGCTACACCGTTTTTGTCCGGGTAGCTCTGAATACAGTAACTGTCATTGGAACTGTATGTGGCATCAGCCCTGCTACGATTTGTATTTCCGATTGAGATTTCGAACTGCTCCATGCTTACCGGAATATTGTCTGAAACAATTTTCGGAGTATAACCATCCTCTTGCGAAATATACTTCAGTAATATTCTCGCGGCATACTGCTCTTCTGCTGTTGCATTGGACGGTACAACAAGAATTGCAGTAGGCATATCATCCGTATATTTGCTGTTCATATACGCAAGTGTAACCGAATCATCGTCGCCCTGGTTAGAAAGGTCCGGTCCGTCCAAAGAGCGGTTTTCTGACTGGTAGCCGTTAAACTCCTTCAAAAACCAGTACATACTCTTCACCAACTCACAAAGTTTTACCGAAGAGTTGTTCTGAATAGCGGAAAATGCATACGACAATACGCTATAATCAATGGTCCATGTCTCGGTTTGGTTCCAAACCGCAGTAACGCGATATGCCCTGTCGATATCCCATGCTTTGATTCCGGGAATTTCAACATAATACAGGTTGTCTGACTGTTTCAGGGAGGTCTTCGATTTGCCGATATAGAAATCAACCGGACAGGAAGAATCCGAAATACTGAAATAATGTCTGATGGAAATAATCTCATTTAAAACAATGGAACTGCCGGCATAAGAAATGGAAGAAGGTAAACTGCCGGATAAATCCGCACAGTATCCATCTAACATAACATCCTTTACCTTATAGGCATTTTCCGCACTGTTATTCTGAAAGAAAATCCTTGCGCATGTTCCATAGTCGTTGATTGCCTTTGCCATAGCAGCGTCCTTCGGATACTCTTCGGCTAAAGACTGTAACTGGTCCAGATAGTTTTTCGCGGAACAGAATATGGAATTCGAAAGATTGCCGCTCTCATCCAAAATAATAGGACAAACCTTACCGTTACTGCGAACACAAACCGTCTGGTCGATTCCAATCTCCTTCGGGCACAGATAACAGGTTGCATAATAAACACCCTGCTCGCCGGAATAGATAAAAGGATAGCTCAAATCGCCAAACGAAAGCGTGGCATTGAGGAATGTGGCCGAAGGATTGACACCGGTGAAATATACATTCATTCCCATCCTTCCGTCCTGCCATACGGTAAGAGAACAGCCTTTCATCCAAACCGCATCGGAAGGAAACTCTGCGGCTTTCGCATGGTTACAGAAATCCTGCGGGACACACCCGCAGACAACAATCAGGCACAGGATTGCCGCAGCAATTCTGTGTCGAAAACATGCTTTAGTCATTTTCATATAATATCTCCTCGCAATAGACTCTTCAGTCCTGTATTTTTATATGATACTCTTTTTTCAGTAAAAAATAAAGGAAAAACTTATTCATTAATTGTAATTTCTGTATATATTGCGAATTGAAATACTTTTTTGATATGATAAAATAAAGTGTCGTATTGTTTATTACCGCATATGCAAATCATTGGAGGTTTTTATGAAGCGGGAAGATGTCAGAAACATTGCTATTATTGCTCACGTAGACCATGGTAAGACCACCCTGGTGGATGAGCTTTTGAAACAGAGCGGCGTATTCCGTACCGGTCAGGTTGTTGAGGACCGTGTTATGGACTCGAACGATATCGAGCGTGAACGTGGTATCACGATTCTATCCAAGAATACTGCCGTATATTACAAGGGAATTAAGATTAACATTATCGATACCCCCGGACACGCGGACTTCGGCGGCGAGGTTGAGCGTGTCCTTAAGATGGTAAACGGTGTTGTTCTTGTTGTAGATGCATTTGAAGGCCCGATGCCGCAGACTAAATTCGTTCTGAAGAAGGCTTTGGAACTTCACCTGCCTGTCATCTGCTGCATCAACAAGATTGACCGTCCGGAGGCAAGACCGAAGGAAGTAATCGATGAGGTACTCGATCTTTTGATAGACTTGGATGCCGATGAGGAACAGCTTGACTGCCCGTTCGTATTTGCCTCAGCCAAAACCGGTATTGCCATTCTTGAACTGAATGACAAGCCTGTCAGCATGGAGCCTCTTTTCGAGACGATTATCGACTACATTCCTGCTCCTGAAGGTGATGAGACTGCCGGAACGCAGGTTCTTATCAGCACTATCGATTACAATGAGTATGTCGGTCGTATCGGTGTCGGAAAGGTTGATAACGGAACGATTCGTGTCAATCAGGACTGCGTTATCGTAAACCATCATGACCCAGACAAGAAGACACGTGTTAAAATCAGCAAGCTGTATGAATTCGATGGTTTGAAGAAGGTTGAAGTTACCGAGTCTACCGTCGGTTCTATTGTTGCAATTTCCGGTATTCCGGACATCAAAATCGGTGATACACTCTGCTCTCCTGAGAATCCGGTCGCTATTCCGTTCCAAAAGATTTCTGAACCTACAATTTCAATGAATTTCATTGTCAATGACAGCCCGCTTGCCGGACAGGAAGGTAAATTCGTTACCTCCCGTCATATCCGCGAGCGTCTGTTCCGTGAATTGAATACCGATGTATCCCTTCGTGTAGAAGAAACCGATACTACCGAGGCATTCAAGGTTTCCGGTCGTGGCGAACTGCATTTGTCCGTATTGATTGAGAATATGCGCCGTGAAGGCTTTGAATTTGCCGTAAGTAAGGCAGAGGTAATCTATCATACCGATGAAAATGGCAAGAAGACTGAACCTATGGAAGAATGCGTTGTCGACGTTCCGGACGATTATTCCGGAAATGTAATTCAGAAGCTTTCCCAAAGAAAGGGTGAACTTGTTGGCATGAGCACCTTTGGCGCAGGACATACCCGTTTGAAATTCAAGATTCCGTCCAGAGGTTTGATTGGATATCGTGGCGAATTCCTAACCGATACCAGAGGCGAAGGAATTATGAACACCACATTTATCGGTTATGAACCGTACAAAGGGGATTTAAGTTATCGTTCTCAAGGTAGCCTGATTGCTTTTGAAAGCGGCGAAGCTGTTACCTATGGTCTGTTTAACGCACAGGAAAGAGGTTCCCTGTTCATCGGTGCCGGTGCAAAGGTTTATGCCGGAATGGTAGTCGGTCAGAACGGAAAGCCAGAAGATGTTGAGGTTAATGTCTGCAAGAAGAAACAGCTGACCAATACCCGTTCCTCTGCTGCTGACGAAGCACTCCGCCTTGTTCCGCCGGTTGAGATGAGTCTTGAGCAGTGCCTGGAATTCATTGATACCGATGAACTTCTCGAGGTTACTCCCAAGAGTCTCAGAATCCGTAAGAAGATTCTGGATTCTCTGATGCGCAAGAGAGCTAACAGAAAGTAAACCATTGCAATTTAGGAATATTGAATATATGAAAGGGCCAATGCTTCAAGTTCGAAGCATTGGCCCTATTGTTAACATAACGCATATATTATCAGCCTATCGCAGACGATATCGTTTGTTGTATATCGGATAATTGCTCTGTATCTCCAATTATATAATAACCATCTAGAATCTGTGTCCGCCACCGTGACTGTGGAAGCCACCACCGCCTCTGGAACCGCCATGGAAGCCACCACCGCCGCCACGGAAACTACCGCCGCTAAAACCACGTGAACTCGGTGAAACGCGCATGGACTTCCTGCTTGTTGTTTTGATACTGGAGTTGAAAATCTTCGTCTGCCCCTTATTGGCGTAACCGAATTCCTTGGCCTCCACCTCTTTCTTACGGTTCAACATACGAAGGACAAAAAAATTCAAAAGAAGTGAGAATAAAATAGCCAATATTCCGTTAGAAACCACTTTCAACTTGTCAAACACAAATTTTCCCTGCATATAACTTTCGCTCTTCGAAAAAGCTTTTTTCGCACATCTGAAGTAATCTTCAGCAGAAGCAAGCGAATACACGGCATCGGTTATACTATCAGCTTTCGCTTTACTGATTTTCTTTTCAAAGTTCCCGTGTGTTTCCAACCAGATAACACGGTTCTCCATATCAATCAAAAGTAAAATACCATCGGCAGTATCTCCGCCAATCAATGACTGAAAACAATCAGCTGCATAAGTTTCCTCAGTAGCTATTAACGCTTTCCCTGATGTATCGGAAGGACGCGTGCAGAAAGCAACATCACCGTATTTCGTCAGTTTCTGCATCTCCTTTCTAAGAGACTCCTCCTCAGACACAGATAGAAGCCCTGCATCGTCTTGAATATATACATTTCCCTCCTGCTCTGCATACAATTCAGAATCACCACAGGCACAAAGCCCAATTGTACAGGCAAGAAGAACCAATACTAACAAAAATCTCTTAAGCATTGTCACTGTCACCTCCGCTTCTCTTAAATTGCTTCGGTTGAACAGAGGAAAGAATGTTATAACCGCGAATAAGACTGATTACGGAAACACATAACAAACCGACAATGGATAGTGCTACAGAATAATAAACCCAGTCTTGTACGGGATTCAAAACATAAACAGCTGTTGAAATCACGGCAATCACAAGATAAAACAGGTTGGTCTGCATCATATAAATTCCAGACATTGCAACAAACCTGTTTTGCATCTTAATAAAACGCACAAGCATTATAATTGACAGGAAAATACCGAACAGAATAACCAACCAGTGACCGATGTAATCAAATCCTACAAGAATATTCATTGCTTCAACACTTCCTGAATCTACCAATACGAGTAAAACAAAAATTATTGGTGTAACAATCGGTGCTACCGCTACCCTAAAGATATCATTTCCGATTACTTTCGACTTCTTTTGTTTTTTCTTCCTGAACTGAATATGGAAGCGACGCGTATAGATATCCTCAACTTCCTTTTTATAAAAAGAGGACATCAGCCAAACAGCCAACATTGCAATGAACAGAACCGCCGATGGCGATGGTGTCGTCAAAAAACATAACAAGAAAAAGATAGGGAGTGCGATAATCGCCGAAATAGCAAGGAAACGTTTCGGTGAAGCAGGAAAATCAGCACACATTCTCCCTGTCTGTCCGTTCACCGTCGCATAGGATACCCTATCCTTATTTCGATAGGACATAAACCATACCGGATACATATTCAATGTACTCGATGCTTTTACAACAGACATCTGTTTACCGGAAAGCTGCATCTTAGTGCTGGACTCATCAATACCACATCCGCTGAAGCGATCCACCATTTCCCTTAAAACAAGATCATTCTCAACTTGAAACATCTTGTTCTCATATTCCTTCTCATTCTGATCAGCGGCATCCCCGTAGAAGCCGTTCATATAGCACTCTTCAAAAGGGACTTCGTCATTCACAAAGTAAGGCGCAATCTGTTCACTGATGGAATCATCAAAAGAAGCAGACGCATCGTGTGAAAGACCTTCATAATGGCTTTTCAGACTACCTTCAGCCAGATAGTTGGTCACTGTTCTATAGTCACCTTCATACTCCACTGTCTTTCCGGGAACAGCAAACTTTCCCTCTCTGTCAAAGGTATAGGTCCAATAGGGCATATAAATTCCCCTGAATCCATCTGCTTTTCCTTGTTTTAACAAGTCTCTCGGTGCATAAATCTGTTTTTTGGCTGCTTCAAGATACTTCTTAACACATCGTTCCTTTGTAATTTGAAACGGAATAATGGAATCAGGTTTTCGAATCCTGCATAACCGACTTTTTAAGGTTGCCGGTGAGCCACAAAAACTGCACCATGTAACCGCCTCGTCCGGATCTGCCATAATCTCTGCACCGCACTGACTGCAGGTGAACATGGTAACTTCCAGTTCACCGTCGTTCTCCATGATGGATTCGTCTGCATCTTTGCTCTTTCCCGCAACCGAAGAAATTGGATATAACTTGCCACAATAGGAGCATTTCATCTGTTGATTCTCGATACTGAAAACCAGCTTACTCCCACATCCGGGACATCCAACCATCGAACATTTCCTCCTTTTCTTTTTCTCTCAACCCACACTTATATTACAGACACAATAGAATTGTCTGTCTCTTAAAAGAGTCCTAAAACTCCATAAGATACAATTGACATGATAATCGCAGCCATCACAATACCAAGGAAAATGGCAACCGATGCCTTCTTGATGTCAAAATCGAACAATGCAGCAATCAAAGACCCCATCCATGCGCCGGTACCCGGAATCGGTATACCAACAAACAGTAAGAGGAATATGAACTCTCCGCGTTCCACACCCTTTGATTTATTCGTGGCACGCTTCTCCAGTTTTTCAATGAAACCTTTCAGAATATTATGTTTCTTCATAAAAGCAAATATCTTCTTTATGAAGAGCAAAATAAACGGTATCGGCACAATATTGCCTAAAATACAGATTAAATTAGCCTTTAAAAGTTTGATTCCAAGAAATTTGGAAATCAACACACCGCCTCGCAGTTCGATTAAAGGGACCATGGAAACCAGAAACACAAAAAGTTCCTTCGGCAGAAACTGTCCCAGGGAATTACGATACCATTCTCCGATGGCAGTACACAATGCTTCCATTTACTGCTCCTCCATTCCATTTAACCGAAGGACCTTACGCACTTCCTTCTGCATATCTTCAGTAGCACATACTGTCTTGTGTCTGATCGGAGCCGTACGAATCTCCTGAATTGCGGGCGGTTCGCTTACATTGGCAACCTTACTGAGATTATCGATAATCTCAAAATCGTCTCTCACATCGTCCATACCGTTTACGGCACTCATAACACTTCTTGCAAACTTGAACGGACTTGCTGTGGAAACAATAACCGTCGGCGTTTCATCACCTGTCTGCTTTTTATAGTTTCGATATACACCGGAAGCTACGGCTGTATGTGTATCAATCACATAGCCGGTACGGTCATACAGTTCATGAATCTCAGCTCCGGTTTCAGCTTCGCTTGCAAATCCCGGAACAAAATCTTTCATATAAGCCTTCATCTCATCATCAATCTGATAAAAGCCCTCCTTGGAAAGCTGTGCCATCAAAGTGGCATTTTTCTCTGCATCATTGCCGGTACTGTGATAGATTAATCTTTCCAGATTGCTGGAAATCAGAATATCCATGGAAGGAGAATTGGTCAGAATGAATTCTCTTCTGCGGTCATAATTGCCTGTTTCAAAGAAATCATACAAAACCTTATTCTCATTGGACGCACAAATCATCTTGTCAACCGGAAGTCCGAGTTTCTTCGCATAATAGCATGCCAAAATATTACCGAAATTACCGGTAGGCACAACGAAATTAATCTTCTCTCCGATCTTAATACGTTCTTCCTTCAAAAGTCTCGTATATGCGAAAACATAGTAAGCAATCTGCGGTACAAGACGACCGATATTAATGGAATTTGCCGAGGAAAATGTCATATTACAAGCCTTCATATCCTCGCGAAGCTTTGCATCATTAAACATCATCTTTACGCCGGTCTGACAGTCGTCAAAATTACCTGTAACACCGATAACTGTTGTATTGTCACCCTTCTGCGTTACCATCTGAAGTTCCTGAACACGGCTGACACCGTTCTTCGGATAAAATACTATGATTCTCGTTCCGGGAACATCGGCAAAACCTGCAAGTGCTGCCTTACCGGTATCACCGGAAGTTGCGGTAAGAATAACAATTTCCTCGTTACGATTATTCTTCTTTGCAGCAGTTGTCATCAGATGCGGCAAAATCGAAAGTGCCATATCCTTGAACGCAATCGTAGCACCGTGAAACAGTTCCATATAATATGCACCATCTGCATAAACAAGAGGTGCTATCTCAGCAGTGTCAAACTTCTCATCGTAAGCTCTTTCGATGCAACCTTTCAGTTCCGTTTCCGTATAATCGGTGAGGAACAGCTTCATAACCTCATAGGCAACACCCTGATAATCCAATTCAGCCAGTTCGGATACTGATTTATCAAGCTTTGGGAAAGCAGTCGGCACATACAGACCGCCGTCCTTTGCAAGTCCCTGAAGAATCGCTTCCGAAGCAGTCAGCTCACTGCCATCTCCACGCGTACTGCGATACATAATATTCATAACAAACTCTCTCTTTCATAACCGAAAATGGTCTTTATTTACAAAATAAACGAGTGACGCTATAAGCCGGGTTCTGTCGAGGATGATCATCTTTCTTGGTTGCATGTTACCATGCAACTCCTCTATGTCCTTCCGAACATAGAACGCAACCTACCCGGAAACACGACGGGCCGCCGTATCGTTTCCTATCCGGTCTTGCTACGAAGTGGGGTTTACACAGCCTTTTCCGTTACCGGAAAAGCGGTAGTCTCTTACACTGCCATTCCACCCTTACCGTCCAAAGACGGCGGTTTATTCTCTGTTGCACTGGCCTGGGAGTCACCTCCACCGGATGTTATCCGGCACTCTGCCCTATGTAGCCCGGACTTTCCTCACCGGCTATGCCGGCGCGATCACCCGCGTCACTCGATTTTAGATAATATCATTTGTAAGTAAATATTGCAAGCAAAAGCCATATTGAAAACACGATAAATTCACTTTGTCAGAACAAACTGCTTGCTCCCTTTACTCCTTCAAGCTTATACATCAAAGCAGCTTCCGCCGACAAATTCTCTGGAAATACTGTTTCTCGGAATCGCATCGTCCGGAATATTCAAGAAATAACTGAAGAACTTCAAAAGCCGCTTTGCTTCAATAAATTCCGGACAGTCTCTCGGAATGCCAAACAGAAGTGGCTCCGCATACTGTTTCAATACTGCAAGTTCAAAAATGGATGCGGAATTGAACATATAATCCGCTTCCTCCTGGAACGGGAATATGTACTGTTCCTCTCCTGCACGTACAGAATTCCACATAGCTATGGTTTCTCTTGCAGAAGTACCTCTTGTTCTTGCGTCACGCACAATGCGTCGAATCAAACGGCCGTCCGTAGTCGGAATACGGTTATGACGGTCTATATTCAGTTCTGTCAGTGCACTGATATAAATCTTGTATTTGCTTTCAACAGGGAGCGAATGCGAAAGCTTGTCATTCAAGCCATGGATACCTTCAATAACAAGAATATCCGTTGGCCCGAGCTGCATAAACTCACCATTCATCTCCTGCATTCCTGTTTTAAAATTGAAATGCGGCAGCTGTATGCGTTCTCCATTCAAAAGCTGAAGCATCTGCTGATTGAACAAGTCAACATCCAAAGCCTCCAGACATTCAAAATTATAGGAACCATCCGGATTTTTCGGGCATTTTACACGGTCTACGTAATAATTATCCAGTGCAATCGGATGCGGTTTCATTCCAAGTGACTTCAATTGAATGGAAAGACGATAGGAAAATGAAGTCTTACCCGATGAAGTCGGTCCTGCAATCATAATAAACTTCTTCGTTTCGGAATTCTTGATTTGAAGCGCAATATCCGCAATCTGCTGCTCCATTAACGCCTCCTGTACAAGAATCAGTTCCTCTGTATTGCCTGTTGCGATTCTTTCATTCAAATCACCAATTGTATCAACTTCAAGGGAATTGCCCCAGAAATTCGTCTTTTGTAATGTCTGATAAAGCTTATAACGGTCTACCGGTTTTGCGGGTACCGAAGGATCATTCGAATCCGGAAGCATCAAAAGGAAGCCCTCGTGATAAGGAACCAGTTCAAATACGGAAAGGCATGCGGTTGAAGCAGGCATAAAGCCGTAAAAATAATCGGTATAACCGGCAAGCATATAAACATTGGTCTTGGAATCCAATCGGTAGGAGAACAGCTTAACCTTATCCTCCATTCCAAGCTTTTCGAACAGGCGAATGGCATTGCCTGTATTCATGGACTTCTTCTCAATCATGCGGTCTTCTCTGACGATTGACTGCATTTCTTTTCTAAGGGTTCCAAGAAACTCCTCGCTGATACTCTTTCGCCCGTTGATTTCGCAATATAATCCCTGTCCGATGCTGTGTTCTACACGAAGGTTATTACACTCGTCCTGTCCGTACAGACGGTACAGTGCAGCAAGCATCATAAATGTCAGACCTCTTTCATAGGTCTTTCGTCCCGGACCACTCCTTGCATCAAGAAATTCTACCACGCAGTCCGAATATAGTTTCTTAAACAATTCTCTCAAAGAACCGTTCACCATGGCAAGCATCGGTTGTGCATCACCGCTGCCCATCTCCTTATAAACATTTTCCAAGGATACTCCTTCCGGAAATGCTTTCGTAATACCATTAACGGTAACCTGTATTTCTCCCATTCTATTCACCTTCTTTTCTGTCAATCTATCATATGTTGAATTTCGGATATTTCATCTGTAAGCGGTTTTATCCGCTGTTTTGCCAGTTCGGTTCCGGCTTCACGAAGTCTTTGATACATTGCTTCCTTCTTCATCAGTTCTTCGCGAAGAAAAGAAAGAAAGGTCTCATCTCTTTTCTCTGCCAGAATTCTGCCGTATTTCAATTCCACATCAGAATATGGAATGGTTTCGTTTCCTTTCACACAGGAAAATGCAATGTAGTATTTGCCGTCTTCCAAGCAGGCCTGTTCATCCTCAATTCGAAACCCCTGCTCCTGAATTTCTCTCCGAACCAGTTCCGAATCGGATTGCGGTTGCAGAACCAACTGCTCCGCATTCTCACAGCATGCCTTTCCACGCTGTAAGATGTCACGCATCAGTATACCACCCATTCCGGCTATCACGATGCGGTCAGCCTCTCCCGGCTTTAACAAGTCCATTCCATCGGAAAGTCTTGTTTCAATTACAGCCTCCTGATGAAAGAAAGCAATGCTCTCCTTCGCCTTATTCAGTGGCCCCTCTCTAAGGTCCATTGCAATCGCACGGCTTACTATTTTCTCACGGACAAGCCATACGGAGAGGTAACCGTGGTCACATCCGATATCGGCAAGCACCATGCCCGGTGTGACCAAATCAGCCACCATATGCATTCTTTTTGAAAGTCTCATAATTACTCCAGATAATCACGAAGTTTTCTGCTTCTGGACGGGTGACGAAGTTTGCGAAGTGCCTTTGCTTCAATCTGACGAATACGCTCTCTTGTTACATCGAACTCCTTGCCGACTTCTTCTAATGTACGCTGTCTGCCGTCATCCAGACCGAAACGAAGACGGATAACCTTCTGCTCACGGTCGGAAAGCGTTTCCAATACCTCATAAAGCTGTTCACGAAGCATCGAATAGGAAGCTGCATCCGCAGGCATCGGAAGATGCTCGTCCTGAAGGAAGTCACCGAGATGGCTGTCCTCTTCCTCACCGATAGGTGTTTCAAGAGAAACCGGTTCCTGAGAAATCTTCTGGATTTCCAAAACTCTTTCTACCGGAATCTTCATCTCCTTTGCAATTTCCTCGGGACTGGGTTCTCTGCCAAGATCCTGCAAAAGCTGACGCTGTACACGAATCAGACGGTTAATCGTTTCAACCATATGAACCGGGATACGGATCGTTCTTGCCTGGTCTGCAATTGCTCTTGTAATTGCCTGACGAATCCACCATGTCGCATAGGTGGAGAACTTATATCCCTTCTTATAATCAAATTTCTCTACGGCCTTGATGAGACCCATATTACCTTCCTGAATCAAATCCAGAAATTGCATGCCCCTTCCAACATAACGCTTTGCAATGCTGACTACGAGACGGAGGTTTGCCTCGGAGAGACGTTTCTTGGCTGCCTCATCGCCCTCCTCCATACGCTTGCTGAGTTCAATTTCCTCATCGGCGGAAAGAAGCGGTACTTTACCGATTTCCTTCAGATACATACGAACCGGATCCTCCACATTAACGCCATCCGGAATGGACTCAAGATCATCAAGATTGTCTAAATTCTCAAGACTGGCAAGTGTTTCCAAATCCTCACCCGCAAGCTCGTCATCCTCATCCAAAATCGGAATGTCATCAATTTCGGACATGGTTTCCTCACGAAGGATATCCACACCGGTGCTTTCCAGATAATCATAAATCTTATTCATGCTGCCGGGCTGCAACTCGATATCGTTGAAGAATTCTACAATTTCCTGATACTCGAGCACATTTTTCTTCTTCTTCGCATATGCGGACAGTTCCTTCATACGTTCCTGGAAACGAACCATTCCCTCATCCTTCTTCTCGAGTGGTTCAATATCGGCGGATTCATCCTCCAATGCGGTTTCCACTAAATCGGCAGACATTGGCTCCTCTTTTTCGGGGGCTACTGCCTTTAAATCCTTCTCGTCCTTTACTTCCTCTACTGCTTTTTTACGTCCCATAGTTTTTGTTCTCCCTTTGTATATTTTATTGCATCAATTGGTTCTTAAGTTTAGTAAGGTCCTTCTTCTGTTTCATGACATCCATAATGGCTTTGCCATCACCCTTGGCTGTGGCTTCCGCTTTCTTTCTGTCAAGACTTTCCGAAAGGATTCTGATTACACTGTCTGCGAATTCCTTTCGCACTTCCTCTTCTGAAACCGTATTCTCTATCAAAGCTGTGTCACAAATCTCAGCAACAAGCGTCTGGTCCTCTTTCGATTCGAAACGACTGATAATCGCCGACGGGTCAATCTTCTGTGTCCTTTCATACTGTGAAAACATCAGCGAGGCAACCTCCCGGTAAGTTCCTTCCGAAAAGTCATCCGCAGAAAGGTATTTCTGCACTTTTCCGATTAATTCCGGGGTAAATGTGCACCGCGTCAGAATAATCCGTTCCGCCTTATATATGACGTTGTCCTCATGACCGCTCTTACGCTCATCCGCGAATTCCGGAACTGCGGTCTTCTTCTCAATCGGCTGAAAATCTGCATCTGCCCCCATCTTGTTCACAAGTGACTTGAATTCCTCAAAATCCACATTGTTTTCTCTGCAGAACGCCTTCATGTAATTGGTGCGTTCGATGGCATCCGGGAAGGAAAGAATTCTCTTTGCAACTTCCTTTTGATAAGCAGTTTCCTCATTGGGACTATTCATATCAAATCCCGATTTTATTACCTGAACCTCAAATGTGAAGCTTCCTGTCGCCTGCTTAATCCGTTCCTCATAGGCTTCTCTGCCGAGTGCCTTGATAAACTCGTCCGGGTCCTTATAAGGTGACATATTTAAAACCTTTGTCCTAATACCGACCTCTTCAAGTATCGGAATGGCTCTGTTCGCTGCAGCCTGTCCCGCACCATCACTGTCGTAGGTAATCACAACATCCTTTGTATATCTGGATAGCAGTTTTGCCTGCATTCCGGTAAGGGATGTTCCGAGAGAAGCTACCGCATTGTCAAATCCGGCCTGATGCAACGATATCGTATCCATATACCCTTCGCATAACAGCATATAAGGCTGTTTCGTGCGCCTTGCCAGATGCAGTCCGTAAAGATTACGGCTCTTATCAAAAATCGTCGTCTCGGGCGAATTCAGATACTTTGGAAGTCCGTCTCCCAAAACTCTTCCGCCAAATGCAATGACCTTTCCGTTTTGGTCAAATATCGGGAACATGACACGGTTGAAGAACTTATCATTTACCCCTCGTTTCTCATCGTAGGTGAACAATCCGGACTTCGCAAGGAAATCATCCTTGTAGCCTTCCTCCTTCAAATACCGGTATAAGGTTCCGTCACTGTAACCGATTCCGAAGTTCTTCATTGTTTCGGCACTCAGACCACGGTTTACAATATACTCTCTCGCGTAATGCCCTGCATCGGAATAGAATCTGCGATAATAGAATGTCGCCGCCGTTTTGTAAAGTTCCAGCATCTTTGCCCGAAGGTCAGCCTCACGTCTTGCCTGTTCGGAAAGTTCCGTCTTCGGTAACGTCATTCCGACTCGTTCCGCAAGATTCTGCAACGCTTCCGGAAACGAAAGGCTGTCATATTCCATCAGGAATGTAATGACATTTCCTCCTTTGCCACAGCCGAAGCATTTGTAAATCTGACGACTTGGATTCACATTGAAGGAAGGTGTCTTCTCACTGTGGAAAGGACACAGCCCCTGATAATTACTTCCTGCCTTCTTCAAAGAAACATAGCTTCCAATCACGCTGACAATATCATTGCGGCTTCGCACCTCATCAATTATACTGTCCTCATAATACATCTAATATACCCCCCATGCCTTTGGAACGGTAAGATCCATATATTTTGTTACCGCAAACTTGTCGGTCATTCCTGCCACATAGTCTGCCACAACCCTGTCAATCGGTTCTCCATTTGTAAGAAGCTTCTGAAATTCATCACTCAGAAGTTCAGGTCTCCCCTTATAATATGCGAAAAGATATTCCACCATAGCTTCCGCCTTATACTCCTCCCCCTTCGCAACCGGATTCGTATATACATGCTCAAACATATATTTTCTAAGATCCTGCATTGCCCTTGCCATCTCGGCAGATGTGATAATCTCACCTTTTCCGTAGCTCTGCATTACTATGTCATGCACCATGGTATTCAGTCTTTCCTTCAATGTATGACCAAGATAATCCGTCAAATCCTTCGGAATATCCTCTTCTTTGATAATCTGTCCCCGAATGGCATCGTCAATATCATGATTATAATATGCAATTTTATCAGAAAGACGTACAACCTTGCCTTCCAGCGTGGAAGGTTTCCCTTCTGTCTGATGGTTGAGAATTCCGTCCAACACCTCATAGGTCAGATTAAGTCCCCTGCCATCCTTTTCCAAAAGGCTGACAACCCGCACACTCTGCTCATTATGCTCAAAACCACCTTCACATACGCGACGTAACGCTCTTTCTCCCGCATGCCCAAACGGCGTGTGTCCAAGATCATGTCCCAGTGCTATTGCTTCGGTGAGGTCCTCGTTCAACTGCAGTGCTTTTGAGATGGAACGAGCAATCTGTGAAACCTCCAAGGTATGCGTCAGACGAGTCCGATAGTGGTCTCCGTTCGGTGTCAGAAACACCTGTGTCTTATCCTTTAACCTGCGGAATGATTTGGAATGAATAATTCGGTCGCGGTCTCTCTGAAACACAGGTCTGATATCACACTGCGGTTCCTCCTTGACTCTCCCCTTCGAGCAATCGGAAAATGTGGCATAACTGCACAGCATCTCATGCTCTCGTTTTTCAAGCATATTTCGAATATTCTCCATCGTTGCCTCCGTCCCCGTTAATCCATTCTGTCCATCGCAATCCTAAAGTGAATCACAAATACCTACATAGATATTATTCCACAAAAATTAAAAATTTCCTTTTTTATTTTTTGGTTTGAAACTAAAAAGTCGGACCACAAAAAATGCATAAAAACCACCCCTTTCTGTCTTTTCTTCTATTTCTCCGCTATTACACTTCAAGTTTTGTTTTCAGTATGGTATAATAAATATAGGAAAGGGAGAAACTGCTTTATGACAGAACTGTGTAACTTAATCAAAGCCAGTCTGGATGCGAATCCTGAATTTGCGTCAACCTATACCGGAATTGTGCGTATCGTATTCCCGATTATTGCAATTCTGATCCTTTCGTCTGCAATTCTTTCCCTTTTCCACATTCCGAAACGTCCCGAAGTATTCGCAATCATCCGTCTGATTGACAGAAAATCCAATGATAATGATGCATACGGTCCCACCTCTGAAGAGGCGAAGGGAAAGGGCTCCGGTAAAAAAAACTTTCGTCTTTATCACTGGGAAAATATCATCGGGCGTTCCAATGCCTCCGATGTCATTCTGCCATATGCATCCGTAGACCGCTTTCATGCGGTTTTATCCCGTGATGAGGAGGATAACTGGCGCATCTATGATCTGGACACCAAATACGGCACACTCGTAAACGGTCAGGAGGTCGATGAGGAAGCTGAACTCCACTACGGGGACCGTGTAGAAGTCGGAAACTGTAAGTTTCGGTTTCTCCCGATAAGTGAAAAGGAAAAGAAAGAGACCTATATGCAGCGCCGTCTTGTACATCCGGTATCTCCGTGGCCGCTTGTGGTTCTTCTGACAATTCTGCAGGTTATGCTTTGCTTTCATCTCGTAATAGCGAAGCAGGTTCCTGCTGCCCCATACATCATTCCTGTATTTCTGCTTTTTACCATTACGATGTGGGCATATTTTCTTATAATGCATCTTTTCGGAATCAAAGGCTTTGAGCTTGAAATCATCGCCTTCTTCCTGACTACGATATCGCTCTCTGTCACAACCTCCTGCAACTATACACTGCTCTATAAGCAGCTGATTGCGGTCGTCTGCGGTCTCATTCTGTACCTCGCTCTTGGCATCATACTGCGCGACCTGAGTCTAGTGAAAAAGCTGCGCTGGTTTGCGGCGGCTGCCTGCATCGGTCTGCTGCTTCTGACACTTGTTTTAGGGCATACCAAGTATGGTGCGACCAACTGGATTCATGTCGGTGGCTTCAGTTTCCAGCCATCCGAGATTGCAAAACTCTGCTATATCTTCGCCGGTGCGGCAACGCTTGACCGTCTGTTCCGTAAGCGTAACCTCTGGCTGTTTATGATACTGTCGGGTGCCACGGTACTGATGCTTGGATTGATGAGTGATTTCGGAACCGCTGCCATCTTCTTTATCACATTTATCGTAATTTCCTTCCTCCGTTCCGGAGATTTTGCCTCTTTAATGCTTATCTGCGGAGGTGCCGTATCCGGAGGAATCATGGTTCTAACAGCCAAGCCCTATATATGGCAGCGTTTTTCAACATGGCGGCATGCCTGGGATTATCCGAACGCAGGTGGCTACCAGCAGGTTCGCACAATGACGGCAATTGCTTCCGGCGGTTTGTTCGGTGTTGGTCCAGGAAACGGCTTTTTGAAACGTGTTGCAGCCTCGGATACAGACCTTGTATTCGGTCTCGTGAGCGAGGAATGGGGACTTCTGACAGGTTGTCTGATTACCGGGTGCATTATTGCTCTTGCTGTATTTGCTATCCGCTCCTGCTCGATGAGCCGTTCCACGTATTATACGATAGCTGCCTGCTCCGCGACTTCCATGATTATATTCCAGACAGCTCTTAATATATTCGGTTCCGTAGATATGCTTCCGCTGACCGGCGTTACATTCCCGTTCGTCAGCAACGGAGGTTCCTCTATGATGTTCGCATGGGGGCTTCTTGCATTTTTAAAGGCTACCGATACCCGTCCTGAGGCAAGTTTTGCCAATATTATGTACTATCGTCACAAAAAGTCGGAAGTTCCTGTTTCCGGCAGGAAGGAGGCGCAATATGAGGAAGATTGAACATCGTGTGCGTCTCTGTACAATTCTCCTTTTGGCATTTGTCTTAGGAATGATCCTGTTTCTCTACCGTTATCACAAAGACTCAAAAAACTGGTATATCCAGACATTCAACGGACACCTTTACTCACAGACGGGCGAACTTCTCGCCGGAACCATCTGTGACCGTAACGGCACCGTTTTATCAACGGTAAATGACAAGGAACGTACCTATTCCTACAGCCCTCTTATCCGCAAGGCCACCCTGCATATTATCGGTGACCCGAACAGAATGATTGGAACCGGTGCTGTTTACGGATTACGGAACTATCTTTTAACTTACGATGAGAAAAATGGAGCAACTACCCTCGAGCAACAGGGAAATACCGTTACTCTTTCCATCGATTCCGCTGCGTGCGTAGCTGCTTATCAGGCGCTTGGCGACGCAGTAGGGTGTGTAGGTGTTTACAACTACAAAACCGGAGAAATCCTCTGTCTTGTATCCACTCCGACCTTTGACCCGGAGAACATTCCCGAAGATTTGGAAACCAACGAAGCCTACAAAGGCGTTTATGTAAACCGTTTTATTTCCTCAACATTTACCCCCGGCTCCGTATTCAAGACACTGACACTTCAGGCTGCTTTAGAGCAGATTCCGGATGTGGAGTCCCGTACCTTCACCTGCGAAGGATCGGTACGTGTTGGAGACAATGTTGTTACCTGCACAAAAGCTCACGGTGAGCAGACCCTAACGGAAGCCTATGCCAATTCCTGTAATTGTGCATTCTCGGTTCTCGCTTCGGAAATCGGCGGAGAAACGCTTTCTCTTTATGTTAATCAGGCAGGGTTGACCCGTTCCTATGAGTTTCCTAATTTCTCCTCGGCAAAAGGCACCTTTGAACTTGCCTCGGCTTCAACCTATCAGGTCGGCTGGGCCGGTGTCGGGCTTTATCACAATCTTGTAAATCCTTGCTCACTTATGGTCTATCTCGGTGCAATCGCCAATGGCGGGAAAGCTGCAAAGCCTTCCTTCATCTATTCGGTTACTACGAACGAAGGGCTTCCTGTTGAGATTCCTAAAACAGAACAAACCGATTATCTACTGCTCCCGTCAACTGCTGACAGTTTAAAAGATTATCTGATAAACAATGTAGATACGGTTTATGGTCATGACCGATTTCCTTCTGTAATAGTGGGTGCCAAAACCGGTACAATTGAACAAAAAACCGGCTTATCCAATTGCTGGTTCACCGGTTTTCTTGACTCCGAAGAGTATCCTTATGCATTTGTCGTTTACATGGAGAATGCAGGCTCAGGAAACCGTGTTGCCGGTGCCGTTGCAGGTGCTGTTCTCAATGCGCTGATTCCTGTCCCGTAAACTGTAGACACAGCCGCAGTAATCCTGTCGATACAGATGGTACTGTGCAGACAGTTCAATAGACTTCTTATAGCCCTCACGCTTTTTAAAATCCGAAACCAGATAAGGAATTCCGATTTCTTTGGAAATCTGCTCCCCGATTGTATTCAAGAGGGGAGCATTTTTTAACGGGCTGATAGTCAGCGTAGTAGTAAAATAATCAAAGCCTTCATCGAGTGCCATACGGCCTGCATAGGCAAGTCGCATACGAAAGCATACTTCACATCTCCTGCCACCCTCCGGCTCATTCTCCAAACCCTTTACAGCCTCAAAGAACTGTTCCGGATGGTACTCACCGATTCGAAAGGTTACCGGATTTTTAACCGGCATTTCCGAAATCAGACGTTCCTGCTCTGCTGCTCTTTTCCGAAACTCTTCTTCGCTTGTTATATTGGGATTGTAATAGCATACCGTAATTCGGAAATACTCGGAAAGATACGAAAGTACATAACTGCTGCATGGCGCACAACAGCTATGTAACAGTAAAGAGGGCACGCGGCCCTCTTTGGTTACACTCTCAATAATTCTGTCCAGTTCTTTTTGATAATTTCTTATCTGCATTGACTGAATATCTCCCGTAAAGCTTCATAAAGCTTACTCATCTCTTCATCCGTACCGATCGTGATACGAAGATAGTTTTCGATTCTTGCCTTATTCCAGTATCGCACGTAGATGTTTCTCTTCTTCAATTCCTTCTGAATCAAAGCAGCAGGAACCGATTTATGAGATACAAAAAGGAAATTCGTTTTGGAATCCAACACAGTAAATCCAAGGTTACGCATCTCCTGCTTTGCCGCTTCTCTCGTACGGATAATCTTCTGACAGGTTTCCGTAAAGTACTGATGATTCTTCACTGCTGCGGTACCTGCAAGAATAGCGGTTCTGTTCAATGTATAAGAGTTATAGGAATACTTTACATCCTGAATTGCTTTTATCAATTCTTCACTTCCTAAGGCAAATCCGATACGCATTCCGGCCATGGAACGCGACTTGGAAAATGTCTGCGTAATCAACAGATTCGGATACTTTGAAAGAAGGGGTAACGCACTGGTTCCACCAAAATCCACATATGCCTCATCAATAATCACAACACACTCCGGATGCCTCTTCACAAGTTCCTCAACAGCGTCAAGCCCAAGATTTACAGAGGTCGGTGCATTCGGATTTGCTATAATGATACCGCCCCATTCACCGTCATAATCATTGATGTCAATCGTGAAATCGTCCTTCACGGGAATCATTTTATAGGGAATACGGAATAATTCTGCCCAGACATCATAGAAGGAATAGGTAATATCGGGAAATGCAATCGGCTTCTCCCCTGCAAAGCAAGTTAAAAAGGACATTCCGATAACATCATCCGAACCGACTCCGACAAATACCTGCGAGGGTTTCACCGAATATTCCTCTGTCAAGGCTTCCGTCAACAAACCAATGGTTGGATCCGGATACTTACGAAACAGGGTAACATCAACCGTATCCATAATCTCACGAACTTCCGGAGCCGGAGGATACGGGTTCTCGTTCGTATTTAACTTAATCACATCACCCTGAGGCTGTTCACCGGGAACATAGGGAACCACCTTTCGGATGTTGTTCATAAACTCACTCATAATCATAGAGGTATGCAAAGCATACAAATCCTTTCATAGCTTACTGAAGTCCATACTCTTTCGCTAGTTTCTCAAATGCGGGAAGGGAACGGACAATCATGTCATAATCAACACAATAAGCGATACGAAGATATCCCGGACCGCCGAAACCACTACCTGCAACTAAAAGCAAATGGTATTTCTTTGCAGCCTGAACGAATGCCTTGTCATCACCGCCCGGAGCCTTCACAAAGAGATAGAAAGCGCCCTGCGGCTTGATGCACTCATAACCCATTCTGGTAAGATTGTCCAAAAGAAGCTGACGGTTACGGTTATAGATTTCCACGTCAACCTTAGCATCCTGACACTTCATAATCGCACGCTGAATCAATGATGGTGCATTGACAAAGCCGAGAACTCGGTTGCTTGCTGCTGCGCCTGGAATAATCTCATTCGCATCATCAAGCTCATCAGGCATAACAAGATAACCAATTCGCTCACCGGGAAGAGAAAGGGATTTACTGTAGGAATAACCAACAATAGTATTTCTGTAATATTTCGTCAGATAAGGAACCTCTGCACCATCATAAACAAGTTCACGATAAGGTTCGTCAGCAATCAGATAGATCGAAGTCCCGTACTCCTTCTGCTTTTCCTCAAGCACTTTGGCAATGCTCTTTATGGTTTCCTCGGAATAAACAACACCGGTCGGATTGTTCGGGTTGTTAATAATCAAAGCCTTTGTCTTCGGAGTAATTGCCGCCGCAAGATTCTCCGGGACCGGCAGAAATGTTGCCGGATCGGTCGGTACCACAACAAGCTTACCGAAGAAATTATTCACATAATTGCGATATTCACCGAAGAAAGGGGCAAAGGTCATAACCTCATCGTCAGGATTCAGAAGAACCTTCAGAATAACATTCAAACCGCCGGCTGCACCGACCGTCATCAATATGTTTCTGACTCCGAATGCAGTGCCATAGGTTTTGTTCAGATGATCTGCAATCGATTGGCGGACATCTTCATATCCTGCATTGTTCATATAGCCATGGACGAGATTCGGATTCTCCTCGGTCAATACGGAAAGCAATGCTTCCTTAACCTCCTTCGGAGGCTCAACACTGGGATTGCCGAGACTGTAATCATATACATTCTCTCTTCCAAACTCCTTTGCCATCTTCGTGCCTTCCTCAAACATTGCACGAATTGCGGAACCGTTACGGTTCAAATTCAAAACCGCTTCATTAATCATCCTACTGACCTTCTTTCATCTGATTCTCCTGGCCATAACCATAACCGGCATATTTCTTGCCATAGTATTTGCCATAATAACTCTTCTGCAAAAATGACTGCTTAAAGTCAACCTTATTCAAAGCAACACCAAGAAGCTTACATCCGCTTCGTCCGAGCTGCTCAATCATCTTCTCTGCAAGATGGTATTTTACATTGCCCTGACTGATAACAAATACAGAGCCGTCACAGTACTGCGAAAGCACGGAGGCGTCAATAACATTAGCCATCGGAGGCGTATCAATAATTACGTAATCATAATGCTCTTTGAGTGCATTAATCATGGCACTGAAACGCTTCGAGTTGAAAAGTTCAACCGGGTTAGGCGGATAAGCACCGGAGAAAAGGATATGCAGATTTCTGACATCCGTCTCACAAATACATGCCTCAAGCGTTGCCATACCGGTAAGGAAATGCGTTAGCCCATATACTTTACCGTCCGATACAAAACGGGACAAAGTAACGGATTTACGAAGGTCACAGTCTACAAATATTGTCTTCTTTCCAAGCTCGGCAAAGGAACGTGCCAAATCAAGTGATGTCGTGGATTTGCCTTCGCCCGGGAATGTGCTGGTTAGCATTATGACATGAATATCAGCGCCGCAGAACTGTATATTGGTACGAAGGTTCTTAATTGCCTCCGTTTTAGAGAAATTCTCGTGATTTGTTCCGGAAAAACTTACTGTCTGCATCTCTATTTACCTTCCTTTCCGGAATACAATTTCTTAGCCCTTTGCATATCCGCACGATATTCGGAGCGTCTCCGTTTCGTACTTTCGCTCTCGTCAAGCGGAATTGTTCCCAATACCGGAACATGAAGATGCTTCTCGACATCCGCATCCGTCTTAATGGTATCATCTGTCAGGAAACGAATTACAACAAATGCCGCTGCAAGAAGGAAGCCAAATGCTGCACCGATAATCGTATTTTTCTTGACATTCGGGCTTGAAGGAAATTTCGGAAGAACTGCATGGTCGACAATTACAGCCTCCGTCTTCATAATCTCAACAATGGATGTCACAAGGCGTTCCGACACCGCATCAGCAAGTTGTTTGGAATTGTTGGCATTCTGATCGGTAACGCTCACAACCAGCATTCGGGAATCCTGAGGAACCGAAACCGTAATCTCATTCTTTAATTCTTCATAAGTATAAGACGCCTTGTCCGGATTAGCCGGATCAGCCTCCAAACCAAGATCCTTTCTCACAGAATCAATAACAGCATGGCTGCCCGCAAGATTTTCATAGTCCTTTAAGAGTGCATTACTTGCTGAAATATCGGACGAAGTCAATGAATTCTCACTGTTTCTGTTCAATACGAACAGCATGCAGCTTGCCGTGTATTTCGGTGAAATAAAGAATTTGCTGTAGGCAAATGCCAGTCCTCCGCATACAATCATTGCGGCAATTATCATCCAGCATTTTGCCAGCAGTGCGTAGAACAATTCTGACACATTAATTGCGTCATTCTGTTCCGTCGTAGTTGATTTGGTTTCCATAATCCTCCTTCAGAATGCCTCCCTAACCACATATTCAAGACATTCAGATTCTTTTATTCTCTAAAATAGCTTTGGGATTTTTGTAGAACAATGTTTCCATTCGTTCCGTCCCATAATGCGTTTCAATGTATTTTGCGCATTCGGAAAGAACCGGTTTGCGAAGATGTGTTCCGTGTGCATCAGATGCTATAAAAGAAACAAGGTAATCATTTAACAGTCTTTTTGCAACCTTCTTCTCTCTTGCACCTGCATTTCCCAGAATACTGTTCGCATTGACCTGAATATAACTAAACGATGCAATATGAAAACTGAAATCCGCATTGTCAAAAGCAGCATATCGTTCTGCATGTGCAACAATCGGCCAAAATCCACTCGACACAACTTCCAAAAGACGTTGTTCAATCCAGTAACCGGGTGTGTTCGGTGAGAACTCGGTCAACAGATATTTACTGCCTGCCAAGGTTCCGCATCGTCCCTCTTCAACATCATCAGCAATATTCCGAGAAGACGGAAAATACTCACACCCCTCGTAGAGTTGCAATCCCGGGAAGAATTTCTCCGAAACTCCTCGAAGATGCTTTACCCGTATTTCGCGTTCTTCCTTACTTGGTTCATATTGCCCCGGAAGAAAATGCGGTGTGCATATTATGGCACGAATCCCATCTTCATACGCAATCTGAAGCATCTGAGCGGTTGTCTGCGGGCTTTTTGAACCATCGTCAACACCATACAGAATGTGATTGTGTATATCAATGTAATACATGAAATCCCTCAATCTTTAAACTGACTCATCAACCTTGAAACTCGTTATTCACGAAAAGACCTTCCTTAACACGACCGTTCTTAAGTACCATACGGCCGACTCCATGACGGTTGTTCTGTGACCATTCACCCTCGTAAACCTCACCGGTATGCCAAGTAAATCGGCCAAATCCATCACGAAGACCATTCTTGAAGGAACCTTCATAACAGCTGCCATTGGTGTAGGTATAAATGCCTGCGCCATCCGGAAGATTATTCTCGTTAACCTCACCGTTATAGGTATTTCCGTTCTTATAGGTAAACGACTTAATCTCGCGAACCGGCTGCAGTTCTTCCTCAAGTTCTTCAAGTTCTTCAGAAGTCTCGTCTGTCTCTGCCTCGGCCATTTCTTCGCCTTCTTCAGGTACGGCCTCTTCAACTGTTTCTTCTGTCACAGTTTCAGCTGTTTCATCCGTGAATTCTTCCGTCTTTTCTTCTATCTCTTCAACAGAATCAGAAACTTCCTCAGTTGCTTCCTCAACGGCTTCTGCAGCTTCCTCAGTTACTTCTTCAACAGCTTCCGTAACTTCCTCTATGGTTTCTGCAACTTCTTCAGTGATTTCCGCAACCGTCTCTTCTACATTCTCCTCAACGGATTCAATAGTTTCCTCAGTTGTTTCTTCAACTGTTTCTTCAACTGCTTCTATTACTTCTTCATTTGCTTCTTCAGTAATTGGATGTTCCTCATCAATGGAAACCGGACCAGCGGAAAGTTTCACACCATCTTCCCATTCCTGCAATTCCTTTGTGCCGTCGGCAAATGTCATAATGCCTGTACCGTTCTGCTTGTTATCCTTCCATTCACCTTCGAAAACATCACCATTTTCATAGCTTAAAATACCGTGTCCACAGAAAGTACCGCCAACGAAATCACCGGAATAGCTCTCGCCGGTTTTCTTCGTGAATACACCGTAACCTGACTTCATTCCATCAACCCAGGCACCTTCGTAGATACTTCCGCCTGCATAGGTAAGCACACCCTGACCATGACGTTTACCCATGTAATAATCACCTTCGTAAATATCTCCGTTCGGGTAAATCATTAAGCCCTTACCCTGTCGGCGTCCATCGTAAAAGTCGCCTTCATAAATCTGCCCGTTAGCATAGCTTTCGGTGAAATATCCCGTCTTTCCAAGCGGAGCGGGCTCCGGTTCAGCGACAGCAGTAACAATTTCTTCGGCTACCGTTTCTTCAGTTACGGTTTCTTCGGCAGCAATCTCTTCAGCTACCGTTTCTTCAGCTAAGGTTTCATCTGCAGCAACCTCTTCAGTTTCCGTATCTTCAGCTACGGTTTCTTCGGCAGCAATCTCTTCAGCAACCATTTCTTCGGCTTCTGTTTCTTCGGCAACAACCTCTTCAACTGAAATATCTTCAGCTACTGTCTCTTCAACAGCGGCTTCTTCGGAGATTGTCTCAGTTTCCTCGGTTACATACTGTTCTTCCAAATCGGTTTCTTCGGCAGTTTCTTCCACTATTGCGTCAATTGTTTCCTCAGTAACCTCTTCTACCTCTTCAGGCATCTCTTCAACGGTTTCTTCTGCACTCTTATGCGGTGCTTCCGCATCAATCATGGGAGCATCAAATACAAACTCATCGGAAAGCGTATCTGCATTCACATAATTGGAATCCAAAATATCAACGGTGCTGGCATCAACATCATCATATTTTCCAGCCTTGGTCGTGTCTGAAGCAGGTTTCTGTGTTTCCTCGTCGGAAGGCATCAGTGCCATACTCATAAACTCGTCTTCAGCAGGATTCTCCTCATATGCGGGAGGAAACAGATCCCGTTCAAAAGAAGGCACGGGAGCTACAGTTTCTTCAGAAACACTCTGTTCCGTAGCCGGCATGGAAAAATCATCGGTATCAATGTCAACAAAGGTTGTATCTTCAGTTCCGATTTCCTCCATAATGAAATCATTACCAAAACTCTTTGCTTCCTCTGCTGCAGAAAGCTTTGCTGCATTGTTAATCTCATCCTCGACCTTATCAACAGGCTCGGCAGCATAGAACAATTCGCCGCCTCCCTTTTCCTGCTGTTCATGAAGCTGCTGAATCATTCTGTCACGCTTTTCCTTAGCAAGACGACGGCGTTCGTTCTCCTCCGCAATCTGCTCCTCCTCCTGACGCGCAAGCTCATCCTGCTTCTGTAAAAACTGTGCAATCTGCTCCTCACTCGGCTTATCACGAAAAGCACATACACCGTTAATCCAAAAGCCTTCCTCGGCATGTCCGTCATGGAAGAACATCTTGCCCATACCGTTGGGCAAATCATTGCTCCACTCACCGTCATATTCTCTGCCATCGCCAAAGAATACATGTCCGCTTATCAGGCGTCCCTGCTCATAATAACCTTCCAGAACATTTCCGCCCGGAATTGACTCTTCGCCGTAACCATCATATTTATCGAATGCCCATGTCCCATCATAATAGGCATCATTGCAGAACACGAGTTTCCCCTTCCCGTGTCGCATGCCGTCTTTAAACTCACCGCGATAATACTTACGGGAGTCATTCTCATTGTATGTTAATTCACCACGGCCGTTCGGAATTCCATTCTTCGTCTTCCCATAATAACGCCCTTCCGGGAGAATCAATTCCGTATCCGTTGAAGAGGTTTCCGTATGATGCATATTCGATAAAAATCTGCATTTAACACACAATCCATCTCCTCCGGCCTTATTCTCTTTGCACATTACGCATAACAAATCAGCCATTTGTAAACCCTCCTTCCATAGGCACATTACGCCTAATTATCATAATAGCAAATTAAGGCTGAAATATCTATAGTAAAATGTGAAAAAGACGCAAAAAAAATATATTTTCGATTTTTGTAGAATTTACTGCTGAATGCGTTTGACAATTTTTTAACAGATGCAGTTGATTAAGTCATTTTTGCTTGGATTTTCGTCATTCTATCAAATTAGAAAAGAAGAAAAAACCTTGATAAATTCCCATTCAAGACTCGCTCGCGAGTCTTGAATGGGATTCGGGTCAGCTTCAGCTGACAATATTCCTTTTCGAATCCCTGCGCATCCTCGCGGAGCGTTTATCTCAGTGGGAGATAAACAAAAAAAATAACGGAAACCTTTTCTATAAGGCCTTCCGTTATATTCACACTAAGCTGATGGCGGGAATTGAACCCGCGACCTCTTCCTTACCAAGGAAACGCTCTACCCCTGAGCCACATCAGCAATCACGAATGCTATAATACCACACCATATATGGATTTGCAAGAGTAAATTTGATAATATTTTCGGAAATATTCTATCGAATTCAAGCGCTTCGCAAAAACCCGAGAAAGTGTATCCTTCTCTTCGTTCGAAACTTATAAAAGCGCCTCTTTCGTCTTCTTGCGGATTCTCTGGAAGGCATTATCAATTGCCTTCGGCGTCTTTCCCATTTTTTCGGCAATCTCCCGATATTCCATACCCTTCAGATAACAGCGAAATACTTCTTTTTCAAATTTGCTGAGAATTTCTTCAATCTGTTTGATTCTCAGATTCGCATCCACACGCTCAATAACCTGCCGCTCGGGGTTATCATAACGCCCGGCTGCATACAAACCGTTTCCGTTCTCATCGCGAAAATCCGGGGAATCCAAAGAAACAAAGTCCTCCATCGCCTTATGCTTTTTACGATTTGCCGCCGTAACCGCGTTCAGCATCTTCCCACGCACACAGATTGAGGCAAATGTCACAAAGCCGGCTCCGTTATCCGCCGAATACTCGCGAACAGCCTGCAAGAGGCCGATCATACCCTCCTGCAGCAGGTCATCCAGTTCTCCCCAGGAAATATAAAGGTTATGCGCTTCCCGGCGCACCAGTTCTTTGTATTTGACTAAAAGAAATTCCTCTGCAAGGGAATCGGTTTTCGCTATTTCGCATAAGGCTTCATCACTGTAGCTGCTATAATCCGTCATTGTCCACCCATTCTCTGGCGAAGAATTTCATAAGCCAGCACACCCATCGCAACCGATGCATTCAGGGAATCAATATCTCCCTTCATCGGAATAGACGCCGTATAGTCACAATGTTCCTTCACAAGACGGCTTACGCCTGCTCCTTCATTTCCGATTACCAGTCCGATCGGTCCGGTCAGATTGGTTTTATACATAACATCACCGTTCATATCCGCACATACGAACCAGATACCCTGCTTTTTCAGGTCCTCCATTGTTCTGGTCAGATTGGTCACCTTGGCAACAGGGGTATAATTCAATGCACCGGCAGAAGTTTTGGCAACCGTTGCCGTTAAACCGACTGCACGATTCTTTGGTATGATTACACCGTGCGCGCCAACAAGGTTAGCCGTACGAATCATTGCGCCAAGATTATGCGGGTCCTCAATTCCATCCAAAAGAATCAGAAACGGAGCTTCACCCTTATCGGCAGCAATCTTCAGGATGTCCTCTACCTCAGCATACTCATAGGCAGCAGCCTGTGCAATAACACCCTGATGCTTACCGGTTTCACTCATATGGTCCAGACGTTCCTTGTCCACAAAATTAATAATCGTATCACCCTTTTTTGCTTCCCGAATGATGGACTGAATCGGTCCGTCCTTGCAGCCGTCCAAAATGAATAATTTATCAATTGTCTTTCCGGCGCGAAATGCTTCCAAAACAGCATTCCGTCCTTCAATCAGAAATTCATTGTATCTTTGTTCCTGTTCCATATTCACTCCTCCAAAGTCACCTGACCGTCCGCACTAAAAACGAGTTCAAAAATTCTGTCCATACGGCCGTTCAGATAGAGAAATCCAATAAGTGCTTCAAATCCAGTGGCAACACGGTAATCCGTAACACTCGCATTTTTCGCAACAGAGTAGGATTTGGCATTGCGACCTCTTTTGTATACTGCCATTTCCTCCTCTGTAAGTTTCGGAAGCATCGCCAGCATAATCTCTTTCTGTGCTTCCGCCTTTACAATATCCGCGGCATGCTTATGCAGATGATTTACCGTCAGTTCCTGCTCACACAACAGTTTTGTACGTATTAGCAGTGAGTAAACAGCATCTCCGACAAATGCAAGCGACAACGGAGAATACTGCTTTGCATCCATCTCCCGAAAGCCGAACTGCTCACGGATTTTTGCCGTCAGATCTTCTCCCATACGACACCTTCTCTTGTATCCTTAATCTGAATGCCTTTACTAAGAAGCTCGTCACGGATTGCATCGGCTTTTGCAAAATCCTTTGCCTTCTTAGCTTCGGCACGCTCTGCAATCTTAGCCTTTACAAAACTTGTCATCTCATCCTCTTCGCCTGCAGGCTCTTCTTTCACCGGTACACCTGCAGTCAGATTCAAACCAAGTACATAATCGAATTTCTCAGCAAGCGCATACTTGGTACCGTCAGAAATATCGGCCTTCAGCATATCGTACAAAACGGTAATGGCAGAAGCCGTGTTAATATCGTTGCAGAGGCAATCGGTAAAACGTTCCGTAAAGGACTTCATTGCCTCCTCATCCACTGCAGAATTCTTATCAAGAGACGCAATCTTACGAAGCAATTTCTCATAAGCAGATTTCATCTGCGTCATAACATCATAGGAGAATTCAAGCGGCTTACGATAGTGACTCTGCAGGCAGAACAGACGGTAAACAAGAGGATTATAACCCTGCTCTTCCAAAACGGAAACTGTCAGAATGGCCCCTTTAGACTTGCTCATTTTCCCGGACTTATCATTCAAATGATGCACATGGAACCAGTAATTGCACCACTTGTGACCAAGGTAGGACTCACTCTGTGCAATCTCATTCGTGTGATGCGGGAAGATGTTATCCACACCGCCGCAATGAATGTCCATATATTCTCCGAGATGCTTCATACTGATGCAGGAGCACTCGATATGCCATCCGGGATATCCAACGCCCCACGGGCTGTCCCATTTCAAAGCCTGGTCTTCAAACTTGGACTTCGTAAACCACAAAACAAAGTCATTCTTATTCTTCTTGTTCAAATCGACATCCACATCGTCGCGAACACCTTCCAGAAGAGACTCCTCGTTATGATTGGTCAGCACATAGTAATTCTTAAGTTTTGAGGTGTCAAAATATACATTCTCTCCTGCCAGATAGGCATATCCCTTTTCGAGGAGAACCTCAATCATGTGAATAAACTCAGGGATGCAATGCGTTGCCGGTTCTACGACATCCGGCGTTTTTATGTTCAACTTTGCGCAATCGGAAAGGAACGCATCCGTATAGTACTGTGCGATTTCCATAACCGTCTTGTGCTCACGCTTTGCTCCCTTAAGCATCTTATCCTCACCGGTATCGGCATCACTGGACAGATGACCCACATCGGTAATATTCATAACACGCTTTACATCATAGCCCAGAAAACGAAGTGTTTTCTCCAAAACATCCTCCTCGATGTAGCTGCGAAGGTTGCCGATATGTGCAAAATGATAGACGGTAGGTCCGCATGTATACATTGCAACCTTTCCTTCCTCATTCGGAACAAATCGTTCCACCTTCTTGGTGAGCGTATTGTAAATCTGTAATTTATTATCCATTGTTCTGTTTCCTCTCTTTTGCTTCCAAAGCTTCTATTCTTTCCATCAGTTCCCTGTTCTTCGTCTGAAGTTCTCGAATATCGTTCAAAACAGGATCCGGAAGGTTAACCTGGTCCAAATCCTCCTGCGGGATTCTGACATTATCCCGCTTTACCACTCGTCCGGGAACGCCGACAACCGTGGAATTGGCAGGCACTTCATGAAGGACTACCGAACCTGCACCAATCTTACTGTTATCTCCTACGGTAAATGACCCAAGAACCTTTGCACCTGCACTGATCATTACATTGTTTCCTATCGTAGGATGACGCTTCCCGTGCTCTTTACCGGTACCGCCAAGTGTAACTCCCTGATAAAGCGTTACATTGTCACCGAGAATTGCCGTTTCACCGATAACAACTCCGTGTCCGTGGTCAATGAATAAGCCCTTACCAATCTTAGCACCCGGATGAATCTCTATCCCGGTAAAATGAGCGGAAATCTGTGAAATCAAACGTGCGGAAAGGTAACATCGTTTCGTATAAAGTGCATGTGCAATTCTATGCCACAAAATGGCATGAAAACTCGGATACAGAAATACTTCCAAATCCGAATGAATAGCAGCATCTCTTTCACGAATGACATTAATCTCATCCCTGATATAGCCAAGAAGCTTCATTCCGGGTTCCTCCTTTACCGCATATCGTCATAAAAATACATACCGGCTGTTTTAACAAGAATTCCTATCGTCGCACTTTCCGGAATATCGGACGGCAGATAACAGGAATATCCGTTGTCATTTGTATTGGCAGTCCCAAGCAGTTCCTTTTCATAAATCGGAAAAGCCTCGTAGAAAGTTCTGCCCTCACCGTCATCCACAACAGCGAACACACGATAGTCCGTACCAAGATATGCCTCATCTATCGTTCCGTAAATATGGCAGAAACCATTCGATTCTCTTCTTTCCATCGTATTCTTTCCGTCGCTCATATCAAAAGCGTCAACAATGTCAATCTCGGCTATCGGAGCAGGCATAAGCGGTGCCCTTTCAGCAAGATTGATAAGATTTCTCTCAACAATCTCCAAAACAACCGTATCGGCCTTCAAACGTGCTATGGAATTAATCGCATACGGTACGCCTCGCTGGAATTCAGCCTTTTCGAAGGCTTCGGCGAAATATCTCCATGTCGTATTGCCGAAGGAATCACGGAACATCAAAAGATTTCCTTCGCCGGCTCCGTCAAAGGTTTCTATTACAAGCGCCTCATCATTTACCACACTCGTCTTCATGGAAAATGTATAATCCAGATTCGCATAACTCTGCACATCATTATCTGCCGCATTCGGATAGACCATATTTACAAGGTCTGCATCCCAGTCAGCCCTCTCAGTAAAGGAAACGCCGTCAAATACGGTATGACTGCTCTTTGTAAGACTTCCGATAATTGTGCGATAAGCGAGCATGCCGCCCTCGTAAGTCCAATGGGAATCTCGTGCCTGATAAAGGACTCTCGGTTCCTGTAAAAAAGCAGCTTTCAAATCCGCATAATGTACACCGTTTCTTTCGAGTGCTTCCGTAAGAACATCCAGATTGCTCTTCCCCTGAACCTTAATATATCTTGCCGGCATATTATCCGGATAGAGCGTATTCTTATTCGGTGCAACGGTAAATATAAACTCTGCCCCCTGTTCGTCACAATATTTCTGTACCATGGAAAGACTATGTGCTACATTTTCCGCATTTCGCTCGGAAAGCAGATGAACATTACAGTAATCATCACCGGTTTTCTCATAGAAAAGCCATCCGTTCTGACCGAGAATAACAGAGCTTTCCGCAGACTCCATGAACAGTTTCTCTTTCATCAGCGTTTGAGCCTGAACAAGATACGATCTTCCACCCATATGGTCGGAAAACCACGCATCAAACTCGGTAAAGAATGCCGTATTAATCTGCCCTTCCGCATTCAGTGCTTCCGGAAAAGCACTCAATTCACGCTTTTCTGAGGCGGATGTATCTTCAGAAAGCCAGAAGGTACAAAGCGGTGCCAGGCAGACCAAAAGATAAATTGTAATAAACACAATTTTCTTCTTCATAATATCTCCAAATCATTAGAATCTGAAATAAATAAACGGATTATAACTTTCCGCAGCAAGCGCCATCATGACAAGTCCCAGAAGAATCATGGAATAAAGCATTGAAAGGTATTGTGTTAATGTCTCACCATGACGCGTATTCCGCACCTTTGTAAAGAGATTTTTCATTAGCGGGGTACACCCGATAATCGCACAAAGGAACATAAAACATGTATACGGCGACAACATGGCAACCGTTTTTGTATACCCGATGGAACGGTTTGCACCAAAACCGAACATTGCTGCAATCATATATCCTGCCTGCATAAGCGTATCAGCCCGGAATACAACAAATCCGATGGTAACCGCAAGCATTGTATAGATGTGATTGAACACCTTCCAATTCTTGTGAACGGGGATCCAATGCTTTTCCTCACACATCTGCAGAGTTCCGTGGAACAGTCCCCATACTAAGAATGTCCAGTTTGCTCCGTGCCAGAAACCAGTGCAGAAAAATACTACAAACTTATTAAAAATCGTTCTTCCTTTTCCTTTTCTGTTTCCGCCAAGAGGAATATACAGGTAGTCTCGGAACCAAGTGGACAGAGAGATGTGCCATCTTCTCCAGAACTCACGAATACTGTCCGAAATATAGGGATAATTGAAATTCTCCTGAAAATGGAATCCAAACATCTCGCCGAGACCGATTGCCATATCGGAATAACCGGAAAAGTCGAAATATATCTGCATCAGATAAGCGATAGCGGCAACCCAAGCGGAAAGTGCACCAATCTGGGCATTCTGCAGTCCGAATATGGTATCAGCCACAAATGCCATGGTATTGGCAATCAATACCTTCTTTCCAAGACCGATACTGAAACGAACCAAGCCATGCGACACACCATCAACGGTAACCTTCCGGTTATTGATTTCATCGGCAATATCGTGGTATTTGACGATAGGACCGGCAATCAGCTGCGGGAAGAATGAAACATACAAAAGCAGGCGGAAGAAATTCTTCTGCACCGCAGTCTCACCGCGATAGACATCAATTACATAGGACAATGCCTGGAATGTATAAAATGAAATACCAATCGGCAGTGTAAGCTTCGGAACCGGAATCAACAGGTTTGCAGGAAGAATCCTGTTCAGTTCCGTAACGAAGAAACCTGCATATTTGAAGGCAACCAACAACCCGATATTTACGATAACAGCAAATACTGCTGCCAGCTTTTTATGCTTCCCTGCCACTCCTAAACCGAACAGATAGTTCAGAAGAACAGAAACAAGCATCAAAAGGACATATACCGGCTCCCCATAGGCATAAAACACGATGCTTGCAAGCACAAGCAAAGCATTCCGAAGCTTCGTGTTCGTAAGAACAGTATGAAGCAGAAATACTATGGGAAAGAATATGCATAAAAATGTTACTGAACTGAAAACCATGTTATCCTCCGAGGATGGTTTTGTAAATAAACTGTAAAGCTAATCGAACCGTAAATCAGGATTTCACCTGACCGGGATGATAATTGCCCAAAGGATCGGTATATTTATAATAATAGGAGCCTCTGTAACCGTTTCTTTCAGGAGCCGGACCAAAACCGCGGGAATATGTACTTTCCATTGCGTCAAGTTCCGCCTGCGTATACATTTGGGTGGATCTCATTGCGTCAATATACATCCATTGACCGTTAATCTTTACGGCAGTCCAACGATGTTCTCCGTATGTATGTCCACCGCCCTTAATCGTCATTGCCTCATAACCGGCACGCTTCAGAATTGCCGTAAGAAGCGTTGCATAATGCCAGCATGCTCCGCCTCGTCCGTTCAGATTGGCAGCTTCAATCGCAACGGTACGTTCTGCCCTGGAATCTGTATTTTTACTGTTGGAATAACTGCCTACTCTGCTTCTTACCCAACTGGCCAAAGTGGTTACATTGGTTCCCTTCTGGGAAATGATGTAATCCAGATATGCGTCAAAATTATCGTTATTAATGGTACCGAATTTAGCGGTTGCCACACCGTTTGCATCGATTGTGTAAGGAACGGAAGCTACAATAATCTGCGTATTCACGGCGAGATGACCATCCGTGTATGCATAACGGTTCTTTCCACCTATCTTCTGCAGACCTTCCTTGGAAACCAGATAACCGTTATCATTAAAGCCGTACAGAACTCCGTCAATCTTCACGGCACCGACTGCCATCGAGCCGTCGGAATAGCTGTAGAATTTTCCTCCGTCGGTATGCCATCCCTGTGCAAGGAATCCGCCTTCCTTGGACAGATAGTAATGCTTCCCGTCAATCACGTTGTTACCGACAAGCATAACCCCGTTCTGACCGAAATAGTATTTAACTCCATCAACGGTCTTCCACCCGGTAATTGCTCTTCCGTTATCATCGTATGACGCAAGAAGACCGTTCACTTTCTGCATTCCGCCGGTTACAATACCATTTTCATTCAGGAAATAATAAACCTTATCAATCTGCGTGACACCTGTCTGGAGATATCCCTTCACAAAGTACTGCTTACCGATTTCAGTTTCCGTAAAGCCATCGTAATAAGCACCACTTTCTGCAAAGAAATATTTTTCACCTTCGATCTCATGTTCTCCGGTAAACATTTCACCTGTTTCCGCAAAGCAGTAGGTGATTTCCTCAATCGTCTGCCAGCCGGTAAGCATCGCACCATCATCGTCAAAGAAATATTTCACACCGTCTCGCGTAATCCATCCTCTTGCAAGCCGGTAATCCTCTTCAAAATAGTATTCCTTGCCACCAATATTGTGAGCCCCGGTATAAAGACCGTCTTTATCCGAATAGAAACGGCCCTCCTCGTTCTCAACCCAACCGTAGCAATATGCATTATCCTCGAAATAATAATCTTTATTCCCGTCAAATGCAATTCCGTTCAGGATTTCTCCGTCCTTCTTCAAATAATACTCACGGTCATCTATTATCTGCTTTCCGAAACGCAATGCTCCGTTCTGCGTCTCAGCGTAAAACAGTGTATCTTCATTACGAATGAAACCCTTTTGTACATATCCGTTCCAGTCAAAGATGTATGTATCTCCGTCTAGAGACGTCATCCCAATCATCATGGAATGGTCTACGGGATTAAAATAGCGCAATCCCTTTTCATTCTGTGCCCATCCCGACAGAACGCTTCCGTTTGCTGAAAGGTAATATACCTTGCCATCAATCTCTCGAATGCCTTCTTCTGCAAAACCATGCGTATTTCTAAAGTACAGAACGCCGTTTTCTTCATAAAAGCCACGACGAAGTACACCATCTTTCTCGCCAAACCAATATTCCTCTTCACCTACACGTACTTTGCCTTTTAGCAATCCATTAGCCGAGGAGTAATAAATCTTATCCTCGTATTTTGCAGGTCCTTCAATTAAGAAACCGTCGTCGTCAAATAAATACGTTCTGCCGTCAATCTCCTGCATTCCTACCAAACGATGGTTATGACTCATATAATAACGTCCCGAGGATGAATTGTGCCAACCGGTCACATATTTCTCGACAATCCAGATATATGTCCCGATTGCAACAACACCCACGATAGCAAGTGCAATCAGCAATCGTCTTGCATTCTTCCTTCTCTTCTCTCTGAGTGAGGCAAAATAAAGTTCCTGCTCCTCCTCCGGAGTAAGCGGCGTCTTTGTTTCTTCCGTTACCGTTTCAACAGTAGGTGTATCCGTCTCCTCTGGTGTTTCAGGCTCCGAGAGGGCTATGGCTTCTGTGACGTCACCTTCTGTGATTTCTTCCGAAATCTCTCCCACGGGTTCCGCATCCGATTCACAATCCAAATCCGGTTCATTCATCAGGGCAGGAATATCCTCCACATCGGTAATCTCAACTACCGGTGGTGTCAAATCTTCGGGATGATTATCCGTAGCAACAGACACTACGCCTATTTCCACCATATCCACGGAAGAGGTCGATTCCTTAACCTCAGCTAAATTGTCTGCATGCTTTTCGTCCATTGATAACCTATCCTGTTATATCTGATAATTTGCATAAACATACTCTTTTACGCAAGGGAATACAGCTATATCACCATTCAGTTCAAAATGCCACCATTCCTGTTTTGCCCGAAGCGGTACCAGTCCGGTGTTCTTTGTCATAATCGTACTGAGAAGTTTTGCTTCACTGTTGTTGTAGGTCATATCGCAACGGTAATCCAGTGTATGAATCTTCGTCTGCATCTCAACTTCCTCACCAAGTGTTTCCGTGGAAGAATAAGCCATCAACGTAAGATCAAGCGCAACGCCACGGTTATGGCTCGAATTATTCGCGATGAAATAAGCTTCCGTATAATTTTTATTCAAAAAGCCGTTCGCCAATGTGCGGGTTGCCTCATCCTTTTTGTTCTCAGGATCAACCAATTCACCACTCTTGGCATATACTTCCTGACGAAAATATCCCAGCGAAGTCATTGCACTGTAAACTTTTTTAGATGTAGCATTTGGACGGTATGCCTCATAAATTAACAGGCATCGACCGTTTGCAAGCGCATTTCTCTGCGCTATCAGAAGTTGAAGTGCAATATCCCATACGGCGGGCATTTGCTCTTTCGGTCCGTAGTTTGACAAAGCCTTTCCCGTAATATCTTTAATCTCATTGAAACCGTCAACCTTGAGGGACTCCGGACCGTCCTTAGCCTGTAAAGGACTGTAACGGGTTTCCTCTTTAGACTTCAAATCAACCTTTTTTGCACTTCCGCCACAGGTGAACAGTGACGAATATGCATTGGTTCGGTTATAATGAATTGAATACTGATTAGTCTGCGGGAATATCATAGCCAAATCAACAAATAATCTGTTGGCAAGCGTCCAGCCTTCCTTCTGTTCGCCATTGATGGTTGCGGTAACATGAACGCTGTACTTATTATTCAGCTGTCCGCTTACATATCTGCCCTCCTCGTCCGGAGTAATCACCATAGGCGTTCCTCCCGGCAATTCACAGATAATACGATCAAGCACAACATCGGAATACAAAATGGATTTATACTGTGCCCAGCAGTTAATCCCCAGACATCCGTTCTCAGCAGTATAAGGGACCGATTTTGTCTCTCCTCCGACACGAAGGATGCCATATGCATTCAAAAACGGGTCACCGTAATCCTGTCCGCCCGACTGCTCGGTCAGGACCTCGGAACGAAGCGTTGCAAAGTCCTCCTTTACGGCAGCAACCTGAAAATCGTAATCCTTGCCTTTCATCAATCCGCCAATCGTAATCTCCGCCTTGTCGGATTCAATATCGCTCCATTCTGCTTCGTCTGAAGGCTTATAGCTAAATACATAGGAAGCCCCCTCTCGTGTTAACGGCCAGGAAAATGTGATGGACGTATCATTCTTCATATTAACCTTAATGACCGGATTCACAGCCTCTGCAGAAACGACCGCCTCCCCGGAGAACGGACCAAACTCGCCTGTTCTGCTTACGGAACGAACCTTAACGTGATAGGTAAAACCGGAGTTAATCGGGATACGGCACTCTGTATCGGCAGACATAATCTGCTGCCATTCTCCCGCTTCGGAACGGATATTGATTTCATAGCTGCCTGCACCCTTTACCTTATCGAAAGCAAGTGTCAGTATTTCAGCTGTCGGAACGATATGCTTTATCTCCGGAACACCGTTTGCATCCCAAGGTTCCGGTGTGGCAGTAGGCGTTACGGTGGGACTAACACTCTCCGTAGGCTTAACCGCTCTCTCTCCAAATACACGGTTTACAAATATGGCAAAAAAAACCACAATTATGGTCGCTACCACAACCGCGGCGACAATTCCAACAATCATTCCAACTCTCTTTTTGTTGTCATCTGATTGATAATTCATTAAAAAATCCCCTCGTCACAATGAATAATACAAGCACGAACAGCGCGGCTTCCCGCGCTGTAATAAAAACTCAATTTAATTCACACTTTGATCCAAAATGATAATCTCCGTAATCTTTCCGTCCTTCAGCAAAAATGTCATGGCTTTTGTTCCGCTGACATAGGTCTGACGGGTAATGGCATTTTCCTCCGGAACGCCATAGGCTGCAAGCATTTCATCCTCAGTGGAGCCAATTTTGATATGTTTACCGGTCTCGCAATCCCCACCTGTAAAATCAGCACTGTACACAATCTGCTTTCCGTCTCTTGCAAAGGTGCATACCTGAAAATCCTGATAGAAATAGTTGGTATCCTTTCCCGCATCCAAACAGGACACACCTTCTATCGTCTGCACTACAGTACCGAACAGATTCTGTCTGCCGTTAAAATCCATCCCCGGATAAAGCGGCATCCCTGCAACCATTAAAGTGCAATCATCTTCGGTAAAACTCCCCTCCTGATTCGGATTGGGTGTAATGGAAGGTGCTATGGAAGGCTCCGGTGTTACCGAAATAACAGGCGTTGGAGTTGGTTCCGGAGTTGGTGTGACACTCACTCTCGGAGAATCCGTGTCCTCAAAAGGAATACTGTCGCCGTCACCGCTGCCGAGCCCAAGAACTACTTTTCTGGCGCCGTCACCTGTAAGCTTGCTCTTCTGCCCACAGGAAGCACATAAAAGCATACAGAGTATCAGAATAACAACTACGGCAACTCCCTTTCCTTTCATCAGATTCTCCTTCTATCATAATCATAAACTTGCTTTATTTCGACCGAAGTAAACCAACTTATATAATAACATAAAATACGTTTTTTGGCAAGTTTTCCCTTACAATGCTGTTTATCGTTCCGTACCGCCCATTCCCTTCATCGAAAGCTGAATTCTCTTTCGATTCAAATCAACTGAAAGCACCTTGACCTCAACAATATCACCGATTTTCACAACATCAAGCGGATGCTTTACATATCGGTCGGAAAGCTCACTGATATGAACCAATCCGTCCTGATGAACACCAATATCGACAAATGCGCCAAAATCAATGATATTTCGCACGGTTCCCTTCAGAATCATGCCCGGTTTCAAATCCTCCATAGCCAAAACATCACTTCTTAAAATCGGCAAAGGCGCATCCTCTCTCGGGTCACGGCCGGGTTTCTCCAATTCACCGATAATATCGGAAAGCGTAATTTCTCCGACATTCAGTTCTTTTGCAAGCTGTTTGATATCTCCGGCCTTCTTACGCATACCGGCTGCTCCGCCTGCTTTCACGTCATCTGCGGTATAACCGAGTTTCGTCAGAAGTTCCTTTGCTGTATCATAGCTTTCCGGATGTACGCTTGTATTATCAAGGAAATTCTTTCCGTCACGGATACGAAGGAATCCGGCACATTGCTCAAATGCCTTCGGACCAAGTTTTGCCACCTTCAGAAGCTCTCTTCTGTCATGAAAACGTCCGTTTGTCTCTCTGTATTCCACAATATTCTTCGCCAGAGTTTTATTGATTCCGGAAACATACTCCAAAAGAGAAGCGGAAGCCGTGTTCAAGTCAACTCCGACACGGTTTACGCAGTCCTCAACAACTCCGGACAGGCTCTCACCGAGTTTCTTTTGATTCATATCATGCTGATACTGTCCGACACCAATCGCTTTCGGGTCTATCTTAACAAGCTCCGCAAGCGGATCCTGCAGTCTTCTTGCGATAGATGCAGCACTTCTCTGCCCTACATCAAAGTTCGGGAATTCCTCAGTTGCCAGCTTACTTGCCGAGTACACGGAAGCTCCAGCCTCATTGACAATTGCATAGGAAACCTTTGCGGGAAGCTCGCGAATCAATTCGGTAATGACCTGCTCGGATTCTCTGGATGCCGTACCATTTCCGACAGAAATCAGTTCAACACCGAAACGACTGATAATCTGTTTCAGAATCTTCTTCGATTCTTCCACCTTGTTCTGCGGTGCAGTCGGATAGATGACAACCGTATAAAGAACCTTACCGGTCGGGTCCACAACTGCCAGTTTGCATCCGGTACGGAATGCCGGATCCCATCCGAGAACAACCTTTCCCGGAATCGGAGGTTGCATCAGAAGCTGTGTCAGATTCTTATCGAAAACCTTAATTGCACCGTCTTCCGCATTTTCCGTAAGCATATTACGGATTTCTCTTTCCACGGAAGGTGCAATCAGTCTGTCATAGCTGTCTTGAATTGCTTCCTGAAGATATCCCTCTGTGTTCGGATTTTTCGCAGTAATTACCTGCTTCTGCAGATAACGGATAATATCCTCTGCGGGTGCCTCAATCGAAACACTTAAAGCCTTTTCCTTCTCACCGCGATTCACTGCGAGCACACGGTAGCCCTGCATCTTTGCGACGGGTGAGGAGAACTTCTTGTACATGTCGTATACAGATGTTTCCGTTTCATCTCCTTTTGAGGACAGTACACCGTTATCCCAGGTCATCTGTCTGATAGCGGTGCGATATTCAGCCGTATCACTGATTTGCTCGGCAACGATATCCTTAGCACCCTGAATGGCTGCTTCCACATCGGTTACACCTTTTTGCTCATCGAGGAATGCTTCTGCCTCCTCTTCCATCGTCCGTTTCGTGGTCTGCTCCGTCAGAATATCCGCAAGTCCCTGCAGTCCCTTATCTCTTGCATCGGTCGCACGTGTTCTGCGCTTCGGCCGATACGGACGGTAAAGGTCATCCACCGCAACCATTGTTGTCGCATTCAATATTTGATTTTTAAGTTCCTCCGTAAGCTTTCCCTGCTCTTCGATGGAAGAAATCACCTGTTGCTTCTTCTCCTCAAGATTTCTCAGATACGCAAGCCGTTCCGAAAGCTCACGAAGCTGTTCATCGTTCAGCTGTCCGGTTGCCTCCTTACGATATCTGGCAATAAACGGAATGGTATTGCCTTCATCAATCAGTTTTACGGTTGCCTCAACCTGCCACAGATGAACATGCAATTCCTCGGCAATCTGTTGTGTTATCATAAAATCTCCTCCCTATAAATGGTTCTTTTATTCTTATCGAAATAACTGCCCGCAAAATGCAGGCAGAATTTTACATATTATATTCTTGTACTGTCCGTTCAGTTCACTATTTCGTATTGCTAAATGAAGAGCAGTTTTCTCTGGTACAGGAAGCACATCCTTCAAACGCCGGAAACTCCGGTTTCGTAATCAGACAAACCGCCTGTGCCGCAATTCCTTCACCTGCTCCGGTAAATCCCAAGCCTTCCTCGGTTGTAGCCTTCACACTGACGCGGTCAAGTTCAATTCCAAGGTCACTTGCGATATTTTCACGCATTTGGTAAAGATACGGCATCATTTTCGGTTTCTGTGCAATGATTGTTGCATCTATATTCTCTGCTACATAGCATTTTTCTGCAAGAATATCCCTGACCTTTCTTAACAGTACTCTGCTGTCAATTCCCTCGTAGGCTGCATCCTTATCGGGAAAATGCTGACCAATATCGCCAAGCGCCGCCGCCCCCAAAAGAGCATCCATAACGGCATGCAGAAGTACGTCCGCATCGGAATGACCGAAAAGTCCCCTCTCATAAGGTATGGTCACACCGCCCAGTATCAGTTTTCTGTCCTCCGTGAGTCTGTGTACATCATATCCAGTTCCGATTCTCATCTTTTCTCCTCCGAGGCTTGTCATCAGCCCTCAAAATAGCGCTGCATCTGCTGTTTCTTGCTTTCCATCATGATGGTTTCATAGATGACAGCAACACTTTCCTCATATTCATTGCCCGCAAGCTGACGGACACGACGCAAAAGGAGTTCCTCCCTCATCTGGTCATATATCGGAAGTCCCTGTGCCTTCTTCGTTTCTGCAACGGCATTCGTCACATACATTCTCCGTGCGAGAAGATCGACAATCTTACTGTCCAGTTCATCAATTTCCATTCTGCATTCTTCCAATGATTTCATTGCCTGTTCCTCCTTTGCGAAAATGCAGGATATTCCTGCACAATATGTTGCATTTTTCAATCCACGACACCCTTTTTATTGTACTCACGGAGATATCCCTTGTCAATGTGTTGATTTTGCCTACGGAAAATGATAAAGTAGTTTATGCGGGGAATTCCGTCTCAAAACAGATGGTATTTTCCTGACTGCTAAAGTATATAAAGAGGAATGATATTACATGATTAACAAAAAGAAACTGGTCTCTGTGATTCTTTCCGTGCTGATTCTGCTTGTTGCATTCGGCATAATGAAATGGATGAATTCCAATAACGGAGACGAACCCGAAAAGGATTCCGGACTTACCATCATTACGGCTTCTCCCGATGAGAAGAATTCACCCGATAACGATACCAAGGATCCGACTCCTACTCCAACGGAATCTGTAACGGATACGCCGGACGTCACTCCCACGGATGAGCCTACGGAAGTTCCTACCGAGAAACCTTCTGCAACGCCGAAACCGACTAAGGCTGCGACGCCGACTCCAAAGCCCACTAAGGCTGCGACGCCGACTCCCAAACCGACCAAGGCTCCGACTCCCACGAAAAAGGCTGCAATCGATAAGGACGGCTGGTATTACTCCAAGGATGAGGTTGCCCTTTATATTCACACTTACGGCTGTCTGCCAAGTAACTACATTACCAAGAAAGAAGCCGAGAATCTCGGATGGAGCGGTGGCTCTGTACAGAAATATAAGAAAGGGGCTGCAATCGGCGGTTCCGTATTCGGTAACTATGAAGGCTTGCTTCCCAAAAAGAACGGGCGCACTTACTACGAATGTGATATCGATACCAATGGAAAGAGTTCCCGCGGTGCAAAGCGTATCATCTATTCCAATGACGGTTTGATATACTACACGGACGATCATTATGAATCGTTCACACAACTTTACTGATATTAGGGAGGTCGTTATGAGGACTATTGTTCTTGACGGTGCATATATGACTGATAAGGATGCCGCATATACTTACATTGCGAAAAGAATGGAATTCCCTTCTTATTTCGGGAAGAACCTGGATGCCTTGTATGATTTGCTGACAGAACCCTGCCCACAGACACAGATTGTAATCTATCACAAAGATATGATGCTTAACAGTCTCGGATATTATGGTCAACGTATACTGGATACCTTCCGTGATGCGCTTCGCATCAACGCCAATCTAATGTATGTAGAGGATAGCGAATAAATCCATGACTTCGTTTTAACATTTTCCGGACATAACAACACGGCTGCAATCAATAATGACTGCAGCCGTATTTTTTACACACTATATTAACTGACTGAATGGAATTAGCGAATTACTCTGCTCAACTCGGAAAGAACCTTGGCAAGATCAATCGGTTTCGCAACATGACCGTTCATACCGGCCTCTGCGGACATCTTACGATCCTTCTCAAAGGCATTGGCCGTCATGGCAACAATCGGGATTTCAGAAAGACGTCTGTTCTCAAATGAACGAATCTTCTTGGTCGCTTCATACCCGTTCATTCGCGGCATCTGTATATCCATCAGAATCGCATCATAGGTATCCGGAGGAGAAGCCAAAAGCTTCGAGATTGCAATATCCCCGTCCTCTGCCTCATCGATTGCAATGCCTTCCTCTTCCAAAAGTTCGCATACAATCTCACGGTTCATTTCATTGTCTTCGACAATCAGAATTCTGGTGCCCTTCAGATTATCCACGTGGGGCTTGGCTTCTTTCTTTTCTACCGAATCTTCATTGGCCATAACCTTAAAGGTAAATTTCACGGTAACCGTTGTTCCTACGCCAACCTCAGACTCAATATCAATGGTACCATCCATCAGGTCAACCAGCTTGTGAACAATTGACATACCAAGTCCGGTACCTTCCACGCCGCTCATTGTTGTATTCTTCTCCCGAGAGAATGTATCATAGATATGCTCCAAGAATTCCGGTTTCATACCAATACCATGATCTCTGATCATAAAGATAAAATTCGAGAAGCCCGGAATCGGATTCACCTCTTCGCGCACGAAGAAGTATACATCCTCACCACTGTGGGAGAATTTGATTGCGTTACCAAGAATATTAATCCATATCTGTTTCAGATGAACTTCATCCGCATATACAACAGGTGAAATCACACCGTCCGTACTGGTGTGCATATTTATTCCATGCTCTTCTGCACTCGCACGGCATATATTGATTACCTCGGTTACATGCGTCGGAATATGAAGTGCCTTCTGCTCGATTGCCACCTGCCCGGATTCGATTCTGGACATATCAAGTACATCGTTGATCAACTGCTCGAGATGCTTTCCGGAAAGGTCAATCTTCTGCAGGCAATCTTTGACACGGTCAGCATCGTTCAGATGTTTCTGTGCCAATGTGGAGTAGCCTTTAATCGCATTCATCGGAGTTCGAATATCATGCGACATATTGAATAAGAATGTTGTCTTTGCCTGGTTGGCAGCCTCTGCGATTGCCCGTGCCTCCAAAAGAAGCTCATGCTGCACTTCGAGTTCCTGCTTCTGCTCGGCAATCTTCGCATTCAATTCCATCTTATCCGCTGCACTCTTATCAATTGCCATGAAGGATACGATAATCGTAATCGGAACGCCGTCCTGATTTCTCTCAACAACTCGAAGAATTCCTCGTCTCCAAGGGAGTTCCAGGGAATTCACGCGGTATACGATTTCACGGAAATCCTGATTTTCAAGGAACTTCTGGCACTCTTTCGGATTCGCAATCTGATTCCAGATATCTGCATCCTCCGGCTCAACTTCCTTTGCAAATGCCTCTACCACCTTATCATAAGGCCCGGCGATAAACCGTCCTACAGCCATAGCTGTGGACTGCTTATACGCGGTAATGTAATTATTCTCAAGATCAGCAAAGAAAATGGAAGCATACTCATCCAACAAACGCTCGTTAATGAAATCTCCGATAATTTCGCTGTTTGCGGAAACAAGTGCCATTACAACCGCAGTCGGAGGCTCCAGTACATCATCGGTCTTAATGAAACGAAGTTTTCTGTATTCCATTCCGATAGGGGTAAGAACACGGAACACAACATCAAGGCTTTTCTTCTTCTGGAGTTTTTCAACAATGACATCGAAATTAGCCTCATGCAGGAAGCGCTCGCGGTCAGCCGTATAAACCTTGGAATTCAGCACCTGCCCGAACACTTCATTCACATCCATGCCCTCAAATTCCTGCAGACGTCGGTATATCGGATTTGCATCCGAATTATTCGCATACATACTGAATTTACGGTCTGCAACATTGACATAGAATACAGAGGAATACTCAGTAGCAAAGGTCTTGATAATTCTGGAATTTCTCTCGGAAATCTCCTGTAATCTCTGCTCTTCACGGTATTGTGCATCCTTCTCGGCAAATGCCAAAGCAACCGCTGTGGGTTCATCGTCCAGTGCATCCATCTTTACAACCTTCATCTCAGTGTAAAGATACTCCCCACCGTAATTTCTGCGGAAATAGCAGGAAAAACTCTTACTCTTAGCCAGTTTCTGTCGGATAGAGGACAAAACCTCAAGCATCATGGGACGGTCTTCCGGGCATACCGAGGTATCTACAAAGCTTTCAAACGCTGAAGCACCCTGACGGATCTTCGAAACAAGCTTACCGGTATCCCCTTTTATTCTTTCATCCATCGAATAAACTTCAAACTGGAAGGTTTTCAAATCTACATAGTAAAGTGCTGTATATTCAGAGGACAGAATGGAACTTACTTTACGAATCTTCTGATCTCTTGTAACTGCGGCAAGTTCACCGTTCTTATTTCGGAAACCGATTAACTGAATAAAATAATCATCATCAGGAAGCGGAACCTTACTGTCAAGGAATGCACCGCTGACCGATGCGGTAGAACGGACAAATGTATACATAACGCTGCATGGGTCACCGCTGACGAGTGCACCTGCCTCAATGGATTCCTTAATCATTCGGAACATCGGGGTCTTTGTAAACTCATCACGGAGCATATCAATCGTGCTCTTTGGAACATCACGGTTGGAGAACAGAGAATACCCCATACGGAAACGTGTATTCTTCTCAAGCGCTGCGGTTTTTACAATATCAACCGTTCTGCGGAACACTTCTTCAGCACTTTGTGCGTCCATCAGTTCATCCAGAAAGCCCAGTGCCCAATCGCGAACAACCATATTGAACAGTTCTTCCTTGCCACCAAATCGTTGCCCAAGAAGGCCCGGGGAAACATCGGACATCTTCGCAATTTCCGTTACTCTTGCCCCTGAATACCCCTTCAAAGAGAATTCATCAAAAGCCGCCTGTAACATACGGTTTGTACTGTTCTCTCTCTGCTGTAATTTAGTTATTGCCACAATTCTACCTCCCGATTACTAAACAACATTTTACTAAATTACATTATGAACGGCATTCTTTAGTCTGTCAATAAAAAAACTAAAAGCAATTTTCGTACAATTCTCTATTGTGACAAAAACTGCTTTTCCGTGACTAATAAATAGTCATACTCAACGGTTCGACATACATTTCTTCCACGAGCACTTATCTGAAAGGAAAGTTCGTCTATAGGCATAAAAAAAATAGCGAAGGGGGGATTCGAACCCTCGACACCACGGGTATGAACCGTGTGCTCTAGCCAACTGAGCTACTTCGCCATAAATACGATTTCTAAACCGTACTTTTGCATTATATGCAGAAACAGGTCTTTTGTCAAGACTTTATTTCATCACACAGCATTCCTTTTTCTTTATGTCATTTCAGTTCATCGCCGAACGCATAAGGCAGAAGCTCTGTAAGCTTCCGTTCCGTGTACTCTCCATTCTCCGTTCCAAGAAGAACAATGAAATCCTTCGGATTGGCAAACTCCGCCATAACCTGTCTGCAGCTTCCGCATGGCATACAGCTTTCCGTCGCCGGCTTTCCTGCAGGAGCTCCCACAACCGCTATTGCGACAAATGCTCTCTCCCCCTTAGTTACCGCTGCACTAAAGGCCGAACGCTCCGCGCAGATTGTAAGTCCATAGGATACATTCTCCACATTAACGCCACGGTAAATCTTTCCGCTCGCACATAAAAGTGCAGCGCCAACCGCAAAACCGGAGTATGGGCTGTAGCTGTTCTTTCTTGCGAGAAGTGCCTCTGAAACAAGTTTCTTCTTCATCTCATCGTTAACTGTCACTGTTCCCTTTGTACCTGCCATGTCTCGCCCTCCGTTCTGAATACAATCGTACCGTCTGTATCGGTGCGATAGGTTTTTACGGAAAATGAAGAAAGCCTTCTCAGTACTTCCTCATCCGGAACACCATCCTCCGTATCATCTATTATTTCACCGCATGTGATGACCGCATACATCGGTGCCACAGCGGAAAGGAACTTCTTTGAGGTCGCATCTCCTTTTCCGTGATGACCGATTTTGAGAATGTCAGCCGAAAGCTCATATTCTTCGTCACGCATCTCTTTCTCGGTCTTGGTGAGTGCGTCGCCCATAAACAGAGCACTTCTCTCCCCGTAACGCAAGCGAAGTACAATCGAAGAATCGTTATCCGTATCCTCCTTCAGCGCCTTCTTGCCGGGTGCCAAAACGGTAAAGGAACCTTTTCCCAGTGTGAAAGTACTCTCAAGCTCCGGAACACTATACGGAATGCTTTTGCTCGACAAAACACCAATCATAGCCGAATACTCTTTGGAATTTTCCTTTCTTGGAGAAAGGAAAACCTGTTCAGTTTCAATATTCCGAAGAATCTCAGCCATTCCGCCTACATGATCCTTATCGCCGTGCGTTAAAACAACGTACTTCAGTTTACTGATTCCCTGTTCCTTCAGATAAGAAAGAATTATATCACCCTGCTGTTCATAGCCTGCATCAATCAGCATAGCCTCACCATCGGCAACAATCAGGATGCTGTCGGCCTTACCTAAAGAAAGCACATGAATCTCACACCCCGGTTTCGCAGGAACAGGTTCCGGCAACGGTTTCGTCGGTTCCTTTTTGCAGCTGCAGGACAACAACATTGCACATAGAATCAGTAGTCCGAATACTTTTCTCATTCCATTCCTCATTTTAAGAAGCCGCTGATAATCTGCTGCTCTGCCTCTTCCTCAGTAAGTCCGAGCGTCATCAGCTTAATAATCTGTTCTCCGGCAATTTTACCGATTGCCGCCTCGTGAATCAGGGAAGCATCCAAATGATTCGCCGTAAGAGAAGGTACTGCCGTCACATGACCGTTATCCATCAGAATTGCATCGCATTCCGTATGACCGGTGCAACGATTGTTTCCGCGAATCTCGGAGACAAATTCCTGTTTGCTTTCCCCACAGGCAACCGAACGTGACACCACATCTGCACCACAATCTTCGCCGTTCAAATCGACGGAGAAATCCGTCTTCGCATACTGGGTTCCGTGTGTCATTATTTTCTCACGAATCACCAGATTGGCATTGCTCTTCATATCGGCACGGGTAACACGAACCGTGGAGTCTACACCCTTAATCTGGACGGTATCCATCTCCAGGCGTCCGCCTTCATCGATATGAATGATCGTCTGCGGGTTCAGGATGCGTTCTCCTTTGCCGTCACCTTCCCCGTAGTGTTTCTCGACATACTTTACTTTAGCATTCTTTCCCACGAAAAATGTATGAATTCCGTCATGCTCGGAAGCCTGATCTCCGGAATTGTGGATACCGCATCCGGCAATAATTGTCACATCACAATCCTCACCGATGTAGAAATCATTATATACACTTTCTTTAATACCGGACTGGCTCAAAACAACCGGAATATGTACACTTTCATTCTTCGTTCCGGGTTTGATAATGATATCAATTCCCGGTTTATCCGTCTTCGTCACAATATCGATATGCTCGGTCGTATTGCGTCCCGCACTCTCTCCGTTGATTCGAAAATTATAAGCTCCCGCAGGCACACCATGAAGGTCTGCAATCTGCTTCAGCATTTCTTTCTGTATTGCATCCATAACTGTTTCAATCCTTTACTTATTCTGAAAATGGCATTCCATCGTGCGGTCAAGAATTCTCGGCAGAATCTTTGCGCTTGCGTCCTCCGTAAGCACGCTGCCGTCAGCAATTACCACAATGCGGTCTGCAATATTCAGAATTCTTTCCTGATGGGAAATGATAATAACCGTGCCGTTCTGTTCCGTGTGAATTCGTTCAAAGATACGGATCAGATTGCCGAAGCTCCACAAATCAATTCCTGCTTCGGGTTCATCGAAAACGGAAAGTTTCGTCTTTCTGGCAAGAATCGTAGCAATCTCTATACGCTTTAATTCGCCGCCGGAAAGGCTTGCATTCACTTCACGATTGATATAATCTCTTGCACAAAGTCCGACTTCGGAAAGGTATTCACAGGCTGAAGTCGTGGAAATCTTCTCTCCTGCAGCAAGCGTAATTAAATCCTTTACCGTAATTCCTTTAAACCGTACAGGCTGCTGAAAGGCAAATCCGATTCCTGCCTTCGCACGTTCCGTAATACTCATTTCTGTGATATCCGTACCGTCGTACAAAATTCTGCCTGCAGTCGGTTTCTCAATGCCGACAATGATTCTGGCGAGTGTTGACTTGCCGCCACCATTCGGTCCCGTTATCGCAATAAATATATTATCCTCGATAGTCAGGTTGATATCCTTAAGAATGGTCTTTATTCCTCCATTCCCGTCATCCACCTGAAAACTGATGTTTTGTAATTCTAACATAAAATGTACTCCTAAAAAACAGACTCTTACCGTGTTCCTTTCGGCACACATTATTTCAATATGTAGTATAACACACCGATTTGTAAATATCCATATGAAATTCCATCGGAAAGAAAGCCGGTAAAATCCGACTTCCGGGAATGTCTGTTTCCCACCTTATTTGACAAAATTGAAGAATCTCTATATAATAATGGTCGTTATACTATTTTACAAGGAGTGTGGTTGAAATTTTAGATCCTGACGCGAGGTTAATCCTCATTGTTGTAATTATTCTGTTAGTTCTTTCTGCATTTTTCTCTTCCGCAGAGACTTCTCTGTCTGCTGCGAACAAGATTCGAATGCGTTCCTTAGCCGATTCCGGAAAGAAATCTGCCAAGCTTGTGCTGAAATTGCTCGGAATGAATACCAAAGTTCTTTCCGCAATCCTGATTGGCAATAACATAGTAAATCTTTCCGCTTCCGCTCTTTCCGCGACATTTGTCGATATTCAGTTTGGAAACCGTTTTCTGACTGCTGCAACTGCAATCCTGACATTTTTGGTAATCATATTTGGTGAAATTGTGCCTAAAACCATTGCCACTCTGCATGCGGACGGCATTGCTATGTTTTATGCACCGATTATCTATGGCTTTACCATTGTGATGACACCGGTGATATGGTTTGTCAACGGCATCGCCAACTGTCTCTTATTTCTACTTCGCATAAAAAAGGATACCGCTGCAACGATTACAGAGGATGAATTACTGACCGTTGTGGATGTCAGTCATGAGGAAGGTGTCATTGAAAGTGAAGAAAAGGAAATGATTGAGAATGTGGTAGATTTCGGTGATTCCCTTGCCAAGGATGTTATGGTGCCCCGAATTGACGTCGATTTTCTCAACATCCAGGCCGGATATGATGAAGTCGTCAGCACCTTCCGCCAGAACAACTATTCCAGACTTCCCGTATTCCGTGGAACCCGTGACAATGTTGTCGGCATTCTGTTTTTGAAGGATTTCTTCCGATATGATGGTGACAGTAAGGACTTCTCCGTATCCGAACTGATGAGAAAGCCTTTCTACACCTTTGAATTTAAGAAAACATCCGACCTCCTTGCCGAGATTCGTAAGGAAGCCGTAACCATAGCCGTTGTACTCGATGAGTATGGTGCAACCGCCGGCATTATTACCCTTGAAGATTTGCTTGAGGAAATTGTCGGGGAGATTCGTGATGAATATGATTCCGATGAAGAGGATGACATCCGTAAGGTAAGCGATACAGAATACCTTGTTCACGGAAATGCGCGATTGGATGACATTAATGAGACACTGGGCCTGCAATTGCAGTCGGATGACTACGATTCCATTGCCGGTCACCTGATTCACCTTTTGGAACATCTTCCAAAGACGGGTGAAACCATAACTGCCGGCAATGTTACCTACATTGCAGAGAGCGTTGCAAAGAACCGCGTTGTTCGTGTAAGGATTCTTCTCAATAATTCTTCCGATATTTCCGAACAGCCCGTAGAGAATTAAGCAGTCAGGTTAGCTCCGATGGTAAGCAGTGCACTGATAAAGCATACTGCAACTCCCAAAGCATTCCCGCAAAAGATTGCAAAGAGGATTACGGTAAATGCCGAAAGTCCTGCGATATCCTCTGCTTCTTCCTTATGTGTATGAATCCAGTTGATTGTTTTGTTCCAAAATTTCATTATGTACTTACCTCGTTTTCTCTTTGATAAGCACATAGTAACAAAAAGACTGTCCGTTTTATCGGACAGTCTTTATTTGTTTTAAAGATTTGTTTTAAAGATTTGTTTTAAAGGTTTCCACATCACTAACCTATTTTCTAACCTTAATCAAATATGTGGAATAGGATTTTCCATCCGTCGGATTGATGCACTTCACAACATCACCTACCGACAGAAGCACATTCAGATTGGAATCCAGTTTCTCATAATAGCTTCCGTACAGATATTTTGTTGGAACATCCAACCCGTTAATATCGGAATATTGTGCGTTTCCGAATACACGCTCACACTCACCATAATAAATATAGTCAATATCATATTTTTCAATAATGGCGAGCACTTCATTCACATCCTGTGAGGAATAAAGTGTTTTCACATCCTGCTCACGTTCGATAACAACCTTCGGCGTCTGCGGCTTTCCTTCACTTCTCCAAAGATATTCATGTGTATGCCAGCCAAGTATGGTCGGACACGCAGTGAATGCGGAAACTCTGTTGAAGAAAGTGTAACTCAAGCCACACATTTCTGCGATAACCGGCTGTCCTTCGATATTGTTATTAATATAATCTATCATTTCGGCATCGTCTGGATTCTCATTTTCAATAAACGCAGTACAATCCAATGATGAATAGTACCCGGAGAACCAGTCCTCATAGCACTGATTGAAATAGCCTACTTCTGTAAGCATCAGCACCAAAGCAATACATCCAAACGCCTTTCTGAATTTGGTCTTCGGAATAAAGACACATTCCATGACGATGAAAGAAACCGTAATGCCAAACATGATAAATGCCTGATATGTCAGCTTGAACATTGTATTTGCACGCTCATAGGCACCTCCGTAGATATCCCTTACATAGATAACCTCCGGAATCAGGATCAATCCAACCGCACACAAAGCAACGGTAATTGCATAAAGCTCCGATACCGACATACTTGTGAAAAACCGAATAATCCAGCTTCTGCCATCATGCTTCTCTTTCTTCTCTTTCTCCTTTTTAATCAAATAGCAGAGGAATACGGTAACCGCGATCACGGGAAGTCCCCATACTACAAGAAACTCATAAAATTTCGTATGACGCGCTGTAACACCAATACCTGTGGAAATGCTATCAAAGCTCAAAGTAAACGGCAGGCTGACAAAAACACTAGCCACAATGAAGACAAGAGCCTGGAACCCGGTCAGATACCATGCTCTGACATCAAAATCGTTGGTGACAAGATTCGTAAACAGAATTATGGCACCGCATACAACAAAATAAATCGGAAAATCCCATGAGTTTGTCATAAGGGACAGTCCAACAAAAAATGCGCAAGCGACAACATTCGGGTCAAACACTTCTTTGAAGAAAGGCTTATCACAGATATTCTTCAACATTTCGATAAATCTCGGTTTGGCATTATCCTCCACCAACATAACAGCATCGGAATATTCCCCTTCCTGTTCTTTCCTCTTTGCCTTTTCTTCCTTTTTCTTCAATCTGAATTTGCTTGCACTGGCTTCCCGAACAAGATCAAAGGTATCCTTTTTCTTCAGCATCCAGGCAAGAAGAATAGCCAGAATACTCATAACGAAAATCGTATTGACAACATGTGCGTGCAAATCACCAATTACATAGGAATAAAGCGGGAATTCATGAATTGTCTTATCATCACGCTCAGGAAAATAACCGATATATCGAGTCGCATTTGAAAACCAATAATTACCAAAGGTTTCCTTCCCAAGAAGCTTCTGAAGTTTCGGAACAATAAATTTATAAATCGGATACTGCATTGTGCTGGAAAAGCAAACTGCAAGTCCGGCAAGCACACCGGCAAGTACAGGCCTAAAGAACGGTTCCTCTGTACCGACAACCTCTCCCAGTAATGTAGCCTGATTCAGTTCCTTCTCGGAAATCTTCTTCTGACGGTCTTTAAGTCTGGTCTTCATCAGATTGACAACGATGGAATACGGCATGCAGAAACCGAATGCCGGAAGCATCATCATTGCAATATTATAACCGTGCGTTACGGGAACACCTGCTGTTTTAGATACAAATGCACCATAATACTGACCGACATAGTAATAGTTAATGGATTTGCCGGAAAGCCACATATCCTTTGGCGGCATATAATCGCTCTTAAAGATACTGAGCATATAAGAATAGTCCATAAATCTTTCGGTTCCGTATGCGGCAGGATTAATACCCTTCAGATAACACCAGAATACAAAAACTCCAAAAAACAGAACCTCCGATGAAAGCATGGAAGTAAGTCTTTCAGCCGTGTAAAACTCAGTTATTCTGTATTTTCTGTTCTTTTTCAGAATGAGCGCATAAAACAATACTGCACCAATAATCAGGCATAATATGGTAATCAGATAGCATGCCGTTCTTGTAAACTTCACAAGCTTACAGGAGGACAGATACCAAACAACCCATCCGCAAACTCCGATTCCTATTGCTTTTGAGAACACCCATCCGCCATCATGGAACCGGCTGAATAGGCAAATGCAAAGCGGTTGCATTGCAACGCCGAAGAGTAACAGCGTTGCCCACCACATCAAAACATAAGCAAAATCCTCTGTTCCCAAAAAACGGCTTCCCAGGAATATGAATGCAAAGAAAAATATCAGTGCCAGTAATACTCTTCCCCAGTCAAACTGCATTGTATCATCGTTCTTCATAGTACTTAATTCCTTTCAATACTATATGTTTCAATCAATCTTGTGCCAGTTTTAATCGCGTATCATAAATAACAGTGTTACCGTCATTAAAAACAGCCTTGTAGGTATTACGGATATTCTCCTCATTTACCGTAAACTCCTCACGGGTGCGAACTCCGTTATCCACAACGATATACCGGATATTACACTCCTTAACAAGCAAATCCAGTGTTTCCGGACTGGAGGCCTCATACATAGCGTATGTCTTTTCCTCACGACCATAGGTATCATAGCCTGCAGACCAAGCATAATAGGGCCAGCCGTAATAAAGCATTGCGCCGCCCAACACAAAATCGTTCAGGGAGTACCAGTCTGTTAGGAAGATATCATTGGAATCCGCCTGCGTCATAACAAAATTGCAGATATCGGATTTCTCATTGATTGACATTGCATTACCGGATTTCGCGTCATTTCTCTTAAGAATAATAGTGGTCTCGTAGATTCCCGTTATCATCATACAGAACAAAAGAAATGCAGCCAGAATCTTCGCATATGCGCCACGAATACGGATAATCCTGTCAATCAGGTATGCTACCGGAATACACAACAGCATTACGCCGATCATCAGATATTTATGGTTTACACTGATATCCGGTGTCAGTGATAATGTAAATGTCAGAATAAGCGGTGCGGAAAATGCCCATACCAGGTATTTCTCAATTCGTTTGCAGATAACAAGCGATATCAGTACCATTAACGGCAAGATACCACATAGCGTTATCAGATAACGGATTGCGCCAAAAAGCGTCCCCTGCTCGGCAAGAAATCCGAAGAAGAACTTCGGTTTCAATGCAGAACCGTCAATGAACAGTTTCGTGGAAAGAGTCGAAAGCAAAACAGAAATTGCCGCAGTCAGGGCAAATTCCAAACGATGGTCCGATACGAATGCCATCAAAAACAATACGGAAAGACATGCAATCACACATGCTCCGTTAAAGAAACCGCATAACCCCAGAAGAATACCACAAGCAATTGCTTTCAGGAAAGAACCGGAAATATCCTTTGTACTAAACCATCCTTCTTTTTGGCATATGGATTCTTTGAGCAGATACTCTGCCCGCTCACCGATAACCAGTTCCTCATCCGGGTTCTCCTCGAGGAACCGAAACATCTTCTCATCGGCATTCTTTCTTGTTCTTTCGGCACCGCGAAACAGAAACTGCGTAAAATATATCAGCAAAAACAGAAGAACACATATGCCGAGTGCAAGATGACGCTGGTTACAGTATACATTCAGATTAAACAGTCCCCAATCCTCATGTAACGTGGTTCCGATAAACTCCATATTATCTGCAAGCCCCTTCATTACCCCTGTTTCCTTCGGGATTCCGGCAGCAAAATCGAGGAATGCGTCGGAACTTCGAAACATAAAAAGAAGAGATGCCAGCACACCGACAGAACGTCGTCCGAATATTTTCACCGCATAGAAATACAGAAGAAAGAACACAAAAACCATACAGATTAAACTCGTCAGGTTAAATGCCAAATCGAGTCTTAAGCCAAGATAGTTCAGATTCCCGACAAGAAACTGAAACATGAAGTGATATTTGATATCTTCCCCTGCGAAATGCGAATACCCGGTCGGAAAATTATTGCCGACTGCAAAGGAACGAATCATTCCGATATGCGGTGAGAAATCACTGGCTACGGAATAACCGACATAGTATTTGCCGTTTCTGTAGAAAAACGTCCAGAAGAATAGCATAAAAAAGAATGCAAGAATCAGTCCGAAAAATACCAATTCTCCATGCGACAGATTGCAGAAATAATCACGAATTCTTTCGCACTTTTTGCGCTGTAAATAAAGAATCAGCATTCCAACGCCCACGGTAACAAGCGGCATCAGAATGATATTGGCATAGAGAAGCGGATGCCGCTGGTTTTGAAACAGACAGCCGAGCCCATATGTCATCCATGTCATCGGTAGTGTTCCGAACAGAAAACTTGCCGGGAGCCACAGAAGCATCGGAGACAGATTCACTTCCGTTCCGCTATATGTATTTTTACAGAAATTACGCATGTTTGGAAAGCATAAACGGCATATGCCGTAGCCCAAAGCAATACATAAAATCAGATAAACAATTCCAAGCATTTCAAGTCACTCCTAAAGTGAAAATCTTAAATTAGTATACTACAGAAACAGTAGTATTTGCAATCAAAAGGTTGTACTCCTCTTCGGCCTCGTCGTCCGTCAGAAGTGCAACATCGTCCTTGGCAAATTTAAGAATATCGGAATCCCGAATAATGTCAGCAAGACTGAAATCCAAGTCACCGCTTTGTCGGATTCCGAAGAAATCTCCGGGTCCGCGAAGCCTCAGATCCTCCTCTGCAATCTCAAATCCGTTCTTAGCATGCAGAAGAACATCAAGTCTTTTCCTGCTCTCCTCATTCTCCGTATCCTGCACAAGAATACAGTAAGACTGTTTCGTTCCACGTCCCACGCGTCCTCGAAGCTGATGAAGACCGGAAAGGCCGAAGCGTTCGGCATTCTCCACCATAATCACCGTAGCATTCGGGACATTGATACCAACCTCAATAACGGTTGTGCTGACAAGAACCTGTGACTTACCGGAGGCAAATTCCTCCATAATCCGGTTCTTTTCTGCTCCGCTCATCTGTCCGTGTAGCGTAGCGATTGTCACATCCGTTCCCAGCTCATCCTGCAGAATCTTTGCATAGTCCGTAACATTTGCCCCGTCAAAATTCTCGCTCTCTTCTATCATCGGGCAGATGACATAGACCTGTCCGCCTTTATCGACCTGTTCTCTGATAAAGCGGTATGCCTTCGGACGGTAGGAACCGTCTACAACACAGGTTTTAACAGGCAATCTCTTCGCTGGTTGCTCATCCAAAAGGGAAATGTCCATATCCCCGTAAAGCATCATTGCAAGTGTTCGTGGAATCGGTGTCGCACTCATAATCAGAAGATGCGGTGTTCCGCCTTTCCCAATCAGACGCTCACGCTGTTTAACGCCAAACCGATGCTGTTCGTCCACAATAACGAGCCCAAGCCTCTGGAATGCAACCTTGTCCTCAAAAAGTGCATGCGTTCCGATTGCGATTGAGGCAGTACCGTCCGCAAGCTTTGAAAGCATGGTTCTGCGCTCTGCAGCGCCCTGCGAACCAACCAACAGTGCTACTTCAATTCCAAACGGTCGCAACGTCTCGGTGAAATACTCATAGTGCTGTCTTGCCAGTACTTCAGTCGGCGCCATCAGACAGCCCTGAAATCCTTCCTCAGCACACCTTGCTAAGGCAATCAAGGCAACCACCGTCTTTCCGGAACCGACATCGCCCTGTAAAAGCCGCTGCATCGGATAAGGTCCCTGCATATCATTCACAATCTCTGCAATGACACGTTTCTGTGCGCCGGTCAGTTCGTAAGGTAATGTTTGCAATACTGAATCTGCGATACTGTGCTTTTCTATAACAAACTCGTTCGCTTCCCTAAGTACATTCATCTTCACATGTCGCATCGAAAGAAGGAACCTGTAAAATTCATCATAGGAAAGGCGACGGATGGCTTCTCTCGTCATCGATTCATCCTTCGGATTGTGAATCTCCTGATAAGCATCCGCGAGCTTCATGAAATCGTATTTACGCCTTTTCGTAATCGGCATATCATCCGAAATCTCCACCGAGACAAGTGCATTCAATACCGCTTTTCCGATAGCATTACCGCTAAGTCCTGCCGTTAAAGCATATACGGGTCTTAGTGATTTCATTCGAATCCGGTATGCATCCTCGGTATAAATTTCCGGCTGGACCATGGAAATGTTTCTGCCTTTTATGGATATTTTACCGCGAAATATCAGATTTCGGCCAAGCGGTAACTGTTTTAAGACAAATGGACTGTTAAACCATCTGAGTTCCATCTCACCGGATATATCCCTTATCCTTGCTACAACCATCTTACCATTACGCCCGCTTACCGGTTTTGCAGAACTTGTAAGCATACCCTCTACTGTCCCGGTATCTCCGTCTTTCAACGAAGAAATCAGTTTTGGCGCATCATACTGCTCATAGCCTCTCGGATAATGATGAATCAAGTCATCTATCGTATGAATTCCCAGCTTTTCATACAGTTTGGCCGATTTCTCTCCGATTCCCTTCAATTTGATAATTGGGTCTGTAAGTTGCATACAATTACCTCTTGGATTATAGAAAATGCACCGCAATTTCCCATAATTTAAGTCAAAAGGACTGATAGATATCAGTCCTTTTTGTTTCTTATTCAACAGAAATTACATAATAGTAAATCGGCTGACCGCCTCGCTGCACTTCTACATCAACCTCCGCATACTTTGCACCGATCTGCTCGGCGAGTTTGGCAGCGTCGTCCTCAGTTGTATCAGCTCCATAATATATGCTGACAAGACAGGAATCCTCATCCACCAGCTGGTCAATCAAATCAAGTGTAACCTCAGAAATATCCTGACCGACTGCCATAATTCCGGCATCACCGATACCCATAATATCGCCCTCGTGAATGGTCTTGCCCTCATAGCTTGTATCACGAACCGCATAGGTAATCTCGCCGCTCTTAACGGAAGCAAGTGCGTCCTTCATCAACTCCTCATTCTCGGAAACGCTCTTATCAGCAAGATAGCTAACCATGGCACTGATTCCCTGAGGTGCTGTCTTTGAAGGTATTACGATAATGTTCTTGTCCTCCACTAAAGATTTGGCCTGTGTAGCCGCAAGGATTACATTACCGTTATTCGGAAGAATAAAGATATTCTTTGCATTAACCTGTTCAATGGCTGTCAGCATATCCTCCGTGCTGGGGTTCATCGTCTGACCGCCCTCAATTACATAATCCACACCGAGACCTCGGAATATGTCATTCATTCCATCTCCGATGGAAACTGCGATAAACCCAATTTCTTTCTCGGGTTCTTTCTTCTCGGGTTCAGTAGCCGGAACATCCTGACCATTGCTCATAATGACACGCTCATTATGTTCCTCACGCATATTGTCAATCTTCATACGTGACAACTGTCCATATGTCAGAGCCTTCTGAATCGCAAGTCCCGGGTCATTCGTATGAACATGTACCTTCACAACTTCATCATCTGCAACACATACAATGGAATCACCGATAGAGGAAAGAAATGTCTTAAAATCCATCTCCTGCTTAGCGGTAAACTCCTTTTCAAGAAGAATAATGAATTCCGTGCAATAACCAAACTTAATATCCGCAGTGGAAATATTCTCGGCACCTGCACCTGTTCTTCGCTCTGTATTATCAGTATTCTGACTCGGAGCAGCCGTTTCAAACTGAACTTCATCTTCGGAATTCATTCCGGCTCTTGCGCCACGCATAACCGTCAACAGACCGGTACCACCGGAATCGACAACACCTGCTTCCTTCAGAACCGGCAGAAGCTCCGGTGTATTATCAAGAGCCTCCTGCATGCGTTCTATAACACGATCAAGGAATTCCTCCACATCGGTTGTATAATCGCATATCTCAGCAGCAGCCTCTGCTCCGGCTCTTGCAACGGTAAGAATCGTTCCTTCCTTCGGCTTCATAACAGCCTTGTATGCCGTATCGACAGCCTTATCAAAAGCATCCGCAAGAATAGAAACCGTAAGTAAATCATGATTGGAAATCTCCTTGCAGAAACCACGGAATAACTGAGAAAGGATAACTCCCGAGTTGCCACGGGCACCCTTCAGCGAGCCGGACGAAATAGCCTTTGAAAGTGTCTGAACGGAAAGCGTCGGAATCATACCGATTTCCTTTACCGCAGACAGAATCGTCAGGGTCATATTCGTACCGGTATCTCCGTCGGGAACCGGGAATACATTCAATTCATTAATAACTTCCTTCTGTGCCTCCAGATTCTTAGCTCCGCAAAGGAACATCCTTCTTAAAAGCACAGCATCAATTGTATCAACAGCCACCTTAAACTTCCTCCTTCAGCCTAAAGCCGCAATGGCTCGGCGCTTTCATCATTTAATCAATAACGCGGACGCCGTCCACATGAATATTCAGCTTCTCGACATTCAAACCGGAGAAGTCTTCCACGCGATACTTTACATTCTCGTAAAGGTTTTTGCAAACCGCCTGAATGCTGATACCGAATGAAACAATAATATGTAAATCAATCGTAATGCGGTTATCGGTAAGACGAACCCTTACACCGTGTTTCAAGGAATCCCGGCGAAGAAGTTTGGAAAGTCCGTCCTTCATACTGACTGCAGCCATACCGACAACGCCAAAGCATTCCGTTGCCGCAGCACCTGCATAGTTCGCAATTACATCCAAATCAATATATACATCACCTGTATTGGTAGCTAATGTTCCATCCATATGATTCCCTCCTTAATCATGTAACCCACAATCATTCGAAATATTCAATATGTAATCAACCGAACATTTCAATTTATGCTCATAGTTATTTTTATTTTACCATTAAATGGCAAAAAAATAAACACATTTTTGAAAAATGTGCCTTAATTGCTGAACATTCTTATCCCCATGTGCGCCTTTTATCGACAAAATTCCTCTGAACAGGCGTGCGCATCCATCCTGCGGAGATATCTTTTATCCTAGGAAATGCAACGCAATTTCCTAGGATATAAGAAAGCTGCCGTACATCCGTGCGGCAGCCTCATTATCATTGTGTTAAATTTCGTTCAAACGCAACCAAATATTATGCGCGCTCAACTTTACCGGAACGAAGGCAAGAAGTACATACATGCATCTTCTTTGTTCCACCGTTTACATTAACACGAACAGTCTTAACATTGGATTTCCACATCTTATTAGCTCTTCCGGAAACCTGACTACGTGTAATACTAATCTGTCTGCCGAAAAGTGCGCCCTTATCACAAATCTCACATTTTGCCATGATACAAGCACCTCCTTCACATGAGAATTGGTTTCAATAACCGAACATTAGATATAATAGCAGAAACAACAATCAAATGCAAGAACTTTTTTCATTATTTCTCAAGCAGTTCCTTTGCCGCCTCATCAACCTTGCTGTCATCAATATTCAAGTCGTCCTTTTTCTTAAACATGGCGGTGACACGCTTGATTACTTCCGGTGCCATGTCAACGATTCTTGTAAGCGTATCGGTATCCTTAACCGTAATCAATCGGGTGTTGCCGTCCTTAATCACAAGAATTGCGGAAGGAGACATCTTTCCGCCAAGTCCGCCTGCAACACGATCCTTTACAGCTTTCTTCTTTGTTTCATCGCTCTTTGCATCTTTGGAAAATGCTCCTGCTCCAACACCAAAAGTTACATCCACAAGCGGCAGAAGAACGGTACCATCCTTCATTGTGATTGCCTGACCTACTACACTCTTCGTTGAAACGAATCCCTCCATACCATTCAGTAAGCCCTTAACTGTTTCATTAAAATTGTCCATGTTCTCCCTTCCTTTCCCCGCTATGCGGCATCGGCGAAGATATCTTTTATCTCGCTCGGTGTATTCGTTAATGTCTCTTTTACTTTCTCTGCCTCTTTTATTACCTTGCGGATATTCTTATCACGGTACAAACGAATTGCCCGAATGAGAATACCCCATAACCGTATCCTGCCCTTTATCGAAGCATTGCCGTCAACAACCAGTTCATTCTCAAATGCCGGCGTCAGAACCAGGTGGTCCGAAACAAATCCATATAGCGGTGATATTCCGGCGTATATCTCCCCAGTCAGTGCAGGATCAGCCAGGCCAAATTCGACTTCACCGTTATATTTCTTCGGTGCGATATGTTTCAGTACCCAATAAACATTGTCCCAAGCTGTTTTGATAGCATTCCGTGTGGACTTCTTTTCTATATACTTCTGTAAAAGCCCTTTCTTTTTGCCAAACAGGATAAACATAGCCCTAACGGAATCCCATAAAGAAGAAATCTTAGTTTTTACACCGTTAAACTTATCTGCAACCTTGTTCTTTACAGAGCCGAACTTGTTTTTAACCTTTTGTACCAGTTTTACTTTCTCGGCAGGTTCTTCCGCATCGTTATCGTTTTCATCCGTTGCCTCATCGGAATTCTCCCCGGAGTCTTCAACTTCGGAAGCATTTTCTGAAGTTTCTGTATCACTCTCCTCGGATTTATCCTCCGAAGTGTCCTCTTCAGCTTCACCGGACTCTTTCTCAGAAGGCTTGTCCTCCAAGAAATCCTCTTCCTTCTCCGAAGGCTTGTCTTCCGCCTTCACTTCGGAATCGGCTTCGTCGGATTTGACTTCCTCCGAATTATCATTCTTCGATTCCGCTTTCTCTTCGTCCTTTTCTTCGGAATCCTTATCTTCGTCCGGCTGTTGCTTCTTTCGTTTGATTGGAATTCCGAACAACCTTATGACAAGTTCGTTCTCGCCTTTTAAAAGGAAATCATAACTGCCACTCACAAAGAGCCATCGGACCTTGGCAAAGGCTTTGACATAGGGTCCTTCCTTATTGCCTTCCACATTAGCCTGATAGCGGAACGGGGCAAATAAAAGCCCAATGAGTATGAGGAGTGCAAGAAGCACAATGCATAACAACACAATGCCGATAATCTTCAAAACAAGAAGAAAAACACTCATACTCACCCCTCCCCTCAACAAGCTTTATCGCAAATGTCCGTCGCCCCCTCAAGTTAGGGAGATTGCGTCACAGACCTTCATCATTTCTATTGTTTCATATAGAATGCCTTCATATCAAATGCACCCGTCTCACGGTACACATCACCAATCATCTTCTCAACAAGCGAAAGTGCATTCTTCCTTCCTTCGCACACGCCAAGGACCGTAATGTCATGCTCCTTTGCCTCAAGTCTCAATGCATATACCGGAAGCACCTCAAGCAAACCGTCCGATGTCGTCGGTAAAGTCACACAGAAAAGCGTACGCATCGTTACCTTACGCTTCGTAATCTGTGCGGTCATCTTCTTTCGGTTGTCCTCCTGATCCTCAGGAATAATCAAATGATTGCTGACTGTAATCATAGCCATTCCCCCTTGCCACATCCGTAAAAGTCACGGATATCATTCCTTCGTTCCAAGCAAATCCCACAACATGGCGACAGCACCGCGCTTTTCACCCTCGTTGCTGCAGTTGTGTAAAGACTGCAGAACATAATTCATAACCTCAGTATGTGAATTGAAGAATACAGGAAGTTCCTTCAAAACCGAAGCCATCACACAACGGTTGTATGCTCGTTTATGATTCTTCATTCCATCTTCCAAAACAGCTAAAGCATCAGCGGTAACCGCATTCAGCTTGTCCTTCGTAACCATAACAATCTTCTGCTCAGAAAGTTTCGCAAAGGATGACGTAGACATCAGTTTCTTGACAATCAGAATGTTGCGTCCCTCTTCCGTATCAGCAAATTCCGCATCATTCTCGCAATAAGCGTCAATCTTCGCCTCATCCTTTAACACGCGCTCGGAAAGCGGTTCCAAACGGCCTTCCATATAGGCAAATGCCGGGCCGAGTGCACCCTCATGAAGAGGCTCCTCTTTTGCGGAAAGTGCTGCAAACCCGTATTCTGCAATTGCGCCGACAGCCGGAAGCATAACCGCTTTCGTCTGCTCGTCCACACTGTCGATATCCATCAGAACAACGGTATAAAAAGCATTAATACATTCCTGAATTGCAAGCAGATAGTCTGCATCCTGGGAAAGATTGTCCCCGCTGTTCGCAATGCAATCCTGCCATGCGGCAACGGTGTCTTTGTCAAGCGTTTCCGTATCCAGTTCCTCAAGTTTCTGAATCAACTCCAGATACTCACTGAATACCTTTCCCTCCGGACGTTTCTGCATAGCTGCCGCAGAAACAATACGATAATAGAAACCCTCCAGAGCATCCTCATCGGAACTCTCATAGATGGAGAAACTTGCCTTAATCAAATCAAAAAATCTTGTCTTTGTAATACGAACCGGAAGCTGAGAAACCATCAGCTGAATGCGAAGATTAACTTCAGTCGGATCCTGCGATGCGAAAATGGTACGAAGCAGTTCTCTTGCCTCTTCCTCATCATCAAACGGCTTATCGTATTCTCTCAAGGAGTACTCTACACGGTTCAGAAGATACTCATATATCTGTAAAGAATCACAGAGCACCTGAACCTGTTCGGAGCATTCCACAACCTTCTCACGCAACCCGGAAATTCTTCCGATTACATCCTCTCTAACCCGTTCACCGCTGTCACTGTAATCACGAATACAACTTAACAGTTGTCCGTAAATTCCGTTTAATTCCTCCTGCAGTCCGGAATCCATTCCGTACTTGCCATCATGAACACTCTCAGTCAGGTTATAGAGATGAGCGGTAAGATTCATCCAAGCAAGGGAATCATAGGACTTTTTCAAAGGTCCGATAGCTTTTTTCTCAGTCTTCATATTAAAATCCTTCGTATAACAATTAGTCAGAATGTTTCAACCGGCCATAGTATCACGTCCGGTAGAATCCTCTGCATTCATTCCATTATTCTTCGCTTTTATCTGCATTCGCATCGGAAGTATCACTCTGCACTTTCTCACGAACAACGTGAACGTGCGTATAGAGATGATCCATACAATACTCGTAGTTGCCTTCACACTTTGAGCAGAATCTGAACTCCAATTCCGGGTCATCCAACTCTGTTCTGCCGCAGACAACGCAGCGGTGTCTCGTAATCACACGCTTGCCGGCTTGATCGCTTCCGATAATTTCCGCCTCCGAATTGCCCTTCTTCACGCCGGTCTGGTACTCAAACCGCCGTTTCAGGTTCTTCATTGTGCCTTTCGTGCGATACTTCCTCGTATTCAGGAAGAATACAATGAAATTCAAAAGTGCGGCACATAATGCTATCGCCATAAAGATTCCTGTTTTAAAATCAGCACTTGCAATCAGAATAATATCATAAATATAAATTCCGACCATGGCAATGCCGATATACTTAACCTTAATCGGAATGATAAAGAACAGAAGAAGCTTTACCTCCGAAAACTCAACCGCAAATGCCAAAAACATCGACATATTGAGATAATCGAGCGGAATGGGATAAGAAATACCAAATCCAATCTTAAAATAGGTTACCAAATAAATCAGGACAACCACAAGAATATTGCAAAGTATTCCCGAAAAATAGAATACATTAAATCGGAAGCTTCCCCATAATTTCTCCAGAGTGGAGCCTATAAAATAATACAGGTAAAGGGAAATCGCCATAAAAAGAATGCCAAACCCTGCTCCCGCTGAGTTATCATATTCAACAGGTTGAATCAAAAAAGTAAGCAGTCTCCAAACCTGCCCCTTCATCAATTTATCAATATCGAGCATTAACCACTCCGAATAGAAACTCGGAGCCAGAATACTCACAAGAAAACCAAGAATATATACAACTGTTACATAACGCATCAAATTAGGAATTGCGTATTTGCCGAACTTTTTTTCCAAACGATAAATCATAATAAATACAATCTCTCCCAACATACTATATCTTTTATATTATAAAGAGAAACCGTAGCAATGTCAAACATAATGTGATATACTGAAGGCACGTCGAGCCGAAAAGCGTGCCTTTTCTCCCCTCGGCATATAGGTATTACAGGAGAATTAATTATGGCATTTGACGGAATCACTCTGGCCTGTCTCGTCTCCGAATGGAAGCAAAGACTTACAGGCGGCAGAATCACCAAAATCAGTCAGCCCGAAGCGGATGAACTGCTTCTTACAATCAAATCGGATGATAACTACCGGCTGCAGCTTTCCGCAAGTGCATCCCTGCCGCTTGCTTGTCTGTGTCAGGATAACAAGCCTGCTCCTCTGACGGCACCCGCTTTTTGTATGTTGCTTCGTAAGCATCTTTCCAGTGCACGGATTCTGGATATTCTTCAACCCGATTTAGAGCGTGTAGTACAGTTCAAGCTGCAGCACCTGGATGAAATGGGGGATACCTGTATCAAATATCTCATCGTGGAATTGATGGGAAAATACTCCAATATTATCTTCACAGACGAGAACTATATCATCATTGACAGTATTAAAAGAGTGAATTCCTTCGTCAGTTCCGTGCGTGAAGTACTTCCCGGACGTGACTGGTTTATTCCGGTAAGTGGCGAAAAGCATTCTCTCCTTACGGATGACTTCCATATGCTTTCAGAATATCTTTCGAATTATGCCGCGCCGATTTCCACCGCACTCTACCAGTGTTTTACCGGATTAAGTCCCGTTATCGCACAGGAACTTTTATACCGTGCAGGAATTTACCCGGAAATACCCGGAAGAGAACTCTCGGGGAAGGATATGGAGACTCTTTCGGAAATGCTTTTATGGCTTCGGGAACGGATTGTATCCGATACATTCACACCAACGACATATCGGAAGAACGGTATTCCTGTAGAATTTGCCCCGATTACTCTTCGCACTTATGCCGATTATCCCGAATACGACATAGTCGAGTCTGTTTCCATGAGCGAGGTTGTACTGAACTTCTATCATGAGAAGGATACCTTGTCCCGGATGAACTCCAAGTCAGCAGATTTACGACGCACCGTGCAGACTGCCATTGAGCGTACCGCAAAGAAACTGGACTTGCAGAAGAAACAGTTTGCAGACACTGAGAAGAAAGATAAATTCCGCATCTACGGGGAATTACTGACGACTTACGGCTATTCTGCAGAGCCCGGCAGCAAATCCTTTACCTGTATCAACTATTACGACAATGAGGAAATTACGATACCGCTCGACCCCACTCTGACAGCACTGGATAATGCAAAAAAATACTTTGATAAATACAGCAAACTCCGTCGAACAGGTGAGGCTTTAACCGAGCATCTGAAAAGCAGTGAGGAAGAGCTGACGCACCTGCTTTCCATTAAGGAACTTCTCTCCTATGCCACCGATGAGGCAGACCTTACACAGATTAAGAAGGAGCTCACGGATTACGGTTATCTGAAGTTCCATAAGGATAGCGCAACAAAGAAAGTGAAAGCAGGAAAGAGCAAGCCTTATCACTATGTAACAAAGGATGGTTTTGAAATCTTCGTCGGAAAGAACAATTATCAGAATGACGAGCTGACCTTCAATCTTGCTAACGGTGGCGACTGGTGGTTTCATTCCAAAGGAATTCCCGGTTCGCATGTAATTCTTCGTACCGGCGGTAAGGAAGTACCGGATGAAGTATTCACTATTGCGGGAAGTCTTGCCGCATACTACTCTTCCGGTCGTGATGCGGGCGGAAAGATTGAGGTTGACTACCTGCAGAGAAAGAATGTCAAGAAACCAAACAGTGCAAAGCCCGGGTTTGTAGTTTACTATACGAATTATTCCATGGTTGTAACCCCCGGAATTGACGAAACACTGACCATTGTACCATTGTAAGCCTATACAAGAAATTGCATATCGTTAATAGCAAATGCTTGAAATCGTACACAGGCGATATCATTTTACCGTATCATTTATCGGAGGATATTATGATTAACGCAGATTTTCACACACATAGTAAGTATTCCACCGACAGTGAAGCAGAACCGGAAGCAATGCTAAGGGAAGCCATTGCACAAGGGCTCAGGACCTACTGCTTCACTGACCATATGGATTATCTGTTTCCTACAGGTGATGACCAGTTCGTATTTGACATAGACTCCTATTTTAAGGAACTGACAGCCCTCCGAAAGAAGTATCGCGGAATTATCGACGTTCGCATCGGTATTGAACTCGGTTTACGCGATGAGGAGGATGTTCGTGACGAAGTAAAAAGCAGAATCGAAACGATTCTTTCGCAGTATTCTTTCGATTTCGTTATCGGCTCTACGCATATTGTAAAGCATCTGGACCCGTATGATACGGAGTATTGGGAAACCTATGGCATTCAGGAAGGCATACGGCTCTATTTTGAGTCCGAGCTTTACAGCATCCGAAACTACAGCGGCTTCCAAACCTACGCTCATCTGGATTATGTCCTTCGATATATGCCCAAGGGGAGCCCGGTTGATATGACAGACTTTCAGAAGCTTATTGACGAAATACTTAATGAACTGATTGCACGCGGAATTGCACTTGAGGTTAACACCTCGAACCTTGCCAAAGGCGGTGCGGAAACCAATCCCGGTCAATTCATTCTCAAGCGTTATCGGGAACTCGGCGGCACTTTGATTACACTCGGCTCCGATGCGCATATGCCCGAAAGGATTGCGTCACATTTTCCGGAAGTGGCCGAGATGCTTAAGGAGCTTGGTTTTAAGAGTTATGCCACCTTCCGCAAACAAAAAGCTAGTTTAAGAGATTTATGATGCAAAAAGGACTTTCCACTCTACAGTTGAAAGTCCTTTTAAACTATCAGTGTCTCAGCTTTCTCACGGTTTCCACCAACCTGTCAACAACATAATTCGCCTCTTCCATCGTGTTATCGGTTCCAAGGGAAAATCTCACGGAACCGGAAAGGTACGGTTCGCATACCCCGATTGCTTTCAGTACTTCGGATGGTTTATTCTCTGCCGAAGAGCAGGCAGAGCCACCGGATACTGCAATTCCCGCCAGGTCAAGATATACCAGTAAAGCAGTCGCTTCTACATCTGCAAAACTGACATTCAGATTACCGGGCAGTCTTCTCGGAGATGAAATTTCACTCCCGGCTGCGTTTTCTTCCAAATCTGTTCCTCCATTGATTTTCACATCAGGAATTTCTTTCAGAATACGCTTTTCCATATGGTCTCGAATTCTCTTCACTTCTGCATATTCTTCTTCAAGAGAAAGTTCTAAAGCTTTCGCCATACCGATAATTGACGGCACATTTTCCGTGCCTGCCCGCATACGTTTTTCCTGCGGACCACCATGGAGCAACGATTCCAACTCGGTTCCGTCCTTTACATAGAGGAAACCGATTCCCTTTGGACCGCCAAACTTATGTGCACTTGCGGAAAGCATCGTTACCGGAATCCCTTTCAGATTAATCGGTATTGTCCCAACTGCCTGAACTGCATCCGTGTGGAAGGCAATCCCATGCTTTGTTGCGACTTCAGCGATTTCGGCAATCGGCTGAATGGTTCCGATTTCATTATTGGCATATTGTATGGTAATGATAGCGGTATCAGGTGTAATCGCTGTCTCAACGTTTTCTGCGGTAATATACCCATTTTCATCCGGTTGAAGAACGGTTACACGGTAACCAGATTTCTTCATAAACTCACAGGTACGAAGCACTGCAGGATGTTCGATTGCAGATGTAATAATATGCTTTCCTTTGTTTTGATTTGCAAAAAGATACCCCTTGATGGCCCAGTTGTCTGCTTCCGTTCCACCAGAAGTAATATAAATCTCATTCATCTCACAATTAAGAAGTATTGCTATCTTCTCTCGTGCTGTCTGCATTGCTTTCTTCGCGTGAAGACCTGCTTCATATAAACTGGATGGATTGCCAAACTCTTCGGATAGATATGGCAGCATCTCATCAAGCACACTCTTCTGAATGCGTGAAGTAGCGGAATTGTCCATATAAACAGTCATATACATTGCCTCCTTTACGGAGCTTTTTACTTTATGGCAAATGCAACCTTTCGGAGCGTTAGCGCAGATTTCCTATAAGGCAAAAAACGGGGAGGCTAACGCCTCCCCGAAACAAGACTCAAATTAAACAGGATAAGACTTCGTCTTCTCGTCAGCCTTGGTTACATCAACACCGGTCTGTTGTGCCTGACGGTACTTGAAGAACTCGGTAGCAACCTGCGGGAACAAAGCGTAGGAAAGAACATCCTCTTCCTGCTGAACCCACTGCTTGCACTCTTCCTTAAACTTAGGAAGCTGAGGCTCGATGAGGTCTGCAGGTCTGCAGGTAATCGGCTTAACATCACCGATACATTTCTTCTGAACTTCCTTATCGAACGGCTTAATTGTAGAACCGAATTCACCGGAAAGAATCTTCTTACTCTCCTTGGTAACCATCTTATAACGCTCGCCCTGAAGGACATTCAAAACAGCCTGGGTACCAACAATCTGAGAGGAAGGAGTAACAAGCGGAGGCTCACCGAAGTCTTTACGAACTCTCGGAACTTCCTCGAGTACGGCTTCGAATTTATCTTCAGCACCTGCTTCCTTCAACTGGGAAACAAGGTTACTAAGCATACCGCCGGGAACCTGGTACATCAAAGTCTTGATGTTTACGCCAAGAACCTTCGGGTTCAAAAGACCACTCTTCAAAACTTCCTCACGATAAGGACGGAAGTACTCAGCAATCTCAGCAAGAAGGTTCTGATCAAGACCGGAATCATAAGGAGTTCCCTTGAAGGTCTCAACCATAACTTCGGTAGCAGGCTGGCTGGTACCGAGAGCCAGAGGAGACATTGCACAGTCGATGATATCGCAACCTGCTTCTACGGCCTTCATATAGGTCATGGAAGCAACACCGGAAGTGTAATGGGTATGCAACTGAATCGGAAGGGAAGAGCCCTTCTTCAAAGCTCTTACAAGCTTGTCAGCCTCGTACGGAACAAGGAGACCGGCCATATCCTTGATACAGATGGAATCTGCACCCATTTCTTCGATAGCCTTAGCGGTCTTCTCCCAATACTCAAGGGTGTAAGCATCACCAAGGGTGTAGCAAAGAGCAATCTGTGCGTGTCCGCCTTCCTTCTTGGTAGCCTTAACGGCTGTCTCAAGGTTACGAAGGTCGTTCAAGCAGTCGAAAATACGAATGATATCAATACCATTTGCAATGGACTTCTGAACGAAATATTCAACTACGTCATCTGCATAATGGTTGTATCCGAGAATGTTCTGTCCACGGAACAACATCTGCAACTTGGAATTCTTAAAGCCTTCACGAAGCTTACGAAGACGCTCCCACGGATCCTCCTTGAGGAAACGAAGACAGGAGTCGAAAGTAGCACCGCCCCAGCACTCTACGGAATGATAACCAACCTTATCCATCTTCTCAACGATAGGGAGCATCAAATCGGTAGGCATTCTGGTAGCAATCAGAGACTGATGTGCATCACGCAGGATAGTCTCGGTAATCTTTACAGGCTTAGCTGTGATTTCTGCCATAATATATACCTCTTTCTGCGCTGCTTCATAGAAGCCGGTGTCGTGTAATGCAGCGCTGACACGACAGCCGGATGAATGAATAACGCGATATTAAACACCGAATACAGCCATGAATACACCGGCTGCAACGGCAGTACCGATAACACCTGCAACGTTCGGGCCCATAGCATGCATCAAAAGGAAGTTGGACGGATCTTCTTCGGAACCAACCTTCTGAGATACACGTGCTGCCATAGGAACAGCAGATACACCGGCGGAACCGATTAACGGATTAATCTTGCCACCCGAGATGACACACATAAGCTTTCCGAACAGAACACCGCCTGCGGTACCGATGGCAAATGCAATCAGACCAAGGGCAACAATCTTGATGGTATCCCACTTCAGGAATGCTTCTGCACTCGTTGTTGCACCAACGGAAACACCAAGCATAATAACAACAATATACATCATTGCATTGCTTGCGGTCTCCTGCAGCTGGCGAACAACACCGGACTCACGGAACAGGTTACCAAGCATCAGGCAGCCTACCAAAGGAGCGGTATCCGGAAGCATTGCTACAACAACAATCGTTACAACTACAGGGAACAGAATCTTCTCAAGTTTGGAAACCGGACGAAGCTGTTCCATCTTAATCTTTCTCTCCTTCTCCGTTGTGAGAAGTTTCATAATCGGAGGCTGGATAATCGGAACAAGGGACATATAGGAGTATGCCGCAACGGCAATTGCGCCCATATATCCGGTCTGTCCGAGTTTACCTGCAAGGAATATGGATGTCGGACCGTCCGCACCACCGATAATGGAGATAGCGGCGGCGGCCTTATCGCTGAAGCCCATCAGAATCGCCATAATGTAAGCGGCGAAAATACCAAGCTGTGCAGCAGCACCAAGAAGGAAGCTCTTCGGGTTGGCAATCAAAGGACCAAAGTCGGTCATTGCGCCAACACCCATGAAGATAAGGCAAGGGAATATTGCCCATTCATCGAGCTGGAAGAAGTAATGCAAAAGTCCTCCTGCCTTACTGCTCTGCTCGGTCTTCGTACAGCCGGGAACATAGAAGTTCGTAAGCTGTCCTTCCTTCATATCATATGCCAATACGGAAGTTCCCTTACAGGAATAGGTTATGTTAACCGTATCCATGAAAAACTTCTCATTGATATACTTCAAAATGGAATCCTGATCATTTCTGTCAACCTCTTCCGGAAATATGATTTCATTTCCGTTATACTTGAAGCTGACAGTAATGCTGTCATTGTTATAAATTGCACCTTCACCTTTGTAGAACTCAACTACACCATCGGAAATGCTTACAATCTGTACATCATTCTTGTAGAAGGTATATACCTTATCCACAGGAGCCGCCATAATGGGCGGATACAGATTAACAAGAAGCATACCAAAGGAAATCGGTACCAAAAGGAGAGGTTCATAATCTTTAGCTATTGCAAGCCAAAGGAAGAACAAGGCTACGCCGATCATCAGCAGGTTACCCCAATCCAGTGAGGCAAATGCTGTGGCTTTCACCAAGTTTCCTAAAGTGTCAATAATATATTGCATCTTTATTTACCTCCCGGTTATTAATGTCATCCACACTATAAGGAATTAGTTCATGGATGCAAGAACTTCACCGGGCTCTACGTTCTGACCAACAGCTACATTCACACTTGCAATGGTACCGTCCTGAGGAGCAACGATATCATTTTCCATCTTCATAGCTTCAAATACAAGGATAACATCACCCTTCTTAACAGCTGCGCCGTTAGCTACGTTAACCTTCATAATCTTACCGGGCATCGGAGCGGTAATCTTAACACTGCCCTGTGCTCCAGCCGGAGCTGCTGCCTTCGGTGCTGCCTTGGGAGCTGCCTTCGGTGCTGCGGAAACAGCGGGTGCGCTTACTGCACCGTCAGCTTCTTCAACACATACATCGTAAACATTACCATTTACAGTAATTGTATAATTCTTCATAATATCCTCCTAATCAGGCCTTCTGCCATCTTGATTTATTTACTTTACGAATGGAACGAACAACCAGACTGTCTGCAGAAACATCATTGCCCTGCGCCTGCTCATAAGCACAGATAGCAGCGGAAATAACTGCAATCAGTTCAAGGTCATCGGTTTCAGGGGCTGCCACAGGTGCCGGAACCGGCGCCGCAGGTGCAGCCGGAGCACTCTTCTCAGGACGGTTTACGAACTGAAGAAGGTAAATGATAAAACAGATGATAATCAGCATAAGGAATACAATTCCAATTCCCAATGCCGTATTCAATCCTGCTCTACCCATTGTGCTGCCAAATGGAGCGAAATTCAATATACTCATATCTCATTCCTCCGATTAAACAGTGCCGTGTTTCTTGCTCGGTCTGATTTCCCTCTTGGTGCTAAGCATTTCAAATGCATAGATAATCTGTGCACGTGCCTCCGTAGCGGAAATAACGGAATCCACATAACCTCTTCTTGCTGCATTCTCTACGCTGTTAGCTTCCTTGCGATACTCTTCAGCCTTAGCATTCAAAGCCTCCTCGGTGTTAACCTCACCTGCATAAACAATCTGTGCTGCAAGCTTGGCATCCATTGCACCGATTTCTGCACCCTCAAGTGCAAATTCCATATCTGCTCCAAGGCTCTTGGAGTTGAATGCTGCATAAGCAGTACCATAGGATTTGCCGGTAACAAGGTTAATCTTCGGAACGGTAGCATCGGCAAATGCAAAAGTCATCTGTGCTGCTGCGGTAGCAATGGACTTAGCATTGCAGCTGCAGGAGCTGTAACCGGTTACATTGGAAAGTGTAAGAACCGGAATGCCGAAAGAATCACAATACTTAACGAAGGAAGCAACCTTACGGCAAGCATCGGAAGTCAGTACGGATTCAAATTTCTCGGTAGCCTTCTCACCCTTAAGGGCGGTACGGTTTCCGATAGCACCAACGGTAGCACCGTTCAATTTAATGAAGCCGGTAACCATCTCTTTTGCATAATCAGCCTTGATTTCAACGAAAGAACCGTTGTCTGAAAGATCAGCCATTGCAAGAGCGGGATCGGCAATCTCTGCATCGTAAAGAGCAGAAGGTCTGTTGAGGTCATCACTGCACATCTCAACACACTCATCCTCATTGTTCAGAGGGAGAACATCAACGAGGTCACGAATCTTGTTCAAAACATCAACCTCATCCTCACCTACATAGTCAACTGCACCGGATGTAGCCATAAAGGAAGCGGAAGCAGTATCAAGCTTCCCTTCATTGTTACCTGCAATCGCATTCGGAGCGGTAACAAAAAGTTTTGCATCCTTAGACATAAAGACGAAATCGCTCATCTCGGAAAGAACAGCAAGTCCGCCGCCACACTCACCAAAGATAGCAGAAATCTGAGGAACAACACCGGAAGCCATAGCCTCTGCTTTGAACAGGCGGCCAAAGCTTGCAAGTGCATCAGAAGCCTCCTGAAGACGAATACCTGCACAATCAATCAAACCGATTACCGGTGCACCTGTCTTCATTGCAAGACGGTAAAGGTTTACAATCTTCTTGGCATGCATCTCGCCAATCGTACCATTAAGCGCAGCAACATCCTGGCTATAAACATAAACCAGACTGTCATTGATTACGCCGTAACCGGTAACAACACCATCGCCGGGAGCGCTCATCTGCTGCATGTTGAAATCTGTGCTACGCTTTGTAACCATAGCGCCAATCTCAACAAAACTGTTGTCGTCAAGCAAAGTATAGATACGATCCTTTGCTGACAATTTTGCTGTACTACTCATGTTCAGCCCTCCATTATTATATTTCAAAAAGGTTATTCCACTAAAAGAGTAACCCAACTTACACCAAATATCATTATACATAAAATCCGCAAAAAAGCAAACCAAATAACAGGAATTCACACGATTTTTGTAAAGTTTTACTTAAGTTTTACGGAACTGCATCGTTTATAAACGATGCTTGCAAATTCCCAAGAACAAAGCATATTGCTTCCGGTATGCTCGTGCCGCCTGTGCGTAGCGGAGCGACATATTTCCTCTGCACAGGCGTGTGCTTCCTTAGCGGAGCTTTTTTTATATCATAGGAAATGCAATGCCATTTCCTATGATATAAAAAAGCAGGTGAAATCATCACCTGCTTAATCATTCTATTCCATATCTTCATCAACTGTGGAGTACTCTTTCAGTGCCTTTCGAACAATATGATATCCAAACCCTTTTCTGAGGAGAGACGCATAAAGTTTCTCCTTCTGCGCTCTAGTCAATGGAGTTCCGGGAGCAACTTTTTTATGAAGAATCGTCAGTACTGCTTCGTACTCGATATCCTCTTCGCACAGTTCACCGCTACTGCCTTCCATGCTTTCCTGTCTTTCCTCACGATACTGTCCCAAAGCCTTCTCAAAATCCTCGTCAGAAACCCCTTTCTCGGTAAGTTTGTGACGAATTTCAAGCAAACTTTTCTTCGTACCAACGGAGCGCATATAGTTCAAGGCATACCTAACATCATTCAGATAAGGATACTGTTTCACATACTCCATAATGGAAGCCACAATACTTTCACCATATCCTGCCTGTATCAAACGTCTTTTCAGTTCGATTTCCGTTCTATCTTCGGCAAGCAACAAGTCAAGCGCTTTCTTTCGTCCTGCAGGAAGCACATAATCCTGCAATATCTCGGTTAGCTTGTTCGAACTGATGTCATCACTCTCCTGTACGGAAAGGAAACACATATCAGCATTCTGAACAGGTCCAACCGCATCCCCGTCTATAAAAAGAATGGATTGTCTCTTGCCTTTCGCTACCATATGCACGAGAGCCATAGTATTACCGTCCTTTTAGAAATCCTCTAAGGGTTCCTCTTCGTCATCGTCCGTAACCACAGCCTGATTCACACCTACATGAAGTGCCTCAAGAACACGCTTTTCAATCTCCTCCCTTACTGCAGGATTCTGTTTCAGATAAAGCTTTGTATTCTCACGGCCTTGGCCAATCTTTTCTCCCTCATAAGCAAACCACGCACCGCTCTTATTGATGATATCGCAGTTTACGGCAAGATCCAGTACATCACCTTCTTTGGAAATACCTTCGCCGAACATAATATCAAACTCAGCTTCCTTGAAAGGCGGAGCCACTTTATTCTTTACAACCTTTACACGAACATGGTTACCGACAACCTCACCGTTGAGTTTCAATGATTCCACGCGACGAACATCCAAACGAACGGAAGCATAAAATTTCAACGCACGACCTCCGGTCGTTGTTTCCGGATTGCCAAACATAACACCAACCTTCTCACGAAGCTGGTTAATGAAGATAACAATACAGTTCGTACGGCTGATAACAGCAGTCAGCTTACGCAAAGCCTGTGACATAAGACGTGCCTGCAAACCAACATGACTGTCACCCATATCCCCGTCAATTTCGGCCTTCGGAACAAGTGCTGCGACAGAGTCTACAACAACGATATCAACTGCGCCGGAACGTACAAGCGTCTCAGTTATCTCAAGTGCCTGTTCACCGCTGTCAGGCTGTGAGATATAAAGGTTATCAATATCTACACCGATATTGGCCGCATATACGGGATCAAGAGCATGCTCAGCATCAATAAATCCTGCGATTCCGCCCCTCTTCTGAACCTCTGCAACCGCATGAAGGGCAACTGTAGTTTTACCACTGGATTCCGGTCCGTATATTTCAATAATACGTCCCTTCGGGAAACCACCGATTCCCATTGCCACATCAAGGCTTAGGGATCCGCTCGGAACCGCCTCAATATTAAGATTCGTCTTGGAATCACCAAGTTTCATAACGGAACCCTTTCCGTAGCTCTTCTCAATCTGGGCAAGTGCGGATTCCAATGCTTTCTTTTTACTCTCGTCTGTAGTAGCCATATCGTTTCATCCTTTCTCAAAAAGCGAACAAATGTTCTATTCGTATATTATACTTTTTCGTTTGGTTTGTCAACAGGAAATCTAAAAAATCTCTTATTTCTTTCCATCCGGAATGTTGCCTTCTCAACAACATCAATGATATCTGCTTTATGCTTGCAAATCTATTGACAAACCGCACAAATAAATCCCAAATACTACGACATAACATAAAAACAGCGTATTTTGCGCCACTTGATTATCCGTCAAATCGTACACATAATACGCTGAAAATTGTTCACTCTGTCTGTTTTTAAGGATTGCCCTTAACCGCAATTTACTGCAAGGTTATCGCACCCTAATGTTTACTCTTCTTCGGCCACATCAAAAAGTGCCTTCACATAGGCATCCGGATCAAAACGTTGCATATCGGCAATGCTTTCCCCAACACCGATGTATTTAACCGGAATGCCAAGTTCCTTCTGTATTGCAATCGCAATGCCACCCTTTGCGGTTCCGTCAAGCTTGGTAATCACAATACCCGTAATATCACAGATTTCGTTAAACTGTTTTGCCTGAACAAGTGCATTCTGCCCTGTGGTTCCGTCCAAAACAACCAATGTCTCTCTTTTGGCATCCGGATACTCTCTGTCGATAACACGGTTAATTTTAGAAAGTTCATCCATCAGATTTTTCTTATTATGAAGACGCCCTGCAGTATCCACTAAAAGCACATCACAATGTCTTGCCTTTGCTGCAGAAACGGCATCGAAAACAACTGCCGCGGGATCTGCCCCCTCTTTAGCGGAAATAATATCACAGCCTGCTCTGTGAGACCATTCAATTAACTGCTCTGTAGCTGCTGCACGGAATGTATCCGCTGCTGCTAAAAGCACCTTTTTACCTTCATTCTTCAGCATCCCTGCAATCTTTCCGGTAGTGGTAGTCTTTCCTACACCGTTTACACCGATTGCCAACACTACGGAAGGTCCTTTTTCAAAGTCATAGGCATCCTCCGGAACACGCATCTGCTCTCTGATGGACTCCATCAGAAGATTTCGGCATTCTTCCGGCTCTTTAATGTGATTTTCCTTAACCTTATCGCGGAGGGAATCCAGAATCTCCTCCGTTGTACTGACACCGATGTCAGCCATAATCAGGATTTCCTCAAGTTCCTCATAAAACTCATCGTCAATTTTAGAGAAGCCGTGGAAAATGGAATTCAAACCGCTCGCAATACTGTTTCTCGTCTTGGACATTCCATCCCGTAGACGGCGGAAGAAACCTTTCTTCTCCTTGACCTGTTCCTCTTCCTGTACAGACTCGTCCATCAATTCATTCTCGTCCATTCTGTGTCCTTTCTGTTCTCATCAGAAAAAATATTCTCACTTCAAACAATTCATATTGCAAAATTTGAGACCCCAATCCTCATAATCGGTGCAGGGGTCTCGTTATAATCAGTTATTTATCAAGCTGATTCTCAATCAGGTTAACGGATACTAGCGTTGATACACCCTTTTCCTGCATTGTAATACCATACAGGGCGTCCGCTGCTGCCATAGTACCGCGTCTGTGCGTGATTACAATGAACTGCGTATCCTTTGTCAGTTTATGCAGGTATTGTGCGAAACGACTGACATTGCTGTCATCGAGTGCCGCCTCAATCTCATCGAGCAGACAGAACGGTGACGGTCTTAAATCCAATATTGCAAAAAGCAGGGAAATGGCCGTCAAGGCTTTTTCTCCACCGGAAAGCTGCATCATATTCTGCAGTTTCTTCCCCGGAGGCTGCGCAATCACGGAAATGTCTGCTTCGAGAACGTCCACGCCTTCCTCAAGCTTCAGCGTACCCTTACCGCCTCCGAACAATTCACGGAATACTTTGTCAAAACGCTCCTGAACAAGAACAAAACTGTCCGTAAACTGCTTACGCATCTCCTTATCCAGAGTCGATATAATCTCTTCGAGGGATTGCTCGGCATTTACGATATCATCACGCTGTGCAGTCAGGAAATCGTATCTTTCCTTTACCTCACGATATTCCTCTATTGCATTGACATTGACATCACCCAAAGCCTTAATCTTGGCCTTCATCTCGTAAATTGCCTTACGGTTCAAAGTCGGATTGTCAATCTCCGGATCACGTAATTCCTCAGCAGCGGAATAAGTCAGTTCATACTCATCCCACATGTACTTTGTCTGGTAATCAAGCTGTTCCTCCATCTTCTCCTGCTGATTCTTCAGACGGAACAACTCCTTATCCAGTCTGGACATGTCCTCGGACAATGCCTCACGTTTTTCGAAAAATGTCCTATTATGCTTTGAAATCTCCTCCGAAGAAGCCGATTCCTTTTCTATTCTTTCATTCAATTCCGCAAGACTGTCCAGAAGTTCGGTCTGCTGTTCCTCCAGCATCCTCACATCTTCTTGCTTTGAAGCAATCTCATTCTTTGCATTGTCGCACTCTGTAAAGAGATTCTCCTTCTCTGTCAGGAATTCCTGAAGTTCCCGCTGAATTCGACGGGCATTATCCTCCTGATATGCAACATTCTGCTGCAATCCGGAATACTCGGACAGAACACGCATTGCCTCGGCACTTGCATCGTCCTCTTTAAGACGGGTTTCCTCCATCTTCGCATGAATCTCATCCGCACGTGCCTTCTTCGCATCACTTGCCTCGGCATTGACTTTGATTCGTTCATCCACTTCCGCAATGGCCTGTTCAGCTTCCTTCACACGAGCCTCCGCCGAAGCCTTCTCAGAAAGAAGTGCGTCACGCTTACCGAGAATATCGCTGTTTTGTTCCACAATATGGTTCAGATTCAGTTTTGCTGTATTCTGTGCCACATAGCTTTCCTGCAAGGTCTTTCTTGTTTCCTCGTAGGAAGCACGAACTTCCTCGCGTTCTTTACGAAGACTTTCCAGAAGAACTTCAGCCTCCTGCAATTCCTCTTTCTCGGTTACAAGCTGCTTCTCCAGTTCCTCAGCTTCACGACGCTTTCCGAGAAGATTACCGTTATTCTTAAAGGAACCGCCGGAAATCGCACCGCCGGGCTGGAACAGTTCTCCCTCTAATGTAACAATTCGAATGGAATAGCGATTTTGCTTTTCCAGACTGATTGCATTATCAATCGTATCCACAACGAGGAATCTTCCCAATAAGTATTTGATAGCCTCGCTGAACTTATCCTCCGTATGTACAAGGTCGGACGCTACTCCGATAACTCCCTTCTTACGGAAAATCTCACCGTCGAATTCGTCCTTTTTCGCCCGAATATCGGACAACGGAACAAATGTCGCACGCCCGAAACGGTTTTCTTTCAAATACGCAATCAGGTCCTTTGCAGTCTCTGCGGAATCCGTAATAATATTCTGCACATTTCCCCCGAGTGCGGTTTCAATGGCTGTCTCGTATTCGGAATCCACACGGATAATATCAGCAACCACACCGTAAATTCCTTTACGGCTGTCCTTAAGCTCCATGACCTTTTTTACGGCATTGCCGTATCCGTCATAGTGCTCCACGAGCCCTTTCAGAGTATCCAGCTGTGATGTCTTCTGAATAACACGTTCCTGTTTCCGTTCGTAAATATGCTTTTTATCCTGAATGCCTTCCGTCAGGGACTGAATCTTCTCCTCCTGCGCTTTAACACTTTCGGAATACTGCAGCACCCTGTCGCATGCTTCCTTCAAGGCCTGCTCGGCATTGGCAACCTGCTCTGTAGCAGCATCTGCCTCCCCCTTCAGCATAAGAAGCTTACCGTTAATTTCGGCCTTCTGTACATTCTGGTGCTCTAAAATAGTATTGTAACGCTCATATTCTGCCTTCAGTGCGGTATTCTCGTTCAAAAGAGCGATATGGGCTTCATTGCATTCCTTCTCTTCCAAAAGCATGGCATCAATGCCTGCCTTCATCTCACCGAGAAGTTTCTCTGCAGCACGCTGCTCATTCAAAAGAGCCGAAAGCTGCTTGCTCTGTTCTTCTCTGCTGCTTTCATATTCTGCGAGCGTTTTCTTTCGTTCTGAAATCTGTACTTCCAGCTTTCCGGTACGTTCCTTCAGCTGTTCAACGGTGGCATTTAACCCACCAATCTGCTGTAACAGAAGATTATGCTCACCGCTTGCCTTTTCCTTCTGCAGCTGTTTCTGGTTATAACTTTCTTTCGATTCCAGAAGGCTTTCCTGATGCTGCTCATATTCAGCAAGCAACTTATCGTATTCGTTCTTAATCTCCTCGTACTGGGTGGTCGCCTGCTCATAATCTGCAGTTGCAATCGCTATTTTCTCATCAAGGTCCTGCTTCACGGAAGCACTCTTCTCATATTCCATCAGGAACTGATTAACTTCCATCTTCTTCAGTTCGTCACGGTAACCGAGATAGATTCGCGCCTTCTCATTCTGTTTTTCAAGCGGTCCCACACGGGTTTCCAGCTCGTTAACAATATCCGTTACACGGGCAAGATTCTGGCGTTCTGCCTCCAGATTCTTCTCGGTCATGATTTTTCTCTTCTTGACCTTTGTAATACCGGACGCCTCATCGAAAATCTCACGTCGTTCTTCAGGCTTTCCGGACAGAATCTTATCAATCTGTCCCTGTCCGATAATGGAATAGCCTTCCTTACCGACACCGGTATCATAAAACAGTTCCTGCACGTCACGAAGTCTGCACTCAGCTCCGTTAATCAGATACTCGCTTTCACCGGAACGATATACACGACGTCCGACAACAACCTCCTCATAATCAATCGGAAGCCAATGGTCGCTGTTATCAAGTGTCAGTGCTACATAAGCAAATCCGAGCGGCTTTCTCGTTTCTGTTCCGGCAAATATGACATCCTGCATACTGCTGCCTCGCAGCTGCTTGGCACTCTGTTCACCGAGTACCCAACGAACCGCATCCGCAACATTACTTTTACCGCTTCCGTTCGGTCCGACAATACCGGTAATTCCAGGCTTGAATTCAAAGACAATTTTATTGGCAAATGCCTTAAAACCGTGCACTTCAATGCTTTTCAGGTACATCGTTTCCGCTCCTCTCCCTGTAGTATTGAATTGCCTTTCTGGCTGCATCCTGCTCAGCGGATTTCTTGGAAGTTCCGCTACCTTGAGCAATCACCTTTCCCGCGACACGGAGTTCTACCGTAAACACCTTCATATGCGCAGGACCCTCCTCTCCGATGAGTGCATACACCGGAGTACAATGGTTAACCATCTGGGTAATCTCCTGCAGATAGGTTTTACAATCCTTGAACAGTTGCGCATCCTGCAACTTCGTCAGCACTTCCGTGCGAATGAAGTCAGATGCTTTTTCCAGTCCACCATCAAGATAAATTGCTCCGATCACTGCCTCAAAGGCATCCGAAAGAATGGAATCTCTCTTTCGTCCTCCGGTCATATCCTCGCCTCTTCCAAGACGCAGATAATCACCAAGTTTCACTTCTCTTGCACAGATGGCTAAAGATGGTTCACATACCATACTGGCCCGAAGCTTACTCATTCTGCCTTCCGGCATATCCTTATGATTCTCGAAAATGAACTCACTGGTCACAAGCTCCAATACTGCATCTCCCAAAAACTCAAGACGCTCATTAAAGCTTATTTCTTCCTCGTTGTGACGACTGAATTCATTTGCATAGGAGCTGTGTGTCAGAGCAGTCACCAACAACTCCTTATTCTGAAAAGAATATCCTATTCTGTGTTCCAATTCCGAATTATCCATTAACGGAACACCTCCTTAATATGATAACAGTGCTTCTGCACACTGTCTATTTTACGAAATCCCAAGCAAATCGGACACACGGTTATAAAGCGCACCAACGGTCTGCGGAGTATATCCGCTCATTGCGTCACTGACCTCAATGGAAAATGTGTCCTCAATCATTGTTATAATCTGATAAACCTCAAGCGAATCAGCCCCCAAATCCTCGGAAAATGTAGAATCCATATTCACATCCTCCGGACGAATCTGCAACACCTCCGCAACAATATTCTGAATCTTCTGCCACTCCATAAGCTACTCCTTATTCTTCTTCAGTCACATCGTTTCCGGTTCCAAGTTTCTCACGAATCTTGCCTTCAATATTCTCCTCAACGAACGAAATACACTGAATCAGAGAGTTCTTCACCTCTGTTGCCATCGCACTTCCGTGCGTCTTCACAACAAGTCCGTTCAAGCCAAGCATCGGCGCACCGCCGTAACGTGAAGCATCAAACGATTTCAAGGTTTTCTTCAATGCCGGCTTTGCAAGTGCACCACCGATTTTCCCGCGAACGCTGCTCATCATGCCTTCCTTGATTTTGGAAATCAAAGTGGCTGCAAGTCCTTCGTATAACTTAAGGATGACATTTCCCACAAAAGCTTCGCATACAATGACATCTGCCGCACCGTGAGGAATTTCTCTTGCCTCGACACTGCCTATGAAGTTGATATCGTCCATCTCCTTCAAAAGCGGATAGGTTTCCTTTACGAGTGCATTGCCCTTTTCCTCTTCAACACCGATATTCACGATACCGACAGTAGGATTCTTCACGCCAACAACATATTCCATATAAATGGAACCCATACGTGCAAACTGAACAAGCTGTGAAGCCTTCGCATCCACATTCGCGCCGCAATCAATCAAAAGCGATACTCCCTTTTCCGTGGGAATCAAAGGTGCAAGCGGTGTTCTTTCCACGCCACGAATTCGCTTGATATAGATTACACTTCCTGCAAGGATTGCACCGGTACTGCCTGCAGAGACAAATGCATCGGCTTCCCCTTTATGCACAAGATTCATCGCAACAACCAAAGAAGAATCTCTCTTCTTACGAACCGCATAAACCGGTGCTTCGTTACAGGATATTTCCTCTGTGGCATTCACAATGGACAGACGGTCGGCAGGATATTCATACTGACTGAGTTCTGCCTTAATGACATCTTCTTTACCGGTCAGAATAACATGCAATTCTTCCCGTTCCTGTAAGGCTTCAACGGCTCCTTTAATGATTTCTCCGGGGGCATTATCGCCACCCATTGCATCCAGGGCTACTCGAACAATTCCGGCCATCTTCTCTCTCCTTCATATAATCTGTGCATTCTTATAATTTTTGGCGTCGCGAAGCGACAATTTCCACTGCCAAAGCGTGTGCATTTAATCTGCTTTACTTTATGAGGCGCTATGCGTCTCATAAAGTAAAAGCACAATGGGAAAATCCCATTGTGCTTCTGTTCCCATGAAATCAATTTCGATTATTCAGCGTCGGTTACTGCTTCAGAAGTTTCCTCTGCAGGAATCTCTTCAACAACCTCTTCTTCAGGTACTTCCTCAAGTTCTCTCATGCTGATGCTGATTTTCTTCTCATCAAGCTTCAGCTCAAGAATGGAAGCCTCAATCTCCTGTCCGATGCTAAGTACATCAGCCGGCTTCTCAACGCGCTTGTGAGAAATCTGGGATACATGCAGAAGTGCATCTACACCGGGATAAATCTCAACGAAAGCACCGAAGTCTGTCATACGGGCTACCTTACCGGTAATAATGGTTCCGGGAGCAAAACGCTCTTCTGCGTTAGCCCAAGGATTCTCGTCATCAAACTTCTTGCTGAGAGCAATCTTGTCATTCTTAATCTCTTTGATAAATACGCGAACACTGTCGCCTACCTTGAAAAGCTTCTTCGGATTTCCGATACGGCCCCAAGACATTTCGGAAATATGAAGCAACCCATCGATTCCGCCAATATCAACAAATGCACCAAAATCGGTTACATTCTTAATCGTACCATCGATTACATCGCCAACCTGAATACGGGAAAGAACCTCTTCCAAAGCTGCCTTCTTCTGTTCGGTAAGAAGAGCTCTGCGGTTACCGATGATGGAACGCTTCTTAGGATCGTAATCAGTAATGCGGAAAGAAATTTCCTGTCCCTGATACTTGGTAAGATCCTTTTCAAAAGTATCGGATACAAGGCTTGCAGGGATAAATACGCGGCACTCGTCAACGAGTACGGTAATACCGCCCTTTACAACCTCGGATACCTTTGCAGTGAGAACGGTTCCGTTCTCAAATGCTTCCTGCAATACAGCGCTGGAACGATCTGCAGCAAGCTTCTTACGGCTCAAAAGGACCTGACCTTCTCCGTCATTCACCTTTACAACCTTAACAGCGATCTTATCGCCTTCTTTGACAACCTCGCGGAGGTCTGCTACCGGCTGATTGGAGTATTCACTCTTCAACAGAATGCCATCCGCTTTATATCCGATGTTAAGAGCGATTTCGTCTTCCTTAACACGAATAACTGTGCCTTCTACTACCTCTCCGTTATGTATTGTCTTTAATGATTCTTCTAACATCTGTTCAAAATTCTCTTCAGCCATTCGATTTTGAACCTCCTCAATAATTATTCTAGGGGTTGACGCCCCCGCTGTAATACCTACGCAACGAAAAGATGTAAAAGTAGTGTAAACCAGATCATCGGCAGCTTGCACAAAGTAAGTTTCCTCACAATTGCTCTTGCATATGTCGTAAAGTTTCCGCGTGTTGGAACTGTTCCGGCTGCCAATAACAACCATCGCATCACACTCACTGGAAAGCTTACGTGCCTCAGTCTGTCTCTCCTCCGTGGCATTGCAGATAGTATTTACCACACTATCGTGTTCATCATACCCCAAATTGCCGAAAAATGCAATAATTTGTTTGAATTTATTGAAATTAAAAGTGGTCTGCGCAACAATACAGATTGATTTTTTCAGGGTATCGGAAATTTTCTCCGCTTCTTCGACGGAAGTTATGACATTTGCCGGTGTTGCACACCATCCCATAATGCCCTGAACCTCAGGATGAGAAGCGTCTCCGCATATAATAATCTGCTTTCCGGCAAGGCTTTCCCGTTCTACTGTTCTATGGATTTTCTTGACAAATGGGCAAGTTGCATCCACTATTCTAATCCGTCCCCCGGAAACCTCTGCACAATGCAGCATATGCTCATTCACGGATTTTGGAATCCCGTGGGAACGAATTACAATCGTTCCCTCCCTGACCGAATCGATATCGTCCTCCGTGTTCAAAATTTGAACACCGCGGGAGCTTAAATCTGCAATCACATCTTCGTTGTGAATGATTGGTCCGTAAGTATAAACAGTACCGTCGTTCCCGTCTGCAAGTGCCTGTACCGTATCAACGGCACGCTGTACACCAAAACAGAAACCTGAAGTTTTTGCAAGACGAATTTCCACAGCTGAACTCCCTTCGTGATGTAGTGCACGGGACAATCCTTTTATCTGCCGAGTTTTTCTTCTATAATGCGGATCATCGCCTGTTCCACTTCCTCAATTCCCATATCGGATGTGTCAAGGTATACCGCATCCTTAGCCTGACAAAGAGGCGCATGCTCACGGTGCATATCGCGGTAATCTCTCTCTTCTATATCCTTTGCAATCTGCTCGAAATCAGCAGAAATTCCTTTCTGCTCATACTCCTTGACACGGCGTCTTGCACGTTCTTCGATGGATGCCGTCAGATAAACCTTAACCTGGGCGTTCGGAAGCACGTTGGTTCCGATGTCACGACCGTCCATTACAACATTCTTCGTGGCTGCAAGCTGTCTCTGCAGTTCAGCCATCTTATCACGAACATCCTTATTAACGGAAGATGCACTTGCCATATTGCCGACCTCCTCGGTTCGGATCAGACCGTTTACATTTTCCCCAAATAAAAGAACCTGTTGCTCACCGTTCACATAATCAATGGAAACCTCAGCTTCCTTTCCGGCTGCGGAAATTGCCTGCTCATCCTCTGCAGAAATACCCTTTCGAAGAAAATACAAAGCCATAGCACGATACATTGCTCCCGTATCAACGTAAATGTACCCCATTCTCTTTGCTACTGCTTTGGCAATTGTACTCTTTCCTGCTCCTGCAGGTCCGTCAATCGCAATGTTCACACTCTTTGGCTCACTCATACTTTTCTCCTCCTTTATCTTTCCTGCAAGATAGCCGGTACTCCAGGCAATCTGCAAATTGAAGCCGCCGGTCAAAGCATCACAATCAAGTACTTCTCCGGCAAATCTAAGATTCTTCACATAACGGGATTCCATCGTAGAAGGGTTAATCTCATCCACGTTGACGCCTCCCTTGGTTACCACAGCCTCGTTATAGCCGCCCATTCCCGTAATGGTAAGCGGGAATCCTTTCAGACATTTCAAAAGAGCTGCTCGCATCTCCCTTGTGACATCCGAAACCCTGGTATCCGGGTTAATTCCGGAAACCCGAAGAATTACCGGGCCAAGCGAAGCGGGAACCAATGCACCAATCAGATTCTTCATCTGCTTTGACCTGCCGCCCTCAAACTCGCGAATCAGCCTTGCATCCAGCTGTTCCTCGTCAAGTGCCGGCTTCAGATCTATCAGCATTCTGCTCCCGACAAGGTTATCCGAGCATGTACCGGTAGCCGAAAGAACAACCGGACCGCTTACGCCCTTGTGTGTGAAAAGCAGTTCCCCGAAATCTTCATAAATACTCTTGCCGTCTTTTTCAAAAGAAACAGCAATGTTTCTAAGGGAAAGCCCGCTCAATTCGGCACAGAAATCCTCCTGTGCGGTTAAAGATACCAATGACGGAACAAGCCTCGTCACGGAATGTCCGGAGGCTTTTGCGAAGCGATATCCGTCACCCGTAGAGCCTGTTGTCGGATAGGAAAGGCCACCTGTCGCAATAATGACATAGTCAGCATTCATATCTCCGAACTTAGTGGAAACACCCTTCACTCTTGCGTTATACAGCGATTTTTTCTTCTTACCGCCATTCTCTTCACTGTACGGTTCGGTAAGAATTCCGGTTACCTCTGCATGCAGTCTGACATCCACCAAAAGACGTTTCATCTCCTCCGACAGTGCCTTTGTCACATCAGAAGCATGGTCGGAAACGGGAAATGCCCGATTGCCGCGTTCCACCTTGGTTGGCATACCGAGTTCCTCGAAGAAATCGATTGCGTCATAATTGGAAAACGCATGAAAAGCGCTGTACAGAAACCTCGGATTATTCATGACATTACTCATAAACTCCTCGGTTGAACAGGCATTTGTAAAATTACATCGTCCCTTTCCGGTGATGTAAATTTTCTTTCCAAGTTTTTCATTTTTCTCAAGAAGAACAACGCTGTGAGATAATCTTGCCGCAGAAATTGCGGCAATCATTCCCGCAGCGCCTCCTCCGATAACGATTACTTTACTCATTCTTGTCACGCAGAACATCACGGTTCTGCCAAATATATACTACCAGACTTGCTACCGTAAGAACAAGTGCAAGCCACATTGCTACGGTTCCGAGAACATTGGCAATTTTAAATACAAGCATATCATTGTACTGCGGATCTGCCGTAAACAACAGGAGCATACACATAATCATCTGCACAACGGTTTTAATCTTTCCAAGCCAACCTGCAGCAATCACGACGCCCTTGTCGGAAGCAATCAAACGAACACCGTTGATAATGAAATCTCTTGCCATAATGACAGCAACTATGATTGCAGGAATTTTATCAAATTCAATCAGCATAATCAGTGCCGTACAGACAAGTATCTTGTCGGCAAGCGGATCCATAAATTTACCGAAGGTGGTAACGAGATTGTATTTTCTGGCAAGATGTCCATCCAGATAATCGGAGAAACTTGCAATTGCGAAAATGCCAAGTGCAATAAAATTGTAGTAAGGAATCTGCGGTATCATTAACAAAAGGACGAATACCGGAATCATAAATACACGAAATAAAGTAATTTTGTTAGGTAAATTCATATTACGCAAGTTCTCCAATCAAATCATATTCATGGGAAGCGGTAATCCGCACCTTCACGATTTCTCCCGAAATCATTGTACGGTTAGCTTCAAAGTACACATTGCCATCAATGCCGGGGGCGTCCATATAAGTCCGTCCGACATAAACATTTTCTTCGGGAAGAAACCCGTCGACGATTACATCGAATTTCTTTCCGACACATTTCTCACCATTTCTGACACAGATGTCATGTTGTAAACGCATGATTTCATTCCTACGTTTTACGCGGGTCCTCTTTGGAACCTGTTCCTTCATCTTAGCGGCCGGAGTATCCTCCTCTTTGGAATAAGGGAATACGCCGAGGCGGTCGAATTTCATCTTGGAAACGAAATCCTTAAGAACACTCATATCCTCTTCCGTTTCACCGGGAAATCCGGTAATCAGCGTCGTTCGAAGCGCGATACCTGGGATTTCTTTACGAAGTTTACGAATAATACATACAAGGTCCTTTCGGCTTGTTCTTCGTCCCATTCGTTTGAGAATATCATCCGATGCATGCTGAATCGGCATATCCAGATAATGACATATCTTCGGTTCTTCCTTCATCACCGCTATCAGTTCATCGGTAATCTCCTCCGGATAACAGTACAGAATCCGAATCCACTCAATGCCTTCGATGGCGCAAAGCTTATGAAGGAGCTCGGGAAGTGCCTTTCTTTGATACAAATCAACACCGTAAATCGTTGTTTCCTGTGCAACAAGAATCAGTTCCCTTACACCTTCTTGCGCAAGATACTCTGCTTCTGAAAGCAGCCTCTCTATCGGAACGGAACGGTATGGTCCCCGAATCTTCGGAATGATGCAGTAGGTACAATGCTTGTCACACCCCTCTGCTATTTTCAAATAGGATACATAGCTGTCCGGGGATAACATACGTTTTGTATTGATTTCAGGCAAATCCGAAAGCGGTTTTTGGGACACGTAAAATTCCTCTGCAACAAGTGCCTCAGGCAAATCCGAAAGCGAATTCGTTCCAATCACGGCATCCACCTCAGGAAGCTGTTCCCGAATTTCCTCTGCATAACGCTCGGCCAGGCATCCCGTAATGATAAGTCTTTTCAGGTTTCCGGTCTGCTTCAGTTGTGACATCTCAATAATACTCTGAATGCTTTCTTCTTTCGCATCGTGGATGAAGCAGCATGTATTGATGACAATGGCTTCCGCTTCGGTCTCGTCATCCGTTATCGTATGGCCGTTATCCGAAAGAAGCCCCAACATCACTTCACTGTCCACCAGATTCTTATCACATCCGAGTGATATGAAATATACTTTCACGGTTTTCTCCTAATCTTATGGCTGAGACCATACTCAACCACAATCCGTCTTACTCTACGCTCTTAACAACATTGCACATCAGCATGGCAATCGTCATCGGTCCGACACCACCGGGAACCGGAGTAATTGCGGATGCAATCGGCTCAACGCTTGCAAAATCAACATCACCGCAAAGCTTGTTGTCCTCGTTTCTGTGAATGCCGACATCGATAACAACGGCGCCTTCCTTTACATATTCAGCAGTAACGAATTTCGGCTTGCCGATTGCCACTACGAGAATATCGGCACGTTTCGTAACCTCAGCAAGGTTCTTTGTACGGGAATGGCATACGGTAACCGTTCCATTTTCCCGAAGAAGCATTGCTGCCATAGGCTTCCCTACTATATTGCTGCGCCCGATTACAACGCATTCCTTTCCTTCGATGGAAATGCCGGAACGCTTCAAAAGCTGAATAACACCGGCAGGTGTACAGGACTCATATCCCTTCTCGCCAATCCACAGACGCCCTACACTGACCGGATGAAAACCATCCACATCCTTATCGGGATTAATTGCAAGCAAAACCTTATCCTCGCAAATCTGCTTCGGAAGAGGCAACTGCACAAGAATACCGTTGACATCATCTCTTTCATTCAATTCCTTTACGAGATTCAGAAGTTCCTCCTCGGTAGTCTCCTCGGGAAGTTCATATGCAAGGGAACGGACACCGATATACTCACAAGCCTTCTTCTTATTACCGACATAAACGGAGGAAGCCTTATCATTTCCGACCTGAATAACGGCAAGCGTAATCTCCTTGCCTTCAGCCTTTTTCTGTGCCACTATCTCTTTGAGTTCGTCCTTGATTTCTGCGGAAATTCTCTTTCCGTCAATGAGTAATGCCATATATTATTCTCCTTTTCCTGCACCAGACTCTATTTTCGGTGGTGCGAATTATCATTTCAAGCGTCTTTACAGACAATATAACAAGTATCCGAGCATAACCAACAGCCCGATACAGAATGCAAGCAATCCATAGGAAAGACTTCTGGATACCAGCTTAATGGTTTCCCCGAGGTCGTCAGCACCGCGGTTTACCTTTTCCACATAATCGCATTCCTTTGCTTTTCCTCTGCGGAACAGCTTATGGTTCAGTTTTGCAAAGAAATTCAGCACATGTCCAATACCGTTGCAGATTCTATCCGCAAAGGACACCGGTGTCACCTCACAGACAGGCATCAATGCTGTTCTTCTCGTTGCAATCACACCCATCTCCGGAAGCTTATCCAGCAAACCAAACAGAAACTTTGCCGTAGCAAAGATACCCTTGCTGACCGATTCGATAATCATTTCAAGAAGTTTGCAACAACCGCCCAGAACGGAAGGAAGAATCCGAAGAAGAACCGGTCGGTACAGTTGATTTTCCAAATCAAGTGCCTTCGGATAACGGTTTACATAGATATAATCCTTACCCTGTTTCCGTCTAACCAGGAACCGAACCAAAAAAGCATATAAGACTACACCGATAGCGATGGAAATCAAACCACCCTTAACATTCTCCCAGGAAAATGTACGGAAAGCCTCCGTTTCCCAAGTATAAACCGAGATATCAGAAGCCTTTTTCGCAAGCGGCAGGAAGAATATCTCCGGAAGCGAACCGGCCAGATAGATGAATAAAGCCGGCACAGAAAGCAGAATCTTAATTCCAACAGGCAGATAAGCTTTCTTGCTTGCATTAAATGCCTCCACTTCTTTCGATGGCTTTGCAAAAAACAGAACAATAAAGAGTTTCAGCATATAGGCAAGCGTGCAACCGCCTGCAATCAAAAACAGGATTTCCGCAATCTTGTAAAAAGCCATACCACTTTCGTGATAGCAGGCAACAATGGATTCATGTAACATAGATTTGGAGACGAATCCGGAAAAGCCCGGGACACCGGCTATTCCAAGTGCCGCAAACATAAATACAATCAGGAACCACGGTCTGCCGACACCGAAGCCACGAAGAACATTCAAGTCTCTCGATTTCAAATTCTTAACGACAATTCCTGCAAGAAGGAACAGAATCAGTTTGAACATGGAATGGTTCACCATATGCAGTATGGAACCCTGAATTGCCAACGGACGTTCCCCTTGCAGAATGCACATATTCGCAACGCCAACCAGTACGAAACCGATTTGCGATACCGAAGAGCACGCAAGAATATGCTTCATATCAATGGAAAACAATGCAAGCACTGCTCCCACAAGCATCGTACATACAGCAATAATCAAAAGAAACTGTCCAAATCTTTCGTCTCCGATAATCATACGGCCGAACAAAAGAAGAATTCCGTACATTCCGGCCTTCGTCAAGATACCGGACAGTAATGCCGAAGCCGGTGCCGGTGCAACGGGATGCGCCTTCGGAAGCCATATATGAAGCGGAAATGCACCTGCTTTTGCGGCAAATCCAAACAAAAGACACAATGTTGCCGCAAGAAGTGCCCCGCCTGTTTGCGTCGTATAAACTCCGCTGTCAGGGAACAATTGCCTGTTCAACTGCAGAAGTGCCTGATAGGAAACCGTTCCCTGCTTTACATACAGGATAAAGATCCCCATCAACATAACCAATCCGCCGATAACGGCTACAGCAAGATAAGTATTGCCTGCACGAAGAGATTCCTCATCCTCTTCGTGAACAACCCACACATAAGATGCCAGAGACATCATCTCAAAGAAGATAAATGTCGTATATAAATCAGCTGACAAAAATACGGCAAGAGTTGCTCCAAGCGTAATCAGTGTATAAAAAGCATATCGTCCCTGATGCTCCTCTCCCTTCAGATACCATACTGCAAAAAAGCCGGACACAAGCCAAGCAAAGGAAGCAATCATCACATAGATTGCACGGAATCCGTTCATGGTAAAGCTTATGCCAAATCCACATATTTCCGGAATTGACAGTTCCATCGAACCGTTACGCAGTGCCAAAATTCCGGCGATAAGGGAGCATACAAAGGTAACCGAAACAAGCCCGGTAAACAAAATGTCACCGAGTTTTTGCATACTCTTTCGATTGTTTTGCTCTCCTGCCGCTCTCACGATTCTTACGATAAAACTTCCCAGAATCGGTATCAGGACAGGGAACAATAGCAAAACATTACCTTTCATGATATCTCCCTTTTATTTCATAGTCGCCGACATACTTTTTTTGAATATGCGACCATTCTTAAACTAAATTAACCCCGCCGCAATCTTTTCAAAGAAGGTCACAAGCGGTCCGGAGCAAAGTCCGTAAATTACAATCGCCGCCGTCAGAATAATGAGCGGCACACACATTCTGGCGCCGGGTCTGGGCGTCTCCTCTTGCGAAGCCACCTCACCGTTAACAGGCGTCCACGCACGGATTACAAGTTCCATAATATACGCTGCCGTCAGAAATGCCGAAAGAATCAGTGCTCCGAGTCCAATATATGCATAGACTGTACCTGCACCTACCGTTGCTGCGGCAATATACCATTTGCTGATGAAACCGCAGAATGGCGGAATACCGATTAAAGCAATACCGGCAATTGTATATATCGTCATCAAAAGAGGCATTCTGTGGGCGATTCCATCCATTTCCCACAGATACTTTCTTCCTGTTCTCACCATAATCGCACCGATGCAGTAGAACAGAACAATCTTCATCAACGCATGAGAAATCAGATGAAGGAATGCCGCCGTCATTCCGGCTTCAGACATTAGCGCTGCAGCAAAAATGATATAGGAAAGGTTGCTGACTGTGGAATACGCCAATCTTCTCTTGCAATGCTGCTCTTTCACTGCTTTTGCAGAACCGTAAACAATTGTCACTGCAGAAGCGACAAGTATAATCTTCTGCGCCCAGCTTCCCGAAAGCAGTTCCGTTCCAAAACTGTAATAAGTAATACGAATGATGGCAAATGCGCCCGCTTTCACGACAGCAACCGCATGCAAAAGTGCGGTAACCGGAGTCGGTGCTACAGAAGCCGTCGGCAACCATCCGTGCATCGGAAACAGTGCTGCCTTTACGCCAAATCCGAATACTGCAAATGTGTAAATCAAAAGAAGCAGGGTTCCGTGCTCTGCTATCGTTTCCGAAGAAAGAACACCGCCAAAGCGAAAATCTATCGTATCACCAAGCTTCAGAATCGCAATAAAGCCGAGGAAACCGAATGCGGCTCCACCGAAGGAATACCTCATGTACTTTCTCGCTGCTACAACGGATTTATGATCCAGTTCATGCATGACAAGCGGAATCGTTACAATGGTCAGCAGTTCATAGAACATATACATTGTCATCAGATTGCCTGCAAAAGCTATACCCGTAGTGACACCGTATGTCATCACATAGAAGGCAAAAAAAGCATTCTGACGTTCCTGCATATATTCAAACGCATAAACAACAGCAAGCGGCCACAAAAAAGCAATCAATCCGGCAAATACCATTCCGCAACCATCCAGACGGAATTTAATCTCCAGAATACCGGCCAGCTGCAGACTGATGGACTCCTCTCCGGGAGACCACAATAACAGTGCTGCAATAAACAGTGAAGTCAGAAGGGTCACTGAAAAGACGAAGATATCTCTTCGTCGGTCATTTTTCATCGGTTGCAGTCCGATTACAGCACCGAACAGAAGCGGCAGAAGAATCGGAACAAGCATAAAATACGCACTCATGAAAAGTAACTCCTAAGCTTCACAAAATTTTCTATCTTACAATCAGAATAACGCCGTTATGAAATCCTTAATGAAGTTCGTGAGGGGATTCGGTATCAAACCGAAAACCGTAGTGGCAACAGCAAGAATAATGAGCGGGAGCAACAAAAAGATACTCTTTTCATTGATTTCCCCATCCGCTTCTGTCTTGCCAAAGAAGGCATTGGTTGTAATCGTAAGCAGATATCCTGCGGTAAGCAATGCACTGATTAACAGTACAACCGGTGCCAGATACTCAAATACGGGGATCTTGGTTTCAATTGCTCCCGTAGCCAGATACCATTTGCTGATAAATGCCGAGAACGGAGGAATTCCGACCAAAGAAAGGCCACCCAATGTAAAGCACCACATCGTAACAGGCATCTTCTTTCCGATTCCCTTTAACTCGTCCACTCTCGTCTTTGCGGTCGTAAAAATAACTGCACCGGCACATAGGAACAAAAGGTTCTTGATAACGGAATGGAATACAACATGAAGCAATGCTCCGGTCAACGCAGTACCGGAAAGCAGATAGATTCCTGTCAGGCAGTAAGAAACCTGGCTGACCGTGGAATAAGCAAGTCTCTTTTTGAACAGTTTCTCGCGGTAAGCAAGCATGGAACCGAGAAATACCGTTGTAAGGGAAAGGGCAAGAAGGACATTCTGAACCCAGGTGCCTTTCAGGAAATCCGGTCCGACGCAATAGAAAATCACACGAATCGTAAACAGAACTCCCATTTTCGTGATATTTCCGCTGAGAAGTGCCGAAGCAGGCGCCGGAGCAACCGGATGTGCCTTCGGAAGCCATCCGTGAAGCGGGAACATACCGGCCTTGCAGGCAAGACCTACAAGCATGAGAAATACAACAACCAATAAACCGTTCTTATCTTCCACATTCTGCAGGAATCCACCCTTTACATAACCAAGAATGCCACCCTGCTGATTCAAATCGGAAGCATTGCCGTAAAGGAAGAATATTCCGATCAATCCGAGGAACGCACCGGCAATCGAGTAATACAGATATGTCATACCTGCAGAAATAGCCTCCTTCGTCTGTTCGTGCAAAACAAGCGGGAAGGTTGCAAGTGTCATCATTTCATAAAACAGATAGGTTGTAATCAGATTTCCTGAGAAACATACTCCCAAAAGAGCCGCAAGTGACAGTAGGGAGAATATCTGATAGCGTGTTTCATTCTTCTGATGATCCATATAGCGGAATGAAAACCATGTAGAAAGAAGCCACATGGAAACCGTAAGTGTAGCAAATAATACTCCAAGGTTGTCTGCTTTGAAATAAATCGGCAGTTTCGGCATTATGGAAAGCACCGTAAGGGAAATATCCTCACTCAAATCTACTGCAATTACAGAGAACAATGCTGCAATTACAAAGCAGAACACCATCAGACGAACCGATCTCTTATCAAGGAGTTTACGCATACACAGAAGGCAGATTGCACCCAATAACGGAATCACAACCGGCAACAAAATAATCCAATCCATAATCGTTTACTCCTTTCATGAGAATTGCTGCAACCCGCGAGTGATAAAATCAAATATCGGGTTACTTAATATTCCAAGTATCAAAACAATCACAACAAATACGAACATAGACATCCGATAGGAAACACCGATTTTGAATTCCTTGTCCGCATAATGTTCGTTCATCTTCGGTGTGTACACACTGATAGTCATTCGTATGAAGTACATCGCATTCAAAACGGTACTGATGGCCAATGCAATCAAAGTAACGATTTCCTTTCCCGTAACCGCATCGAAGGCAGCCTTGGCGAAGTAAACCTTTGAGGTAAAACCTGCAAACAAAGGAATACCTACCATCGAGAGCGAACCAACCAGAAAACCGATTCCGGCAGAACGGTTTCTCATACCGGAACCTCGAAGGTCACGGTAATTCATACTTCCTCCTGACACCTCCGCCAGACCATTTGCCGCAACAAAAAGCATCGATTTTGCGGAAGCATGTGCGAGAATATGGAAAGTTGCTGCCACCATTCCCGCCTCATTGCCCAGACCAAAGCCCATATAGATGTAACCAATCTGTGCGATTGAGGAAAATGCAATCATTCGGCTCATATCGGTCTGCTGAATCGCATCCACAGAGCCCATAATCATTCCGGCGATACCAAATACAAACAGTACGTCATCCGCGCCTGTCATCTTCATAATATCCATTCCGATAACTCTGTAAATAAACTTGATCAGAAGCAGTATATATCCCTTTGAAACAAGCGAAGAAAGAATTGCACTGGAGGTACAAGTGGAGTAACCGTACGCATCCGGAAGCCATGCGTGAAAAGGAAACAACGCTGATTTAATCGCGATACCGACCGAGAACAGACCTACCGCAATAATCAGTGGCTCTGTATAAGTTCCCTCCTCCACTATTTTCACAACGGCTTCATGAATATTGCTCATCAGAAGCTGTCCGGTAATTCCGTAAAGAATCGACACGGAAATTAATACAAGACCGGAACCGAGAAGAGACATAATCATATATTTCGTTGCAGCAAGAATATTACGTCCCCAGCCTCGAATCATAATCAGACCGCAGGCTGCAATCGTATTAATCTCGATGAACACATAACCGGTGAAAAGGTCGTTGGTATAAATCAGCGAAAGTAACGATGCTAACAGCAGGTTAATCATAATAAAATACAAACCCTGCTTTTCCTCCGGAATGTCCTTCTTCAGATACTTCATACCGCCAAACTGCGACAGAAGCATAATCAGGCAGAAGAAGGTTGCCATAAGAGCTTCCAAAACACCTACTCGGATTTCATTTCCGAATGGTGCGGGAAATCGTCCCATCTTATACACGAACGGCTCCGGAATAGTGACCGCGTACCACAATGTCAGTGCCGAAAGCACCTCGCATACGGAAACCACAAGAATACTGAAGTATCTTGCCTTCTTCCCGGAAAGAATCGAGGAAAGCGGTCCCGATACGATGGAAAGCATAATACATATAAAAGGGAAATTACGAAAGAAGTCCATTACTCATGCTCCTTTCGTACCATCGTCGTGATTTCATCAATATCAAGCGTATGGTAACGCTCGTATAATTTGACGGTAAGTCCAAGCATCAACGCAGATACACTGACAGATACAACAATACCGGTCAGAACAAGTCCGCTTGGAATCGGATTGATGTATTTCGATGCATCCACCACGCCGTCTGTGGCAATCGGTGCCAGTCTGCCCTCAATATAACCCATGGATGCCAGAAACAGATATACTGCCGTATCCATGATGTTCATACCGATAATCTTCTTAATCATATTTCTTTGTAAAAGAAGGTTACAGAATCCGATTCCGAACAAAAGCATCGCAACTACACTGATATAATTGTCCCAGAGGTTTGCAAGCATCACAGACCTCCTTTCCGGAACAGCGCATAGAAAGCATACATCGTGCAGGCAACCTCAAATCCGACCAGAATGTTAATCGGAAGAATCAAACCTGAACTGATGATATTTCCAAGCTTTCCAAGAGGGACTATGGAGGCTATATCGTTGGCCCCGGTGAACAGGTAATAAATAATCAGCATACTGTAGAGTGCCAGTGAACCGACCTTTACCATATCATATATTTTCTCATCAAAGAAACGTGCAGTGGCAGTAAAGCCAAATGATGCTGAATACAGAATAAGTCCTGCGCCAATAACCGCACCGCCTGAGAAACCACCGCCGGGTGACAGATGGCCATTCAGAAGAACATAAAAACCAAACAGGAAGATGAGCGGCACCAGAAATCTTGCAATCGTTCGAAGAATCAAGTCTCCACCAACCTGCTCTCCCTCTGCTTCCGGCTTCATCTCCTCCTTTTTCTTCTTTAGGAGAATCATTACGGCAATCGTTCCGATAAAGAGGACATGCGTCTCACCAAAAGTATCAAAACCACGGTACTGCAGAATCAAACCGGTTACCATATTTACAACACCGGTTTCCTCTGCGCCCTTACTGAGATATCTTTCAGCGACCTCGTTATTGGTTGGCGCATTCGGATCACCAAATTTCGGCATAAAAGCAACATTATAAATTAAGACTCCGCAAATGGCGATACACAGAATGACAGCCATAACCCTGTAAAGTCTTCGAAACCATTTCATACCGGAGAATTCCGCATATCGAAGCGCATCCTCCTTCGGATCCTGAAGCGTCGGGACAAGATAATGCTCAGTAGCCTTCTCATCCTTTTCCTTTTCCTTTGCAATCTGTTCTTCAAACAAAGGCATATAGTCCGGTGATTCATACTCAGATTCCCCTGTTATGTAACGGAGAAATCTTGCATGGAGAGAATTATCATAGTTTTTACGAATCCTGCTCATGTTTCTCTCCCTTCTTTTCGTTCTCATCAATCGCATTGATTCTGCGAAGCGTCGCGAAAAACAGTACAGTTGTAACACCTGCACCTACTGCAGCCTCGGTAATCGCAAGGTCGGGTGCCTGAAGGAATACCCAGATAATGGACATAATAAGACTGTAAGACATGAATATGATAATCGTTACCAAAAGATTTTTCGTAATGCTGGCACAGATTGCGCAGACTACCAAAAACAAAACCAGTAACAGAATAATCGCCTTAGTCATGATCCTCAGTGTCCTTTCCTTCTTCATTCTGAATCTCACAGTTATCTTTCAAGCGGGAGGAAATCGTTACCTCCAGATTGGCAAGCAAATGACTGGATACGGGGCTTGCTACCCATAAAAGAATAATAATCAAAGCCAGTTTCAGGGAATCAAATGAGAAACCGGTAACAAAAATCAACCCGAGCAACACAAAGAGAATGCCAAGTGTATCGCACATTGCTGCCGCATGCATTCGGTTCAATGCGAACTTAAACTTAAACAATCCCAATGCGGAAATGGCCGCTACACCGATTCCGCATATCAGGAACACAGCAGCAACCCAAAACAGAACCCAATCCATCATATCTTCGGTTCCTCCTTATCCTGTTTCTTATGTTCCTGCCGTTTCTGATAGACACCCAAATATATTCTCGTCAGGATTACCACTGCAAGAAAGGAAATCATTGCATAAATAATAGAGACATCGAACAGATACCCTTGCGAGAACCATACGCCCAAAATGGCTATAATCATAATCGTAAGGGTGCCTAACATATTAATTGCCACAATACGGTCTACTATCTCCGGTCCCTTAACTGCTCTGATTAATACAAAAAACATAATCAGGACAAGTACAGCAATGGCTCCCATAAATAAAATGTCATACGCATGGTTCAGACTCATTGCTCTTCCTCCAATTTCTCCAGCATTTGGACAAATACGGAATCCTCTATTCCCTCTGCCAAGTCCTTATCCAATGCATGAACAACATACTCATCTTTACCAATTAAATCTACGGTAATGGTTCCGGGCGTCAAGGTAATGGAATTCGCAAGAAGCACCTTATGCGCATCCTTTTTGAGTGGCTTTCGAAAATGAAACAGCACCGGTTCCGGCTCCAACTTTGGAGAAAGAATCAGATGAATAACAGCAAAATTAGCCTTTACAATCTCCCACAAAAGAATACCGCAATACTTAATCATCCATGGTGTATTTCGAATAACACTCCATTCCTTCTTCGGCGTATACTTCATTACAAGGCAGAAAAAAAGATAAACGGGAATCGCCAGAGCCATTCCCAGAAGGAATACCTCCATTGTCAATTTCCCGTTTAAAATAATCCACAGTAGTAAAAAAATCAGAAACATAATTGCACAGCTTTCTGCCAATACTCATAATCCTTATTATGATACCACACCGCATAATAAAAGTCAAAAAAAACAACTGTCAACCGAAAACATCGATTGACAGTTGCAAATCACTCAAGGAAAGTGCGAAGGAAGCCGGGATTATTCCTCGTCTTCGTCCTCATCGTCATCATCCTTTTTCTTCTTGTCGTCCTTTTTCTTGTCATCATCATCGTCGTCATCGTCGAAAGGCTTCAGATCGAACTTATCAAGATTATCTTCACCGACAAGAATTACATACCAGGTACCTTCATCTTCATCATCATCCTCATCACCAGCTACCAAATAGAAGATATAGTAATCAGAGAAGGTTACTTCACCATCCTTGCCTTCGAAACAGGAGTTGTTCAAAACAAGGTATGCGGATTCAATATCAAACTTCTTATCAAACAAATCATCAAAGGCGGAATTCAGTTTCTTCGGTTTAATCTCTTCAGCCGCAACAATCTCCTCGGAAACCTCAATGTTCTTTCCGATACGGCTGATACCGTTCATCTTCTCGTCCTTGTTCTTCTTGCCTTCATTCTCGTCAAATTCATATTCATAGAGATATTCAACGAAATCGTTAGCATCATCAAGGCCGTAAACGCCCCATACGAAATCACGAGCAAAGGAAGGAAGCAATTTGCTGTAAGCCTTACCGTCCTGCTCAACGATAGCTTCATCCATCTTCTTAACAATGCTCTTGAATTCCTTCTCTTCGGAGGAACTCATAACAGAATTGCTTTTATCTCCCTTATTAAAATCAAAGTAGCCAAGGAATTCAGGTCTGTCTTCCTTATCTGCAAAGAAGGATTCAAATACTACAAGTCCACCGGCTGCAAGCAAAAGAACTGCAACAATAATGATAATAATCAACGGTGCTTTGGATTTCTTCTTGACAGCAGGAGCAACAGGCTGCTGATAAGCAGGCTGCTGATATACGGGTTGCTGATATACAGGCTGCTGGAACACAGGCTGCTGGAATACGGGTTGCTGAACGGGTGCCTCCGGAGCAACAGGTGTCTCTACCGGTGCCTCTACAACAGGCGTCTCAAAAACAGGTGTCTCAAAAACAGGTGTCTCTACAGGTGCCTCTACAACGGGTTCTACAACAGGTGCCTCTACAGGAGCTGTCTCGGCGTTAGGTGCAACGGGCTGACCTAACTTCTCACCGCAAATGCTACAGAACATAGCTCCGTCAGGAATCTGACTTCCACATTTCGGACAAAACATAACTAATCCACTCCTTTTATATTATTCTATTATTTCGCGAGGTGATTCTCTTCCGAGGAAGATTGTACAAATCATTCCATCAGAATACACTAAAAAACTCCCCTAAATACCATTATATACCATTTATCCGCGCATTTCAATAAGCGGAGCACCATTTCCAATAATATAATCCGCAGTAATGGTAACCTTCCCAATTGACGAGTCTTTGGGAATTTCATACATAATATCAAGCATAAACTCTTCCAATATGGAGCGAAGTGCTCTTGCGCCGGTTTCCTTTGCCAGTGCCTTGGCTGCAATCAAGTCCAATGCGTCGTCCGTAAACTCAAGTTTCACTTCATCCATCGCAAACAGTTTCTGATATTGCTTTACAATTGCATTCTTCGGCTCGGTAAGAATTTTCTTCATTGCATCCTTGTCGAGTCCGCGTAAGGCAAATATCATCGGGAGACGACCGACAAACTCAGGAATCATACCAAATTCACGCAAGTCCTCCATAGTTGTCTTGGACAGGATGTCCGGGTCTTCTTCCACTGCATCCTTCAGTGTGGAAGTAAATCCCATCGTAAACGTCTTGGTCAGACGCTTCTTTACAATCTCATCGAGTCCCGGAAAAGCCCCTCCACAGATGAACAGAATATTTCTCGTATTCATCGTTGTCGTCGGCACCATGCCATTCTTACTGGAAGCTCCGACCGGTACTTCTATTTCGGCACCCTCAAGAAGCTTCAATAGCCCCTGCTGCACACTTTCACCGCTGACATCACGGCTGTTCGTATTCTTTTTCTTGGCAATCTTGTCAATCTCATCGATAAATACAATGCCGTGCTCTGCCTTTTCAACATCATTATCGGCAGCAGCAAGAAGCTTTGAGAGAACACTTTCCACATCATCACCGATATAACCGGCTTCCGTCAGGGAAGTTGCATCCGTAATCGCAAGCGGAACATTAAGCAATTTGGAAAGCGTTTGCACCAGATAAGTCTTTCCGCATCCTGTCGGTCCTATCATAAGCATGTTGGATTTTTCGATAATAACATCATCTCGAAAAGCCGGTTCATTCTGACGTTTTACTCTCTTATAATGATTGTAAACGGCTACACTCATTACCTTTTTGGCCTGATTCTGTCCGATTACATATTCATCCAATTTAGCCTTAATCTCATGTGGTGCCGGAAGCTTCTCAATATTCATCACGTCCTTGACATCGGCTTCTCCCGGGTTTTCATCCGTTACCGGTTTCTTCTTCGGCTTAATTCTCGTCGAATTGTTCTGTCCCTGTCCGGGAATAAATATCTTCAGATTACCGATGGAAGAATTCGGATCATTCGGGTTCACTGTTGTAGACATCATATCAAACGATTTCTGTAAACAGCTTTCACATATATAAATATTCGGTGGCATATGCAATAATTTACCACATATACTCTCTGTTCTGCGGCACATTGCACATACATTTTCATATCCGGAATTGTTCTCGTTCTTGTCCTTTTCGTCCATAATATCTCCCTGTAAATGTAAAATAATGCCGAAAAATGCCGGCATCAGTATGCATTGTCGTTAATAAAGCCGGTGAACACTGTCATAAATGCAATCCTAATATCCAAAAGCAGTGTCCAATTTTCAATATAATAAAGGTCATAATCAATACGTTTGCTGACGGAAGTATCGCCACGAAGACCATGAACCTGAGCCCATCCTGTAATTCCCGGACGAACCTGATGTTTTACCATATAACGCGGAATTTCTTCCCTAAATTTCTCAACAAAAAAAGGTCTTTCCGGTCTCGGACCAATCAAACTCATATCGCCCTTGATAACATTCCATAGCTGCGGAAGCTCATCCAGACTCGTACGTCTGATAAATCTTCCGACACGGGTAACTCTTACATTATCCTGTGAAGACCATTCACTTTCATCCTCACCATCTTTGGCCTCTGCCATGGAGCAGAACTTGTACATACGGAAGGTTTTGTTATGAAGTCCAACCCTCTCCTGCGAATATATTATTCTGCCTTTGGTTGATAACTTAATTGCTATCGCAACAATTGCCATCGGGATTGCCGCAATAATCAGCCCTACAAAACTGAAAATAATATCAAACAGCCTCTTTATAACACGATTGCCCCAACTCGAAAGCGGTACATTTCGGATATTGATAACCGGAAGCCCGAAGAAATCCTCCATAACCGGAACAGTAGGAATGATATGATTGTAATCCGGTACAAATTTCGTATGGCAGCCGGATTTTTCACAAATGCCCGCAACCTTACGCAACTTGCGATAATCCTCAATCGGGAGGGCAATGATTACTTCCTCGTACCGGTTTGATGACAGCCATGTTTCCAACTCATCTATTTTACCCAATACCGGAATTCCACTATAATAGAATCCAACTTCCCTTACATCCGAGATAATTCCATGAATATAATATCCCCACTGCGGATTGGCTTTTATTCTGTCAATATATCCTCTTGCCGCAGCACTGTATCCGACTATAACAATATGGCGAAGGTTCTTTCCCTTCTTTCGCATAATCTTCAATGTAGAATACAGGATATAACGAAATGAAAACTCAAAAAGAACAGCCACCACAAAGAAACATCCCATAAACAAACGGGATATATAGATTTCTTTAATCAAAACAAGAAGTGCCGCAAAAAACAGGAGTCCGATTCCATTTGCTTCAACTACATCCCAATATTCGAGCTTTCGGTTTCTTTTTGCTGCATACAAACCACATTTTGAATAAATTACAAGATACCCGGGCACTATAAAGAACAGATACTTGGCATAATTCTTCAATGGATAGTATGCAACACCTGTCATATCTCCAAAGAACCGGAATTTAGACAATACGGAAAATCTAAGATAATAGGAAGCTACATAGGCAACAATAATCAGCAGACTGTCTACCAAAAAGCTAATCGTACTCAGTTTTTTCTGACTGGAATTCAGCATTTCTACCTAATACTCCTTCTATTCCTTCCGTGTACATACGTATACATAGTTTATATTATCGCATTTTCCGTCTGAAATCAAGACGGTTATTCCGCCGGTCCTTTACAGTGTCCTCTTCCACTTATATTCTTGCTATTTCTTCATTGTTACTTCACAAATAATACACATAATGGCTATATTGTATACTTAATAAATGAAAAGATTCTGTTCTTTTTGGAGGCATATTGAATGAAAGTTCTGAAAAAACTTCTTAAGTATATTGTATTTCTTGCACTTGCAGGCGGTGTCTTCTACGGTTCCATATTGCTTGCCAACCGTTTCTTCTTAAGAAATGAAGAAACGGGTACACCTGTCAGTCGGTCAGAATCCACTCCGACTGCGAAAAAGCGAGATTCCTATGTTGACTTAAACAATGCACTGAACCGAAACGATGTTCTGTCCTATACAGACCATGCCACTGTCGAAAACCTAAAGGAGATTGATCTGGAAGATATTGCCAATAGGGTGCTTCCTTCCATCGTATCCATATCCTGTACGGTCAGGCAGACCGATATCTTCGGTAATACCGGAACCGACACAAAAAGCGGTTCCGGAATCTATATGGAAACCAGTGAACACGTTCTTTATCTGGTAACCAATCAGCATGTTATTGACCGTGCAACCGCAATCACGGTTACATTTTCCGATGGGGAGACTTATCCCTGTGAACTTAAGAATTCCGATTCCGTTTATGACATTGCGATTCTTACCATTAAAGAAAGTGCGATGAAAGAATCCACACTTGCCGCTATCTCTCCTGCCGTTTTGGCGGAAACCAAGGATGTTAATGTCGGCAATATGGTCGTAGCAATCGGAAATGCCGTCGGCTACGGTACTTCTGTTACCGTTGGATTTATCAGTGCGACCGACCATAAATACGAAGATAATGCCGCAATGTCACTGATTCAGACCGATGCGGCAATTAACCCGGGCAACAGTGGCGGTGCACTTGTAAACATCGACGGAGAAGTCATTGGAATCACTTCTTCCAAGTTTGCTTCCACCAATGTGGAAGGTATGGGATTTGCCATTCCGATGAAATTTGCACTTCCAATCATTCGTGACCTTCAGATTAAGGAAAATGTCCCCGAAGACGAACAAGGTTACCTTGGCATCTACATCACTACCATCACTCAGGATGAAGCAGTTATTTTGAACTGGCCTGCAGGAATCTATGTAAAAGAGATTATTGAAGGCGGTGCCGCTTCCGAATCTGAACTGATGGTGGGTGACATCATCGTTGCGGTTAACGATGTTCCGGTTGCCACAACGGAACAGCTTCAGTCAAGGGTTACTTCCTACCGTTACGGTACAACCGTTTCACTTACTGTAAAGCGTCTCGAAAACGGTACCTTCACAGAATATGTTATTCCCGTAACCTTGAAAGAAAAATCCGTTTGATTCTTCTTTCCATTAAAAGCAAAAATTCCCTATAAAAGAACAAAGAGTTTTGCTTGCGAAACTCCACGCGCCGAGTGCACATCCTAAGCGAAGCGTTTTTTGTATCATAGGAAATGCGACGCAATTTCCTATGATATAAGTAACAGGCTGTCAAATGACAGCCTGTTTTTATAAGAATTCTTTTTGTAACTTACGAATTACAACTCCTCACTTACGAGTTTCCATGCAGAAGCTATAACCTTATCCATATCATAGTATTTGTATTCTCCGAGACGTCCTCCGAATATTACCCCATCCTCAGCATCTGCAAGTTTACGGTACTTCTCAAATAACTCAGCATTCTTAGCATCATTAATCGGATAATAAGGTTCCTCGCCCGGATGCCACTCTGCCGGATATTCTTTCGAGATAACCGTCTTTTCAGTCTGCAGCCCACGATAGAAATGCTTATGTTCGATAATTCTGGTATAAGGAATTTCTCTCTCCGTATAGTTCACAACTGCATTGCCCTGAAAATTATCGGTATCCTTTGTTTCTGTTTCAAAACGAACCATACGATACTCCAAATTACCATAACAATAATCGAAATATTCGTCCAAGGCACCGGTAAAGAGGACCTTCTTTGCCATCTTCTTATATGTGTCACGTTCCTTCAGATAGTCTACTCCGGTACGAACCTCAATGCCTTGAAGCATATTCTGTACCATAACCGTATACCCTTTTGCAGGAATGCCCTGATAACGGTCATTGAAGTAATTGTTATCATAGGTAAATCGAACCGGAAGTCTCTTAATAATGAATGACGGAAGATCCTTGCAGTCACGTCCCCACTGCTTCTCGGTATAACCCTTCACCAACTTTTCATAGATATCACGGCCTACAAGTGATATTGCCTGTTCCTCCAGATTCTGTGGATTGTCAAAATGCTCTGCCGCCTTCTGTTCTTCAATCTTAGCCTTCGCTTCATCCGGAGTTTTAATGTTCCACATCTTGGCAAATGTGTTCATATTGAACGGCAGATTATACAGTTCATCCTTATATACGGCAACCGGAGAATTAACAAACGGATTGAAGTCTGCAAAACGGTTCACATAATCCCAAATTGCACGGTCACTTGTGTGAAATATATGTGCACCATAGGTATGAACCGGAATACCTTCCACATTCTCACAATATGCATTACCGGCAATGTGATTTCTTCGATCGATTACCAGACAGGAATATCCTCTGTCTGTAGCTTCTCTTGCAAATGTAGCACCAAACAGACCGGCACCGACAATCAGATAATCATACATAATACTTCTCCTATTCCGTTCGGACTAATCCGAAATCATTCTTGATTCTTCTCTCGTTGTTGCAAAATAGCCTCACCGACGGCAATGTCCGAGGGATTGGTAATCTTTATATTTTCCACTGAACCTGCAACTAAATCAACGGATAAACCTTTTTTCGCATAAATACCGCATATATCAGTTGTTTCCGAAAGCTCTGCATCACTCATACCGGAGAGAATACTGCCAAACTCTCCGAAACGCACAGTCTGCGGGGTCTGCGCAAGATACATCGTACTACGTTTCGGAACCGTATACACACGCTTTCCCTCCATGGAAACAAGCACAGTGTCGTTAGCCGGAACAGCCGTGCTGCATGCTCTTGCCTGCGCCATTGCCTCGATATTGGCCTCAATGATTTCACGGGTTACAAACGGTCTTACTGCATCATGTGTCAGAAAGATATCCTCTTCTCCAACCTGAAATACCCGTTCAGCTTCCTTCATCAGTTTTCTTAATGTATCAATCCGACTGCTTCCGCCGGCACATACAACAATCTGCTTCCCGAATCTTTCGGATTCAGAAAGCAGACCAATCATATTCTCTGTTTCCGTTAACCAATCCTCAGGAACCCCTATCAGAATGCCGTCTATTGCTTTTACCTGACAGAATGTTCGGACCGTCCGAAGAAGAATTGTTTCTCCACCAATCTTCAGATACTGCTTTGGGACTGCACTTTGCATTCTCGTTCCTGAACCGCCGGCTACCAAACCTGCAAGAATCATGCCCTATTCCTCTTTCTCCATAAGCAGCCTGTTCACCGCACAGAAAATAGCACGAATGGAGGCTCTGGTAATATTGGAACTTACACCGACACCGAATGTCAAATCTCCGGTATCCAGATTCATCATGGAAACATAGGCCGCAGCCTGTGCCTCCGAACCTGTCGTCAATGCGTGCTCGGTATAATCCATCAATCGCAGATTCATACCTAGAAGGTTCTGTATTCCCTTCTTGACTGCATCGATGGGACCGTTACCGACACATTCCATTGTCTGTGTGGTTCCCTGATAGGCAAATGTAAGCAATGCTTTGGTTGCATGCATTTCCTCTGTATCTGCACGGTCATCCACATTACAACGGATAAAACGAAGCGGCTCCTTGCGATGCAGATATTCCTTTTGGAATACTTCCAAAACTTCCTCTGCGGTAACCTCGCCGCCCTTTTGTTCGGCATATTCCTGAACGGCAAGTGCAAACTCGCGGTGCATCGTCTTAGGAAGCTTGAAACCATGCTTCATCTCCATAACAAATGCCACGCCGCCTTTTCCGGACTGGCTGTTAATCCGTACATACGGCTCATAAATACGACCGATGTCCATCGGATCAATCAGCAGATACGGTACACGCCATCTCGTATCATCTTGTTCCTTCATTGCACGGAAGCCCTTGCTGATTGCATCCTGATGTCCGCCTGAAAATGCGGTGAAGGCCAATTCCCCGGCATAAGGATGTCTGGGCGATATCGGCATCTTCACGAGACGTGAATAAATGTCCGAAAGCTGTAATATATTCTGAATCTGCAATCCGGGGTCTATCCCCTGTGCATACAGATTATATGCTACCGTTAATATATCAACGTTTCCGGTACGCTCTCCGTTACCAAAAAGCGTGCCTTCCAAACGGTCGGCACCTGCAAGCAAACCAAGCTCCGATGCCGCAACGCCGGTTCCTCGGTCATTGTGTGTATGAATGCTCAATTCCACAGCATCTCTTCTTGCAATATGTCTGGAAACCCACTCAACCTGATCTGCATACACATTCGGTGTGTTCAGTTCCACCGTTTCCGGTAGATTGATAATGGCCTTTTTCGATACTGTCGGCTGCCATACATCCAATACGGCGTCAATCACCTCAACCGCATATTCCGGTTCCGTACCGCTGAAACTCTCCGGCGAGTACTCAAGGAATACCTCCCCGTCGAAGTCTTCGGCACATTCCTTTACTACCTTTGTTGCATTTACCGCAATCTCTTTAATCTGTTCACGGTTCATGCCAAATACGACATCACGCTGCAAAGTGGACGTCGGATTATAAATATGCATTATGATTTGTTTCAAACCCTTTGCCGCTTCAAAGGAAGTACGAATCTGCTTCTCATTACACTGTGCAAGAAGCTGAATCCTGCAATTATCCGGGACAAGCTTATCCTCGGACAGTCTTCTTACAAAATCATATTCAATTGTGGACGCAGCGGGAAACCCCACTTCGATATCACGAAAACCAATGGCACAAAGCGTCTGAAAAAGTTCCAGTTTCTCTTCTATGTGCATTGGCTCTGCAAGTGCCTGATTGCCGTCACGCAAATCCACACTGCACCAAACAGGAGCAGCCTGCAACACTTTTCCGGGCCAAGTCCGTTCCGGATACTCAGGAACCGGATTCAATTGATAACGTTCACAATTCTTCATGATACCTGCCTTACTGAATACCAAACTTGTTATTTACTGCTTCCAAAATCTCCTTCAGAACAATCTCTTCGCCCTCTCCGTCACAAACTATGGTGACTTCCTCTCCACATTTGACCTGGGCGCTGAGAATTCCAAGAACACTCTTTGCATTTACTTCATATTCTCTGACTTTGAGATAAACCTTGCAAGGTTGTGAAAGAGCAATGCGACTCATCTCTCCCGCAGGCTTAATGTGCAGTCCCTTTAGATTCATTACCTTTGCTGTTCCCTGTACCATAAGCTATCTCCTTTCCTGCTACAAACTAATAAAATCCTCTTTATAATATTCTAATTACTCTTCTTTCTTCGTCTGAATCAAAAGCTCAACTTCTCCTTCCGTCGTAACGGCAATATCACTGTTAAACTTAATCGGGAAGGCCTGATATCCGGTGCTCATTACCTCTGACAAATCCACATAAGGATGAAGCGTAAGTGCCGTTCCAACTGAATCTACATCAGGCTTAAAACCACTGATGGTAAATGTAACCTCATCACTTTCATCCGGATCCTGACTATACAAAATCTCAAAACCTTCCGGAAGATTTTGTGTGGAAATCAGAATTTTGGGAATCGTTAATTCCTGTTCTCCAAGTGCCTCAACCGTAATACTCGTGGATATACTTGTATTCTCGGATTTCAGATACACATCCTTCGGAAGAACAATGTCAAATTCTCTCTCAATCGGTTTGCCTTCCTTGCGAAGCGGCTCATCGGAAGTATATGGAATCTTGATTTCACGAATGGTCTTCAATGTGTCCTCATCCGCTGCAATCAGCACTGTATTCGGGCTGAATTTTGTCAGGCGGTTATCAACGGCAAATCCCAAAAGGACAGGTGTTTCCGTAGTGTCCAGAATCAACGGAACCTCTTTTACGGATAACAGTTCGAATTCAACCTGTACCTGACTTTGCGCCAGTTCAATGGAACCGGAATCAATCGGATTGCCGGATTTATCAACCGGGATGAGCGGTGCATAAATGATTGCCGATCCATCCTGGGCATAAGCAGCGGTAGAAACATCTACCTTTGCAACCAGTCTGCCAACCGTTTCAATCAACTGCTCAGGTCCTGTTACCTCAAGCAATGTCGAACTTACTGACTTTTTCAATGCATATTTGTTGCCCGGAACATTCACCATTTCCACAACAATATTGAACAAATCAGTTTTACTCTTAACCATATTAACACGAAGCACCGTCTCGGACTGATATGTGATTTCGTATCTGTCCTTCATATTGTCGGCACGCACTTCAACATGAATCGGAATGGCATTCACCGCAACAAAATCATTGAAATCTGCATATGCCACAAAATCAGCAGGCTTCAGATTCTCCATATCGGAACGGTTTCCGGTAACCTTAATGGACACGGTTCCGGTCGTTAAAATATCAATGGAGTAATCCTTGTTCGCGTCAAGGTTATTAAACGTGTTCTTGTTTCGTATATCAATTTCGATACCGTCTATGGTTTTCGTAACCTTCGGATCTGATATACTCATAATGATAATCCAAATCAGAAATGCCAGAACAAGGGAAAGAAGCTTCATTCCGATGTTCTTGGTAAACATGGCTTTAAGCTTTCTTCGCATTCTTATCCTTTTCCTTTCTGAACAATATACGGTTCTGTGTGGTCTGTTTATTCTGGAATTCCAATAGCTTTCCGGAAAGGAATTCCTTATCTACGCCACGGATTAACTGCCCCTTTTGTGCAACGGATACTTTTCCGTTCTCCTCGGATACAATAATAACAAGTGCATCCGTAATCTCACTGAGGCCGACACCGGCACGATGTCTTGTACCAAGATCCTTCGAAAGCCTCATATTCTCGGATACCGGAAGAATACAGGTTGCAGCAGCCGCCCTATTCTCACGAATGATAACAGCGCCATCGTGCAGAGGCGTATTTTTCTCGAAAACATTAATCAAAAGTGCTCCGGTTACAACGGAATCCGTAGAAATACCGGTCCGAATATATTCTTCCAGACTAACAACGCCTTCAATACAAATCAGCGCACCGGTTTTCACCTTAGCCATCTCGAAGACGCCGGATACAATTTCATTTCTTGTTTCATCACTGTAACGCTCTGTAATGCCTGAATTGTCCGACAGAAAGCTGAACAGTTTTCGCTGTCCCAACTGCTCAAGAGCCCGTCGAAGTTCCGGCTGGAATATGATGAAAATAGCAATAATACCAACATTGATGGTATTTACAAAAATATACAGAATTGCATTAAATTGGAATATTGAAGCCACGGCCCACACAAGGACTAGGATAACAATACCTTTAACCAGATACCATGCTCTGGTACGCTTAACCCAGTTAATCAGATGATAGATGACAAATGCTATAAGCAAAATCTCTACGAAATCCAACGGATGGATTTTCGGAACCATCAGTCGGCTGAAATAGGTTTCCAAAAACGACTTGAGATTATCCCACACGGTCGTTATCCTCCTCAATGTTATAGTAGCATCATAATTTATTCGTAATCGTCCTCGGGCTCATCAGAACCCTCTTCATTCAACGGTGCTTCAGAACTCTCTGCAAAGTAAGATACTCCGGTTTCTTCGTCTTCTTCGGAATCTTCCTCGTCGATTACGGGTTTCTTCTTTCCGTTCCCTTTCGATTTAAAAAGTCCCTTGACAAAATCCTTAGCTTTGCCGGCTCCTTCAGCAACAAATGCGAATCTGGATTCACTGTCGCTCTTCGGACCGGTAATTACAACCTCATCGTCATCATCTTCATCTTCCTCATCATAGGAAGGTTCCGGCTTCGGAGCAACATCCTTACGAAGTCTCTTGGCAAGTCCGGGCGTAAGCTGGTTGGCGTTGGCATTGTCTTTGCGGGCAAGCATGGATTCCATTGCTTCCATTGCTTCCTCTTCGTCCTCTTCCTCCAAAGCATTCTGCGCATTTTTCTGCGTCATAACCTTACGGATTTTCTTCTTCGGCGAACCAGCTGTAATCTTCGGAACCGCACGTACATAGTAATAGTACCGCTCATCTTCGAACTGTACATGTTCTGCAGCGGAATAATTCAAAACCCTGTAGAAGAACAGACATACAAATACAATTCCCATCGATATCAGACTCTTCAACAGAACCGATCCAAGTGGCATAGCCATATCGTATTTCAAAGAACCGATAATAAATGCCAGAATCATAACACCGGTTCCGACACCAAGACTGATTTCAAATGAATAATCCATCTGAATGGAGCGAACCAAAACTATCGCAATAATTACAATGGCAAATACCGCTATCATCACATACATAGGCGGATTCTTTAACAGATTGTCCAATATGTTCAGATAAAACGGAAGTGCACCGTCTTTGGCATGCTTAAGCTGGTCAATCGTAACGATATTGTCCTTAACGGCTCGAAGCAGATAGTATGCCACTACACCACAGGCTGCCGGAACAACAGAAAGGATGCTTCCGAACATACCCAGAAAAAGCGGAACTGCGTACGGAAATCCCAAAGAGCAAAGTAATGGGGTTGCAATAATGCTGAGGCCTTCCTTCGGGGTAAATCGCAGGAAGAACAGATACAGCACCAAAAATATCATTACAACCGTAACAGCTATCAGTATGGATGCCGTCATAATCTGAAGGAATACATACAGTATTGCAACAAAAACAATCAGTGAAGACGGAAGGAACGCGCTGACAGCTGACAGTAAAATGACAATCATACTCTTGCTCAACGAGGAATTGTACCCAATCGTTTTGGTCAACTTTGTAAGCGAGAAAAACATCAGAAGGAATTTCAGTGCAGACTTGATGATAAAATCATGCTTCTGATAAATCTCCGTAAGCTTAGCACGGATTTCAAAAATTAACATCATGACTGCATTTCCTCCCAGTTCTCTTCCTCAAGTTCACGTTCGTATTCCTGTTCTTCAGAAATTCGCTTAATCTTACCAAGCATCTTATAATAACGTCCCAGACGCTTATGCGATTTCAAATACAAATAACTGTACCGCCCGACTGCAAATACAATATAAATAACAAGAATCAGCAGGTAATACCCTAAAACTCTCTTGCCAAGCATCTTATAATCCAAATTCAATGCATGCGCAATTAAGAACTCGGAATAATATATTACAACCATACTCAAAATGAATAAATAACCGAGCGTGATTCCAAGAATTGTCTTCAAAACCTGAAGACGAATGTAATCTGCTTTAAAGAAGCGGGCAACCTTCAAATCCTCGGCTCCCTCATTCTTCTCGTAGATTGCACATTGCGTCATCAATCTTGTTTTCTTTGTGTCAATCACGAAAGACAGACCTCCCCATTTATTAATCAGTATCATTATATCATAGTTCGTGCACAATGAAAAGAAGATAATTGTTACAATTCTCTTACAAATCCTTTACAATTCTATGTTTTTTTAGTTGAAGAAGCAGGCAAACCTTGTGGCATTTTCCTATACGAAACCCTACACCTGTATAGCATAAAAGAGACCCCTGCAAGTGATATATTTCAAAATACGGGATATATCACCGTGCAAAAGTCTCTTGTTTTCTGAGTTCTATATATTACTGCTCTGAAACAGCCTTGTAATCATAGCCTCTGTCACCCTCAAAGGTTCTCGGGTTAATTGTCGCATAAATCACGCCATGTTTCTTCACTTCTGCGGTAAATGTAATCTTGTTGCGGCTCTTCGTCAAAATATCACTCTGATTAAACGGATATGCAAATCTGCGAATAATCTCCGTCTCCTCCTTGGAAGGATTCTTCGGCTCGCCAAGATCGTGCCAAGCCTTTAACGGGTTACAGGTTTCTTCATCAACCGTCTCTGTAAGGAGTGTATATTCCTTAGCTTCTGCCGGAAGCTTCAATTCAACATTTACGCTCTCCTCTTTGCCCATATTCCAAAGAATTGCGTCATAGCCACCCTTTTTATTCTTTACTACTACCGCATTCTTACCTCTGTAAACACATGTTTCGGTATTGTCCTTCATCCATTTGTAGAAGGCAAATGTCCAGAATGTAGGCTTCGGAATGCATCCATGTGCCACAAGACCAAAACCACCGTGGAACAGACTGAACGGAACTCCCTGCTCTTCAAAGACATCACCAAACGTCCAATAGGAATAAGAATATGATGTCTCGCCAAGTTTCGCAAGCTGGTATGCAAGATATGCTGCATTCAGGTTTGTGTCATGAAGCGGGTTATTCGGAATATAGGAGGTATTGAACTCCGTGAGATGCATCTCCATACCCTTGAATTCCTTGTAGGAATCAATGATATCACGGCTGCTCTGCAGATTGTCAAACCCATATTCCGGGTCAGATAATTCCTGGTATCCATAATGTCCCTGCGGTTTCGGATTTTCCGTCGTATAATGATGTCTCGTTGCAAAATCAGGCTGAATTCCCTCTTTCTTACAGAAATCAAAGAACGCCTTCATCCATTCCGCATCACGTACACCGCAGATTGCCGGTCCACCGATTCTAAAACGCTTATCTAACTTCTTAATTGCGAGGAATGACTCCTTAAAGAGGCGGAAATACTCATCCATACTTGCATCCTTCCAGAATCCCGGAAGATTCGGCTCGTTCCATACCTCAATCGGCCAATCATATACCTGCTCTCCATAACGCTTCACAAGATGCGAAAGTGTCACAGTAAGGAGTTCTGTCCAATCCTTGTAATCCTTCGGAGGTGTCGTATTTCCCTTCCAATAGAATATGGTATTGGTATCGCTCGCCATCTCCTTCGGCATAAAACCAAGCTCCAAAAACGGCACAATATTTCGTTCCAGAAATGCGTCGACTATTCTGTCCAAATAGGTAAAATTATATTCAATCGTAATTTCACCGGTAAACCAGTTCTTTCTCTTCTGATAGATTGCAACATCATCGGTAAAAAGTCCATGACCGCGAATATGCTTAAATCCAATGATGTTTTGGACAAATGACAATTCCTTCAGATATTCTTCCGTCAAGGCTAATCCCATTCGGCCTGTACCCACACAGAAATCGACATTGTTCCAAAAAGCAACATTCTCGTCGCCTTTAATCGATACCTTTAAATTCATATGTAAAAGCCCATCCTTCCCAAAATGATTTCAATTTGATTTATTATAGCATGTTTATTTCGATATTTGAATAGCTTTTGCTATATTCTCGTATGGAAAATAGCAAATTATTGCTTTCTTTTACCGATTTCTTTTACTGGTTTCTTTCATCCTACTGAATAACCTGTTTCAAGATTTCGGTATTAATTACTTCACAATATATGATTTAATTCCATTTGAAGTAATTCTTCTTACCGAATCTGCTTCCAACTACTTCACAGAAGGACTTTTTTTAGCATCTTTGTTATTGTATGCATTAACCATTTCCACTCTTTTTAACATAAATCCATTTAAAGGAACAAGCCATATTCTTTGATAGAACAAAGCATATCGCTTGCGATATGCTCGCGCCGCCTGTGCGCCTTGTGCGACATATTTCCTCTGCACAGGCGTGTGCTTCCTTGGCGGAGCGTTTTTTTGTATCATAGGAAATGCAACGCAATTTCCTATGATACAAAAAGGACCGCCACATAAAGTGACGGTCCTCGGAATTCACATTCTACATCCGCAAATATGCGGAGGACGAAAGAAATTCAATTATTTGTAAAGCTCAACGAGCTTCAACAGATGCTGATAACGCTCATTAGCAGCAGCCTCAGAATCAGCGAAGAGTTTCTCTGCTCTTTCAGGGAACGGCTTAATCAGACGGGTGTAACGAGACTCATTGTTCAGGAATTCCTGATAAGTTCCGTCACCTTCCTTGGAGGTAAGGGTGAAAGGATTCTTACCTTCTGTCTTCAATGCAGGATTGAAGGAGAACAGATTCCAGTAACCGGCCTTAACAGCCTTCTTCATCTCATCCTGGCAGTGGTTCATACCACCCTTAGCGATTCCGTGGAGTTCGCAAGGAGCGTAACCAATGATAAGGGAAGGACCGTTGTAAGCCTCAGCCTCCTGGAGAACCTTAACAGCCTGAGCCGGGTTAGCACCAAGAGCGATCTGAGCTACATATACATAACCATACTGCATAGCGATTTCGGAAAGAGACTTCTTGCCGATTTCCTTACCTGCAGCAGCGAACTGACAAACCTCACCGATGTTGGAAGCCTTGGAAGCCTGACCACCGGTATTGGAGTACATCTCGGTATCGAATACCATAACGTTTACGTTCTCGCCGGAAGCAAGTACATGATCCAGACCGCCGTAACCGATATCGTATGCCCAACCGTCACCACCGAAGATCCATACGGACTTCTTGGCAAGGTAATCCTTCTTAGCAAGAACGGAAGCGCAAAGCTCGCAGTTCGGAGCAGTCTTCTCAAGTTCAGCAATAAGAACATCAGCCATAGCGCCGTTGGTCTTGGTGTCATCCTTTGTCTCAAGGAATGCAGCTGCTGCAGCCTTCAAAGACTCGGGAGCATTCTCGGAAGCGGAAATCTCTTCGATCTTGGCGATAGCCTGATCACGAAGAACCTTCTGACCAAGATACATACCGAAACCATGCTCAGCGTTATCCTCGAAGAGGGAGTTAGCCCAAGCCGGACCCTTCTTGGAATCCTTGTTAACGGTGTAAGGTGATGTTGCAGCAGGACCACCCCAAATGGAGGAACATCCGGTTGCGTTGGAAATATACATATGCTCACCAAAGAGCTGTGTAATCAATCTAGCATAAGAGGTCTCAGCACATCCTGCGCAGGAGCCGGAGAACTCCAGGAGAGGCTGGTTGAACTGAGAGCCCTTAACTGCAGGCATGGTGTCTGCAACGGCCTTCTTGCCAACGTTCTCTACCAAGTAGTTGAATACCGGCTGCTCATCAGCCTGAGATTCCTGAGCTACCATCTCAATAGCACCTACAGCACATACAGTGATACACTCACCGCAGCCCATACAGTCAAGAGGAGATACGCTCATGGTGTACTTGTACTCGCTAGCCTTCGGCTTGGTATCTGCAAGCTTGATATTTGCAGGAGCAGCCTTAACCTCATCCTCGGAAAGAAGGAAAGGACGAATGGTAGCATGTGAACATACAAATGCACACTGGTTACACTGGATACACTTCTCAGCATCCCAGCAAGGAACGGTAACAGCGGTACCACGCTTCTCATATGCGGAAGCACCGGTCTCGAACTGACCGTCAGCAATATCCTTGAATGCGGAAACAGGAAGGCTGTAACCATCCATAAGACCGATAGGATCAAGGAGCTTCGTTACCATCTCTACAGTAGCAGGACGACCGGTACGCTCAACCTTCTTAGGAGCGTCAACAGCAGTAGCCCAGTCAGCAGGGATTGCAACTTCATGAATTGCATCTACACCGGCATCAATTGCCTTGTAGTTCATTTCAACAACAGCATCACCCTTCTTGGAGTAGGACTTCTTAGCAGCCTGCTTCATGTAATCAATAGCCTCATCGATAGGCATTACGTTAGCAAGCTTGAAGAATGCGGACTGAAGAATGGTGTTGGTTCTCTTACCCATACCGATTTCGATAGCCTTGTCAATAGCATTGATGGTGTACAACTTAACATTGTTCTTAGCAATGTACTGCTTCGCTTCAGCGGGCATATGCTCGTTGAGTTCTTCATCGGACCACTGGCAGTTAATCATAAAGATACCACCGGGCTTAACGTCCTGAACCATCTTGTAACCCTTGATTACGTAAGACGGGTTATGGCATGCTACGAAGTCAGCCTGGTTGATGTAGTAAGGACTCTTGATGGGCTTGTCACCGAATCTCAAATGGGAAATGGTGATACCACCGGTCTTCTTGGAGTCATACTGGAAGTATGCCTGAATGTACTTGTCGGTATGGTCACCGATAATCTTCGTGGAGTTCTTGTTAGCACCAACGGTACCGTCACCGCCGAGACCCCAGAACTTGCATTCTACGGTACCCTTTGCGGAGGTAATCGGAGCGGGCTTAACTTCCGGAAGAGAAAGATTGGTAACATCATCTACGATACCGATGGTGAAACGGCTCTTAGGAGCATCCTTCTTAAGTTCGGTATAAATAGCGAAAATGGAAGAAGGACAGGTATCCTTAGAACCAAGACCGTAACGGCCTGCGGTAAGGATAACATCATTGAGACCAGCCTCACGAAGTGTGGTAGCAACATCGAGGTAGAGAGGCTCACCAAGCGAACCGGGCTCCTTCGTTCTGTCAAGAACAGCAACCTTCTTAGCAGTCTTAGGAAGAACCTTAAGAAGAGCCTTTGCAGACCAAGGACGATACAAACGAACCTTAATCAAACCAACCTTCTCGCCTGCAGCGGTAAGGTAGTCAATAACCTCTTCCGCAACGTCACATACGGAACCCATGGCGATGATGACACGGTCAGCATCCGGAGCACCGTAGTAGTTGAACAAATCGTAGTTGGTACCGAGCTTCTCGTTAACCTTCTGCATATACTTCTCAACAACAGCGGGAAGTGCATCATAAACGCCGTTACAAGCTTCACGATGCTGGAAGAATACGTCGTCATTCTCGTGAGAACCACGCATAGCAGGATGCTCCGGATTCAGAGCATGTGCACGGAAAGCTTCAACAGCCTCCATGTTGGTCATTTCCTTCAAATCCTCATAGTCCCACTTCTCAATCTTCTGAATCTCATGAGAGGTACGGAAACCATCGAAGAAGTTAAGGAACGGAACCTTGCCTTCAAGTGCTGCAAGATGTGCAACAGGGCTAAGGTCCATAACTTCCTGCGGGTTGGACTCTGCAAGCATTGCGAAACCGGTCTGACGGCAAGCATAAACGTCGCTGTGGTCACCGAAAATGTTAAGGGACTGTGTAGCAACGCAACGTGCAGAAACATCAAATACACAAGGGAGCTGCTCAGCAGCAATCTTGTACATATTGGGGATCATCAAAAGAAGACCCTGGGATGCGGTAAATGTGGTCGTAATAGCACCTGCAGCGAGGGAACCGTGAACGGTACCTGCAGCACCGGCTTCAGACTGCATCTCGACAACCTTAACGGTATTGCCGAAGATGTTCTTTCTGCCTTCAGCAGACCACTGATCGATGGAATCGGCCATCGGGCTGGAAGGTGTGATCGGATAGATACCGGCTACTTCGGTAAACGCATAGGCAACGTGAGCCGCAGCGGTATTTCCATCCATTGACTGTTTTTCTCTAGCCATTGTAGAACTTCCTCCTTGAATTTATCTAATCTCAACGCACACAAAAAGAGCGTTAAGTCATTAACAGTAAAATTATACCGAATTTACCCCGATTTGTAAACAACATTTTCTAAAAAAGCGTTTCGCGTATGAAACTCTTCGCGCCGGACGCGTGTTGCGAAGAAACTGTTTACATTGCGCGGGTGCACATAATTGCAAAGCATTCCGTATTATGGAAAGATCTCGGACCCATTGCTGAGCCCGAGACCTTATTCAAGCCTCGCTCGCGAGTCTTGGTGCGGGATTCGGGTCAGCTTCAGCTGACAATATTCCTTTCCGAATTCCTGCGCATCCTCGCGGAGCGTTTATCTCAGTGGGAGATTGCCCCCCACTGAGACTTATTTGTCAATGTTTACTGTTTCATACCCTTCTGCAGCTTATTCGGAAGCTTAATACATTAATCTTCTTCTCTTTCTGCCGAAAAGCATCATGAATGTCAATGCAATTCCGCTTACAATCAAAAGCAGGAAGTACATATAAGGATTTTCCCGATCGCCTGTGGGCGGTGTCGGATCCTTCTTCTCCCAATGAGCCGTATAGGTACGGTTACCGGTTGAACCCTTCGGAATCGTTACCGTCATCGTCAGGTCGGACAAACCGGTTCCGGTCCAGCCCTTGAAGACATATCCGTTCTTGGTAGGATTGTTCAACACAATCGTATCGGAAAGAACGGTATACGAATTCGGGTTGTCCTTCATTTCCGCTCCGTCAACATTCTCATACTTAATGGTATAACCGTCCGGAACAAATACAAACTTATGAATAATGTCAGACTTTCTCGTAAGAATTACCTTCAATCCCGCAGGAGCCAAAGCCCCAAGGAAATTGGAGTTGGATGCGAGCATCAGCTTGTCATACTCAAGTTCCGGTGTCCATACGCCGCGACCGTATCCCGGGAACGGAATCATTCCCGAAGGTTCGTCGACATAAGCCTTACCGTCTATGGACCAGTTACCCATATTATCATAGAAGGTTACAAGAATATAAATATCGTCCGTCGTTCCGTCTGACCATGTTCCGTTAACTACCTGGAAACAGAACTCCTTCTGGTATATGTCCGGAATACCGTCGCCGATATCCTTGCCGTTTTTGTCCTTCTTACCAAGCTTATCGGTCTCGTACTGCGCGGTGAATACCTTCTTGACATTACCGCTTCCGTCCTCAACCTTCCATCCGATAAAGATGCTTCCTTCCGGAGGTGTCGGATCCTTCAGAACCACATCACCTTTAACCGTATAGGTTCCGGGTGTTCCGGTTTCCTCAAGGTGTTCGGGATCGTCCATCGTTCCCGGCTCAGCGATAATCTGAATAACATCATCATAATGAACGGTTTCATCCTCATCGTCCGGCTCTTCCTCATCGGTCTGCTCCGGCGAATAAGTAATCTTCTGTTCAGCAGCCTGCCATGTTGCCGTGTAGCTGCGGTTTCCATAAGAACCTGCAGCAATCTTTACACTCTTGGAAGCTTCTGTCAGCTCCGTTCCGGTCCATCCAAGGAATACATAGCCTTCCTTCGTCGGATTGTTCAGAGTGATATCCGCACTTTCAATCGTGTAGGAATCAGGATTACCGCTTACGGTTGCTCCGTCAATTCCTTCATAAGAAATCGTGTAATTCAATGCATTGTAAGTATAGACAAATGGCATTGTCGGTGTTGTTTTGGTTACGGTTGTTGCGTCACTGCTCCACAGACCGTTACTATATCCGGTATTGGCTTTCATTCCGGCAGGCTTCGTTGCCGAAATATCCGCGCTTCCGTTTGCATCCCATTTTCCGGATGCATCCTTCAGCGTTACATACTCAGTCTTGTCAGCACTTGTGTTATCGGACCATGTTCCGTTTACAATCCGATAGGTAACGAGCATCTGGTATTTGTCCGGAATGCCGTCACCATTATCGTTTCCGTTGCCATCCTTGCCGCCGTAGTTATCAGTCTCGTACTGCGCCGTGAATATCTTCCTGATATCACCCGTTCCATCCTTGACATCCCATCCGATAAAGACATATCCGGTTGCGGGCGTCGGGTCAACGATAGTAACATTGCCCTTAACAATGAATATACCATCGGTAGCCGTAGGCTTAAGCGGGTCATAGTAGGTCCATGTACCCGGTGCATAAATCACCTGAATCTTATCGTCATACTTCAGGACAATCGCATCATCATTCGGCTCATCGTCATCCGTCTGAACAGGCGAATAAGTAACACTCTTGTCATTAGCCTGCCAGGTCGCCGTATAACTGCGGTTTCCTATAGAACCGGAAGCAATCGTAACGCTAAAGGATGCGCTGCTCAGATCCGTTCCGGTCCATCCAAGGAATGTATAGCCTTCCTTAGTCGGATTGTTCAGAGTGATATCCGCACTTTCAACCGTGTAGGAATCAGGATTGCCGCTTACGGTTGCTCCGTCAATTCCTTCATAATCAATCGTGTAAGTGATAACCGTGAAGGTATGGGTAAATGTCAAGTTCGATGTTTTCGTTACAGTCGTAGCACTGACATTCCATGCACAGTTCTCATAGCCGGTATTAGCCTTCATTCCGGTAGGCTTCGTAATCGCCGCGCTTCCGCTCTCGGACCACTTGCCGTTTGTATCCTTTAAGGTTACGTACTCCTTGATATCGGCCGTTGTGTCATCCGACCAGGTTCCGTTTACAACCTTATAGGTTACCAGTACCTGATACTTATCCGGAATACCGTCGCCCTTATCGTTACCGCTTCCGTCCTTGCCGCCAACCTCGTCGCCCTCGTACTTCGCCGTAAAGATTGCCTTGATGTCTCCGCTTGCGGGTACATCGATATCCCAGCCAAGGAATACGGAGCCGTCTTCCGGTGTCGGGTCAACGATAGTAACATTACCCTTAACAATGAATATACCATCGGTAGCCGTAGGCTTAAGCGGGTCATAGTAGGTCCATGTACCAGGTGCATAAATCACCTGAATCTTATCGTCATACTTCAGGACAATCGCATCATCATTCGGCTCATTGTCATCCGTCTGAACAGGCGAATAAGAAACACTCTTATCATTAGCCTGCCAGGTCGCCGTGTAGCTGCGGTTTCCGACAGAACCGGAAGCAATCGTTACACTCTTGGAAGCTTCTGTCAGGTTCGTTCCGGTCCATCCAAGGAATGTATAGCCTTCCTTAGTCGGATTGTTCAGAGTGATATCCGCACTTTCAACCGTGTAGGAATCAGGATTGCCGCTTACGGTTGCTCCGTCAAGTCCTTCATAAGAAATCGTGTAAGTGATAGCCGTGAAGGTATGGACAAATGTCAAGTTTGATGTTTTCGTTACAGTCGTAGCGGTATTATCCCATGCACCCTTCTCATATCCGGTATTAGCCTTCATTCCGGTAGGCTTCGTAATCGCCGCGCTTCCGGTCTCGGACCACTTGCCGCTTGTATCCTTTAAGGTTACGTACTCCTTGATATCGGCTGTCGTGTCGTCGTTCCAGGTTCCGTGTACTATCTTATAGGTTACCAGTACCTGATACTTATCCGGAATTCCGTCACCCTTATCATTGCCGTTTCCGTCTTTTCCACCCAGGTTATCTTCAGCGTACTTTGCAGTGAATATCTTCTTGATATTCCCGGTTCCGTCTGTTACTTCCCACCCAAGGAATATATCTCCATCGGCAGGAATCGGGTCCGGAATCGTTGCCTGCATAAATACTCTATAGACACCGGTCTCAGCGGTGGCCTCAAGGGAATATGGTGCTGTCCATGAAACGCCCGGTTCATAGACAATCTTAATCAAGTCATCAAAACATAATTCAACTTTCGCATCGTCCGGCACTGCATCCGTATCCTGTACCGGAGAATATATAACATTCTTCGAATCTGCTTTCCAATTTGCCGTATAGACACGGTCTCCGATGGAGCCCGAAGGGATGTTGACAGGATTGGTTGCCGCTGACAATCCGGTACCGGTCCAGCCTTCAAAGGTATAGCCGGTTCTGCTGGGATTATTCAGCTTAATTGCTGCGCTCTCAATCGTATATTCTGTTGGATTACCGGTTACATCTCCCCCATTAAGGATATAGGTAATAGAATAAGCAATAGGAGAAAATGTATAGATGAATGGTGTGGATGGTGTTGAAACAGTTACCGTGTTACTTGTATTATTCCAAGCGCCATTTCCATATCCGGTATTCGCTTTCATTCCGGTAGGCTTCGTTGCTGAAATATCGGCACTTCCGCTCTCGGACCACTTGCCGTTCGCATCCTTTAAGGTTACATACTCCGTGATACCTGCCGTTGTATCATCGGACCAGGTTCCGTGTACCACCTGATAGGTCACCAGAATCTGGTATTTATCAGGAATACCGTCACCCTTATCATTGCCGCTTCCGTCCTTGTCGCCGACTTCATCCGCCTCATAATTGGCGGTAAATACCTTCGTAATACCGTTGCTTCCGTCCGTAACCGTCCATCCGGTAAAGATGGTTCCGCTTACTGCCGGCGTCGGATCAGTCATGGAAACAGGACCCTTTACCACATAAACGTTATCCTCGGCAGTCGCTTCAAGATTGGCAGGAACCGACGTCCATGTGCCGTCACCGAGAACAACCTTAATCTTCTCAAGATAAGGAACCGTCGTAGTATCGGAAGGGTCATCCGTTTCATTTTCCATTTCGGAAGTAAACGAAATCTCCTGATCGGCAGCTTCCCAGTTAGCCGTGTAGGTACGATCTCCCGTCGAGCCCTTAGCAATCGTTACTTCTTTGGATGTTCCGCTAATCCCCGTTCCGCTCCAGCCAAGGAAATCGTAACCGTACTTGGTCGGATTAATCAGGGTAAATGTTTCCGTATCTTCGGTATAAAGGTTCGGGTTCGTGCCGCCCTGGAAGGACGCACCATCCAGACCGTCATACGTAAGTAAATATGCCGTAAAGGTATTCGTTATTACATAACCGTCATCCATATTACCGGTTATTACGGTCGAATAATAGTCAAGAGTCTCCTCCTGAAGCGTATAATCGATTTCCTTATCATCTGCCGTATACGGAGGAAGACCGTCAAAACTTACTTCCCACTCATCGCCTGTTACAGCCGTTGTGGAACCCGTAACCATCTCCTTCGAACCGCCGGGAATCTGCCGATACAGGCTTACGTCAACGCTGGTCGGACGTACAATTTCATTGTCACCCTCCCAGACAACCGTACCGCTGATTGTGATTTCATCCATCGGCGACCAGAGCATGTACACATTATTCTTTGCAGCGTCCTTCTTTACACGGAATTCCGTCAGCGGTTCCGTATCGGAAGCATTCTCGCCCCAGCCAAGTGCTTCAATGGCATGACGCTTTCCAAGTCCGGTAGAGTCATAGTCTACCATAGTGGATTGGTAAATTCCGTCATTAACAACGTAAACCTCTTCCGTTTCATAGGCATCCGTCGAACCATCATTCTTATAATAGGTAAGCTTATAATACTCGGTATTGCTCTCATATACCGCTGTCAGTGTGACATCGGTAGCAACCGGAATCGACTCACCGGGATAATATACTTCACCGTTTACTGAATTCTTCCAGCCTGCAAATACCTTCTTGTCATTCAGGTCGGATGTTGCATCGTCATCAGGAGCAATCAGATGATCCGGAGATTTCGCAATGGCATAGGAGCCAACCTGATAAAGCTTATCATCAACCGGCACAGACTCGCCGCTCTCTACGGTAGCATCTCCCTCATCGTAGGTAACCGTATATCCGTCATCCAAAAAGACTGCAAATATCTCGGTATCTTCGGTCAGTTTCTTATTCGGATCAACAATGTTACCGTACTTATCAGCCCAGTGAATCAAAATCTTATCGTTTGCATCAATAAACTTAAGCAGACCATCATAGCCATTGTATCCGGGTGAAACCTCATAATCATCCACATCGGTCATGGAATGCTCATAAGGAACGGTAAAGATAACATTATTGGAAATAATATTAACGTTGATATCAATATCTACCGGCGGATGCCACCAGTAAGCGTATAACGTAAACGTACTGTTATCGTCACCGACATCCGGCATAGTATTACCGTAAAACGGCTCAGTAGAACCGGTTACGGGAACCCACTTCCCGGCCGTCGCATCCCAGGTTGCATCATAGGAAACCATTTCCGGCTCAACAGTAAACCAGCCCACGAATATATACTCGGCATTTCGTGCAGGGTCTACTGCCAAAGTCGGGCGAGCCGGCGCCTGGCCGATATATTTTGTTATATCCTCACCATACCTGGTTGTGTACTGCTTCGAATCACCGTAGTTGACCAGATTAAGCTTATAGGATTTTCGGGTATAATAGAAAGTATTATTATTTCCGCTTCCAGTGTTGTATCCTGTGATTGTTTTTGCAGATAAACTTCCGGAGTATACAAATGTTTCCGTATATTTATTAATTTTAGAATAATATCGACCACTGTGCAGTGTTGCCCCCTCATCCTCTGCGCCATTCAAAGTTTCCAGATAGTAGGTTACCGTTGTTTTTTTACCGGATGCATCGGTCCAAGTGGGCGTTATTATATTCGTATAATTCGAAGAGTCTTCACACATATCCGACGTCATGGAATGTCTTGTGGTTGCCCAGTTACCATATTGCTTAACAATTTCGGTGCCGTCAGCACTATATGGTCTTGGCCATAAGCCGGAAAATGTCTGATCCTTTTTGGCTACAAGATAGTAGGCCTTTTCCGTTGCATTGTAATATGCATAAGCATCACGAGTCTCTGCACTTCCGCCGTTCATATACACAATTCCCGTGGCTGTTCCTTCCGGAAGAGTAGACGTATCAATATCCTTACCGGAGAAATCAGCCTTAATCGTGTATTGAATTCTTTTATAAAAAACATTGATGACGGTTGAATCGTCTGCGGTAACCTTCTTACCTGTAATATATTCATTACCGGACTTCGTAATATTAGACTTTACTAAATCCAGTTCCATATATGACGAATCTGTAGTGCCGGAAGGAAGAGCTATTGTAGTGTTGTTAAGCTTTATTTCGCTATCGGTCGTTGTCGAAATAACCGTAGGCTTTCCCATCGTAGAATATCCGGGATTATCCGCATTCTCACCCCAATATACAATGGTATACTTACTCGTTTTAGAAGTATCGATTTTATATTTCGCGTAGAGATATACATTCGATGTAGGTGTAATCTTCGTCAAAGCGCTACCCGTAAAACCGGGATTGTCATACCAGCCATCGAAAAGGTATTTATTCTTTATCGGAGTTTTAACCTTAGTTAAATCCAATGTTTTCCCGTTGGCAACCAGTACCGAATCAATCTCATTCTCTGCACCATTCGTGAAAAAGGTAACCCAAAATGAATCTACAAGAAATGGATACAGCTCCTGATTCGGTTTGAGGTCTCCACTTGGCCCAACCGTATACTCCTGAGTGGGAATAAATCCGTTTGCTTTACTCGGGTCTGTATCGGCGGAATCATAATAATACTCCGCTGTTCCGACTGTACCCTGATAATCATTCGGAATTGTAACCTTATAACTGTTACTCGGTTTTGCGTTCAACGTTCTGAAAACAGAACGATACTCCGAACCGGAGGTTCCAAACTGTTCCGTCATGATATAAACATGATAAACCGGTTCAACCTTAGCCTGTACCTGAACGGTTGAAGAAAACCGGCTGGGGGTATCAAAATCAATCTCTTTACCGCTGGCCTTATCAAACCAGCCAAGAAATTCCTCCTTGTCTTCATCTACAGCCGGTGCCTCCGGACGACGAAGCCTATCGCCCTTTTTAATAACCTGACGGTCGATTAAATCTCCGTTCACATCATAAAACTTATATTCGGTATATTCACTTCCGTAACCTGCATAAAGTGTTGCATTGCCATCAACAGAGGAATCCGGCAAGGCTGTTACAAGGTGCGTCAGTGCAGAATCCGAATACCAGCCGATAAAATCTCTGTTTCCATTGGGATAAGTCGCCGTCGGGAACTTTGTGACCCCACCGTCCGCAGCATATGTATATTTCGTCGGAGCGGTTCCGCTGATCGTTCCGCCGTTTGCATTCCAGGTAATCGAATACTCCGTCGGATTCAATACAAAATATAAATTCAAATTAGAAGTGTTAGTAAAATTACCAGTAGAAGCACCGTTTTCTCCTTTAGTCCAATACTCGTTACTATTCGTGGTCAGCTGATATCCGTTGGTTCCCTTTGTAATAGGATTATTATGATTGTTATCGCTGTATAAAGCATAAGTAAAATGGTCCGGCACATTTGTACAGGAAATCAAATATGTGGAATTTTTTGCGGAAGTAAACGTGTACTTCTGCGAATCGGAAGTCACGTTAATCGTTTCGCCGTTAAATGCAAAGCTGTATCCCTTCGCGCCGTTTATCGTAATAGACATATCGGTTCTTGCTTCCGCTCTCTTCGCAGTCGGCAGCATGGAAATAACCATGATGAAGACAAGCATCCACGAAAATGCACGCTTTCCTATTCCCTTCTTTTTGATTTTTCCTCTCTCATTCGTCTGAATCATATCCCTTTTTCCATCCTTTCCCACAAAAAATCCTCTTTATTTCAACACCGAAAATGATAGTAAGTATTAAATATTTCTAAATAATATGCATAATGCACCTTTCATGCGGAAAATCATACCCCCAAAGGGCAAAAATCGCAATAGTGCAGCGACATTTTTCACATTTTTCCAATTATCTCAAATTCAAATGACAGATAATCTTACACATTTTCTCATTTCGAATTTCCTACGTTTGTAGAAATTTTGACTACACTTGAAGAAAATTGTGCAAAATTTCAGACTTATCCTGTAGAAAAAATCCCTTTTCGTCACTCCGAGCAGACAATTCCGGACCGAAAAATCCGTTTTTTACCTCTTCTTTTCGATTCGGGTGCCCGGAACCTCCTCTTACCGTCTCCAGCAGTCCGCGCGTTTTTCAAAGAATAGGCTAATTTTTGCACGTTTCTATATGATTTGCGCGTCAAAACCGTCGGTTTTGAGACTTCCCGCAGACCATTTTGTCCCGAAATCCGCTCCCAATTCTCCTTTACTACAGTAGTAGAACATTTTGTTCTATCTTTGTAGCACTTAGTACTTACTTTATTACAGAGTTTTGTCATTCGCATTTTGTCATCGGATTCTCATGCCAAAAAAACACCATGAGCGAGGCAAAAAACAGCCTCGCTCATGGATTTCAGGGTCATTTTCCTGCTATATTGGGTTGTCTGCTCCGAATTTCGGAGCCATCGTTCGTTATCTGGTAAACTTGGAAAGGAACTGCCAAGCCGTATCATTGGTATGTCTTCTGCTCTCGTGAACCTGATTATCGACACTGGAGAATACGGTGCGGCATACTCCGTCTTCACTGTCGAAGTAATGAAGTGTCAAAGTACTGTCCCTGCTTTCATCGTAAAGCTTCTCAATGCGGTCACCGCTGACACCCCAGATAGGATCCGCCCAGGAATCCTTCGTTTCAAAACTAAGCGCTGCAAAATCCTTAGCCTTCTTCAGACCGTTAACCTCTGCCGCATACTGAATCCGCTCCAGTCCGCTGGCTGCCTGACGGGGAAGTTCCGGAACATGAGAATGTTCACCGCCGGAATAGAAAAGCGGAACCGAAACTGTCTTGTTAAGCTTGTCGCCAAGATCCTTTCCGAACGGGTTATTATAGACCGGGAACAGAGCACTGGCAGGTGCCATACCTGCGAACAGCTGCGGATACTCCTGGAACATATCCCATGTCTTTCCGCTTCCCATTGAGAAACCGGTTGCATAGATACGATGCTCGTCAATGTTGTAGCGTTTCTTGAGGTGTTCGAGAACTTCAACCACTTCGGTTGCCGTAATGTTCTGATGATTCTCCAATGCTACATAGAGGAAGCCGTATTTGTGGCATACTTCCCACCATCCGGAGACAAATGTCAGAAACATCGTCGAATCACCGCCGCCATGGAAACCGAGCATCAAAGGAGCAGGTCCCTTGTCGAAAGCATCGTTGTTATAGTAAGCAAAGTATCCAACCTTATGCTCTTCGGTGTCTTTATAAATTCCACGGTTATCTTCAGAGGTCTTTACGGTTACGATACCCGGTTCCTCTGTCATGTTAAGAGACGGGAAATCAGGCTCATATTCCATCACACCGCACCAAACCTTAAACTTACGGACAAAGTTATAAAAATCAGCCTTGTAATCAGCTTCTGCCTTCACAAGAAGATTCTCGCATCCCGCAAATCCTGCATTGATTTCATCGCTGTTGCCGACGCTGAGAATACCGATATCCTTACGCTCCGGGGTGGGAACAACGCTTAATCCCTGCATAGAGCACATAGCGGGCGTAATCTCGCCGGGTCCCCAAAGGTACTCGCCCTGCAGTGTCTTTAACAGATTCTTCGCAACATAGTCCGCAGAAGCGCCATAGCTATAGATATCCGCACGGAATATAGCACCTCGAACATAACAGCCTTTGTATTCACGGGTGAAGAAATCCGTAATTTCACAGATGCCGTCCTTATAGAAAGGATTCATCTTAACTTCAGCGATAACACCGGCATACAAGCTCTCATCTGCGCCTGCCCAGCCATTTTCCGCTGTAGGATATACGAACAGGACATTGCCGTCAACCTTGGATGCGATTTCCGCAAGTCCGGTATTATCGGCAAATGCAACTGCCTCATCCATACTCATCCGTTTCTCCTCAAATACAAGAAGAAGCGGCTGGCGAAATGTGTAGTTCAATGCCTCCCCATCGATATCGCTAGCCGGAACATAAACCTTGAGAAAGAACTTCTCAAATTCGTGTTCAAATGTTTTGCCGCCGTTAGCAAGCGTGCTGACAACGGGTCTTTCCATCATAGCCATAATGTAAACCTCCCAAAAGTAAATTTCACATTTCTATCATTATAGCACGAAATTAAGAAAAATGAAACAAGAAAGTGTAACAGGGGGGACGGGGGGACATACCTTTTTAGTATATCCAAAAAAAGTGAGCCGCCTGACACGGCTCACTTTCCACCAAACCCACCCAAATCCGTTTAGGAAATGTGTGCTGTGGTGTATAGATTCTTTTGATTTTCTATGATGTATGTATTATATAGCCTTTACCTGCTGATGCTATCCGGGTTGATTGATAACAGGCAGATTGTTCCCGGCTTGTGTTTTGATTGAACAACTCTGCAAACTCTAAAACACGTGTATTATACCATTCCTATTTGCCTTTCTTGTTACATTTATTCGTTTAATGACCATACCAGCTCTGCATCAGATCCGGATGCAGCAAGAATACTCCTTGGCGAGCACATTATATAAAATACAGATGTTTCTTCAGGTTTGTCGAGCAGAAGAATATACTCCTCCCCGACAGTCATAGAATCCTTAAAGGCTGTAACCCATTGCTCTCCATTTACAGTACCTTTCAGAACATCTTTCACTTCAAATGTATATGAGGTGCGGTCTGCAACTGTGTTGTCCATGATCCCCGTTATGCGGACTGAAATCACAACAGATGCGTAATCATATATTTCTTTCAAATCATCCGACCTGCAGTAATCGTTATTGATAACGATATCTTTGGTATCAGGATGATTTGCGGCATATGCTTTTGCAACGGCGAGAACCCCATCCATGTCCTTTTCATTAAAATCAAAAATTCCTTCGTGATACAGGCCATTATCAGACTCGCAAACTACTGTACTTATGCCGTAACAGTCTTTTCTGCTGTAAACAGACGCATCGCGCCCACAAAACAGCAGATAATAGTTTCCCTCTTTAAACGGCTCTGGGAAAATAGAATAGAATAGCTCTACTTCCGGATCGTACGCGCCCTTATAAACCTCTTCTATATCGAACCGAAGTTCGGTTCCTCCGTTATTACCGGCCGCTTTACCTGTACACTTTCCGTAAAACACACATGATGATTCTTCCAGAAACCTGTCTAAAGTCCAGCCTGCCCATTGAGGCTCGAAAGCCGCATCCTTCACCGAAGTATCACCACTGTCATCGATGTCTGCCGAACCCTTTACAGCAACCCCGCAGCTTGATAAAAGCAGCAACAATACAACCAGTGTTGATAAAATACTAAACTTCATATATTTGTCCTCCAATCCTTATCAATAGACCTGCGTTAAATGATCTTTGTCTCGCGTTGTCAGCGTTATTATACTTGTCCCGTAAGTATACATAACGTCTGAGCTTACAGTTGAATGACCAAACCATCCAAGCGCGTGGCCTACTTCATGTATAAAAGTATTCTTTTGCTCATTTAATGTATTACCATTATCAACAATGTAAACATCGGCAGAACTCAACTTTCTAAGAACTTTCTGACTGCCATTATAACTAAGATAATCTTGAAAAGTGGAACTAATGTAAGTTATACCATTGAGTCCATTCAGAGTCGATGCAGTAATTCCGGTTCCAGCATTGACAATTTCATTGACCGTTCCGCCTCTACATACTATTTGGGCTGATGTACTTGACCCAATGCTTGTAGTACTTATACCTGCTACCGACCACTGACTTCTTGCACGAGAATATCCGTCCTCAAAGTAAAAAGTAGAATTGGTATTAAGCTTTATCCTTGAGATGGTAGGCGTGCTTGCCCAAAAGCCTATATCTGAGCTGTTCGAGTACCAATATGCGATTGGCAGTACAGAATAAGCGGACGCACATATAGGCCGCAATAGTACCATAATACTTAAAACAAAAGCAATTATTTTTTTCATAAACCCCTCCTGAATATGTTTTACATTTGCCCTGTTCCTGTCTGCAGAAGCTCCTTAGTTACAAAAGCGGAGTATACTCTCGCATTGTCCCCCGACTTATAGCTGATATTTTCGAAAAATGTTTTTGATGCCAGAATACTATTCAAACGGATACTCAACTACATTTGCATAAGAGGCTTCCTTGCAATGTTTTTTCCACGCCGCTCCTACCATAAAGCATGTGAAAAAAAGCAGAAACATACAGGAATACATAAACAAAATCCATTTTCTTTTGTATTGTCCTGTGGACTTCATAATGGTGTATATTCTTTCATGAATAAGTTTACCTGAGAGACAAGATACTTCCTGTGAATCTGCTTTCCCGTACTCCATGTTCGTTGCGAACGATAATAACGTTGTACAATACCCTCCTTTCTGCTCATGGTTCATAGTCTCCGTGATTTGCTCATCGCAAGAAAACTCGCTATCGTTCCTGGATAATCGGCAGAAAAACCATACTAACGGGTGAAACCAGAACACAATAGACAATAGAATCCTCCACAGATTCCATATCGCATCGCCTTGATAATAATGCTGTTTTTCATGCTTTATCACATATTGACATTGTTCTTCTCTCAAGGTTAATCCGCAGGGAAGGAATATCTCATTCCATAAAAGGAATGGAATTCTTGTAGAAGAAGTCTCTCTAACAGTAAACTCCGTTCCTGCTTCGACATCAACTTTCTTACTATTCTGTATAAGCATCAGCACCAAGCGTATAAAAACCAAGTTATAGTAGCCTGCCACAATTATCATTCCCAATAGCCATATTGTTTTTGCTATGGTTCCCTCCGAACAGTTTAGGAGATTTACCACTTGTCTGCTGAAATCCTTCTTCGAACCTTCTGCCCCGGTAAACAGTTGGTGAACTCCTCGGAAAGGTTTTGCGCATACATTTACGCATCGCAGAATTATCCATGCCCAAAAATCCTTATTTGATGAGGTAAACAGGATTGCAGTCAGACTACACGCCGGAAGAAGCCCGAGAGTATATACCCTTCTCCAACTAATCTTCTTTACACATATACTGCGAATAATCAAATAGGCTGTTACAATCAGCGTCGACTTTAATATCAGGATCATTTTTTCACTCTTTCTATGCCGAGTAACTTGCAGAGTTCTTCAATTTCAGACTCCTTTAGTCTTTCCTTTTGTACCAGAGCACTAATCATCAGGGACCTGTTCCCGCTAAAAAAGCGCCTTAATAGCCCTTTGGCCTGAATTCCCCCCAATTCCTCCTTCGTTGCCACAGCGTAATACACTCTTGCTTTTGCCCCGGTTTTATAACTGATAACGCCTTTATCAACCATCCGATTCAACATTGTTATAATAGTATTCTTCTTCCATCGAGTTTCGTCAAACAAGGCTTTTGTCAACTGTGTAATTGTCATCGGCTCGCCCCATAACAATTCCAGAATCTTCCACTCTGCTTCCGTGATTTGCATTCCCAAGTTCCTTTCAAACAACTTTTTTCAATAATACACCATTGCATAAGAAACAATCAATCGTCAATCATGCAAAACAGTTCCGCCTCCTGAAAGCGTCCCACTACTTATTATAAATTTGAAATAATAAAACTTGTTCGGATTAAGATCTGTCCACCCGAGCCCTGCGATGCTCTGCGGGTTGCCTGTCCAAGATGCAACGCATATATTATTTGTGGTTTCATACATGTTTATTGTGACATTGTTTCCTCCAGAATTCAGAGTTCCCATGCTCATGGCAATGCAACAATTTGAATCTGGCGCGAAATAATAGTTGGTATATACATACTGATGCATATTATTAATCGAAAACTGGTACGTATTCACAGACAAATTCCAAAACTGTGTGGGAATACTGTTACCTTTCTCTTCATAGAGGAAATGATTCTCATTATCTGAAGAATACCCAGTTTCAAAACAATTACCATCCTCTATTCCATATTCTATCACATGAACTGGTTCAATCCTGTCTGAAAGCGGCTCTTCTGTCTTCCTTTGTGATTTTCCCCCGCCGGAATTATAGAACCGCTCCGATGCAGCATAAGAGACATAATGCTGTCCCACACCCCAAGCCATAATAACAACCAATGTGAGCGCAGCCAAAAGGTATATATACTTTCTCATATCTGATGCCTCCTTATCAGGAAAAAAACAAATTCACTTGTATCACGGTAAATCAGCCGGATTTATGCGATAATTAATGCTTCGCCCCATACAATCTGTCAAGCTGTAGTTTTCCGAGTATCTTATGTCTGTAACAACCAAATCCCCGCTCTCGTTCATCTCCCCATATGTAAATATAAGGATTCCATCCAACAAGTAATGGACGCTACAACATGCCAATACTCAAACACAAAGCCAACACGAACATCCTCTTCATTTTCGATTCTCCCTTTCTTAAAAAAGATAGATTCCACGTCTACCTTTCTTTTAAAATAACATCCCACTTTCAGTCTGTCAAGCAAATCTTGCCCTTCATGCGCAAAAAAGGGGCTGTCGCATTAGCAAATAGTTTTTGCTGGGCGATAGCCCTTTTTTTGACAAAAATCCGTCGAAATCTTACCGATTCAGACGGATTTTCTTTTAGACAGAGACTTTTAACAGGCATCCCTTCCAGCATGCCT